>NZ_JBHXVG010000002.1:0-541179 GCF_042672405.1 Streptomyces sp. NPDC127197 | reverse complement strand
CTTTTTTTAATAACATACCGGCCTTTTGTTTAAAAAAAAAACCCCTTGGTAATGCGGCGGCGTAATTGTTTTATATATCAACGGGGGGGGCGCGCCACCCGATCGGGGCCGCCCCCACCCGTTTCTTCGTCTGGCTGCACGCTGCCTATTTGTCGTTGCTCCGCAGCGCGTCCATTGCGCGCTTGGTGACTTCGTCCACCTTGCCGAGGGCCGAGATCGTCACTACCAGACCCTGAGCCTTGTAGTAGTCGATGATCGGCTCGGTTTGCGTGTGGTAGACCTCCAGCCGCTTGCGGACAGTCTCCTCGGAGTCGTCGTCCCGCTGGTACAGCTGGCCACCACAGACGTCGCACACGCCCTCCGTCTGCGGCCGGCTGTACGTCATGTGGAAGACGTGGCTGGAGTCCTTGCGGCAGATCCGCCGCCCGGCGATCCGCTTGACCACTTCTTCCTCGGGGACCTCGAGGTCCAGCACCGCGTCCAGCTTCATGCTCTCGGACTGGAGCATCTCGTCGAGCGCCTCGGCCTGGGAGACATTGCGCGGAAAGCCGTCCAGCAGGAAGCCGTTCTCGGCGTCCGGCTTCTCCATGCGGTCCTTGGCCATCCCGATGGTGACCTCATCCGGTACCAGGTTGCCCGCGTCCATGTAGGACTTCGCGAGTTTCCCGAGCTCCGTCTGCTGGCTGATGTTGGCTCGGAACAGGTCGCCCGTGGAGATGTGCGGGATCGACAGGTTCTTGGCCAGGAACGCGGCCTGCGTTCCCTTCCCGGCACCCGGCGGTCCGACGAGGACGATTCGCATCAGCGGAGGAACCCTTCGTAATTGCGCTGCTGGAGCTGGCTCTCGATCTGCTTCACCGTCTCCAGGCCCACACCCACGATGATCAGGATGCTGGTCCCGCCGAACGGGAAGTTCTGGTTTGCCCCAAAACCAGCCAACGCCATCGTCGGCACGAGAGCGATCAGACCCAAGTACAGCGAGCCCGGCCAGGTGATCCGGTTGAGCACGTAGGAAAGGTACTCAGCGGTCGGTCGGCCAGCCCGGATGCCCGGGATGAAGCCACCATACTTCTTCATGTTGTCCGCGACTTCCTCGGGGTTGAACGAGATGGCCACGTAGAAGAAGGCGAAGAAAATGATCAGGACGAAGTAGAGGACAATGTGCGTCGGGGCGCCCGGATCCGCGAGATTCCTTTCGATCCAGGTCTTCCAGCCGGAGGTTCCACCGGCGAACTGCGCGATCAGCGCCGGGATGTAGAGCAGCGACGAGGCAAAGATCACAGGGATGATGCCCGCCTGGTTGACCTTCAGCGGAATGTACGTCGACGTACCGCCGTAGGACCGACGGCCGATCATGCGCTTCGCGTACTGGACCGGAATACGGCGCTGAGCCTGCTCGACGAAGACCACCAGGCCGATCACGACCAGGCCGACGGCGATGACGGTGCCGAACTCGATCCAGCCGTCGGCCAGGGAGCCCTGCTGCTTGATGGCCCACAGCGCGGACGGGAAGGTCGCGGCGATCGAGATGAACATCAGGATCGACATGCCGTTGCCGATGCCGCGGTCGGTGATGAGCTCACCGAGCCACATGACGACGGCCGTACCGGCGGTCATGGTGATGACCATGGTGATGGTGATGAAGATCGACTGGTCGGGCACGATCTGGTTGGCGACCTGGCAGTTCTGGAAAAGCGCGCCGCTTCGGGCGGTGGCCACCAGGCCGGTGCCCTGGAGGATGGCGAGCGCCACGGTCAGGTAGCGGGTGTACTGAGTGATTTTCGCAGTACCGGCCTGTCCCTCCTTCTTGAGGGCTTCCAGGCGGGGAATGACCACGGTCAGCAACTGCAGAATGATGCTCGCCGTGATGTACGGCATGATGCCGAGCGCGAAGATCGTGATCTGAAGCAGCGCGCCGCCACTGAACATGTTGACCAGACCGAACAGGCCTTGGCTGGCGTTCGCCTGGTCGATGCAGGTCTGGACGTTCCTGTAGTCGACACCCGGGATCGGAATGTGCGTACCGACCCGGTACACCACGATGATGCCGAGCGTGAAGAGCAGCTTCTTGCGCAGGTCGGGCGTCTTGAACGCCCGGGCGAACGCGGTGAGCACGGTGCCTCCTGCGACCCCCGCGCTACTGCGCCAGAGGTGACGGTCTGAGGTTCGACGAGTACATATCGGTCAAAGGCTGCCTGGTGTGCTCTGAATGCACGCCAGGCAGAAGTTAACAGTGAGAGCCACCTTACCGGCGAGGACGCTTCCCTCGGAACGACCGGCCATGGATGGCCCTCCATGCCGTGACCGTGCCCTCAACGCGCCGGGTGCGTAGACGCCGTGAGGCGTCCCCGGCAGTCACGGCTGTACGGGCTCTTGGGGCTCCACAACTTGCCGCAGGGCCGCGTCTGACGTAGGGATCCATGCTCCCGGATGTTGCTTTGCCCCCATGTGATCCCATGGCCAGGGCGCAGTGGCCTTATCGTGGAGGCGGACTCTCGCTCGTTCGTAGTAACCAAGCTCCAAACTGCTGGTCAAGAAAGGCCCCCGTCCCCATGGTGCAGATCAAGTCCCCCGAGCAGATCGCCAAGATGCGTGAGGCGGGGCTGGTCGTCGCCGCCATTCACGCGGCCACGCGCGAGGCCGCGGTGCCCGGGGCCAGCACCAAGGATCTGGACGAGGTCGCCCGCAAGGTGCTCGCGGAGCACGGAGCCAAGTCGAACTTCCTCGGCTACGGCGGTTTCCCCGCGACGATCTGCACCTCGGTGAACGACGTCGTCGTCCACGGCATCCCGTCCGAGGACGTCGTCCTCAAGGACGGCGACATCATCTCCATCGACTGCGGCGCGATCATCGACGGCTGGCACGGCGACGCCGCCTACACCGCCTTCGTGGGCTCCGGTCACGCTCCGGAGCTGATCGAGCTGTCGCGGGTGACCGAGGAGTCCATGTGGGCCGGCATCGCCGCGATGAAGCAGGGGAACCGGCTCGTCGACATCTCGCGGGCCATCGAGACGTACATCCGCCGCCAGCCGAAGCCCGGCGGGGGCCGCTACGGGATCATCGAGGACTACGGCGGTCACGGCATCGGCTCCGAGATGCACATGGACCCGCACCTGTTGAACTATGTCGAGCGGCGCCGGGGCAAGGGCCCGAAGCTGGTGCCGGGCTTCTGCCTCGCGATCGAGCCGATGGTCTCGCTGGGCACCCCGAAGACGGAGGTTCTCTCGGACGACTGGACGGTGATCACGACCGACGGTACGTGGTCGTCCCACTGGGAGCACTCGGTTGCGCTGACCGAGCAGGGGCCGCTGGTGCTGACGTCTCCCGACGGGGGTAAGGCGAAGCTGGCGGAGTACGGGGTTGTGGCTGCGCCGGATCCGCTGGCCTGAGCGCCTTCCAGGGGGCGGTCCTGCCGGCTGGCGGCTGCGGGCTCCTGGGGGCTGGTCGCGTCCATGCGGCGGAGCCGCATGCCGACAGAGCCCCGCGCCCCTTTGGGGCGCTTAATGATCTGCCTGCTGGGCAGACTTCCCCGATTCGTCTTTCCGGTTGCGCTGACGTAGACTGACTCGTCGGCTCTTGTGCACCCGCATGTCTGCATGCGCCCCGTAAGGGAAAGTGCAGGGGTCGATCAAGGTAGTCGATTCCGAAGGGCGAAGCGTGGCCAAGAAGCAAGGTGCCATCGAGATCGAGGGCACTGTCGTCGAGTCTCTGCCGAACGCCATGTTCAAGGTCGAGCTCCAGAACGGCCACCAGGTCCTGGCACACATCAGCGGCAAGATGCGTATGCACTACATCCGCATCCTCCCTGACGACCGGGTCGTGGTGGAGCTGTCTCCGTACGACCTGACGCGTGGCCGGATCGTCTACCGGTACAAGTAGATCTTGCCCCACGTCCCGCGTTCCCCGCGGGGCCGCCGGCAACTGACCCGGAGAACCTCACATCCCATGAAGGTCAAGCCGAGCGTCAAGAAGATCTGCGACAAGTGCAGGGTGATCCGCCGTCACGGTCGGGTCATGGTGATCTGCGAGAACCCGCGCCACAAGCAGCGCCAGGGCTGATCGCAGGCCATTTCCCTCTGCATGCGCAGAGATTCGCGCGACGCGAGCTGAATATGTTCATACGCAGGGCCCGAGCCCTACGGCTCGACACCCCCGGTTCGGAGGCCGGGGACCCAGTTCGTACCTCGTACGGCGGCTGGGAGTCGGTTCTGCGGAAGACCTCCGAAGATCAACTGGAGCCATTGAATGGCACGCGTTTCCGGTGTTGACATCCCGCGCGAAAAGCGCGTGGAGGTCGCCCTCACCTACGTGTTCGGCATCGGCCGGACCCTTTCGCAGCAGACGCTGGCAGCCACCGGCGTCGACCCGAACACCCGCGTCCGCGACCTCTCCGAGGAGCAGCTCGTCGCGATCCGCGAGTACGTCGACAACAACATCAAGACCGAGGGTGACCTCCGTCGCGAGATCCAGGCCGACATCCGCCGCAAGGTCGAGATCGGCTGCTACCAGGGTCTGCGGCACCGCCGCGGTCTGCCCGTCCGCGGTCAGCGCACCAGCACCAACGCCCGCACCCGCAAGGGCCCGCGTCGCGCCATCGCCGGCAAGAAGAAGCCGGGCAAGAAGTAGTCCGCAGCGGACCAAGTCCACGGTCTTCGCTGTAGGACCGACCACCTCCCGTAGGAGTTAAGAGATGCCCCCCAAGGGACGTCAGGGCGCTGCCAAGAAGGTGCGCCGCAAGGAAAAGAAGAACGTCGCTCACGGCCACGCGCACATCAAGAGCACGTTCAACAACACGATCGTCTCCATCACGGACCCGTCCGGCAACGTGATCTCCTGGGCCTCCGCCGGCCACGTCGGCTTCAAGGGCTCCCGGAAGTCCACGCCGTTCGCCGCGCAGATGGCCGCCGAGTCGGCTGCCCGCCGCGCTCAGGAGCACGGCATGCGCAAGGTCGACGTGTTCGTCAAGGGCCCGGGCTCCGGTCGTGAGACCGCGATCCGCTCCCTGCAGGCCACGGGCCTCGAGGTCGGCTCCATCCAGGACGTCACCCCGACCCCGCACAACGGCTGCCGTCCGCCGAAGCGCCGCCGCGTCTGAGGCTCGGCTGCTTTCAGGATTCGGGCGGTACGGCTCCCTTCCCCGCGCAAGCGGAGTGAACCGGGGCCGTATCGCCCGTACCCTTGCAGTACCCGCCCCTTTTTGCCGGGGGCGGTTCCGTCGGGCGTCATATAGCGGGCGCCCACGACTGAAGGATCTGATCCACACATGCTGATCGCTCAGCGTCCCTCGTTGACCGAAGAGGTCGTCGACGAATTCCGCTCCCGGTTCGTGATCGAGCCGCTGGAGCCGGGCTTCGGCTACACCCTCGGCAACTCCCTGCGTCGTACGCTCCTGTCGTCGATCCCCGGTGCGGCTGTCACCAGCATCCGGATCGACGGTGTCCTGCACGAGTTCACCACCGTGCCGGGCGTCAAGGAGGACGTCACCGACCTGATCCTCAACATCAAGCAGCTGGTCGTCTCCTCGGAGCACGACGAGCCGGTCGTGATGTACCTGCGCAAGCAGGGCCCGGGTCTGGTCACCGCCGCCGACATCGCGCCTCCGGCCGGTGTCGAGGTGCACAACCCCGACCTCGTCCTCGCCACGCTCAACGGCAAGGGCAAGCTGGAGATGGAGCTCACGGTCGAGCGTGGCCGTGGTTACGTCTCCGCCGTGCAGAACAAGCAGGTGGGCCAGGAGATCGGTCGTATCCCGGTCGACTCCATCTACTCGCCGGTTCTGAAGGTCACGTACAAGGTCGAGGCCACGCGTGTCGAGCAGCGCACCGACTTCGACAAGCTGATCGTCGACGTCGAGACCAAGCAGGCGATGCGTCCGCGTGACGCCATGGCCTCCGCCGGTAAGACGCTGGTCGAGCTGTTCGGTCTCGCCCGCGAGCTCAACATCGACGCCGAGGGCATCGACATGGGCCCGTCCCCGACGGACGCGGCCCTTGCCGCCGATCTGGCGCTGCCGATCGAGGAGCTGGAGCTCACCGTTCGGTCGTACAACTGCCTCAAGCGTGAGGGCATCCACTCCGTGGGTGAGCTGGTCGCCCGCTCCGAGGCCGACCTGCTCGACATCCGCAACTTCGGTGCGAAGTCGATCGACGAGGTCAAGGCGAAGCTGGCGGGTATGGGGCTGGCGCTCAAGGACAGCCCGCCTGGATTCGACCCGACCGCTGCGGCGGACGCGTTCGGCGCGGACGACGACGCGGATGCGGGCTTCGTCGAGACCGAGCAGTACTAAGAGCTCGGGTCAGACGGTCCCTTTTCGGGCGCGGGTGCGCTGTGCTTGATCGCGCAGTTCCCCGCGCCCCTTCCGGACGAGCCCCTTCGGGGCTCTGTCCGGATCTCCGACAGGCGACCGCCTGCTCGGATACTGACCCCGGTACCTGACACGGCCGGGGCAGACACCTAGGAGAAACACAATGCCGAAGCCCACCAAGGGTGCCCGTATGGGCGGCAGCGCCGCGCACGAGAAGCTGCTTCTTGCGAACCTCGCGAAGTCGCTGTTCGAGCACGGTCGTATCACCACCACCGAGGCGAAGGCCCGCCGGCTGCGGCCGTACGCCGAGCGTCTGATCACCAAGGCGAAGAAGGGTGACCTTCACAACCGCCGTCAGGTGCTTCAGGTGATCACGGACAAGAGCATCGTCCACACGCTCTTCACCGAGATCGGCCCGCGCTACGAGAACCGTCCGGGTGGCTACACCCGTATCACCAAGATCGGTAACCGTCGTGGCGACAACGCGCCCATGGCTGTCATCGAGCTGGTCGAGGCGCTGACGGTCGCGCAGGAGGCCACGGGTGAGGCCGAGGCCGCCACCAAGCGTGCGGTCAAGGAGGCCGAGGAGGCCAAGGCCGAGGAGACCAAGGTCGACGTCACCAAGGATGTCGCCGAGGCTCCGGCCGAGGAGTCCAAGGACGCCTGAGGCTGAGCTCTCGCTGAGCGGGCCCGCCCTTGACGGGGCGGGCCCGCTTTCGCGTACCTGAGAGGATCAAGGAGTGAGTGACGAAGTACAGCCCGGGTTCGTACGCCTACGGCTCGATCTGTCCTATGACGGCACCGACTTCTCCGGCTGGGCCAAGCAGGCCGGCGGGCGGCGGACCGTGCAGGGGGAGGTCGAGGACGCGCTGCGTACCGTCACGCGGTCGCGGGACACGTACGAGCTGACCGTCGCCGGACGGACCGACGCCGGGGTGCATGCGCGCGGGCAGGTGGCGCACGTGGATCTGCCGGAGGCTGTCTGGCGTGAGCATCACGAGAAGCTGCTCAAGCGGCTCGCCGGGCGGCTGCCCAGGGACGTGCGGGTGTGGGCCCTCAGGGATGCGCCCAGTGGGTTCAATGCTCGGTTCTCGGCTGTCTGGCGGCGGTATGCGTATCGCGTCACCGACAATCCCGGCGGTGTCGACCCGCTGCTGCGCAATCACGTCCTCTGGCACGACTGGCCCCTCGACGTCGACGCCATGAACGAGGCGGCGCGAGGGCTACTCGGGGAGCATGACTTCGCCGCCTACTGCAAGAAGCGGGAGGGGGCCACCACGATTCGTACGCTGCAGGAGCTGAGCCTGGAGAAGGGCGACGACGGGATCATCACCGCCACCGTTCGCGCCGACGCCTTCTGCCACAACATGGTGCGGTCGCTCATCGGGGCGCTGTTGTTCGTGGGGGACGGACATCGGCCCGCCGACTGGCCCGGGAAGGTGCTTGCCGCCGGTGTGCGGGACTCCGCCGTGCATGTCGTACGGCCGCATGGGCTGACGCTGGAGGAAGTCGGGTATCCCGCCGACGAGTTGCTGGCGGCGCGGAACAAGGAGGCGCGCAACAAGCGGTCGTTGCCGCCGAGCGCGGGGTGCTGCGGCTGACGGCCTGTCCGGTGGGAGAGCCCGCCGGACAGGCCGGGTGGCGTCAGGACTTCAGGGACGCGGCCAACTGCTCCTCCAGCCACGGGGCGACGAACCGGAGGCCGGCCTTGGAGAGGTGGACGTCGTCACCCTGGGGGTAGAGGCGTGCGCCGTCGTCCGTGGTCTGGCGACAGCCCTTGGTGTCGCACAACAGCCCGTCGAGGTCCACCAGATGCACCTTGGTCTTGGAGGACTCGGCGAACTCGGCGACGACCTCGTTGAAGCAGGTTCCCCAGTCGGACGTGATCGCGCCGTTGTAGTTCCGCTCGTTCATGAGCAGGATCTCGGTGTCGGGCGACTCCGTGTGGATCAGCTTCACGGCCTTGCCGAGCTGCTTGACGTAGCGGGCCTTGTAGGCGGGGCTGCAGGCGCTCAGCCACTTGCCGTCGATCTTCTGTTCCGCCGCGTCCCAACCCAGGTGGATGAGTGTCGCATCGGGCTGGGAGCCCTCGAGTTGGTCGGTCCAGAACTCCTCCCACTTGAGACAAGAGTCCCAGTTCTCGAAGACCTCGTCGGTACGGTCGCGGACCGCCTGGGGTGTCATGACACCGCAGCCGCGCTGGCCGCCGTCGACCACGGCGTACTTGTCACCGTGGTCGGCCAGCGCCGTCGCGAAGTCCTCCGCCATCGAGTCGCCCAGGGTCAGCACCAGCGGCTTGCCGTCGGGGCGCATCGAGTCGGCGATGTAGGTGGGCAGGTACCAGGAGCCGAAGCCGATGACCAGCGAGGCCGCGGTGAACAGGGGGACCGCCTTGGCGGGGCGCCAGTCGCGGACCCGGTACTGCTCGATCGTGTAGTGCATGACCATCGACAGCAGCCAGGTCAGCCCGGTGCCCAGCAGGAACAGGGCGTACGGCTTCATGTCGGGGTAGACCATCAGCAGCAGCCAGTACACCGGCAGGTGGAGCAGGTAGAGGCTGTAGGAGATCTGGCCGATCTCCATGAGCGGCTTGAGCTGAAGGGCTCGGGCCAGCGGGCCGCGGTCCGTGCTGAGGCAGGCCGCGGTGAGCGCGATCAGGAACGCCACGGCCGCCAGGCCGCCCTGGTACAGGAGAGGCTCGTGGTAGGTGCTCACTTTGATGCTGAGGTAGACCACCGCGGCCAGGGAGAGGATCCCGGTCACCGTCGCCAGGTGGTACCCGGCACTGCTCTCGCTGTCGCGGCGCGCCGCCCGGCGCTGCACCAGGTGCACCACGAACGCGGCGGCCCCGCCCGCCATGAAGGCCACGGCACGCGTCTGCGTCGCCAGGTACAGGAAGTCGGTGTCGTGGTTGCCGCCTCGCCACAGCACAGGCGCGACCAGCGCCGACACGCCGAACAGCAGCACCGTGAGCACGGCGACCGGCAGCACGCGCCGGCGGAAGGCGGCGAAGGCGACGACGAGGACCAGCGGCCACACCACGTAGAACTGTTCGGTGATGCTCAGCGACCACATGGCCGACAGCGGCTGGATGGCCCCGAAGTGGTCCCAGTAGGCGTCACCGCGGGCGATCTGGGCCCAGTTGCCGATCTGCAGCAGCGCGCCGAGTGCCTGTTCGGAGACCGTGTTGGCCTCCTTCAGCGGGCTGGTGAGATAGGAGATCCCGACCACCAGGGCGAGCGTCACCATCAGGCCGGGCAGCAGGCGCTTGAAACGGCGGCGGTAGAAGCGTCCGATGCGGATACGGCCGGTGCGCTCGACCTCGCGGATCAGCAGCAGTGTGGTGAGGAAGCCGGACAGCACGAAGAAGGCGTCCACGCCGAACAGGCCGTTGCTGAACCAGTTGGTGTGGTACAGCAGCACCGACAGGATGGCGATGCCGCGCAGACCGTCGACTGCCTGGAAGCGGGAGCGCAGCGGGGCCGGCTTGGACTCCGGCTCGGGTGCCAGTTCGGGCTCCGGCTTCGCGACGGGTTCCGGCGCCCGCTCCGGGGTCGCGATCAATGTGTCGTACGGGGGGTATGACTGGTCCAGCTCCGGCTCCGGCTGCTGGGGGATGTGGGGTACGACGTACTGCTGCGGGACGGGCGGGCGGCCGTACTGGTCGCCGCCGTACTGCTGGGCGTAGCCCTGCTGCCCGCCGGGGTGGGGCTGCTGGCCGTAGCCCTGTTGCCCGTATCCCTGCTGCTGGTAGCCCAGGTACCCCTGCTGACCTTGGCCGTCCGGGACCGGAGGGTCAGTGGGCGGCTGACGATGCATGGGGTACTCCAGAGTGAGCGATGCCCTGCGCGGTGCAGGGAACGGGGGAGGCGGAGATGCGCACACCGTGGGCGGGCAGGTGGGCTCCGCAGGCGATGCGCAGGCCGGGCGGGAGTTCGTTGCCCTCGGCCACCCGGGCGGCGTCGCCGATGACCACGGAGTCCAGGACGCAGCCCTCGCCGACACGGGCGTGCCGTCCGACCACGGAGCGGTGCAGGCTGGCCCGGGGGGCGATCTCGGCGCCGGCCAGCAGCACGCTGCCCTCGACGACGGCGCCCTCGCCGACCAAGGCACCGGCGGCCACGACCGTGCCGCCGCTGAGCACGGCGCTGGGATGCACCCGGGCGCCGGGCAGGACCAGGGCGTCGCCCACCGGGCCGGGCAGCGCCGGGGACGTGACCTTGCCGCGGACCAGGTCGGCCGAGCCCTGGACGAAGGCGGCCGGGGTGCCGAGGTCGAGCCAGTAGGCGTCGTCGACGACGCCGCGGACGTGCGCGCCGGAGGCGAGCAGCTCGGGGAACGTCTCGCGTTCCACGGAGACGACCCGGCCGGCCGGGATGCGGTCGAGCACGGAGCGGGTGAAGACGTAGCAGCCCGCGTTGATCTGGTCGGTGGTGATCTCCTCCGGCGTCTGGGGCTTCTCCAGGAACGCCTGGACCCGGCCCTCGGCGTCGGTGGGCACCAGTCCGAAGGCGCGGGGGTCGGCCACCCGCTTGAGATGCAGGGTGACATCGGCCCCGGAGGCGCGGTGGCCGTCGCGCAGGGCGGCGATGTCCACGCCGGAGAGGATGTCGCCGTTGAAGACCAGCACCGGCTCGCCGGGGGCGCTGCGCAGCCGCTCGGTGGCGTTGCGGATGGCGCCGCCGGTGCCGAGGGCGGTCTCCTCGACGACGTACTCCAGCTCCAGGCCGAGGCGGCTGCCGTCGCCGAACTCCTCCTCGAAGAGTTCCGCCAGGTAGGAGGTGGCGAAAACGATCCGGGTGACCCCCGCGGCGGCCGCGCGCGCCAGTTGGTGCGTGAGGAACGGCACCCCGGCGACGGGGAGCAGCGGCTTGGGGATGTGGCTGGTCAGGGGCCGGAGTCTGGTGCCCTGACCGCCCACGAGAAGGATCGCTTCAGTCATGTGGTGTCCGCCTTGGGTTGCGGGGACGGGTGATGGAGGCGTGGGGGGATCTCCAGTGCTGGTTGTTATTGGGCTGCGTTGCCCGGACCTGCGTAGTCGGAGGTAAAGCAGGACTTGATGGCCTTCTCGCTCTGCGGGCGGCCGGCGAAGTCCAGACGGGACGCGGTCTTGTCGTCCGGAGGGGTGTTCGGGTCGTCGTCGAACCAGATCGACCACCAGTAGACGCCCTGCATACGGCGTTCCTGGACGACCTGACAGACGGCCGTGTACCAGGTGGCCTGCACCTTCGGGTTGACGGCGTTCTTGTTGTAGAAGTCGCCGGGTGCGTGGTAGGCGCCGTCCATGGCGCCGATGCCGGCCTCGGCGATCGTGACGTTGGGCAGGTCGCCAGTGGCCTTCCTGTCCAGCCAGTCGTTCCAGCCCTCGACCAGCCGGTCGACGGAGGCGGTGTCGGGCACCTTGACGGGGAAGTAGGCGTCCACGCCGAGGTGGCTGACCGGCATGTTGATGCGCCGGGCGACGTAGTTGTCCCAGTTGGCGTCGTAGGCCACCTCGCCGGAGAAGGTCTTCTCCGCGGAGGCGACCAGTGCGTCCCAACCGGGGTCGCCCTCCATGGAGTTGAGCTCGGTGCCGATGACGAACGTGTTCACCTTCGTCTGCTCGGCGACCTTCAGATACGGCGTGAGGAAGTCCTCGTAGGAGCCGAACCAGGCGGAACGGGAGGCGGGTTCGATGCTGCCGCGCCAGCCGGTGGGCGGGTTCAGGGCCGCCTCGTCCATGATCGGGCGGATGCTGGTGCGGAAGCCGGCGTCCTCGAACACCTTCAGGACCCGCTGCAGTCGCTGCGGGGACGGGGTCTTGTCCTCGGCTGAGATCTCGTTGGACGTGAGGCCCCCGGTGAAGAAGGGGAAGGAGACGGATACCGAGTTCGCGCCCAGGCCGACGAGGTACTCGGCGTGTTTACGGGCCTGGTTCGCGATGAAGGTGTCAGAACGTTTCTTCTTCTCTTCCTCCCAATAGATCTGGACCCCCCACTGCGGCATGCCGGGCTTCCAGGCCTTGGTGACCTGAAGGGCCTGGCCGTCGGAGGAGTCGGCGGAGGAACCGGGGGACGTCGTACCGGAGGAGCCGCCGGAGGGGTTGTCGGATTCGGCGGAGCCGTCCCTGACGATCCGGGGCAGGGCGGAGCCCGACTCCCAGCGCACCGGGTGGTCGCCGAGGACGAAGGGAGCGCCCAGCACCAGGCTGAGGACGGTCACCGGGAAGATGGCGAGAAGGGGCAGTCGTGAACGCATATCAGTCGTCTTCCGGGCGGTCAGGCGGGCTTGGCGATCACGACGAACTTGTTCTCCTCGCGGCGGACGAACTTCAGGAAGCCCTTGAAGCCGCCGAGTCCCTCCAGGACCGAGAAGACGGGGATGAGCGCGACCACGACGATCGGTTCCCACCACTTGCGCCGGCCGCTGACCGACGCCAGAGCGTTGAGCCGCAGCCCCTCCCAGTAGGTCCAGATCACGTAGGCGAAGTTGAGGGCCCAGAGGATGACGACGGACTGGGTGACGGGGGAGGTGTTCATGTCGCCGACGAGGAGACCGATGCAGAGCACCGCGACGATGTGCTGGAGCGGGCCCAGGATCCAGGTGGTCACACAGATCGACAGGAACCAGCGGTAGCGCCAGGGGACGGCCTTGTTGAAGCAGAGGGCGACCAGGCCCCAGGCCCAGCGGTCGCGCTGCTTGACGAAGTCACGGGCGTTCGCCGGGGAGGCGCCGTAGCAGCGGCCGTTGAACCAGTCGCTGCGGCCGGGGTACTTGCGGCAGAAGGTGAGGGCGAGGCGGGCGTCCTCGACGATCTCCTTGGGGCCGAAGTCCCAGCCGATGGTGGCCTCGATGGACGCGCGGATGACCAGCAGCTCGCCGTGCACGCCGGCGGCCGGGGTGCCCAGTCCGGTCAGCGCGCGGAAGCGGGCGATGTCGTCGGCGGGGCGTACCGCGTCGGCGAGCCAGGTGAAGAGGCTGACCGCGTTCTCGCGGGGGTAGGTCAGGATGCCCTGCGCCATGTGCTTGGCCTCGTCGGGGTGGGCACGGCGCTGGCGGTTGATGAACTGGGCGAGCGAGGAGGCGGTGTCGGGGCCGACGCCGGTGTCGTCGTCCATGTGCAGCACCCAGACGTGGTCGAGGGCCTCGCCCTCCTCGATGCGCAGCTCGTGGGCGTAGTGGTTGGCGCGGGCCTTGAATCGGGTGCCGTTCGCTGGCACATAGGCCTTGGGGACGGTGATCACCCGGATCAGCGGGTGGGAGGCGGCGAGCCGGTCGATGGCCTCCGCCGCCTCACAGCCCTCCTCGGTGAGGATGTCGACGCGCATGTATGGAAACCACTCCGGCATGTGCTCGACGTAGGAAAGGACCGAGCGCTCCAGGGCCGGGTAGGTGTCGTGCCGCCCGATGGTCGGGCACAGGACGATCAGGAAGTCCTGGTCGGCCGGCGCGGGCGGGATCATCCGGTCGCTCTGGCGCACCCGGCGGCGGATGAGCAGGGCGCCCTGGATGCCGACCAGCACGCCGACGACCGGCAGGGACCAGACGACTGTCAGAGCCCAGCTCAGCGGAGAGGAACTGGGGCGGTAGGACCAGAGCCCGAAGGCGACCAGCAGCACGAAGGGCAGCAGGAAGGGCAGAATGCCCGGTTTCCAGGACGCTGTGCGCTTGGCCAGCTTCGCGTTGTGCCGCGAATGCGGCATACCCCCGTCGACCAGTGTCGATGCCATGACGACTGCGGAACTCCCGTGAGATCGATAGTGCGTTGAGGCAACAGATCTCGGTCATGGCACGGCGCAGCGCACCGCGACAGACTTGCTCCGGGTTTCTGCCCCCCGACGCCACCCTTGGCGTACGGCACGCGCCGCTCAGATGCCCCCCCAGGCGCCCAGAACTACGTGCCAAACAGGTGCACGATCCTGGCATGTGCGGACGGACATGTGAACACCTGTGAGGGAGATGTGTTCAAAAGTTAACCAAGTGAGGTCTGACGTGGTGATCTGATGTCGAATCCGCCGGTCTGTGTCGCCCCACCCTTGATCACCCGGCTCGAGCCGTACGTGCGCTTCACATCGGCGCCGGTGTTCTTGCCCCGTGGCTCG
Source organism: Streptomyces sp. NPDC127197 (assembly GCF_042672405.1). Classification (NCBI taxonomy): domain Bacteria; kingdom Bacillati; phylum Actinomycetota; class Actinomycetes; order Kitasatosporales; family Streptomycetaceae; genus Streptomyces; species Streptomyces sp. NPDC127197. The sequence continues at coordinate 526,794 of NZ_JBHXVG010000002.1, read as the reverse complement.
GAGACGTTGTCGTACGTGAGGGCCTGGCCCCACACCGTCCACAGCACCCACGGAGTTCTGGCCAGGGTGCTCGGCTGGGCCGCGTTGAGCGGGACGTGGAAGGACTCGGTGACGGCACGGGGTTTGCCGTACGGCTCCAGCCCCCGGTGCCAGACCTCGGTCCAGCCCTCGCCGCGGAACGGCCGGGCGGGGGTGTCGCTGTAGTCGTCGACACCGACGACATCGACGTAGCGGTCGCCCGGGTAGTAGGGCCGGGGCTCCTTGCCGTAGCGGCCGTCCCAGGAGTTCGGCGCCCACACGAAGATCAGGTTGTGCAGTCCGCGGCGGCCCACGAGGTAGTCGTACGTCAGACGCCACAGTCTCCGGAACGCGTCCGGGTCCTGGCCCGCCCACCAGAAGCCCCGACCCGGCGCCGTGTTCATCTCGTGGTACGGCCGCAGCAGCACCGGCACCCCGCGGTCGGCGAGGTAGCCCAGGTGGTCGGCGAGGAAGCCGAGGTCGTGGAGCAGCGCCCCGTGCTCGGCGGTGCCCGGGGTGACGACCCGGGCGAACCAGCCGGGATCCCGTGCGCCGGGGGAGTTGCGGTGCTTGGTCTGCTCGAAGCCCTTGACCGGGCTGCCCGGGTACGGCTGGTGGAAGGAGAAGCCGACCAGACCCGACGGACCGCCGCCGTTGTGCGGCAGGGACACTTCGGCGCCGGAGGCGCAGTCCGTGTGCGTGCCCGAGGGGCGGTGGGAGCCGTCGGCCGGCCGGGGCAGGCCCGCCCACACGCCGACCGCCAGGTCGACGGCGTCGTCGACGTATCCCCAGTACCGGCGGCAGCCCGGCCATGCGCTGGAGTAGGAGCGGGTCCGGCCCACCGCCCAGCCGGGCTGGCCGTAGCCCGGGCCGAGGTCCAGCTCGACGAAGCCCGGCAGCCGGCCGGTGATGTCCCGGACCTTGCGGTAGTAGTAGCCCGGCTGCTTGGTGCCCCGGTAGTCGCCGTACGCCGGGTTGTACCGCTCGTTGTGCAGCTCCACGTGCTGGCCGATCACCGTGCGGCTCGGCCGGCCTCGGCGCGCGTCGTTCTCCAGGCTCGCCAGCAGGGCGTACACCCGGCGCGCGGCAGGGGTGGCGTGCGGGTCCCGTTTCCGCAGGTCGGTGGGCACCGGCCGGTCGTTGTCGCCGCCCGGTTCCCCGTCCGGCCAGGCTGCCCATATCCCGAGCGGCGCGAGCAGTGCCGCGCCGGCCCCGGCGCCGATCAGCCCGAGACGTCCGCGCATCCGCATCGCGTCACGTACCGGAGTGGGTGCGCGGGCTGGTGGGACGCGTCACTCGTTGGCCGCCGCCGACGCCTGGGCCTCGCCGCGGCGGCGGATCTGGCGGAACGTGAACTCGGCCAGGTCGTCGCCGGCGGAGAAGACTTCCGTGTTCTTCGGCGTCACGTCGTTGCCGTTGGTGTAGCCGGCGATCGTGAAGTAGGCGTAGCGGCCGTAGGAGTTGGTCGTCGTGCGGCAGACCGCGGCGTTGCAGAAGTCCTTGATCCCGCCGCCGGACAGGGACTTGACTCTGCTCTTGCTGTCGGCCTCGTCCTTGGCCTTGGCCGCCTGGGCCTCGGTGTCGAAGACGGCCACGCCGACCGTCACCGCGACACCGCCCTTGGTGTAGGTGACACGGAGCAGACGGGTGCAGTCGTTCGCGTCGAGGACCTTCGGCAGTGTCCCGCTGGCCGCGTTGGCGCAGCTCTTCGTGTCGGCCGTCGGGCCCTTCTTGTACACGGTCTCGCCCATGGTCAGCTGGGTGCCCGGGAAGAGCCGGTCCGCGCTGAGCGGGGCCTTGTCCTTGTTCTTGCTGGAGACGAAGTCCTTCGGGTCCAGCGGCGGCGGGGCGCTGGTCGGCGCGAACGACGGGGCCGTGGCGGACTCGCTCGGGAGGTCGGCGGTGGCCGGCAGCTGGGAGCTCGGCCGGTTCGAGGCCTGGCTGTCGCCGTTCGCCGAGACGACGGCCACGGCGACGGCAGCACCTATCGCGACGGTGGCGAGTGCTCCGCCGCCGATGAGCAGCAGTCTGCGGCGCTTGTTGCGCGCTTCGGACGCCTCGGCGAGGGCAGCCCAGTCCGGGCTCTGGCCACCGGCGTCGTTCCAGGGCTGCTGCGAATGCGGTTTCCAGGGATCCCACTGGGACTGGGGTCCCCCCTGCCCAAAGCTCATGGGGCGCATCTTAGACGGGCCGAGGGGTGTGCTGGTCCGTCTCAACCGGCCCTGGAGCCCCTAGCGTTCGCTCCATGAGGACGGGCAAATGCGGCATCTCCGGGTGGTTGGGGCGAAGGGCTTCGTGGCTGGCGCGTGCGGTGCTCGTCGACGTCGTGGTGGGGGTGCTGCTCTCCGGGTTCCCGGCGGCCTGCTCGTCGTACGGCTACTGCGTCCCGTTGGTGTCCCGCTGCTGGTCGCCGGGGTTGCGCAGGCGCCTGAGGCGGGCGGTCACGTTCTGTGTTGCGGCGATCGCGGTCCCGGGTGCGGGTGCGAGGCCCTAAACTGGGGGGTCGAGCAGGCTGCCGGGCGGTGTCGACCCGTTTTGACCGGGTGGGCGCGCCGCAGGTATCCTGCATGTTCGTTGTGTATTGGCTTGCTCATTCTCACGGGACGGGCCCTTACACCGGTCCACCGGGCCGATGACCAGCGACCCCACGTACGCGGTTTGCGTCGCCGCCGTGCGGTCCAGGCTGTCGTGATCGTTTCGGTGACCTTGTTTAGGACCATTCACTCGAAGCGAAGGCTACGAACCGTGCGTACGTACAGCCCCAAGCCCGGCGATGTGACGCGCCAGTGGCACGTCATTGACGCTCAGGACGTCGTCCTGGGCCGTCTCGCCACCACTGCCGCCACCCTTCTCCGGGGCAAGCACAAGCCGATCTACGCGCCGCACGTCGACGCTGGTGACTTCGTCATCATCATCAACGCCGACAAGGTGCACCTCTCCGGCAACAAGCGGACCCAGAAGATGGCGTACCGCCACTCCGGCTACCCGGGTGGTCTGCGCTCCGTCCGCTACGACGAGCTGCTCGAGAAGAACCCCGAGAAGGCCATCGAGAAGGCCGTCAAGGGCATGCTCCCGAAGAACACCCTGGGCCGTCAGATGCTCTCGAAGCTGAAGGTCTACCGCGGCGAGAACCACCCCCACGCTGCTCAGCAGCCGGTTCCGTTCGAGATCACCCAGGTCGCGCAGTAAGTCCGGCCACCCCCTAAGACCGAAGAGAATCTGAGGAGAATCGTGGCCGAGACCACTGCCGAGCAGCCGCTCGAAGAGCTTGACATCGACAGCTACACCACCGAGTCCGAGGTCCCCGTCGAGGGCGAGTACACCTCGGAGTCCATGGCCTCCCGCTTCGGCGAGCCCCAGCCGGCCGCCGGCCTGGGCCGCCGTAAGAACGCCATTGCCCGCGTCCGGATCGTTCCGGGCTCCGGCAAGTGGAAGATCAACGGTCGCACCCTCGAGGACTACTTCCCGAACAAGGTGCACCAGCAGGAAGTCAACGAGCCCTTCAAGGTGCTCGAGCTCGAGGGCCGCTACGACGTCATCGCCCGGATCGCCGGTGGCGGTGTCTCCGGTCAGGCCGGTGCGCTCCGTCTCGGTGTCGCCCGTGCGCTGAACGAGGCCGACGTCGACAACAACCGTGGCCCGCTCAAGAAGGCCGGCTTCCTCCGCCGCGACGACCGTGCGGTCGAGCGCAAGAAGGCCGGTCTGAAGAAGGCCCGCAAGGCTCCGCAGTACAGCAAGCGCTAAGCTTCGCTGCCTGCTGGTACGTACCCCGTACGTACTCCGAACGCCCCGGCGGCACGCCACTGTGCCGCCGGGGCGTTCGTTTATCACAGCCCACAGGCGTATAACGGCACAAGACGCTCAAAGGCTGGTGTGATCGGATGGCCAGGCATCGAATGCCTGGGACACGGGAGCCATGTGCGCGGGCCGCACCCGCACGGCGACCGGAACTGACGCTTCCTCAGGAGGACAAGTGGGACGACTCTTCGGCACGGACGGCGTGCGCGGTGTCGCCAACGCGGATCTGACGGCCGAGATGGCGCTCGGTCTGTCGGTCGCGGCGGCCCACGTGCTGGCCGAGGCGGGCACCTTCGCAGGCCACCGGCCCACGGCGGTGGTCGGGCGTGACCCGCGCGCGTCCGGGGAGTTCCTGGAGGCCGCCGTGGTCGCGGGCCTCGCCAGCGCCGGTGTGGACGTGCTGCGCGTCGGCGTGCTGCCGACACCGGCCGTGGCGTATCTGACGGGTGCGCTGGGGGCCGACCTGGGTGTCATGCTCTCCGCCAGCCACAACGCCATGCCGGACAACGGCATCAAGTTCTTCGCCCGCGGCGGGCACAAGCTCGCCGACGAGCTCGAGGACAAGATCGAGGCCGTGTACGAGGCGCACCGGCACGGTGAGCCATGGGAGCGGCCCACCGGGGCCGGTGTCGGGCGTGTCCGGTCGTACGAGGAGGGCTTCGGCCAGTACGTCGGCCACCTGCTCGACGTACTGCCGAACCGGCTGGACGGGCTGAAGATCGTCCTGGACGAAGCGCACGGCGCGGCCTCGGGGGTCTCGCCGGAGGCGTTCGCGCGGGCCGGTGCCGAGGTCGTCACGATCGGAGCCGAGCCGGACGGGCTCAACATCAACGACGGGTGCGGGTCGACGCACCTGGGGCAGCTCAAGGCCGCGGTCGTCGAGTACGGGGCCGATCTCGGTATCGCGCACGACGGTGACGCGGACCGGTGCCTCGCCGTGGACCACACCGGTGAGGAAGTCGACGGCGACCAGATCCTGGCCGTGCTCGCGCTGGCGATGCGGGAACGCTCCGCTCTGCGGGCCGAGACCGTGGTGGCGACCGTGATGTCCAACCTCGGCTTCAAGCTGGCCATGGAGCGTGAGGGTATCGCGCTGGTGCAGACCGCGGTCGGTGACCGGTATGTGCTGGAGGAGATGAAGGAGCACGGCTTCGCGCTCGGTGGTGAGCAGTCCGGGCACGTGATCATCCTGGATCACGCGACGACGGGTGACGGCACGCTGACCGGGCTGCTGCTGGCCGCGCGGGTCGCCGAGACCGGTCGTACGTTGCGCGAGCTGGCGGGCGTGATGGAGCGGCTGCCGCAGGTGCTGATCAATGTGCCGGATGTGGACAAGTCCCGGGTCGGGAGCTCGGCCGACCTCGCTGCTGCCGTTGCTGAGGCGGAGCGGGAGCTGGGGTCCACCGGGCGGGTGCTGTTGCGGCCGTCGGGGACGGAGCCGCTGGTGCGGGTGATGGTTGAGGCGGCGGATATTGATCAGGCCCGGTCTGTGGCGGGGCGGTTGGCTGATGCGGTGAAGTCGGCGCTGGGGTAGTTGCTGGTTCCGGGTTCAGGGTGGGGGTTCTGTGCGCGGCGGGCTTGCGGGTTCGTTGTGGCTGGTCGCGCAGTTCCCCGCGCCCCTAGGGCGTTGCCCCTAAGCGGTGTTCTTGCGCTGACGTTGTTTGGACCAGAGCCACTTCTGGGTCAGCAGCGTGAGCGTTCCCGCCAAGATGATGCCGAGCAGGTTCAGCAGGAGTTGCTCCGTGGAGCCCCAGGTCTGCTTGGTGTCGCCGTAGCTGAGGGCCACTGCGGCATTGGCAGCCGCCGGTACCGTCGTCACCGAGATGGCGACGCCGACCAGCGCGCCCGACTTGGCGGACGTCAGGGAAAGGGTGCCGGCGGCACCGGCGAGGACCGCGACGACGAAGGAGAACCAGTCGGGGGCGTAGACGAAGCCGGTCTGCGGCCGTTCGCCCTCCAGTTGCTCCTTGGTGAACAGGCCGACGGCGTCCATGAAGAGGCTGAAGCCCACCGTCACCGCCATCGCCACCGCGAAGCCCACGAGCAGCGCGATCAGTGAGCGCAGGGCCAGGTGCGGCCTGCGCTGCACCACCGCGGTGGAGATGCCCGCCAGCGGGCCGAACTCCGGGCCGACCGCCATCGCGCCCACGATCAGGATCGCGTTGTCGAGCACCACACCGCAGGCCGCGATCATCGTGGCCAGGGTGATGAACGCGAGATACGTGACCGACAGCGTCGACTCCTCGTGCGTCGCCTCCGTCAGGTGCTCCCACAGCACGGCGTCCGCGGCCTCGCCCGGGGCCTCCGCCTCGGCCTTCTCGGCGCGCTTGGACAGGGAGAGGTCGATGTTCTCGACGGCGATGGAGCCGGTGTCGTCGAGGCCTATCTGCTGCAGTTCGGTGAGCAGCTCGTCGCCCGCCTCACGCGCCACGTCGCACAGGACGACGTCCCCCGCGGGGTTGCGGGCGGCGCCCGGCATCACGACCAGGTGCGTGGTGCCGACCGTCTTCTCGATCAGGCGGATCACGTCCCCGGTCTTCTCGGGCGGCGTGATCAGGCGCAGATGCAGCATGGCGGCAGCGTAACCGTCAGAGCTTGCGCAGGCTCAGGCGCTGCACCTTGTGGTCCGGGCCCTTGCGGATGATGAGGGTGGCGCGGCCGCGGGTGGGAGCGACGTTCTCGACGAGGTTGGGGCGGTTGATCGTGCGCCAGGTGGTGCGGGCGTAGTCGAGCGCCTCCTCCTCGGAGACCTGGGTGTACTTGCGGAAGTACGAGGACGGGTTCTGGAAGGCGGTCGCGCGCAGTTTCCTGAACCGGTTGAGGTACCAGCTCTCGATGTCCTCGGTGCGGGCGTCGACGTACACGCTGAAGTCGAAGTAGTCGGCGAGGCCGACCCGGGTGCGGCCGTCCTTGCCGGGGAGGGCGGGCTGGAGGACGTTCAGGCCCTCGACGATCAGGATGTCCGGGCGGCGGACCACGAGTCGCTCGCCGGGGACGATGTCGTAGATGAGGTGCGAGTAGACGGGGGCCGTCACCTCGTCCTTGCCGGCCTTGATGTCGGCGACGAAGCGGGTCAGGGCACGGCGGTCGTACGACTCGGGGAAACCTTTCCGCGACATCAGGCCGCGGGCCTGGAGCTCCTTGGTGGGCAGCAGGAAGCCGTCCGTCGTCACCAGCTCCACGCGCGGGTGCTCGGGCCAGCGGGAGAGCAGGGCCTGCAGGAGGCGGGCGACCGTGGACTTGCCCACGGCCACCGAGCCGGCGACGCCTATGACGAAGGGGGTGCCCGACTGCGAGCCCTGTTCGCCGAGGAAGGTGTTGAGCGCGCCTCTGAGGCCGTCCGTGGCGCCGACGTAGAGGTTGAGGAGCCGCGACAGCGGGAGGTAGATGTCCCGCACCTCGTCGAGGTCGATGACATCGCCGAGACCGCGCAGCTTCTCGACCTCCTCCGCGGTGAGCGGCAGCGGCGTCTTGTCCCGCAGCGCGCTCCACTCCGAGCGGGTGAGGTCGACGTAGGGAGTCGCCTCCGGCCTGGGCCGGTGGGCGCTCCGGGGCATCGAGGAGACCGGAGAGATCACAGTCCATTGTTACGGGAGTACGAACGGACGGTGGGGTGGGATCCGTCACGCCGCTCCAGGGTGCTGCTCGGCGGGTCGGCCCCGTTGCGGTGTTCGTACCGGCGTGGGAATTTCCGAATTCGGGCACGCTACGACCGGTTCGGCGCCGAAAGCGATCGTAGGCTGCCGGTCATGTGCGGAATCGTGGGATACGTGGGAGCGCAGTCGGCGCTCGATGTCGTGACGGCCGGGCTGAAGCGGCTGGAGTACCGGGGATACGACTCGGCGGGCGTCGCCGTGCTCGCGGACGGCGGGCTGGCGGCGGCGAAGAAGGCCGGGAAGCTGGTCAACCTGGAGAAGGAACTGGCGGACCGGCCGCTGCCGACGGGCACGACGGGGATCGGGCACACGCGGTGGGCCACGCACGGCGGGCCGACGGACGCGAACGCGCATCCGCATCTCGACAACGCCGGGCGGGTCGCCGTCGTGCACAACGGGATCATCGAGAACTTCGCCTGTCTGCGGGCGGAGTTGGAGGAGCGCGGGCACTCGCTGACGTCCGAGACCGACACCGAGGTCGTCGCGCATCTGCTGGCCGAGGAGTTCTCGTCGTGCGCGGATCTCGCGGAGGCGATGCGACTGGTGTGCCGGCGGCTGGAGGGGGCGTTCACGCTGGTCGCGGTGCATGCCGACGAGCCGGATGTGGTGGTGGGGGCGCGGCGGAACTCGCCGCTGGTGGTGGGCGTTGGAGAGGGCGAGGCCTTTCTCGCCTCGGACGTCGCCGCGTTCATCGCCCACACGCGGTCGGCGATCGAGCTGGGTCAGGACCAGGTGGTGGAGCTGCGCCGGGACGGGGTGACGGTGACCGGCTTCGACGGCCGGCCGGCGGAGGTCCGGTCGTACCACGTCGACTGGGACGCGTCGGCCGCGGAAAAGGGGGGCTATGACTACTTCATGCTCAAGGAGATCGCCGAGCAGCCCAAGGCAGTCGCCGATACGTTGCTGGGGCGCATCGACGCGGCCGGCTCACTGACGCTGGACGAGGTGCGGATCCCTCCGGGGGTGCTGCGGGAGGTCGACAAGGTCGTCATCGTGGCGTGCGGTACGGCTTTCCACGCCGGGTTGATCGCGAAGTACGCGATCGAGCACTGGACGCGGATTCCGTGCGAGGTGGAGCTGGCGAGCGAGTTCCGCTACCGGGATCCGATCCTGGACCCGCAGACGCTGGTGATCGCCATCTCCCAGTCCGGCGAGACCATGGACACGCTGATGGCGCTACGGCATGCCCGCGAGCAGGGCTCCAAGGTGCTGGCGATCTGCAACACCAACGGTTCGACGATTCCGCGTGAGTCGGATGCGGTGCTGTACACGCATGCCGGGCCGGAGGTGGCGGTTGCGTCCACCAAGGCGTTTCTGACACAGCTGGTGGCCTGCTACCTGGTCGCGCTGTATCTGGGGCAGGTGCGGGGCACCAAGTGGGGGGACGAGATCCGCGCGGTCGTCCGGGACCTGTCCCAGATCTCCGGTGAGGTCGAGCGGGTGCTGGGGACCATGGAGCCGGTGCGGGAGCTGGCGCGCACGCTGGCTCACAAGAACACGGTGCTGTTCCTGGGGCGGCACGTGGGATATCCGGTGGCTCTCGAGGGCGCGCTGAAGCTGAAGGAACTCGCCTACATGCACGCCGAGGGGTTTGCGGCGGGTGAGCTGAAGCACGGTCCGATCGCGTTGATCGAGGAGGATCTGCCGGTGGTGGTGGTCGTGCCGTCGCCGCGGGGGCGGTCCGTGCTCCACGACAAGATCGTGTCCAACATCCAGGAGATCCGGGCGAGGGGTGCGCGGACGATCGTGATCGCGGAGGAGGGGGACGAGGCGGTGGTGCCGTACGCCGACCATCTCGTTCGGATTCCGGTGACGCCGACGTTGCTTCAGCCGCTGGTGGCTACGGTGCCGTTGCAGGTGTTCGCGTGCGAGTTGGCTACTGCGCGGGGGAACGAGGTGGATCAGCCTCGGAATCTGGCGAAGTCGGTGACGGTGGAGTGAGTCGACTTCACCTCGTCGAGGAAGGCTGAGAAGGCCCCGGCCGGGAAGGTGAGCATTGCCCTGGCCGGGGCCTTTGAGTCGCGTACGGCGACGTGGGTGGGCGAGTTCGCGATCTCCACGCAGTTGTTGCCGTCGTCCGGGCCTGAGTAGGACGACTTCCGCCAGTTGTCCATGGGGTGCCTCACAGCTCCTTCGCCAGCCGGTTGATGAAGTCTCGCGACCGTTCAGGGTCAAGCGATACTGCCTCCACTTTACGGAAGCGCGTTCGAAAGACATTGAGCTGCGCTTCGGAGTCGATGAATGCTGAGCCATGGGGTACGTCGCGCACCACCGTGTCCAGTTTGGGAACCGTACCCCCCACGTACGACATGGTGCTGGCGGCCCTGGCGAAGCCGTCCAGGTCGAAGGGGATGACGCGCAGGGTGATGTTGTCCGCTTCGGAAAGTTCCAGGAGTTTGATGAGTTGCGCTCGGGAGGCGGCGCGGTCGCTGACCCTGATGCGCAGCGCCGACTCGTGGATCACCAACTTGTACGGACGGATGACCTGCTGACGTCTCATCCGGTGGTGGACGCGCAACTCGAGTTCATCGTTGGTGAGTTCGGGGACCCTTCCGGAGAAGACGGCGCGGGCGTACTCCTCCGTCTGCAGCAAGCCCGGTACGTACAGAATCGCTACCTCGTGCAGGGATGTGGCGTGGTGGTCCAGTTCGGCGAGATCCAGGAATGACGTGGGCAGCCGACCCCGGTACTCCTCCCACCAGCCGCGTGTTCGGTCCGTGGCCATGGCGACCAGCGCGTTGATGAACTCCTCGTCCGTGCATGCGTAATGGGACGCGAGGCGACGCAGTCGCTGCTCGCTCACGCCCGTAATCCCGGATTCGATTTGGGTGATCTGGACTCGATTCACCCCAAGCAGCGCTGCTGCCTCGATGGTGGTGAGCCCTGCCGCTTCGCGGAGCCTGCGCAGCTCGACCGCCAGGCGCATCTGACGCACAGTTGGTTCGCGCCTCGGGACCATCCACTGCTCCTTGGTTCAACGTGCCCGTCAGTGTGGCTCGTTCGGGGTCAGATTACGCGATCGGCTTGTCTTGCGTTACATGTAAACCCTACCGTCGGTGATGCGACGCGCACGCTGCGGAAGCGCACCGCTCCGTCCTGCCGTGACGGCTGCGGCAATGACACCGCCCGTACCGCATCAACCCCTCACCATCGACCGGAGGTTGCCGCATGCCCGAAAACGAGTCCTGGGAGTACTCCCTCTACATCCCGAACGACCTGCGAGCGGTCACCGTCAGTCGCCGTACCCTCCGGCTGATCCTCACGATGCACGGCCTGATCCGGCTGGTCGACGTCGCCGAACTGCTGGCGACCGAGCTGGTCTCCAACGCCGTACGCCATACCAAGGGGCCTGCGGCGCTGCGGGTGCGCTGGTCGGCCGGGGTGTTGCGCATCGGCGCGTGGGACGCCGACCCCGCACCGCCCGAACCGCCACGGCCGCTCGGGCAGCTCGCCGAGTCGGAGGAGGGGCGTGGGCTGGCGCTCGTGCGGGCCTGCGCCGATGTGTGGGGGTGGCAGCCGCTGGCCAGGGACGGTAACCGGGGCAAATTCGTGTGGTGCGAGTTGGCCGCGGTCGCGTGAACGTTTTCTCGCCCCCCGAAAGGGTGAACGCATCCCGATCACCCGGACAATCCATCCCTTGATCCACCTAGGTTGCGCACATGGTCACATCAGCTCACGAGGGCATGCACCGGATCTTCCAGGAGCGGCCCGAGATTCTGTCTCCCGTGTTCGGGGTGCTGGGTGTCCCGTTATCCGCGAAGGCGGCCGTGGACGCTGTCACCACGGACGTGACGGAGACCCGGCCGCTCGAGCGACGCGTGGACACTGTGCTGCGCATCGGCCCGTCCGACGGCGAGGACTTCCTGCTCGCCATCGAGTCGCAGTCGTGCAAGGTTGCCGGCAAGGAGTCGAGTTGGGGGTACTACATCGCCTACCTCCAGGCGAAGTACGGGCTGCCTGTGTTGCTTCTCGTGGTCTGTCAGGACAGGGCCACGGCCAAGTGGGCGGCCGGTCCCTTCGACTGCGGCACGCGCGGCTGGACGGCTCAGCGGACGTATCCACTGGTGGCCGGCCCGGACAACCTGCCGGTGATCACCGACGCCCGGACTGCGGCGAAGAACCTCGCACTGGCTGCGCTCTCTGCCGTGGCACACGCCCGCAGCGCCGACTGCGACGCCATACTGAAGGCAATCACAACGGCCCTTCAGAAGATCCGGGAGACGGACCCCGAGACCGCCGACTACTTCTTCGACTTCCTGGAAATCAGCCTGGGTAACAGCCCAGCCGGAAAGAAATTGAAGGAAATCATGTCGTTCGTCAGCTACTACCCCGGCCGCGGGACGGTCCGTGAGACGGCCTACCTCGAAGGCAAGGCCGAAGGCGAGGCGAAGGGGATCCTGTCCGTACTGGAGGTACGCGGCATCCCCGTACCGGCCAGTGTGCGCGAGCGCATCACGACCTGCACCGATCTCGAGCGTCTCGACGCGTGGCTGGAGCGTTCCCGCACCGTCGCGCACGCGGAGGACCTGTTCGCCGAGGACCCGGAGGCTCCGGGGACCAGTCCTGAACAGGCCTGAGCGTTGGTCGACCAGCGAGACGGCCAAGATTGTGCCGTCACCGCGACACACGAGGCCGATCTGATCAGCGGGGAGTCGAGCCTGGGGTCGGCCGACGGATCGTAGAGTGCCCGGATGAGCATCATCGGGGTCGGTATCGACGTGGCCGAGATCGATCGGTTCGCGGCGTCGCTGGAGCGGACGCCCGGGCTGGTCGACCGGCTGTTTCTGCGGAGCGAGTTGCTGCTGCCCAGCGGTGAGCGGCGGGGTGTTGCCTCGCTCGCTGTGCGGTTCGCCGCCAAGGAGGCGCTCGCCAAGGCGCTCGGTGCGCCTCCCGGACTGCACTGGACCGACGCCGAGGTCTTTGTCGAGGACAGCGGGCAGCCTCAGCTGCGGGTGAAGGGGACCGTGGCGGCGCGGGCCGCCGAACTCGGCGTACGGTCCTGGCATGTGTCGTTGAGCCATGACGCGGGAGTGGCCTCGGCGGTCGTCATCGCGGAGGGGTGAGCCTCGCCGAGGCCGCTCCTCGTGCGTCCGTCAGCAGATCGACTGGCTGCTGTTCACCAGCGTGTTGTTGCGGAACGTGGTGTTCGTGCCGCAGGGGCTTTCGCGGATCGCCGAGTTCGTCACCGTCAGGTTCTGGATGGTGATGTCGGAGTTGTTCGGGAACTCCGAGCGGGCCGCCAGGCGGATCTCGCCGCCGCCGGTGACGCTGCCGCTCTGGGCGGCGATGTTCACGTTGTAGCAGTTCTCGATCAAGATCGAGTTGTTGCCGGTGTTGGAGATGTTCACCCGGTCGATGACCGCTCCGCCGCTCTCGGAGACGCAGAACACGCCGCGTCCGCCGCCTCGGGCGATCACTTCGCCCACGCGGATGTTGGTGGGATAGCCGCTGCCCACGCGGCCGTTGCGGTTGGCCATGCGGAACGCGGCGTACCCCGTGCCGGTGCCCGCGCCGTCCGCGTCGACCTTGGTCACCGTGGCGTTGATCGTCTGGTTCAGCAACAACCCCGATTCGCCCACGTTGCGGGCGGTGACCGTGCCGATGGTGATGCCGTCCACGCCGTACGTCTCGACCGCATGGCTGCTCGCACCGGAGACGTAGACGTTGTCGATGCGGACGTTGCGCGTCCACTGGCTCGTGTCGCCGCGATTGTCGATGCGGATGCCGAGGCCGGCCGACAGGCGCATGTCGATCTGACCGAGGATCACGTTCTGGACGTTGCGCAGGAAGACGCCGTACAGCGGGCTGCCGGTGACGTTCAGGTGCTGGACCTCCACGTCCCTGGTGCCGCGGGAGTAGACCGGCGCTTGATCGCCGGAGCCCGTGCCGGTGACGTTGATCGTGCCGCAGACGTCGAGGGCGGTGTAGCTGGGGAGGGAGATGCGGGATCCGGCGGACATCGAGCCCGAGCCGCGTACGACCACGCGCTCCTTGGAAGTACGGCCCGCGGTCAGGCTGTTGACGGCCGCCTGGACCGCTGCCCGCATGTCGGTGCCCGTGTGGACGACGCTGCTGCCGCGGCGGGCGGTCCAGGTGCTGCCGCTCTGCACGGCCTCCGCCTGGTACGAACCCTCTCCGCAGGCGGCGGCCGCCCGGGACGGAGCGGCGGTGGCCTGGGTGGGGGCGGTGAGCGTGCCTGCGGTGGTGAGGAGGGCGACCGCGCCGGTGGCGGCGAGAAGTGCGGCTCTGCGTCCCATGGGGATTGGGTCCTCTCGTCGAATCGTTCGACTGAATCGATTCATCCTGGGGGGCCGGTGAGTTTGGCAACGCGGTGGCACAGCGTCAATGGGTGCGACGAGGTTGGTGATGTGGGGGAGACTCGGGCGTATGCGGACTGCGTACAGCGTGGAGACGGTCAGGGCAGCTGAACGGGACTTGATGGCGCGGCTTCCGGAGGGGGCGTTGATGCAGCGGGCGGCCGCCGGGCTCGCCGCTGCCTGCGCGGACCTGCTGGGGCGCGTGTACGGCAGCCGGGTCGTGCTGCTGGTCGGCAGCGGGGACAACGGGGGTGACGCGCTGTATGCCGGGGCGCGGTTGGCCCGGCGCGGTGCGGGGGTGACGGCCGTGCTGCTGTCGCCCGAGCGGGCTCATGCGGGTGGGCTCGGGGCGTTGCGGCGGGCGGGGGGTGTCGTCGCGGGGGCCGGTGGCGCCGAGGAGTTGATCGGGCGGGCCGACCTCGTCGTGGACGGGATCGTCGGGATCGGGGGCAAGGGCGGGCTGCGGGCGGAGGCGGTGCCGCTGGCGGAGGCGGCGGCGCGGGGGCGGGCCCCCGTGGTTGCCGTGGACCTGCCGAGCGGGGTCGATGTCGACACCGGCGAGGTACGGGGGGCGGCCGTACGGGCCGATCTCACGGTGACGTTCGGGACGCACAAGCCGGGGCTGCTGGTGGATCCGGCGCGGGAGTACGCCGGGTCGGTGCGGCTCGTCGACATCGGGCTGGAGCTGCCTGCCGAGGCCGAGCTTGAGGCGTTGCAGCACGCTGATGTGGCGGCGCTGCTGCCGATGCCGGTGTCGGAGAGCGACAAGTACCGGCGGGGCGTTGTGGGGATCGCCGCCGGGTCGGGGCGGTATCCGGGCGCCGCGGTGCTCGCCGTCGCCGGGGCCCTGCGGGGCGGGGCGGGGGCCGTGCGGTACGTGGGGCCGGCCGGGGATGCGGTGATCGCGCGGTTTCCGGAGACGCTCGTGTCCGATCAGGGGCCTCGGCGGGCGGGGCGTGTGCAGGCGTGGGTCGTCGGGCCGGGGGCCGGGGACGACGCGGGGACGGTGGCCGAGGTGCTGGCGGCCGACGTGCCGGTGCTGGTGGATGCGGACGGGCTGCGGCTGGCCGACGCCGGGGCGGTACGGGGGCGTGGCGCGCCGACGTTGATGACTCCGCATGCCGGGGAGGCGGCGGCGTTGCTGGGGGTTGCGCGGGAGGAGGTCGAGGGGGCTCGGCTTGCGGCGGTGCGGGAGTTGGCGGGGCGGTATGGGGCGACCGTGCTGTTGAAGGGGTCGACGACGTTGGTTGCCGGTGCGGGGGGTGGGCCCGTACGGGTGAATTCGACGGGGACGCCGTGGCTTGCCACGGCCGGGAGCGGGGATGTGTTGTCCGGGCTTGCCGGGTCCTTGCTGGCGGCGGGGCTGTCTGCGGTGGATGCGGGGAGTGTGGCGGCGTATCTGCATGGGCTGGCCGGTCGGTATGCGGCGGATGGGGCGCCGGTGGGGGCGCATGATGTGGCGGGGGCGATTAGGGGGGCTTGGCGGGATGTGTGTGGGTGAGTGGGGAGCCCTGGGGTGAGTGGGGTGCGTCACCCGGCGACTGAGTGGTGACCGCCGGGGCAGTGGGCGGCGGGTGGGGTGCGTAACCCGGCGTTGCGGGGTGCCGCTGCGCCCACCCGTGCCGCCCTGGGGGTCCCCCCAGGCCCTTAAGGCACTGGGGGAGGCACGACTGCCCGCAGCTACGGGCGGCGCGACCGCCCGCAGCTGCGCTAGCACGGTGTCGAAGGGATGTCCGACCGCTCTGAGACACTAAGCGCGATGAGTACGACTGCGCATCTGCCCAGCGCCCCGTTGCGTGCCCGGGCCGAGATTGATCTGGGGGCCCTTCGGGCCAATGTGCGTGCCCTGCGTGCGCAGGCGCCCCGTGCGGCTCTGATGGCCGTGGTGAAGTCCGAGGCGTATGGCCACGGGGCGCTGCAGTGCGCCCGTGCGGCGGTGGACGCGGGGGCGACCTGGCTGGGTACGGCCACGCCCGAGGAGGCGCTGGCGCTGCGCGCGGCGGACGGGCTGCCGGCGGACGTCAGGATCATGTGCTGGCTGTGGACGCCCGGCGGGCCCTGGCGGGAGGCGATCGAGGCCGATCTCGACGTCTCTGTCAGCGGGATGTGGGCACTGCGGGAGGTCACCGAGGCGGCGCGCGGGGCCGGCCGGCCGGCGCGGGTGCAGCTCAAGGCCGACACCGGGCTCGGGCGGGGCGGCTGCCAGCCGGGCGAGGACTGGGCCGAGCTCGTCGGGCAGGCGGTCGGGGCGGAGGCCGAGGGGCTCGTCCGGGTCACCGGGCTGTGGTCGCACTTCGCCTGCGCCGACGAGCCCGGGCATCCGTCCATCGCCCTCCAGCTCGGTCGGTTCCGGGAGATGGTGGCGTACGCCGAGGGGGCGGGCCTGCGGCCCGAGGTGCGGCACATCGCGAACTCGCCGGCCACGCTCACGCTTCCCGAGGCCCACTTCGACCTCGTACGGACCGGGATCGCGTTGTACGGCATCTCGCCCAGCCCCGAGATCGGCACCCCGGCCGACTTCGGACTGCGCCCCGTGATGACGCTGTCGGCCTCGCTTGCGCTGGTCAAGCAGGTCCCCGGGGGGCACGGGGTCAGCTACGGGCATCGATACACCACCCCCGGCGAGACCACCCTCGGCCTCGTCCCGCTCGGCTACGCGGACGGCATCCCGCGGCACGCCTCGGGGACCGGCCCGGTGCTGATCGGCGGCAAGTGGCGGACCGTCGCGGGGCGGATCGCGATGGACCAGTTCGTCGTCGACCTGGGGGGCGACGTGCCCGGGACGGGGGCGGAAGCCGTACTGTTCGGGCCCGGCGACCGCGGGGAGCCCACCGCCGAGGACTGGGCGCAGGCCGCGGGGACCATCGCGTACGAAATCGTCACGCGCATCGGAACGCGTGTTCCCCGCGTCTATGTGACCGGGGAGCAGGACGGGTAACCCGCCCAGAGGTCCCGCAGCAGTACATCGACATCGTGTGTGACGGACACCGGAACCACCCGACCCACCAGCCCGGCGAAGAGGAGCGGTACGTGAGCGAGAGCAGTGCGGAGGGCGTAGCGAGCGCCGCCGCGGCGGCCGTCGCCTCCGCAACGGGGGCGGCCGGCAACTGGCGCAAGGTCACCGGCATCGCGGGCGCCGCCATAGGAGTCATCGCCGCGGGCGCGGCGGCCGGCGTCGCGATAGAACGGATGACCGTCGGCCGCGGCATACGGAAGAAGGCGCGGCTCGCCCTCGACTCGGCGGGGCCGTACGGCGCCCTGCGCGGCACGCCCGGCCGCGCCTACGCCGAGGACGGCACCGAGCTGTACTACGAGATCGACGAGGTCGAGACCGAGGCGGGAGTGGCGCCGCGCCGCCGTCGCCTCTTCGGCCGCAAGGCGCCCGCGCCCGTCACCGTCGTCTTCAGCCACGGCTACTGCCTCAGCCAGGACTCCTGGCACTTCCAGCGGGCCGCGCTCCGCGGTGTCGTACGGACCGTCCACTGGGACCAGCGCAGCCACGGCCGGTCGGGCCGGGGGGCGGCGCAGGTGCAGGACGGCGTGCCGGTCAACATCGACCAGCTCGGCAGCGATCTGAAGGCCGTCCTCGACGCGGCCGTGCCCGAGGGGCCGATCGTGCTGGTCGGGCACTCCATGGGCGGGATGACGTTGATGGCCCTGGCCGACCGGTATCCGGAGCTGATCCGCGAGCGGGTCGTCGCCGTGGCGCTCGTCGGTACGTCGTCGGGGCGGCTCGGCGAGGTCAACTTCGGGCTGCCCGTCGCGGGCGTCAACGCGGTGCGGCGGGTGCTGCCGGGGGTGCTGAGGGCGCTCGGGCAGCAGGCCGAGCTGGTGGAGAAGGGGCGGCGGGCCACCGCCGATCTGTTCGCCGGGATCATCAAGCGCTACTCCTTCGCCTCCCGGGACGTCGACCCTGCGGTCGCCCGGTTCGCGGAGCGGATGATCGAGGGCACGCCGATCGACGTGGTCGCCGAGTTCTACCCGGCGTTCACCGACCACGACAAGACGGAGGCGCTCGCCCTCTTCCAGGACATGCCGGTGCTCGTGCTGGCCGGGGTCAAGGACCTCGTCACGCCCAGCGAGCACAGCGAGGCCATAGCCGATCTGCTGCCGGAGGCCGAGCTGGTGCTCGTGCCGGACGCCGGGCACCTGGTGATGCTGGAGCACCCGGCGCTCGTCACCGATCGCCTCGCTGATCTGCTCGCCCGCGCGGGGGCGGTGCCAACCACGGCTACGGTGGGTGGCTGTGACTCCGCCTCCTCCTGACGGAGGTGGCTTCCAGCCTTCGGCTGCGGTCCAGCCCGAACCGGCCCCTCGCGGGGCGTAACCAGTGTACTACTGCAAGTGAGTGACGATGGAAGAAATCGCAGTGCCAATTCCGCCTGCCGAGCTGACCGTCACGTCCCCCGAGCAGATGCGCCAGCTCGGCCGCCGTCTGGCCAAGCTGCTGCGCGCCGGCGACCTGGTGCTGCTCAGCGGGGAGCTCGGCGCGGGCAAGACGACGCTGTGCCGCGGACTCGGCGAGGGCCTCGGGGTGCGCGGCGCGGTCACCTCGCCGACGTTCGTGATCGCCCGGGTGCACCCGTCCCTGGGGGGCGGGCCTCCGCTGGTCCACGTCGACGCGTACCGGCTGGGCGGCGGCTTGGACGAGATGGAGGATCTCGACCTCGACGTCTCGTTGCCCGATTCGGTGATCGTCGTGGAGTGGGGCGAGGGCAAGGTCGAGGAACTGACCGACGACCGGCTGCACGTCGTGATCCACCGGGCCGTCGGGGACACGACGGACGAGGTGCGGCACGTGACGCTCACCGGGATCGGGGAGCGCTGGGCCGCGGTGGACCTGAGCGTGCTCTCGGCCTGAGAGGCCGTGTGGCCTGGGAACTTCATGAACGTTCCGACAATACGTCGGCAAGATGTTGCGTCCGGCCGCTCGGGCGTGGTCACATGGTATCCAGTCCGTAGTTAGGTGTACCTAACTACGTCCGCCCCCGGGCCTCAGGAGGCGTCCATGTCGGCTACGGAACGAGACGAGACGGTGCCGCGCGTGGTGGCCGGGGTGTCGATGCGCGACCTGCTGGCGTCCTGCGCCGCCGCGCACACGATCTCGACGCCGCCGCGCGACCCCGAGCCGAGGGCGCCGCAGGTACCGCGCGTACGCCAGGCCCCCGAGGGCCACCGCGAGGCGGCGTAGCCCTATCGGATGACGACGACCTTCTGGCCGATCGTCGCGAACTTCCACATTTCGTTGCCGTCCGCTCGGGACTGGCGGATGCCACCGGTCCGCGCCTTCGGGTCGGGCCGCGGGGTCAGGCCGTTCTTCGCCGCGCTGAAACCGATGGGCACGTGGTCCACGCTGGTGAAGCGGACGACGTGCTCGACGGGGATGCCGTCGGATCCGGTGACCGCGCCCGAGCGGGACGTGACGTAGTAGGTGTCCGGCGCGGGGTCGACGGTGCTGGGGGTGACCCGGAACGTACGCATGACCCTGTTGTCCGGGCCGACCAGCCACACCCGGTCGTCGTCCAGGGAGTACACGACCCGTTCGCCGGTGCCGGAGTTGCCGGGCAGGGCGGTGGGGTTGTTCCTGTCCCGGGGGGCCTTCGACGCAGCCGTCGACCTGCCGCCCGCCGCGCTCAGCTCCGCCGGGATGTTCGCCGACGCCTGATAGCCGAGATACCCGACCGTCACGAGGGCCGCCGTCGTGAGACCGGTGACGAGTCCGGCGCTGGTGCTGGACACGGACGTCCACCTCCGGGTCGTTTTGTCCATATCTGTGGTGACGCTAGCAGTAGCGGAGGCGTGGGCCGGGGTGCCCCGAGGAGCCGTAGGCTGTTTGCGTGCTCTTGCTCGCTCTCGATACCGCAACTCCCGCCGTGACCGTCGCGCTGCACGACGGTACGGACGTCATCGCCTCGTCGAGCCAGGTGGACGCCCGCCGGCACGGTGAGCTGCTGCTGCCGGCCGTCCACCGTGTGCTCGGCGAGGCGGGGCTCACGCTGGACGCCGTCACACGGATCGTCGTGGGGATCGGCCCGGGCCCGTACACCGGGCTGCGCGTCGGGCTGATGACCGCCGACACCTTCGGGCTCGCGCTCGGCGTGCCCGTGCACGGCGTGTGCACGCTGGACGGCCTCGCCTACGCCGCCGACATGGAGGGCCCCTTCGTCGTGGCGACCGACGCCCGGCGCAAGGAGGTCTACTGGGCGCGGTACGCCGACTCCCGCACCCGCGTCACGGACCCGGCCGTCGCCCGCCCCGCCGACATCGCCGCGCAGGTCGACGGGCTGCCCGCGGTCGGTGCGGGCGCGCTGCTGTACCCGGACACCTTCCAGGTCGTGCACGAGCCCGAGCACGTGTCCGCGGCCGCCCTCGCCCGGCTGGCCGTGGAGCGGCTCGGCAAGGGCGAGGAACTCCCCGCACCCCGCCCGCTGTATCTGCGCCGGCCGGACGCCCAGGTGCCCAAGAACTACAAGGTGGTCACCCCGAAGTGACCGAGCCCGTGACGCCCGTGCTGCGTGAGATGCGCTGGTGGGACATCGATCCCGTGCTGGAGCTGGAGCGGGACCTGTTCCCCGAGGACGCCTGGTCGCGGGGCATGTTCTGGTCCGAGCTCGCTCATGCGCGCGGCCCCGGGGCGACCCGGCGGTACGTGGTCGCTGAGGACGAGGCCGGCCGGATCGTCGGGTACGCGGGCCTCGCGTCCGCCGGTGACATCGGGGACGTCCAGACGATCGCCGTCGCCCGTGACCACTGGGGCACCGGACTCGGCGCGCGGCTGCTGACCGAGCTGCTGCGGGCCGCGACCGCCTTCGAGTGCGCCGAGGTGATGCTCGAGTGCCGGGTGGACAACGTCCACGCCCAGAAGCTGTACGAGCGCTTCGGTTTTGAGCCCATCGGCTTCCGGCGTGGCTACTACCAGCCGGGGAACGTGGACGCCGTGGTGATGCGCCTGTCGACCGCGTCCGACAGCGGCTCCGCCGCGGGTGTGCCCTCGGCCCCCTCTGCACCCTCCGAACAAGGAACCGAGATCCATGACTGACGAACCCCTGGTCCTGGGGATCGAGACCTCCTGCGACGAGACCGGCGTCGGCATCGTCCGCGGTACCACCCTGCTCGCGGACGCCGTCGCCTCCAGCGTCGACGAGCACGCCCGCTTCGGCGGGGTCGTGCCGGAGGTCGCGTCCCGCGCGCACCTGGAGGCGATGGTGCCGACCATCGACCGGGCGCTGAAGGAGGCAGGGGTCAGCGCGAAGGACCTCGACGGCATTGCGGTGACCGCAGGTCCGGGGCTCGCGGGCGCGCTGCTCGTCGGGGTCTCGGCGGCGAAGGCGTACGCCTACGCGCTGGGCAAGCCGCTGTACGGCGTCAACCACCTCGCCTCCCACATCTGCGTCGACCAGCTGGAGCACGGGGCGCTGCCGGAGCCGACGATGGCGCTGCTGGTGTCCGGCGGGCATTCGTCGCTGCTCCTCTCCTCCGACATCACCTCCGACGTCCGCCCGATGGGCGCGACCATCGACGACGCGGCCGGCGAGGCCTTCGACAAGATCGCCCGGGTGCTGAACCTCGGCTTCCCGGGCGGCCCGGTCATCGACCGGTACGCGAAGGAGGGCGACCCGGACGCCATCGCGTTCCCGCGTGGTCTGACCGGCCCGCGCGATCCGGTGTACGACTTCTCCTTCTCCGGACTGAAGACGGCCGTGGCCCGCTGGATCGAGGCCAGACGGGCGGCGGGGGAGGAGGTGCCGGTGCGGGACGTGGCGGCGTCCTTCCAGGAGGCGGTCGTGGACGTGCTGACCCGCAAGGCCGTACGGGCCTGCAAGGACGAGGGCGTCGACCACCTGATGATCGGCGGCGGTGTGGCCGCCAACTCCCGGCTGCGGGCGCTGGCCCAGGAGCGGTGTGAGGCGGCCGGGATCCGGCTGCGGGTGCCCCGGCCGAAGCTGTGCACGGACAACGGCGCGATGGTCGCGGCGCTGGGTGCCGAGATGGTGGCCCGGGGTCGTGCGGCGTCGAGCTGGGACCTGTCGGCGGACTCGTCGCTGCCGGTGACGGACCCGCATGTGCCCGGGCACGATCACGTCCACGAGGTCAGCAAGGACAACCTGTACTCATGACCGTCGCGTTGATGTGGGAGGCCCGGGCGGTGGACGGGCGCGGCGAGGAACTGCTGGCCTGGGCGCGGAAGCAGGAGCTGGCCGAGCAGCCCCTGCGCCGGGAGACCTTCCGTGCCCCGCAGGACCGCGTCCTCGTCATCACCTGGTGGGACGCGGCCTACGACGCCGACCTCCCCGAACTTCCGGACCCGGACGGGGAGTTGGTCACTCGGGCGGTGCATCGGTGGCGGTTCGAGTCGGTGCGGGCGGACTGACCGGCGTGCAGGAGGTCACCCCACGCCGGACATCTCCGTCTCGCAGCGCAGTCGGCGATCCGGACCCAGCACCCTCACCGGTCCCGTGAGAGTCAGCTGTGCCGTGTGCCGTACGTCCGCGCTGGATGCCGCCAACCGCAGTTCCAGCGCGCCCGGTTCGACCACCCTTCGGCCGGACCGGTCGGTGAAGGCCGAGAGATCCGCATGGAAGCGGAAGGTCACGCGAGCCGCGTCCCCCGGCTCCAGCTCCACCCGGCGGTAGCCGATCAGACGGACGTCCGGGCGGGTCACGGAGGCCACCGGGTCGTGCAGGTAGAGCTGGACGACCTCCGCGCCCGCGCGGTCGCCCGTGTTGCGGACGACGACCGAGACGTCGTACGAGCCGTCCGTGCCGATGCCGGGATGCGTGCCCTCGACCGGCTCCCAGGCGAACGTCGTGTACGAGCGGCCGTGTCCGAAGGCGTACAGCGGGGTCGGGTCCAGGTTGCTGACCTCGCCCGCCAGGCCCAGCGGCGGCTGGAGGTACGTCCACGGCTGCCCGCCGGGCAGGTGCGGGACGCTCACCGGGAGCCGGCCGGAGGGGTTGACGCGGCCCGACAGGACTCCCGCCACCGCCGGGCCGCCCTCCTCGCCCGGGAAGAACGCCTGGACGGACGCGGCGAGCCGGCCGTGCCAGCGGCCCAGGGCGTACGGCCGGCCGGTGAGCAGGACCAGCACCACCGGGACGCCGGTCGCCACCAGCGCGTCCAGCAGATCGCCCTGGACACCGGGCAGACCGAGGTCGGCGGCGTCGCAGCCCTCGCCCGAGGTGCCCCGGCCGAACAGGCCCGCCCGGTCGCCCAGGACCGCCACGCACACATCCGCCTCCGCCGCCCGCGCCACCGCCTCCTCGAAGCCGGAGGTGTCGGGGTCGGCGACCCCGCAGCCCTCCGCGAACGTCACCTTCGCGTCGGGGAGTTCGGTGCGCAGCGATTCGAGAAGGGTCGGGATCTCGATGCCCGTCGGGACCTCGGGGTGGGAGGGCAGGACGTGGGAGGGGAAGGAGTAGCAGCCGAGCATCGCCAGGGCGTCCGCGGCCCTGGGGCCCACCACGGCGACACGGGTGTCCGGGGCCAACGGCAGCACGCCGTCCGGGTTGTCCAGCAGGACCACCGACTCCTCGGCCAGACGCCGGGCGAGCGCACGGTTCGCCGCCGGGTCCAGGTCGATCGACTCCTGCGTCTCGGGCTGCCAGTCCTCGTCCAGCAGGCCCAGCTCGCACTTCTGGAGCAGGACGCGGTGGGCCGCCCGGTCCACGAGTTCCTCCGGGACCGCCCCCGCCCGCACGGCGGCCACCAGCGGCTCCCCGAAGCACTTCAGCGTCGGCAGCTCGACGTCGATCCCGGCCGCCAGCGCCCGGTGCGCCGCCTCGGCCGGGGTGCCCGCCACGCGGTGCAGGGTCTCAAGGAATCCGACGCCGAAGTAGTCCGAGACGACGGTTCCGGTGAACTGCCATTCCTCCCGGAGGAGTTCGGTCAGCAGCCAGGGATCAGCGGACGCCGGTACGCCGTCCGTCTCGTTGTACGCCGCCATCACCGAGCGTGCGCCGCCCTCGCGCAGCGCCAGCTCGAACGGGGGCAGGGTGACGTCCGCGAACTCCCGTACGCCCGCCCGCACCGGGGCCAGGTTGCGGGCGCCGGCCGAGGACGCGTATCCGGCGAAGTGCTTGAGGGTGGCGACGATCCCGGCCGACTCCAGGCCCCGCACATAGGCGGCGCCGATCGTGCCGACCAGGTACGGGTCCTCGCCGATCGTCTCCTCGACCCGGCCCCAGCGCAGATCCCGTACGACGTCCAGGACCGGGGCGAGGCCCTGGTGGACGCCGACCGAGCGCAGGTCGGCGCCGATCCGCCGGGCCATCTCCTCGACCAGCGCCGGGTCGAAGGTCGCGCCCCAGGCGAGCGGGACCGGGTACGCCGTCGCCTGCCAGGCCGTGAACCCCGCCAGGCACTCCTCGTGGGCGATCGCCGGGATGCCGAAGCGACCGGCCTCGACGATCCGGCGCTGGGCCTGCGCCAGGGAGCGGGCACCGGCCGCCGGATCGACGGGGGCCGTGCCGAAGGGGCGGGTGAGCTGGCCCAGGCCGTGCCGGATCAGCTCGTCGAGATCGAAGGCATCGGTCATGTCGTGCTGGTGGGGGGCGACTCCGGCGCCGTCCGTGTCGGCCCCCACCCACACGCCGTACAGCTGGGCGGTCTTCTCCTCGAGGGTCATCCGGGAGAGGAGGTCGGCCACACGGGTGGCGGCGGGCAGGGCGGGGTCACGCCAAGGGGCGGTGCTCATGAAACTCCTGTCGGGAGGGTGGGGTCACGTACCGCTGGTCACTTGCCGCCCACGCCCATCAGGCCGCCCACCAGCGCGCGGCGGGCCACCAGGTAGACGGCGAAGATCGGGATGCCGGAGAGGACGACCGAGGCGAGCAGGGCGGGGATGTTCACGCCGAACTGGCTGACGTAGTTGAACAGTCCGAGGGTCAGGACGCGCGGACCGTCGGACTGGGTGAAGATCAGCGGGAAGAGGAAACCGTTCCAGGCCTGGAGCGCGGAGTAGATGACGACGGTGCCGATGCCGCCCTTGGCCAGCGGGACGGTCAGCTGGAACAGCATCCGCAGCGGTGAGGCACCGTCCAGAGCCATCGCCTCGTACAGCTCCTCGGAGATGTCCCGCAGCGTGCCGGTCAGGATCAGCACCGCCACCGGCATCGCGAAGGCCGCCGTCGGCAGGATGACCGCGAGCAGACTGTCGTAGAGGTTCAGCTTGGCGATCATCAGGTAGAGGGGCACCACGACCGCCTGCGCCGGGATCGCCACCCCGAGCAGGAAGAGCCGGAACGCGGCTCCCGACCAGCGGTTGCGGGTGCGTACGGCGACGTAGGCGAGCGGTACGCACAGCACCAGGACGATGGCCACGACCGCCGCCGCCACGATCGCCGTGTTCGTCAGGAAGTGGCCGAAGCCGTTGTTCAGGACGGTGTTGTAGTTCTCGAGGGTCGGATGCGTGGGCGGTTCGAGAGCGCCCTGGCCCAGGGCCTCGTCCTGGCGGGTGAGGGAGGCCGAGATCATCGCGTAGATCGGGATGATCACGACCGCGAGCCAGATCAGGGAGCCGAGGCCCGCTAGGGGGTTGGCGCGCCGGGTCCAGTGCCGGGGGCGGTGGCGGGCCGGCGGCGGTGGTGTGCCGGGGCCGGTGGTCTTCACAGGGCGGGGCAGCGTGTCGTGCGACATTCCGTCACATCCCTTCCCGGGTGCTGCGCATGGCGCCGAAGCCGGTCAGCCGCACCAGGAGCAGGGACAGCCCGGTCGCCGTCGCGACCAGGAAGGAGGCGATGGCGCTCGCGTAGCCGAAGTCGTAGCTCTTGAAGCCCGCCTCGTACATCAGGTACGGCAGGATCGCGGTGTCCGTGCCGGGGCCGCCCTGGGTGAGGATCAGCACCGTCTCGAAGTACGTGAGGGAGCCGACCACCATCAGAACGCCGGACGTGGCCATGGTGTTGCGCAGCTGGGGCAGGGTGATGGAGAAGAACTGGCGGTAGCGGCCCGCTCCGTCGATCGCCGCCGCCTGGTAGAGGATGTCCGGGATCTGGCGGGCGCCGCCCTGGTAGATCAGCGTGTGGAACGGGATGAACTGCCAGCCGCCGACGAAGACGATCGCGAGGAAGGCGCCGCTGGAGGAGCCGAGGGTGTCCTGCCGGACGATGCCGAAGTTCGGGTCGAGCAGGGCGTAGAAGAGCAGGGCGATCGCCGTCGAGGACAGCAGGAACGGCACGAAGAAGATCGCGGAGAGAACGGCCCGGTTGCGCTGCCGGCCCGCCGCCCACACGCCGAGCAGCAGGGCCACGACGGTCTGGAAGGCCCAGCTGACGACCGTGAGCAGGACCGTCAGCCACAGGGACTGGGTCAGACGGGGGTCGTCCAGCAGCTTCTGCCAGTTGGCCAGGCCGACCGGCCTCGGATCGCCGAGGCCGTTCCACTCGGTGAAGGAGAGGTAGAACGCCAGGGCCATCGGCGCCACCGCGAAGAACGCGAAGAACAGCACCCCGGGAAGGGCCCAGCCGGCGTGCGGCCGGCCGGCCCGGGTGCGCATGCTCATCGCCCGGGTGCTCGCGCTCACCGCAGCTCCTTGAGCGCCGAGACGAACCGGCTCGGCGTCGACTTGCCCACGAACAGCTTGTTGATCTCCGTGAGCATCGGCGTCTGGACACTCGGGTCGACCGCCTGGTCCCAGCTCAGCGTGAAGGCGGGGGCCTGCTCGACCATCTCGTACTGGAACTTGGCGAACTCGGGGTTCGGCGCGGCGTCCAGCAGCGCGGCCGCGTTGGACGTCGTCGGGATGTCGCCGTTGGCGACCAGGTCCTTGGCGTACGCCTCGGACGCGCAGTCCTTGAGGAAGGCGATCGCGGCGTCCTTGTTGCGGGTGCGGGCGTTGACGGACCAGTAGTTGGTGGGGTTGCCGACCACGTTGCGCACATCGCCGGAGCCGCCCTCGACCGTCGGGAAGGCCGCCCAGCCCAGGTCTTTCTTCGCGAAGTCGGGGAACTTGCCGAGCTGCGTGGAGTACTCCCAGGAGCCCATCAGATGCATCGCGGCCTTGCCCTTCGCGAAGACCGCGGGCGCGCCGCCGTTGACGTAGGACACGGAGCTGAAGCCCTCGCCGAAGGCGCCGTCGTCGATGAGATCCCGTACGGTCTCGGCGGCCTTCAGGACGGCCGGGTCGCCCCAGCCCGACGCGTCGCCGTTCTTGATCCGCTCGAAGACCTCGGGGCCGCCGATGCGGTCGACCAGGTACTCCAGCCACATCAGCTCGGGCCAGATGTCGGAGCCGCCGAGCGCGAAGGGGGTGATGCCGGCCTTCTTGAGCTTGGCGTTGTTGTCGAGCAACTGGTCCCAGGTGGTGGGCGGTTGCAGCTTGTGCTCGGTGAACACCGCCTTGTTGTAGAAGAGGATCACCGGCTGCATGCCGCGCATCGGTATGCCGTAGTTGCGCCCGTCGAGGCCGCCGGCCGCCAGCACCGAGGGCAGGAAGCCGTCCTTGAGGACCGGGTCGTTCTTGATGGTGTCGGTCAGGTCGACGAGCTGATCGGCCTCCTGGTACGCCTTGATCGAGCCGCCTCCCCAGTTGAACAGGACGTCGGGGGCGTTGGGCGAGCCCATCGCCGTGCGCAGCTTGGCCGGGTACTCGGTGCCCGGGATCTTCTGCAGCTTGACCGTGCCCTTGGCCGACTTCGCGGCGGCCGAGCCGTTGAAGCGGGCGACGGCCTTCTCCTGCACCTTCACGGCGTCGTCGCCGTACACGAGGGCGGTGAGGGTGCCGCCGCCGCTGCCGGAGCCACCGCCGGAGCCGCAGGCGGTGAGCCCGGTGGTGAGCAGGGTGGTGGCACCGGCGCCGAGCACCCAGCGCCTGCTGAACGTTCGCCCGCCATTGGACGACGTGGTGGACCCCATGACAGCACGCACCTCTCGAATGTTTCGTGCATCTTCTCGAATGTTCCGGGAACTTAAAGCGGTGCAGGAGGCCCGTCAAGAGGTCGCGCAGAGATACGATCGCCGCCATGACTCCCCCGGAACGCGCAGAAACCCAGACGACAGGGCGGTCCGCGCAGACCGCGACGCTCGCCGAGATCGCCCGCGAGGCCGGCGTCTCCGCTCCGACTGTTTCGAAGGTCCTCAACGGCCGCGCCGACGTGGCCCCGGGCACCCGCAACCGCGTCGAGGAGCTGCTGCGCACCCACGGCTACCGGCGGCGCCGGGCCGAGTCGTCCCGCTCGCCCCTGCTCGACCTGGTCTTCCACGAGCTGGAGAGCGCCTGGGCGCTGGAGGTCATCCGGGGCGTGGAGAACGTGGCCAGGGACGCCGGGCTGAGCGTCGTGCTCTCCGAGAGCGCGGGGCGGCTGACGCCCGGGCGGACCTGGGCCGACCAGGTCGCCGCCCGCCGTCCGCACGGCGTGATCCTCGTGCTGTCCGAGCTCGACGAGGCCCAGCGTGCGCTGCTGACCAGCAGGTCCATCCCGTTCGTGGTGATGGACCCGGCGGGCGATCCGGGCGCCGACGTGCCGTCGATCGGCGCCACCAACTGGCAGGGCGGACTGGCCGCCACCCGCCACCTGGTCGAGCTGGGGCACAGCAGGATCGGGGCGATCAGCGGGCCGTCGCGGATGCTGTGCAGCCGGGCCCGGGTGGACGGTTACCGGGCGGCGCTGGAGACGGCGGGGCTGCCGGTGGACCACTCGCTCGTCGCGGTCGGCGACTTCCACCACGAGTCCGGCTACCGGCTGGGCCTGGAGCTGCTGCGCCGCCCCGACCGGCCGACGGCGGTCTTCGCCGGGAACGACCTCCAGGCGCTCGGGCTGTACGAGGCGGCACGCGAGCTGGGGCTGCGCGTGCCGGAGGACCTGAGCGTGGTCGGGTTCGACGATCTGCCGGTGGCGCGCTGGGTGGGGCCGCCGCTGACGACCGTACGGCAGCCGCTGACGGAGATGGCCGAGGCGGCGGCCCGGCTGGTGCTGGAGCTGGGGCGCGGGGAGGGGGCTCAGGCCGCCACCCGGGTGGAGCTGGCGACCAGCCTGGTGGTGCGCAGCAGTACGGCGCCACCGGCCTCGTGACGGGAGTGGCCGGAAGCTGACGTATTGACGCATGGGGCGGCTGCCTCAACACTCCTCCGAAGCCAATCGGATGCACCACCGAAACTTTCGGAGGCACCCGCACATGAGATCTCTGAGATCAGGCCGGCCCCTGGCGTCGCTGTTCACCGGCCTCGCCGCACTCGGCGCCTTACTGGTCGCCGCCCCCTCGGCACACGCCGCCGACACCCCGCTGCGCGACCTCGCCGACGCCAAGGGCAAGATCATCGGCACCGCGGTCACCGGCTCCAAGCTCACCGGCACCTACGGCGACATCGCGGGCCGCGAGTTCAACTCGCTCACGCCCGGCAACGCCATGAAGTGGGAGTCGGTCGAGCCGAGCCGCGGCACCTACAACTGGGCCGAGGCCGACCGGATAGTGGACTTCGCCGAGGCGCACGACCAGCAGGTGCGCGGCCACACCCTCGTCTGGCACAGCCAGAACCCCGGCTGGCTGACGAACGGCTCCTGGACGCCGGCGCAGCTGAGCGGCATCCTCCAGGACCACATCACCACCGAGGTCACCCGCTACAAGGGCCGCCTCGCCGCCTGGGACGTGGTCAACGAGCCGTTCAACGAGGACGGCACCTACCGGCGGACCCTCTGGTACGACAACCTCGGCCAGGACTACATCGCCCAGGCCCTGACCTGGGCCCGGGCTGCCGACCCGGCTGCCAAGCTGTACATCAACGACTACAACGTCGAGGGCGTGAACGCGAAGAGCACCGCCCTGTACAACCTGGTCAAGTCGCTGAAGGAGCGCGGCGTCCCGATCGACGGGGTGGGCCTGCAGGCGCATCTGATCCTGGGGCAGGTGCCGTCGACGATGCAGCAGAACATCCAGCGCTTCGCCGACCTCGGGGTCGACGTCGCGATCACGGAGCTGGACATCCGGATGCAGCTGCCGGCCACGGAAGCGAAGCTGGCCCAGCAGGCCGCCGACTACCGGGCGGTCATGAACGCGTGCCTGGCGGTGTCCCGCTGCACCGGCGTCACCGTCTGGGGCTTCACCGACTCCGACTCCTGGATCCCGGACGTCTTCGAGGGCTACGGGGCGGCGACCCCGTACGACGAGAACTTCGCGCCGAAACCGGCGTACCACGCGATCGCGGAGTCCCTGGGCGGGAGCGGCACGCCCACCGGCGGGTGCTCGGCGACGTACGGCATCGCCGGTCAGTGGAGCACCGGCTTCACCGGGCAGGTCAGGATCGCCTGCTCGGGCGCGTCGCTGTCGTCCTGGAAGGTGAACTGGACGTACGGCGCGGGCCAGCGCATCACCCAGGCCTGGAACGCGACCTGCGCACAGTCGGGCGCGGCGGTCAGCTGCTCCAACGCCTCCTACAACGGGACGGTGCCGGACGGAGGTTCGGTGACGTTCGGGTTCAACGGGACGTGGAACGGGAGCAACACGGTGCCCGTGGTGACCCTGGGCTGAGAATCCTCAGCGGAATATGAGATTTCCGGAAGAAAACACGGCCTGACGTCCCTGCTCGTAATAATTCGGACTTACGTTCCTCCCTGTGACGGGACTTGACGAGGACGGGGACGACGGCAGAAGAGCGGGCCGGCGGTCGGGTGGGTGGAAGACCGCCGGCTTCGCACTGGCGGGCGTCCTGCTGCTGGGCGCCGCCGCGGGGGGCTGGGTCTACTGGCACCTGAACGACAACATCGAGAGCGTCGACATCAACAGCGCGCTCGGCGACGACCGCCCGCCGAAGCCGACGCCCTCCGTCTCCCCGTCCGCCTCGATGCCGCCCGGCGAGGCCCTCAACATCCTCGTGCTGGGCTCCGACTCGCGCAGCGGCGCCGAGAACCAGGCGCTCGGCGGCGGCGACAGCTCCGGCGGCGCCCGGTCCGACACGGCGATGGTCGTGCACCTGGACGCCGGACGCACCGATGCCACGGTGGTCAGCATTCCGCGCGACACGCTGGTCACCCGGCCGTCCTGTCCGCTGGCGTCCGGCGGAGAGACGGCCGAGGCGTACAACGCGATGTTCAACAGCGCGTACTCGGTGGGCGGTCCGGTGTGTGCGGTGAAGACCGTCGAGTCGATGACGAACGTCCGCATGGACCACTACATCGAGATCGACTTCTCCGGCTTCGCGAAGCTGGTGGACGCACTCGGCGGGGTCACCGTCACCACGGACGAGGACATCGACGACGAGGACAGCCACCTGACCCTGCCGGCCGGCACCCACCACCTCGACGGCGAACAGGCCCTCGGCCTGGCCCGCACCCGGCACGGCATCGGCGACGGCAGCGACCTGGGCCGCATCGGCCTCCAGCAACAGCTCGTGAAGGCGCTGCTGGAGCAGATCGCATCGACGAGCCTGCTCTCCGACCCGACCCGGCTCTACGAGGTCGCGGACACCGTCACCGGCAGCCTCACCACCGACACCGGCCTCGACTCCCTCGGCGAACTGGTGAGCCTCGGCCGGAGTCTGCAGGGCCTGTCCGCCGACCGGGTCGAGACGGTGACCATGCCGGTCGTCCCGGCCGCCGCGGACCGCAACCGGGTGGTGGCGCAGGAGCCGGAGGCGGGGGAGCTGTGGGAGTCGTTGCGGTAGGGCCGCCGGTCACCCGGCCCGGCCCGTTTTCGACGGTGGGCTGTGCACCAGCAGCCCGCCGCCGACCTGCGCGGCCCTGCGGGGGCGGGGTCCCTCACGTCTGGGGACCTCCAGTCGGGCCTGGATGGTCCGATGCCCCACAGCATCGCTCTGGTGCTGTGGGGGCGGTGCCGTCCTCCCCCAGTGCCTTAAGGGCCTGGGAGGTACCCCCAGCCGGATCGGGTGCCCGAGGGCGCGCCTGCCGATCGCCACGGCGGCCGCGTCGTGGCGAGTAGTCTTGCGGTTCTTCGTGGTGAGGGGCTTTTGCCAGTGCTGGGCGCCCCGCTTCGAGGTGTACGCGGGGTCGACCGCGATGACCGGCCTGAAGGCTGTGGATGTGGGCGAGCTGACACGGGCGGGCCAGCGCCCACTGGTCGTGCGATGCTTTAGTGATTGCCCCGGCCCAGCGCGAAGACGCCACCGGCGTCAGCACACGCTTGCGCGCCGCCCACCTGTCGGTGGAGTGCTCCAGGCCGTCCGCGCACCGCACCTTCAGGTCCTTCGAGGCCAGTGCGCCCAGATGCGCGCCCACTAGACGCACCACCTGCTCATCCTCGGCCGTCAGCTGTTTGATTCGGGTGCGGATCGCGACACCGGTCGGACCGGACGCGAGGAACGGCTTTGCCACATTCCGCAGCTCGCCCATCTGTCACCTCCGCCCCGAAAATCCCAGCCCCGTCACCGCATCCAACGAAGCCAGCCCGCAAAGGTCACGCATTCGAGACCAGTACTTCCGTTCCCCTCCCGAGGGATCGGCATGACGGCCGACAGGCGCGTCACGCCGCAGACTGTCAAGGCTCACTCCCGCTCACCTGGGCAGGCTTGAGCACATTCCGGCTGGAACAGCTCGCTACCCCAACGGGTGGCCCACCAGCATCGCCGGATGACCCGCGACCCGGGTCAGGAAGACGGTGGCCGCGTTGGGTCCGTGAGGCTTGACCTTCTTGCGCAGTTCTTCCGGCGCGACGGCCGAGCCCCGCTTCTTGACGGTGAGGATCCCGACCTCCCGCTCCCGCAGCAGCGCCTTCAACTTCTTGACGCTGAAGGGGAGTTGATCGGTGATCTCGTAGGCGGAGGCGTACGACGTGACACGCGCCTCGTCGGCCGTGACGTACGCGATGGTCTCGTCGACCAGCCCGCCGCCCAGCTCGTCGGCCACCTCGGCGACCAGATGGGCGCGGATGACGGCGCCGTCGGGCTCGTAGAGAAAGCGCCCGACGGGACGCACCGGGGGATCGGGCAGCCCGCGGGAGTGCAGTGTGCGCGGCCCCGGCAGCAGGGTGGCTCGCACCAGGCCGGGCTCGGTGCCGAACCACAGCACCGCTTCCTTCACGTCCCCGCCGTCCGAGATCCACTCGGCCTCGGCCGTGTCGGGCACGGCCTCGTGCGGAATGCCCGGCGCGACCTTCAGCGCGGCGTGCGGGGCCCGGGCGGCCGCCTGTACGGCCCACGACAGCGGCGGCGAGTACGCCTCCGGATCGAAGATCCGGCCCCGTCCGCCCCGCCGCGCCGGATCCACGAAGACCGCGTCATACGCCGACACGTCCACCTCCGTGACATCCGCCTGACGCACCTCGATCAGCCCGTCGAGCCCCAGCGCCTCGGCGTTCGCACGCGCCACCGCCGCCGTCAGTGGATCCCGGTCCACGGCGAGGACCCGGATCCCGGCCCGGGCGAGCGCGACCGCGTCGCCGCCGATCCCGCAGCACAGGTCGGCCACGGAGGTCACGCCCAGCTCCTGGAACCTCCGCGCGCGGTACGCCGCCACGCTCGCCCGCGTCGACTGCTCCACGCCGTCGGGGGTGAAGAACATCCGCTCCGCGTCCTCGGCCCCGAACTTCGCCACCGCCCGCTGCCGCAGCAGCGCCTGGCCGAGGGCCGCCGACACCAACTCGGCCGGGTGCTCGCGACGCAGCCGGGTCGCGACGGCGAGTTCCTGGGCGGGGTCCGTGCCGCGCACCTCGTCGAGGAGGGCCCGGCCTTCGGGGGTGAGCAGGGGAGCGAGGAGGTCGTTCACCAGGCCATTGTCGGCCAGTCGGTGGATGGTGCGCCTCCGGCGGCGGTGTCGGCCGGGGTTCGCGAGCCGGTCCTGCGAGGATCCGCAAGCATGCGAGTAGTACTACAAAATGACAAAAACCGGTCGCGTTGGCGTCCGGGGGCCAGGGCCTCGGTCGCCGCACTGACCCTCGCCGCCATCGCCTCCGGCTGCGTGCAGGGCGGCTCGGAGGTGCCGCCCGCTCCCGGCCAGCCCCCGCCGCTCAAGGCGCCCCCGGCCCGCGCCCTGGACGGCTACGCCGCCAAACTCCGCGCCGAGTACGCCGTCCGCGCCGCCGCCGCGAAGCGCTGGGGTCTGAAGGAGGTCCCCCTCAAGCCGCCGCCACCCCCGGTGAAGAAGCCGAGGATCACGACGCGTGAGGGCTTCGAGGTCGACGGCCACCTCGAGGACGACCTCCCGCCGGTCTTCACCACCATCCCCACCCAGCACAAGATCGTCTTCCTCACCATCGACGACGGTGCGGAGAAGGACCCGGCGTTCCTGCGGATGATGAACGACCTCGATGTCCCGTACACGGCCTTCCTCAGCGACTACCTGGTCAGCGAGGACTACGCCTACTTCAAGCGGATGCAGGACAACGGTGTGGCCCTGAACAACCACACCCTGAACCACCCGTACCTGCCCGGCCTCTCCTACGACGACCAGAAGCGCGAGATCTGCGGCATGCAGGACGTCATCGAGAAGCGCTACGGCAAACGCCCGCTCCTCTTCCGCCCGCCCTTCGGCAACTACAACAAGGACACCCTGCACGCCGCCAAGGCCTGCGGCATCAAGTACGCCCCCCTCTGGAACGAGGAGGTGTTCGTCGACCACTGGGACTACCGCGAATGGGACCAGGACCTGCACCCCGGCGACATCGTCCTCAGCCACTTCCGCGGCCGGGACGACTGGGAAGGCACGATGCCCGACATGATCCGCCGGTTCCTCGACAAGGTCACGGCCCAGGGGTACGCGGTGGCCCCGCTGGAGGACTACCTGTGACCAGGGCCTGTTCGGCGGATGGGGAGTCGGCGACTGACGACAACGCCGCAGAAGGGCGTGCCAGACCCCGCGTCTGCGACCTGATCCGCCGGACAGGCCCCAGGCGCAGACGGCTGGCCGGCCCCGCACTGCTGCTGATCCTGCTGACCGGCTGCGCCCTGACCGTCACCCCCGCCGAGCGCTCCGCCCAGGGGCCGTCGGACCGGGCGGGAGCCCCCGGTTCGCCCTCGGAAGCCCCGGCCCACGTCCGCTGGGGCCTGACCGCCCCCCTGGCTCCGGCCCCACAGCCGTCCCTCTCGCTCCCCTCCCGGCGCCCGGGCAGCCTCCCACCCGTCGTCGACCGCGTCCGGACCCGCGACAAGGTCGTCTTCCTGACCTACGACGACGGCGCCGAGAAGGACCCGCGGTTCGTCGACATGGTCCGCGAACTGCGCCTGCCGGTCAGCATGTTCCTCACGGACAGCGTCGTCGGACCGGGCTACGGCCACTTCGCCCGCCTGCGCTCGGTCGGTGCTAGCGTCCAGAACCACACCCTCGACCACGCCGCCCTGCGCGGACTGCCGTACGCCGGTCAACGCGCCGAGATCTGCGGCCAGCAGAACAAACTCCGGTCCCGCTTCGGCATCCGTCCCCGCCTCTTCCGCCCGCCCTACGGCACGTACGACACGACCACCCTGCGCGCCGCCGCCGACTGCGGCATCGCCGCCGTGGTCCTCTGGCGCGCCACCATGAACGCCGACACCCTCGCGTACACCGACGGAGCCCCCCGCCTCCACCCCGGCGACATCATCTCCGTCCCCGCAACAGAAACCCCCACCCCGACCCTGCGGTCCCGCACGACCCACCTGCTGCGCCTGATCCAGCAGGCGGGCCTGACGGTGGGACGGCTGGAGGACTACCTGTAGGGGGCTGGGGAGCAGCCCCCGGGTCGCTCCGACGCAGGGCACCGAACAACCGTCGGCCACAGAAACCCCGCGCCGCGCCGCACGGCAATTGGCACTCCGCTTGACCGAGTGCTAACCCCGGTCATAGTCTCGGCTCTGGCACTCGACACAGGAGAGTGCCAACAAAGCGACGGGCAGGTCCGGCACCCGCGACGACGGATCGACCTGGTCGCCACCTCAGACAGTTAACCCCGTGAGATCTCCGAAGGGGGAGGTCGGATCGTGACGACCGCCAGCTCCAAGGTTGCCATCAAGCCGCTCGAGGACCGCATCGTGGTCCAGCCGCTGGACGCCGAGCAGACCACGGCCTCTGGCCTGGTCATTCCGGACACCGCCAAGGAGAAGCCCCAGGAGGGCGTCGTCCTGGCCGTGGGCCCGGGCCGCTTCGAGAACGGCGAGCGCCTTCCGCTCGACGTCAAGACCGGCGACATCGTGCTGTACAGCAAGTACGGCGGCACCGAGGTGAAGTACAACGGCGAGGAGTACCTCGTCCTCTCGGCTCGCGACGTGCTCGCGATCATCGAGAAGTAAGACCACCTCAAGTTTTTGAGCTGCGCCCCTGGCCCCCGCGACCACTGAGAAGCCGGGCGCCCGGGGCGCAGCGTCATTTCATCCAAGATTTCCGAGAGGGCTCACGCTGTCATGGCGAAGATCCTGAAGTTCGACGAGGACGCCCGTCGCGCCCTCGAGCGCGGCGTCAACAAGCTCGCCGACACGGTCAAGGTGACGATCGGCCCCAAGGGCCGCAACGTCGTCATCGACAAGAAGTTCGGCGCCCCCACCATCACCAACGACGGTGTCACCATCGCCCGTGAGGTCGAGGTCGAGGACCCGTACGAGAACCTCGGCGCCCAGCTGGTGAAGGAGGTGGCGACCAAGACCAACGACATCGCTGGTGACGGTACGACCACCGCCACCGTGCTGGCCCAGGCGCTGGTCCGCGAGGGCCTGAAGAACGTCGCCGCCGGTGCCTCCCCGGCCGCCCTGAAGAAGGGCATCGACGCCGCCGTCGCCGCCGTCTCCGAGGACCTGCTGGGCTCCGCCCGGCCGATCGACGAGAAGTCCGACATCGCCGCCGTCGCCGCGCTGTCCGCCCAGGACCAGCAGGTCGGCGAGCTGATCGCCGAGGCGATGGACAAGGTCGGCAAGGACGGTGTCATCACCGTCGAGGAGTCCAACACCTTCGGTCTGGAGCTGGACTTCACCGAGGGCATGGCCTTCGACAAGGGCTACCTGTCGCCGTACTTCGTGACGGACCAGGAGCGCATGGAGGCCGTCCTCGACGAGCCGTACATCCTCATCCACCAGGGCAAGATCGCCGCGATCGCGGACCTCCTGCCGCTGCTGGAGAAGATCATCCAGGCCAACTCCTCCAAGCCGCTGCTGATCATCGCCGAGGACGTGGAGGGCGAGGCCCTGTCCACCCTCGTCGTCAACAAGATCCGCGGCACCTTCAACGCCACCGCCGTCAAGGCCCCCGGCTTCGGCGACCGCCGCAAGGCGATGCTGCAGGACATGGCGGTCCTCACCGGCGCCACGGTCATCTCCGAGGAGGTCGGCCTCAAGCTCGACCAGGTCGGCGTCGACGTCCTCGGCACCGCCCGCCGCGTCACCGTCACCAAGGACGACACCACGATCGTCGACGGTGCCGGCAACAAGGCGGACGTCGAGGGCCGGATCGCGCAGATCAAGGCCGAGATCGAGGCCACGGACTCCGACTGGGACCGCGAGAAGCTCCAGGAGCGCCTCGCCAAGCTGGCCGGCGGCGTGTGCGTGATCAAGGTCGGCGCCGCCACCGAGGTGGAGCTGAAGGAGAAGAAGCACCGTCTGGAGGACGCCATCTCCGCGACCCGCGCCGCGGTCGAGGAAGGCATCGTCTCCGGTGGTGGCTCCGCGCTCGTCCACGCCGTGAAGGTGCTCGAGGACAACCTCGGCAAGGAAGGCGACGAGGCCACCGGTGTCGCCGTCGTCCGCAAGGCCGCCGTCGAGCCGCTGCGCTGGATCGCCGAGAACGCCGGCCTGGAAGGCTATGTCATCACCTCCAAGGTCGCCGAGCTCGAGAAGGGCCAGGGCTTCAACGCCGCCACCGGCGAGTACGGCGACCTGATCAAGGCCGGCGTCATCGACCCGGTCAAGGTCACCCGCTCCGCCCTGGAGAACGCCGCCTCCATCGCCTCCCTGCTGCTGACGACCGAGACCCTGGTCGTCGAGAAGAAGGAAGAGGAGCCGGAGGCCGCGGCTGCGGGCCACGGTCACGGCCACGCGCACTGACGTCGGCCGCCACCCGGCAACAAGGGCCCGGCGTCCCCTCGGTGAGGGGGCGCCGGGCCCCGCGCGTTGCCGTGCCGTCTACCGCTCCAACTCCTCGAACGCGCCCAGTTGCGTCATCAGCCCCATCCGGTCGTACTCCCACCAGCCCTCGGCGAGCTTTCCGTCCCCGCCGCACCGGAAGATGGTCGTCCCCGTCATGGAGACCTGCTTCCCGGTGGCCGGGATCCCCAGGAAGTCGCCCTTGTGGGTGCCCTTCCAGAACCACCGCGCGCACACCCGGTCGCCCTGCGCGATGAGATCCTCGATGCTGAACTCGAAGTCGAAGGCCGCCCGCCACTCGTCCAACTCGCGCCGGACGTGGTCCATCCCGAGGACGTCCTGCTCATCCGCGGGATTGTGCTCGCGATAGTGCTCCGCCATCACGGCGTTCAGCGGCGGCAGCTCACCCTTCGTGGCGATCACCTCGAAGAACCGCCGCACGGTCGCCGCGTACAATTGCTCGTCGCGCACCACGTCCAGATCGGTGAGCGTCGGCATCTCGTCGCACAGGGCGACCAACTCCTGGAAGACCCGATCGGTCTCCGGCAGAGTGGAATTCCGCATCGCCTCCTCGTACGAGGGGAATTCCACGATCTCGATGACGTGCG
The DNA here is from genome assembly GCF_042672405.1 of Streptomyces sp. NPDC127197. Classification (NCBI taxonomy): domain Bacteria; kingdom Bacillati; phylum Actinomycetota; class Actinomycetes; order Kitasatosporales; family Streptomycetaceae; genus Streptomyces; species Streptomyces sp. NPDC127197. Next base: position 488,474 of record NZ_JBHXVG010000002.1, on the reverse strand, counting down.
ACGCGTCGGACCGGTCCTTCCCGATCACACTGTGCGTCGCCGTCCGCTTCCCCTTGGTCTGCTCGACCCAGGTGTCCATCAGCCGGTTCATCTCGTCGAACCGACTGGTCTTGCAGTCGATGACCTGCACGAATGTCATGGAGCCACCTCCCGGCCCCCCTGGTCCGGTTGAACAGCTCCATTGTCCTACGGACTCCCCCCACGGAGTCCTGTCACGGACCGCTACTGCGGCCCGTACTTCCGCCCCGTCCGCGAACTGATCCCCCCGAGCAACCCCCGAGGCGCCACCTTCACCAACCCCATCAGCGCCTTGTACCGCGGATCCGGAATCGACACCGACCTCCCCCGCGCCAGATCCGACAGCGCCGCCGCCACGAGCTTGTCGGCGTCGAGCCACATCCAGCCCGGGATGTTGTCCGTCCCCATCCCGGCCCGCTCATGGAACTCCGTCCGCACGAACCCGGGGCACAGCGCCATCAACCGCACTCCGCTGCCCTCCAGATCGCGCGCCACGCCCTGGGTGAACTGCACGACCCACGCCTTCGACGCGCCGTACGTCCCGCGCGGCAGAAACGCCGCTACCGAGGCGACGTTGACGACACCGCCGCGCCCGCGCTCCCGCATCGCCTCCGTCGCCGCCGACGTCAGCCGCAGCACCGCCTCGCAGTGCACCTTGAGCATCTTCAGCTCGTCGGCCATGGAGACGTCGAGAAAGCGTCCCTTGTTGCCGAAGCCGGCGTTGTTGATCAGCAGGTCGACGGGGTTCTTGCGGTCGCCCAGCCGGGCGGCGACCGCCTCGATGCCGTCGTCCGTCGCCAGGTCCGCCGTCAGCACCTCCGCCTCGATGCCGTGCCGGTCGTGCAACTCGGTGGCCTGCTCGCCGAGCCGCTCGGTGTCCCGGGCCACCAGAACCAGGTTGTGCCCGTCAGCCGCCAGCCGCCGCGCGAACGCGGCGCCGATCCCCGCGGTCGATCCCGTAATCAGAGCCGTTGTCATGGACCAAGAGTAGTGACCCGGAGGTGAAGATTCCGTGCGCGGCGGGCGGGTGAGGACGGCTCAGGGCTCCTGCAGTGGCCACTACCCGCGACGATCCGTCAGGAAGCTTGCTGCTCCGCGTACTTGCGCGCCGCCGCCAGCGTCTCCGGATGCAGCGCCGTCCCCGCCGCGAGCAGCCGGGGCAGCAGCTCCCGCTCGGTGGTGACCGCCCGGAACTGCAGGGCGACCGTCACGTCGTGGTCAGGACGGTGGACGATCTCGACCCGATCCCCGGCACGGATCTCGCCCGGCTCGATCACCCGCAGGTACGCACCCGACGCCCCCTTCTCCGTGAACCGCTTCACCCACCGCTTCTCGCCCAGGTGCCCCTGGAAGGTGCGGCACGGGATCCGCCCGCTGGAGACCTCCAGCACCACCCCGGCACCGATGCGCCAGCGCTCGCCGATCAGCGCGCCGGACACGTCGAGGCCCTCGGTCGTGAGGTTCTCGCCGAACGACCCGTTGGCGAGCGGTCGCCCGAGCTCGCGCTCCCAGTCGTCCAGGTCCTCGCGCGCCACCGCGTACACGGCCTGGTCGTTGCCCCCGTGGTGCTCTCTCTTGCACACCGCATCCCCGGCCAGCCCGCTCCCGCCGATGCCCTTGGGGCCGGGCGCCGCCACCCGCACCGGCCCCTCCACAGGCTGCTTGTCGATGCCGGTCACGCCCTCCGGATTGTCCGTGTACGGCACGGCCTTCGGACGGCCCAGGTTGACTGAGAGAAGCTTCATGAGCGCACGGTAGGCGGCCCGCCGTCAAAGAGTCGACCCAATATTCGGCGTCGTATCAAAGCCTCGCTTATCCTCGAAGTGTGATCGAGGCCCGTCATCTGCGCGTCCTGCGCGCCGTCGCCACCACCGGCTCCTTCTCGGCGGCGGGGCGCGAACTGGGCTGCACCCAGCCCGCCGTCAGTCAGCAGATGAAGGCCCTGGAGGCATCCGTCGGCACGCCGCTGCTGGTCCGCAGCGGCCGCGAGATGCGCCTCACCCAGGCCGGCGAGGCGCTCGTACGGCATGCCTCGGGCATCCTCGCCGGGCTCACCGCGGCCGAGGAGGAGGTCGCCGCGATCGCCGGACTGCGCGCCGGGCGGGTCCGGCTCGTCTCCTTCCCCAGCGGCAGCTCCGCCCTCGTCCCCAGCGCCCTCGCTGCGCTGCGCGCCGCGCACCCCGGCACCCGCGTCTCCCTGGAGGAGGCCGAGCCGCCGAAGTCCGTCGAGCTGCTGCGCGAGGGCGACTGCGACATCGCGCTCGCCTTCCGCTATGAGGAGGGGTGGCGCGAAGCGCCTCCTTGGAAGGGCGGCGGCGGGAGACGGGAGGGAGCGGCGGGCGCCGAGGAGTGGGACGACCTGGTGGTACGGCCGCTGCTGACCGACCGGCTGGTGGGGCTGGTGCCCGAACGGCACCGGCTCGCGCGCGCGGAGTCCGTCGCCATCGGCGAACTCGCCGAGGAACCGTGGATCGCGGGCTGCCCCCGCTGTCGCGGTCAGCTGATCGAGGTGTGCGAGGGGGCGGGCTTCACCCCCCGGATCGACTTCGCCACCGACGACTATCCGGCGGTTGTCGGCCTGGTCGGCGCGGGTCTGGGGGTCGCGGTGCTGCCCCAGCTCGCGATCGAGTCGGTACGGCCGCGAGGGGCGCGTGCGGTGACGCTGGAGCCGGCGGTACGGCGGGAGATCGTCGCCCTCACGCTGCCCGACCTGGCTCAGGTGCCGGCGGTGGTGGCGACGCTGGACGAGTTGACGCGCGCGGCGGCGCGCTGAGCCCCCTGGGCATACGTCGGGTCAAAGGTGTGGGCGCGTGTGCGCGGGTCCTCCTGCAGAAACGTTCCTTCAGATGTTCAGTTGCTCGTGGCGGTGCTTCCGTCGGCCGTCGACGCCGACACCAGCCGGTGCCGTGCCCGCCCCATGAGCTCCTCGCGCTCGTCCTCGGTCAATCCGCCCCACACGCCGTACGGCTCGCGTACCGCCAGCGCATGCGCCGCGCACTCCGCGCGGACCGGGCACCTCATGCAGACCTCTTTGGCCGAGTTCTCGCGAGCGCTCCGAGCCGCCCCGCGCTCGCCCTCCGGATGGAAGAAGAGCGAGCTGTCCACCCCGCGACAGGCAGCCAGGAGCTGCCAGTCCCACAGGTCCGCGTTCGGTCCGGGAAGGCGGGAGAAATCTGCCATTGCGTGACCCCTTGTAGCCGTTCTGGGTGGATACGGTGCCCACGACCGTACAACTACGATCTAAGGAGATGAAAATATGACTCATTGCGAATCTAGCCTCAGACACCAGTGAATGGGAAGAAATAGGGCTAAATGGGGCATGGTTGTGATGAAACGTTGAGGGTCCACTGCGCGCGCCTGCCGCGTGTCCGCACCCTCACGTAGAGTGCCGAAGACGGCACACAGCCCCGTAACTCTTTCGAGTGACCGTCGTTGAGAGTGCGGAGGCGGTTGAAAACACAAGCGCTCGGGCAGGCGTCCGAGACGGTCGACCGCACAGGTGACGATTTCGTACCAGCCTGGAGGCTCAAGGTGACGCGCATCAGCTGCGGAGGGCGGCCATGACTTCCGTCCTCGTCTGCGACGACTCCCCGCTTGCCCGAGAGGCGCTCCGCCGCGCGGTCGCGACCGTGCCCGGCGTCGAGCGTGTGACGACGGCGGCCAACGGCGAGGAAGTCCTCCGCCGCTGGGGTGCCGACCGCTCGGACCTCATTCTCATGGATGTACGCATGCCCGGACTGGGCGGCGTCGAGACCGTGCGGCGGCTGCTGTCCGCCGACCCCGGTGCGCGCATCATCATGCTCACCGTCGCCGAGGACCTGGACGGCGTGGCCCTCGCGGTCGCCGCCGGCGCCCGCGGCTACCTGCACAAGGACGCCTCGCGCGCCGAGCTGCGCGCCACCGTCACGCAGGCCCTCGCCGACCCCACCTGGCGGCTCGCCCCGCGTCGGCTGCGCTCCGCCGAGATGGGCGCCGCGCCCACGCTCACCGCGCGCGAGATCCAGGTGCTCGAAGGCATGAGCCACGGCCGCTCCAACGCCGAGATCGGCCGCGAGCTGTTCCTCTCCGAGGACACCGTCAAGACCCACGCCCGACGCCTCTTCAAGAAGCTCGGCGCCTCGGACCGGGCACATGCGGTGGCGCTTGGGTTCCGGTGGGGTCTGGTGCGGTAGCGCTCCGCTGGGCAGGCGGTTACAGGGCTGCGGGTCGTAGTCGTGGGCTGCGGGCCTCTGCGGGGTGCGGGTCCGTTGTGGCTGGTCGCTCCCCTGCTCTCGGCTTCGCTCGAGCGGGGGGACCCCCATCGCGGCGGAGCCGCAGGTCGATACAGCCCCGCGTCCCTGGCGCCCGTTGTGGGGCGCGGTGGCGAAGCGTCGGTGCGGTAGCGCGGTCGGTGCCCGCTGCTCGTTTCGGCGCGGATGCCGCATCCTTGGAGGTGTGGAGTTCCTCGGGGACGAGTCGGTCGAGCGGAAGGGGAGGGCGCAGGGGATGAGTTCCGGCGCACCTGCTCATAACGCTTCGGTGCACAACAACGGAGGCAGTGCCGCGGAGTATCCGGCCGCAGGGCACCATGGACCGATGCGTGACGACGAGGCGGCCACTGCCCAAGGGGCGATCGGTGCGCTCGTCCACCGCGCGGTCGACGGGGACGAGCAGGCCACGCACGACCTGCTCGCCCATGTCCACCCACTGGCGCTGCGCTACTGCCGCACCCGGCTGTCGCGCCTCCCGGGTGATGCGCGCCACTTCGTCGAGGACCTGGCCCAGGAGGTCTGTGTGGCCGTCCTCCTCGCCCTGCCGCGCTACCGGGACACCGGGCGCCCCTTCGAGGCCTTTGTCTTCGCCATCGCCGCCCACAAGGTCGCCGACCTGCAGCGGGCCGCGATGCGGCACCCCGGCTCGACGGCGGTCCCGTCCGACGAGATGCCGGAGCGTCCGGACGACTCGCTGGGCCCGGAGGAGCGGGCGCTGCTCAGCAGCGACGCCGAGTGGGCCAAGAAACTGCTGGCCAACCTCCCGGAGAACCAGCGTGAACTGCTGCTGCTCCGCATCGCCGTGGGTCTCACGGCGGAGGAGACTGGACAGATGTTGGGAATGTCACCCGGAGCGGTCCGGGTGGCCCAGCACAGGGCGCTGAGCAGGCTGAGGGCCCTGGCCGAGCAGTGAAGCCGGCCACGGATGAACAGGCTTCTGCTCGGTTCCGTACGAACATACGAAGCCCGCGGCGGCCCAGAACCGTGGAATGAGAGAGCCATGCTTCCCGTTAGCATGGACATCCGCACCGATCAAGGCCATTTGGGGAAGGTGTCATGACTGCCAACGTCGACGGAGTGCCCGGGAAATTCGCGACACTCGGGCTGACCTACGACGACGTGCTGCTGCTGCCGGGCCCGTCGGACATGGCACCCGACGAGATCGACACCGCCTCGTACGTCTCCAAGAACGTGCGGGTCAACATCCCGCTCCTGTCCGCCGCCATGGACAAGGTCACCGAGTCGCGCATGGCGATCGCGATGGCCCGCCAGGGCGGCGTCGGTGTGCTGCACCGCAACCTGTCCATCGAGGACCAGGCCAACCAGGTCGACCTGGTCAAGCGCTCCGAGTCCGGGATGGTCACCGACCCGATCACCATCAACCCGGACGCCACGCTCGCCGAGGCCGACGCGATCTGCGGCAAGTTCCGGATCAGCGGCGTCCCGGTCACCGACCCGGCCGGCAAGCTGCTCGGCATAGTCACCAACCGCGACATGGCCTTCGAGACCGACCGTTCCCGCCGGGTGCGCGAGGTCATGACGCCGATGCCGCTGGTCACCGGCAAGGTCGGCATCTCCGGCGTCGACGCCATGGAGCTGCTGCGCCGGCACAAGATCGAGAAGCTGCCGCTGGTCGACGACGCAGGTGTCCTCAAGGGCCTGATCACGGTCAAGGACTTCGTCAAGGCCGAGAAGTACCCGAACGCCGCCAAGGACGCCGAGGGCCGTCTCCTCGTCGGCGCGGCGGTCGGTGTCGCGGGCGACGCCTTCGAGCGCGCCCAGGCCCTGATCGAGGCGGGCGTCGACTTCATCGTCGTCGACACCGCGCACGGCCACTCCCGGCTGGTCGGCGACATGGTCGCCAAGATCAAGTCGAACTCGTCCGGCGTCGATGTCATCGGCGGCAACGTCGCCACCCGCGACGGCGCCCAGGCGCTGATCGACTCCGGTGTGGACGGCATCAAGGTCGGTGTCGGCCCCGGCTCCATCTGCACCACCCGCGTGGTCGCCGGCGTGGGCGTCCCGCAGGTCACGGCCATCTACGAGGCCGCGCTCGCCGCCAAGGACGCCGGCGTTCCGGTGATCGGCGACGGTGGTCTGCAGTACTCCGGCGACATCGCCAAGGCCCTGGTCGCGGGCGCCGACACGGTGATGCTGGGCTCGCTGCTCGCGGGCTGCGAGGAGTCGCCGGGCGAGCTGATGTTCATCAACGGCAAGCAGTTCAAGTCGTACCGCGGCATGGGGTCGCTCGGCGCCATGCAGACCCGCGGCGACCGCAAGTCGTTCTCCAAGGACCGCTACTTCCAGGAGGGCGTCGCCTCCGACGAGCAGCTGGTCCCCGAGGGCATCGAGGGCCAGGTGCCCTACCGCGGCCCGCTGTCCTCCGTCGTCCACCAGCTGGTGGGCGGTCTGCGCCAGTCGATGTTCTACGTCGGCGGCAGGGACGTGCGCGCCCTGCAGGAGCGGGGCCGGTTCGTCCGGATCACCTCGGCGGGCCTGAAGGAGAGCCACCCGCACGACATCCAGATGACCGTCGAGGCGCCGAACTACAGCCGTAAGTGAGACGCACGCGCGCGTGAAGCACATTCGAGGGCGGCTCCGGATGCTCCGGGGCCGCCCTTGGCGTACCCGTCGGGGATACTGGAAGGCGCTGCAACGCATCAGGGAAAGGCCTCACAAGTGACTGAGATCGAGATCGGGCGCGGCAAGCGCGGCCGCCGGGCGTACGCCTTCGACGACATTGCCGTCGTCCCCAGCCGCCGTACGCGGGACCCGAAGGAGGTCTCGATCGCCTGGCAGATCGACGCCTACCGCTTCGAGCTGCCCTTCCTGGCAGCCCCCATGGACTCGGTCGTCTCGCCGGCCGCGGCGATCCGCATCGGCGAGCTCGGTGGCCTCGGCGTGCTGAACCTCGAAGGCCTGTGGACGCGGTACGAGGACCCGCAGCCGCTGCTCGACGAGATCGTCGGCCTGCCGGTCGAGGCCGCGACGCGTCGCCTGCAGGAGATCTACGCCGCTCCCATCAAGGAGGAGCTGATCGGGCAGCGCATCAAGGAGGTGCGCGACTCCGGCGTGGTCACCGCCGCCGCGCTCTCCCCGCAGCGCACGGCCCAGTTCTCCAAGGCCGTGGTGGACGCGGGCGTGGACATCTTCGTCATCCGCGGTACGACGGTCTCCGCGGAGCACGTCTCGTCCTCGCACGAGCCGCTGAACCTGAAGCAGTTCATCTACGAGCTCGACGTCCCGGTGATCGTCGGCGGCTGTGCCACCTACACCGCGGCCCTGCACCTCATGCGCACCGGCGCGGCCGGCGTCCTGGTCGGCTTCGGCGGCGGCGCCGCGCACACCACGCGCAACGTCCTGGGCATCCAGGTGCCGATGGCCACCGCGGTGGCCGACGTGGCGGCGGCCCGCCGGGACTACATGGACGAATCCGGCGGGCGGTACGTGCACGTGATCGCGGACGGCGGCGTCGGCTGGTCCGGCGACCTGCCCAAGGCGATCGCCTGCGGCGCCGACGCGGTGATGATGGGCTCCCCCCTGGCGCGCGCGACGGACGGGCCGGGCAAGGGCCACCACTGGGGCATGGAGGCCGTCAACGAGGAGCTGCCGCGCGGCAAGAAGGTCGACCTCGGCACGGTCGGCACGATCGAGGAGATCCTCACGGGCCCGTCCCACACGCCCGACGGCTCGATGAACTTCTTCGGCGCGCTCCGGCGGGCCATGGCCACGACCGGGTACAGCGAGCTGAAGGAGTTCCAGCGGGTCGAGGTGACGGTGGCCGATTCGCAGCATCGACGGTAGGGCCTACGGCTGGGAAGGGCCGGTCATCCCGGGTGGGGTGACCGGCCCTTTTGCGTGCCCAAGGGTTCCTGCCACCCCACGTGCTCCCTTCACAACCGATGCGCTGCCCCCGTGGGTGTGGCCCCCCGCGTGTCCAGCAGTAGCTGGGCCTTCACCGACAGGCCCTGGAGGTCGTACGTGCGGTGGTTCTGGAGCAGGATCGTGAGGTCGGCGTCGGCGGCGGCCTCGTAGAGGGAGTCCGCGCGGGGGACCGGGCGGTCGAGGACGCTCCAGGACGGGATGTGCGGGTCGTGGTAGCTGACGGCGGCGCCGAGCTCCATCAGGCGGATCGCGATCTCCTGCGCCGGGGTGCCCTGCTGGTCGGCGAGGTCGGGCTTGTAGGTGACGCCGAGCAGCAGTACGCGCGCGCCGCGCGCCGATTTGCCGTGCTCGTTGAGGAGGGTGGCGGCGCGCTGGACGACGTAACGGGGCATCCGGCTGTTGACCTGCTGGGCCAGCTCCACCATGCGCAGCCCGCGGCCCGAGCGGACGGTCAGGTCCTGCGGGACGGCGTGGCCGCCGACGCCGGGGCCGGGGCGGAAGGCCTGGAAGCCGAACGGCTTGGTCTCCGCGCAGCGGATGACGTCCCACAGGTCGACGCCCAGGTCGTGGCACAGGACGGCCATCTCGTTGACCAGGGCGATGTTGACGTGCCGGTAGTTGGTCTCCAGGAGCTGCACGGTCTCGGCTTCGCGGAGTCCACGCGCGCGTACCACCTTGTCGGTGAGCCGGCCGTAGAAGGTGGCGGCCGACTCCGTGCAGGCCGGGGTGAGGCCGCCGATGACCTTCGGGGTGCCGGCCGGGGTGAAGTCGCGGTTGCCGGGGTCGACCCGACTGGGCGAGTAGGCGAGGTGGAAGTCACGGCCCGCGCGCAGGCCCGAGCCCTCCTCGAGGAGCGGACGCAGGAATTCCTCCGTCGTCCCCGGGGATACGGGCGACTCCAGGATGACCGTGGTGTGCGGGCGCAGCCGTGTTGCCAGGATGTGGGCGGCCATCTCCACCTGGCTCAGGTCGAGCCCGCCGTCCGCGTTCCTGGGCGCCGGTGCGCAGATGACCGCGGTGCGCACCCGGCCGAGCTCGGCCGGTCCCGCGGCGTGCCGGAAGCCCCCCGAGAGCATCCGGCGCAGTTCGGCGGGGCTGAGCGAGCCGGGCTCGGGGCCGGTCTTGTAGCCGACGGTGGAGATGCCGGCGGCGACGGCGGCCTGGGCCAGCGGCAGGCCGAGCGGGCCGAGTCCGATGACGGCGAGATCTGCGGGCATGGCGTGGGCCGTCCTTCCCAGTGACCGAAGCGGGACAGGTGCGCAACCCCTGTGGACAGTTCAGGACGCAGCGCAATGTCACACTAGGAGTAAATATGACCGATTTGCGGGATTGATCGGGCGCGTTTCCGCGAGTGTTGTCCACAGGCTGGGGGCGCGTGGTGGCTGAAGTCGGGCAACCCGGTCAGAATCTGGGCATGGGGATACGGGTCGGGCGATCAGCGGGAGGCAGTGGTGAGGACAGGGACACTGGGGCCGGCGCAGCGCGCCGAGTCCCTTGCGGCAATGGCCGAGCGGGAACTGGACGTGCTGGTCGTGGGCGGTGGCGTGGTCGGCGCGGGCACCGCGCTGGACGCCGTGACACGCGGGCTGTCCACGGGCCTGGTCGAGGCGCGTGACTGGGCGTCGGGCACGTCGAGCAGGTCCAGCAAACTGATCCACGGCGGCCTGCGCTATCTGGAGATGCTCGACTTCGCGCTCGTCCGGGAGGCGTTGAAGGAGCGCGGGCTGCTGCTGGAGCGGCTCGCCCCGCATCTGGTGAAGCCGGTGCCGTTTCTGTATCCCCTTCAGTACAAGGGCTGGGAGCGGCTGTACGCCGGGTCGGGCGTCCTGCTCTACGACGCGATGTCCATGGCCCGCGGTCACGGCCGGGGCCTGCCCGTGCACCGGCATCTGAGCCGCGGTCACGCCCTGCGCGTGGCGCCCGCACTGAAGAAGGAGGCGCTGGTCGGGGCGTTGCAGTACTACGACGCTCAGATGGACGACGCCCGTTACGTCGCCACACTCGTGCGTACGGCGGCGTCGTACGGCGCGAAAGTCGCCAACCGTGCGCGCGTGACCGGATTTCTGCGCGAGGGCGAGCGCGTCGTCGGCGCCCGGGTGCAGGACGTCGAGGCGGGCGGGGAGTACGAGGTCCGAGCCAAGCAGATCGTCAATGCCACCGGCGTATGGACCGACGACACGCAGGCGATGGTGGGGGAGCGGGGGCAGTTCCACGTCCGGGCGTCCAAGGGCATCCACCTGGTCGTGCCCAAGGACCGGATCCACTCCACCACCGGGCTGATCCTGCGTACCGAGAAGTCCGTGCTGTTCGTCATCCCCTGGGGCCGGCACTGGATCATCGGCACCACCGACACCGACTGGGACCTCGACAAGGCGCACCCGGCCGCGTCCAGCGCCGACATCGACTATCTGCTGGAGCGTGTGAACTCGGTGCTGGCGGTGCCGCTCACGCGCGACGACGTCGAGGGCGTGTACGCGGGACTCCGGCCGCTGCTCGCCGGCGAGTCGGAGGCCACCAGCAAGCTGTCCCGCGAGCACACCGTGGCGCACCCCGTGCCAGGGCTGGTCGTGGTGGCGGGCGGCAAGTACACGACGTACCGGGTGATGGCCAAGGACGCGGTGGACGCGGCCGTGCACGGGCTCGACCTGCGGGTCGCCGAGTGCGTCACCGAGGACGTCCCGCTGCTCGGCGCCGAGGGGTACCGGGCTCTGTGGAACGCGCGGGCCCGGATCGCCGCGCGCACCGGACTCCATGTGGTGCGCGTCGAGCACCTGCTGAACCGGTACGGGTCGCTGGCCGAGGAGGTGCTCGAGCTCATCGCCGCCGACTCCTCGCTGGGCGAGCCCCTGCACGCAGCGGACGACTATCTGCGCGCCGAGGTCGTGTACGCCGCCTCGCACGAGGGCGCACGGCACCTGGACGACGTACTGACCCGGCGCACCCGTATCTCCATCGAGACCTTCGACCGGGGCACTCGCAGCGCCCGTGAGGCCGCCGAGCTGATGGCGCCGGTGCTCGGCTGGGACAAGGACCACATCGAGCGGGAGATCGAGCACTACAACAAGCGGGTGGAGGCGGAGCGGGAGTCGCAGCGCCAGCCGGACGACCTGACGGCGGACGCGGCGCGGCTGGGGGCGCCGGACATCGTGCCGCTCTAGCCGCTTCTCGCCGGGGTCGCTCAGAGGGGGGCGGGATGCCGGCGGTCAGGGAGAGGAGGGCGGTGAGCGCACGTCCGGACAGCCGTGTGCGGGGCAGTGGCGGCGCGCGGGCACCCTGGGCGTCGGGCACTTGTCGGGTGAGGGACAATGGAGGCTCTGTCAGGGCGGGTTGCATGAGGGGACGCATGTCGGAGGCGGAGCGGGCGGGGACATCCCGTCAGGACACTCGTCAGGACAAGAGCGAGCGTCTTCTCGCGGGGCGGTACCGGCTGGGAGAAGTACTGGGCCGCGGCGGCATGGGCACGGTGTGGCGCGCCGAGGACGAGACGCTCGGCCGGACGGTCGCCGTCAAGGAGCTGCGGTTCCCGTCGAACATCGACGAGGAGGAGAAGCGCCGGCTGATCACGCGCACGCTGCGCGAGGCCAAGGCCATTGCGCGGATCCGCAACAACAGCGCGGTGACGGTCTTCGACGTGGTCGAGGAGGACGACCGGCCGTGGATCGTGATGGAACTCGTCGAGGGCAAGTCCCTTGCCGAGGCCATCCGCGAGGACGGCCTCCTCGAACCGAAGCGTGCCGCCGAGGTCGGCCTCGCCATCCTCGACGTACTGCGCTCGGCGCACCGCGAGGGCATCCTGCACCGCGACGTGAAGCCGTCGAACGTACTGATCGCCGACGACGGCCGGGTCGTGCTCACCGACTTCGGTATCGCCCAGGTCGAGGGCGACCCGTCCATCACCTCCACCGGCATGCTCGTCGGCGCCCCCTCCTACATCTCGCCCGAGCGCGCCCGCGGACACAAGCCCGGCCCGGCCGCCGACCTGTGGTCGCTCGGCGGTCTGTTGTATGCGGCGGTCGAAGGCGTGCCGCCGTACGACAAGGGCTCCGCGATCGCGACCCTCACCGCGGTGATGACCGAGCCGCTGGAGGAGCCGAAGAACGCCGGACCCCTCAAGGACGTCATCCACGGACTGCTCACCAAGGACCCCGCTGAGCGGCTCGACGACGCGGGTGCCCGCGCGATGCTCAACGCGGTCATCCACGCGCCCGAGCCGAAGACGGCTGAGCCGGCCGACGCGACGAAGGTCGTCCCGCTGCCCCCGCAGCCGCCCGCGACGCAGGGGAGTTCGGCGGGGGCCGGTAGTAAGGAGGCGGCTGATCGGCTGCGCGGGGCGTTGCGCTCGGCGCGCAAGGCCGCGGCCGCGGCGGGTGCGGCCACCTCGGCCCGTACGAAGACCACGAGCTCCGCATCGGCGGAGGCCGGCGCGCCCGTGACTGCCTCCCCGTCGCCGTCGTCCGACGCCGGTGAGCAGGCGACGAAGGGCGCACAGGGCAAGCAGGCCGCGAACGCCGGTTCCGGCGGCCGGAGTTCGGGGTGGCCCGTGATGACGCCGCCCGACCTGCCGCCACGGCCCGCGCCCAGGGCACCGCTCACCGACGTGGTGCCCCGGCGGACGCTGGTCATCATCGCGGTGGCCGTGCTGGTCGTCGTGCTCGGCATCGTGCTGGCCGTCTCGCTCGGCGGGGACGACGAGGGGGCCGACGGGTCCGGCAGCGCTGGCAACAAGGCCGTCGCCGGGGCGAGCAGAAGCGCCGACACCAAGACGGACGACGGCGGCGGGGTCCGTACGGACCCGGAGGCGGCGCAGTCGGCGACGGCGGGCGCCACACCGGACAACACGCCGGGCGCAAGCGGTGGTGCGGGCGCCGAAGGGGACGAAGGCTCGGACGACGCCTCCGACTCCTCCGACGGTACTTCGGCGGTGTCGACGTACCAGGGCGGCCAGGGCTACTCCATCGGGTTGCCCAAGGGATGGAAGTACCAGTCGTCGGACGGGGCCGGGGACCGGTTCACCGGGCCGAACGGTCAGAAGCTGCTCGTCGCCTGGACCTCCACACCGCAGGACGACCCCGTCGCGGACTGGAAGAACCAGGAGCGCTACATGACGCGCTCGCAGTACGACCGGATCCGCATCGAGAAGGTGGACTACCGCGACTGGAACACGGCCGACTGGGAGTTCACCTATGTCGACGGGGGAACGAAGTACCGGACGATCGACCGCGGGTTCGTGGTGAACGACCATCAGGGCTACGCACTGATGTACACGGCGAAGGCCGCGGCATGGGACGGCGAACTGCGCCGGACCACATGGCGGACGCTGACGAAGACCTTTGAACCGAAGAAGTGATCGGGGCGGCATGCGGGTTGGGGATGTGAGATCTCCCGTCCGCTCTGTGCGGGTTGCCTCCGGCACGTATCGTGAGTGCTTGCGAACCGTACGCATCCGGAACGGGACGCCAGACGAACGGAATTGACCAGCCGGGCGGCCGGGGGAGGCAATGTGGACGACTATGCGGGCCGGGTGCTCGCCGACCGCTACCGCCTGCCGCTGCCGCCGTCCGATGAGTACGAACTCACCGAGACCCGGGCTTTCGACACCTACAGCGGGCAGGAAGTCCTGGTCAGGCAGGTGCCGTTGCCGGAGGTCGTCGAGGCGGAGGTGCTCGACGCGGAGGGACTGCCGGAGGGTTTCACGGCACGGGACCGCGGGGCGCGGCGAGGGCCGGCGGCGCGTACGGGGGCTCGGCGGCCGACTGATCCGGCGGTTCGGCGGGCGGTGCAGGCCGCGCAGGCGGCGGCCCGGATCCCCGACCATCCGCGGCTCGACCAGGTCTTCGACGTGTTCGCCGAGGGCGGTTCGCTGTGGATCGTCAGCGAGTTGGTGGCGGCCCGGCCGCTGGCGGCTCTGCTGGCGGAGCAGCCGTTGACGCCTTACCGGGCGGCCGAGGTCGCGTCCGATGTGCTGATGGCGCTTCGGGTGCTGCATGCGCATGGCTGGGTCCACCGGAACATCACCGCCCGCACGATCCTCGTCTGCGACGACGGCCGCGTCATGCTGACCGGCCTGGCGGTCGGGGCGGCGGAGGAGGCGCTGTGCGGGTACGACCCCGTGCCGGCGTGGATGTACGACGGGGGTGACGGCGACGGGGGAGTTCCTGGGGGCGGTGCGTCCGGGGACTCCCGCAGGGCCACTGGGGCCGGTGGCGGAGGCGGTGTCGATGGTTCCGGCGGCTTCGGTGGCGGGGACCCCGAGGGCGCCCGGCGTGCCGCCATCGAGGCGCGGGCGGCCGGGGGGCTGCCGGTGCCGGGTGCGGACGGGGCCCACGGGGCCGGGGGCTCGGCCGCGTTGGCCCGCAGGGCGCAGGAGACCGGCGGGGACATCCGGGCCGCACGAGCCGGGGCGATCGCCGCTTATCGCGCGGGGGCGCGGGCGGCAGCCCAGGTCCAGGAGACGCAGCAGAGCGGGCGGGCGGCGTTGCCCGGGGCGCGTCCGGCGTCCGAGGGTGGCGTGGCGCAGTCGCCGTACCCCTCCGGTCCAGCCGTGCAGCAGAACCGGTCGGCGCTGCCCGGCGCGCGGTCCGAGAGCGGCGCGGTGGAGTCGCCGTACGCCTCCGGACCCGGCCCGCAGCGCACGCCTGACGGCACGCCGCCCGGCCAGATCGCCGACCCCTACGGCGTACGCGCCACGCCCTGGCACGGCGCCGCACCCCGCGGTGCGGCCGGCGCCAACGGGCACACGCAGGTCGGGCCGGTCCCAGGTCAGGAAACCCAGCCGGCTCGTACCGCTCTCCCGCCCGGAGGGCCCGCCGCGGATACCCCGTCGCCCAGCCGTTGGGACGACCTCGTTGCCGGGACGCCCGCTCCGCGGCGGGGGCCGGCCACCGCGCTGGCCGCCGAACGGGCGCGGCAGGCGCGGATGGCCGTGGTCGGGCCGGTGACGGAGCGGTGGGCGCCGGAGCAGGCGGGGCCGGTGCACGAGAACTGGCAGTTGGCGCCGCCCATCGGACCCGCGACCGACCTGTGGGCGCTCGGAGCGCTGCTCTTCAGGGCCGTACAGGGGCATGCGCCGTACCCGGAGGAGTCGACGGCCGAGCTGGTGCAGATGGTGTGTGCCGAGCCCCCGGCGTTCGCGGAGGAGTGCGGACCGCTGCGGCCGGTCGTGGAGTCGCTGCTGCGCCAGGACCCCACCGAGCGCCTCGACTTCGAGGAACTGCGCGGCTGGCTGCGCTCGCTGGTGCGCTCCGCGCCCGAGCCGGAGGCCGGCGTGCATGTCGTGGCCGCGCCGCCGCCCGACGCGAGCCGGCTTCCGATCGTGCGCCGCAAGGGCGAGCTGGTGCGTCGGCGGCGCGCCGGGCTGCCCGCGCCGCACGGGCGGCACAAGCGGGACAGGCCGAAGGCCCGCTCGCCGCGCAGCCTGGGCCGTACCCTGCTTCTGCTGGTGCTGCTCGCGCTGGCCGGCGCGATCGCGTACGCCATGCTGTTCATGCCGAAGGCCGACGAGACCGGCAGCGGTGCGGACGGCGCCGACCGCACCGGAGCCGCCGGCCAGGTCGACCAGGCGCCCGCACAGACGCCGGACGCGAGCAGTGAGCCACGGCCCGACCAGAACGCCTCCGACGGTCCCACGGAGTCGGCCGGCTCCACCGACACCGAGACCCAGACCGACACCCCCGACGTCGCCGACGGCTTCACGCTGCGTACGGACCCGGAGGGCTTCCGCGTCGCCGTCGCCGAGGGCTGGCAGCGCACCCCGGAGAACGGCAGCGGCCAGGTCGTATACGGCAAGGGCGACTTCGAGCTGATCGTCGTGGCGGGCCGGGACGGCGCGGACGAGTACGGCAGCGATCCGATGACGTACCAGCGCGAGCGGGAGCCGGAGTTGCGGCCGTACCGTGAGTCGAGCTGGGCCACCTCCACCGGCCTGAAGACCATCGAGGTGGGCGGGCGGACCATGGCCGAGGGGCAGTTCACCTGGACCGACGAGGACGGGCGCGAGCTGTTCGTGCGCAACCTCGCGATCCTGGTCGACGACCGCTACCACGTGGTGCAGATCCGCGGCCCGGAGGCCGAACGGGACGAGGTGACACGGCTCTTCGAGCAGGCGGCGGCGACCTACCGGTCCACCGGCTGAGCGGCGCGCGTCATACGCGGTTCGCACCGCGGTTCCCTCCCGTCCCCGAAAGCGACAACCGTCACAGTGCTGTCTCCTTGAGGCCCCCGGTGGTTCCCCGTTCGCGGACCGGTCCTTACGCTGACCCTGTCAAGAACATTGCGGGGAAACGTGAATCAGATGCAGGGCCTGCTCCTCGGGGGCCGCTACCGGCTCACCGACGCCATCGGCAGCGGTGGCATGGGCCGGGTGTGGCGCGCGCACGACGAGGTGCTGCACCGGGTCGTCGCGATCAAGGAGTTGACCGCCGCGCACTTCGTCTCCGAGAGCGACCAGGAGCGGCTCCTCGCCCGCACCCGGGCGGAGG
This sequence comes from Streptomyces sp. NPDC127197, assembly GCF_042672405.1. Taxonomy (NCBI): domain Bacteria; kingdom Bacillati; phylum Actinomycetota; class Actinomycetes; order Kitasatosporales; family Streptomycetaceae; genus Streptomyces; species Streptomyces sp. NPDC127197. The sequence goes on along the minus strand of NZ_JBHXVG010000002.1, from coordinate 471,844 downwards.
CGCGCGCGGCGGCGCGGATCAACCACTCCGCGGTCGTCACCGTGCACGACGTGCTCGATCACGACGCCCGGCCGTGGATCGTGATGGAGCTGGTCGAGGGCCGCTCACTCGCCGACGCGGTCAAGCAGGACGGCCGCGTCGAGCCGACCGAGGCCGCCCGGATCGGCCTGTGGGTACTGCGCGCCCTGCGCGCCGCGCACTCCGCCGGCGTCCTGCACCGCGACGTCAAGCCCGGCAACGTCCTCATCGGCGACGACGGCCGCGTCCTGCTCACCGACTTCGGCATCGCCCAGATCGAGGGCGACAGCACCATCACGCGTACGGGCGAGGTCGTCGGATCCGTCGACTACCTCGCCCCCGAACGCGTCCGCGGGCACGATCCAGGACCCGCCGCAGACCTGTGGGCGCTCGGCGCGACGCTGTACACGGCGGTGGAGGGCAAGTCGCCGTTCCGCCGCACCTCGCCGTTGGGCACCATGCAGGCCGTCGTGGAGGAGCAGCCCGCCGAACCCCGGTACGCCGGCCCGCTCGGGCCCGTCATCACCGCACTCCTGCGCAAGGAACCGGCCGCACGGCCCGCCTCGGCCGAGGTCGAGCGGCTGCTCGCCGAGGTGGCCGAGGGACGGCGACCGCAGGTGACGGAGGTGTACGAGCCGACGGCCCGGCACACGGACACCCGCCCGATCGGCCAGGACACGCAGGTCCACTCCGGGCCGACCGCCCTTGCCCCGGCCCCTGCTCCGGCCGGACGGCGCCGACTGCGCACCCTGGCCCTCGTGGTCGCCCTCGCGGCCCTGGTCGGCGGGGCCGCCGCGGTGGGACTGCAGAAATGGGACGAGGGCCGGAGCCAGAACCGCGCCACCACCTCACCGACGAGCGCACACCCCAGCTCGAGCCCCAGCCCGAGCCCGAAGGAGTCCGTCTCCGCGAGCTGGGAGCGGGTCGAGGACCCGGTGGGTTTCGGTCTCTCCGTGCCTGGCAAGGACTGGACGCGGAAGGTGTACGGCGTCGACGGCGACCTCACACAGATCGACTACACGCCGGACGGCGGCATCCACTTCATCCGCATCGCCGTCGACACCTCCCCGGACTTCGACGACCCGTACGAGCACCAGCGCGATCTGGAGCCGCAGCTCCAGGGGCTGGCCGACTACGAGCGGGTGACGATGGAGGAGAACGTCTACCGGGACCGCAAGGGCGCCCTGTGGGAGTACACCTGGACCGCGCTGGAGAGCGACCCCGGGGTCCACGTGGGCCCGCGGCGGGCGATCGACCAGATGTACATCGCCCGGGACGGCGTCGAGTACGCGATCTACATGTCCGGGCCGGCGGAGGACTGGAAGACGATCCGCCAACAGTTCGACGCGGTGCTGCGGGGATGGCGGCCGATACCGTCCTGATGCCCTGACAGGCTCTGCCCGGTTCCGACTGCCGGGGTCGCTTGTCGGCCAACCCCGCCGCCGCGTCCCGGAGGGGCCGCCTCCGGCGGGGCATGATGGGGCGCATGGGCAGTGAGGGGGAGGGCGGGCGGATCGTCGCGGGCCGCTACCGGCTTCACACGAGGCTGGGACGCGGTGGTATGAGCGTCGTCTGGCAGGCCACCGACCAACTGCTCGGCCGGCAGGTGGCCGTCAAGGAGATCGACCAGGACGACTCCCGCTCGGCCGCCGAGGCCCGGTCCCGGCGCGAGGGCACACTGCGCGAGGCGCGGGCCCTTGCCCAGCTGCGCCATCCGCACGTCATCGTCGTCCATGACGTCGTCGAGGACGACGAACGCCCCTACATCGTCATGGAGTTGATCGACGGCGGCTCCCTCGCCGACCGCATCGCCGGACACGGCCCGGTCGACGCCTACGAGGCAGCCCGGATCGGCATCGCCCTGCTCGGCGCCCTGCGCGCCGTCCACGCGGCCGGCGTCCTGCACCGCGACCTCAAACCGGCGAACGTCCTCATCGAGTCCGGCACCGGCCGGGTCGTCCTCACCGACTTCGGCGTCGCCCACGTCGAGGGCGCCAGCACCCTCACCGAGGCCGGCTCCTTCGTGGGCTCGCCCGAATACACCGCGCCCGAGCGGATCTCGGGGTCCGGCACCGGGCCGGCCTCCGATCTGTGGTCGCTCGGCGTGCTGCTGTGCACGGCGGTCAGCGGCAGCTCGCCGTTCCACCGCGACTCGTTGGGCGGCATCCTGCACGCCGTCCTGTCCGACGAGATCCGGCCGCCCGCGCAGACGGGCTCGCTCCTGCCCGTCGTACAAGGACTGCTGGAGCGCGATCCGCAGCGACGGCTGGACGCGGCGCAGGCGGAGCGGATGCTGCGGGCCTTCCGGGAGACCGGCCGTACGCCGTCGGTACCGTCCCGTGCCCAACGCTCCTCGCGGGACAGGCTGGTGACGGCGCTGCTGGTGGCCGCGATGGCGGCGGCGGGGTTGTCCGCGGCGGCGCTGCTGCTGAGCGGGGGCGGTGACGGCGGGGGCGGTACGCCGGTGAGTCCGACGCCGAGTACGTCCGTGAGTACGCCGGGGACAACGCCGTCGCCGTCCCTGTCTCCCAGCGCCTAGAGCAGGCAACAGGACGCATAATTAGGAGATAAGCGACGACCTGGGTCACGGGTCTGTGACCGCAGTGGATGCAGAAGCGCTTGCCGCGATATGCATGGACGCATGAGCAACAACGGGGGAGCCCACCACGGGGCCGACGAGCCAACGAGTTTCGGTCTGCAACCGCCGGGTCAGCCCGCTGCGGTACCGCATCCGAACAACCCGTACGCGGCGCCCACGCAGGTCGTCCCGCAACACCAGTCCGCGCCCCAGCCCGCTGCGCCGCAGCCCGCGCCCCAGGCCCCGCAGGACCCCGGCGCCGGGCGGCTCATCGCCGGCCGCTACCGGCTGCTCGCCAAGCTCGGGCACGGCGGCATGGGCACGGTGTGGCGCGCCAAGGACGAGACGGTGGACCGTGAGGTCGCGGTCAAGGAACCGCGGGTTCCGGACCACCTTCCCGAGCGCGAACGCGCCAACGCCTTCGAGCGGATGCGCCGCGAGGCCCGCGCCGCGGCCCGGCTCGACCACCCGTCGGTCGTGAACGTGCACGACGTCGCCGTCGTGGACGGCCAGCCGTGGATCGTGATGGAGCTGGTGCAGGGCCGTTCCCTCGGCGCCGCCCTGCAGGAGGGCACCCTGTCCGCCCGCGAGGCGGCCAAGGTCGGCCTGGAGGTGCTCGGCGCGCTGGAGGCGGCGCACGCGGCCGGCATCCTGCACCGCGACGTCAAGCCGGACAACGTCCTCCTCGGCCGCCACGACCGCGTCGTCCTCACCGACTTCGGCATCGCGCAGATCGAGGGCGAGACGAACCTGACCGACACCGGCGGCTTCGTCGGCTCGCCCGAGTACATCGCGCCGGAGCGGGTCCTCGGCCAGCGCCCGGGACCGGCTTCGGACCTCTGGTCGCTCGGAGTGGTGCTGTACGCGGCCACCGAGGGCGTGTCCCCCTTCCGCCGCAGCAACACCCCGGCCACCCTCCAGTCCGTCCTCAACGCCACGCCCGCACCGCCCGCTTCGGCCTCCGGCCCGCTCGCCGACGCCATCAACGGCCTGCTCCAGAAGGACCCGGCACACCGCCCGAACGCCGCCCAGGTCCGCGCCCTGCTGGAGGCGGCCGCCAATCCGCCGGCCCCGGCGCCCGTGCCCACGCAGGTCGTGACGGTCGCCGCGAGCGACGGCGGCAAGGGCGGGATCCGGCTCGGGCGGAAGGCGCTGTACGGCCTCGGTGCGGCGGTCGTCGCGGCGGCGGTGGCGGCGTATCTGGTGACCGCCGATCCGTTTGCGGGGCCGTTGCCCGAAGGGTGGACGAACCGCGCCCACCCGAAACTGGGCGTGACGCTGAGTGTTCCCACGAACTACCAGCCGAGCAAGCCCGATGCCGACGACACCGACAAGAACTGGGTCACGTACTCCGACTGGAGCGGCAGCATCTGGGTCGGGCTGACCCTCGACAAGAAGTCCGAGGACACCGGCGGCCAGATCGCCGACCGCGCGGCGGCCGAAATGTACGACGACGACGCCGATTTCAAGGAGAGCGGCGACTACAACCTGGGGATGGAGAAGCCGAAGAGCACGAAGCCCGAGGAGACGACGTACAAGGACAAGAAGGCCGCCCAGAACACGATCGTCTACACCACCAACGACACCCAGAACCCCCGCCCCCGCGAGCTGCAGATCTTCTACTACAAGACCTCTGCCGGCGACATGTACAAGCTCACCATCAGCTACCCGGGCAAGGGCGACTTCACCGAGCGAGGCCGCGAGGTGGCGAAGGCGGCGATCGCGAACCTGGACATCCACAAGCTCTGACCCACGTCGACAAGAAGGCGCCCCGCACGGTAGGCATGGGACATGAGTGACGGCGGCGAACACCAGCGCGACGGTCGGGTGATCGGTGGGCGCTATCGGCTGATCGAGCGCGTCGGCTCCGGCGGTATGGGCACCGTGTGGCGGGCCCACGACGAACTCGTCGAGCGGGAAGTCGCCGTCAAGCAGCCCCGGTTGCCGGGCGACCCGGAGGGCGAGGGCCACCGGCGGGCCGCCCACCGGCTGCACCGCGAGGCCCGGGCCGCCGCGCGCGTCGACCATCCGTCCGCCGTCTCCATCCACGACGTCGTCGAGGAGGACGGAATCCCCTGGATCGTCATGGAGTTGATCCGGGGCGAGTCCCTCCACGAGGTCCTCGGGCGCGGCCCGCTCCCGCCCGCCGAGTCCGCCCGTATCGGCCTCGCCGTCCTCGGCGCCCTGCGCGCCGCACACGCCGTCGGCATCGTGCACCGCGACGTCAAGCCCGCCAACGTGCTGCTCGGGCAGCACGGCCGGGTCGTCCTCACCGACTTCGGCATCGCCCACGTCCAGGGCGAGGAATCCCTCACCATGAGCGGCGAGTTCGTGGGCTCGCTGGAGTTCATCGCGCCCGAGCGGATGTCGGGCCGGGGTGCCGGACCGGCCTCCGACCTGTGGTCCCTGGGCGTACTGCTGTACGCCGCCGTCGAGGGCTGGTCCCCGTTCCGCCGTACGGCCCTGGAGTCGACGCTCGCCGCGATCCTCGCCGCCGACCCGCCCGAACCCCAGCACGCCGGGCCGCTCGGGCCGCTGATCGTACGGCTGCTGGCGAAGGACCCCGAGCGGCGGCCGGATGCGGACGAGGTCGCCGTGGGTCTGGAGGCGGTGGCCAAGGGGTGGCCGGGGGTGCCCGGCGGTGACGTGGGGGAGGCTCAGGAAGCCGCGGATCTGGAGGGGTTCGCGGACGATGCGGGGACGGTCCGACTGGGGGTCATGGGTACACCGGATGAACCCCGAACGGACCGGGCACCCGAATCCGGGCCTGAGGCCGACACTGAACCGGAGCCCGAACCCACCCCCGCACCACAAACCACCCCAACCCCCCACCCCAGGCCCCGCCCCACCCTCCGCCGTCCCGCCCCCGCCGCCCTGCTCGGCGCTCTCCTCGTCGGCGGAATATGGCTCGGCATATCGTCCTTCACCGAGGTCGAGGGCAAGGGAGCCAGGGAGCAGACGGCCACGCTGACCCAGGCCCCGACCGCCTCCGAAACCACTCCCACGCCCACTCCCAGCCCCACACAGGACCCTTGGACCCCGCACCGCGAGAAGGACATGGACGCGGTCCTCTCCCTCCCGAGCCGCTACAAGGAGTACGTCCGTGAGGGCGGCCCGGACGACCAGCCGCGGCTCGTGGCGTACGAGGCCGGCCCGGTCGACGTCCGCCTCACCCAGTGGGACAAGGCGCCGCGCTCCGCGATGGAGCAGGCGCGGGAGGCGCACGCCACCTGGGCCCTCTACGACCCGGACGCGCGCACGCAGTACACCCGGACCAGCTTCCACGACAGCGATGCGGTCATCGCCGATACCACCTACGAGTCCAACGGCATCAGGACCCGGGTCATGGAGCTGATGATCCTCACCGACGACAGCCGGATGTACGAGCTCCGCGTCGACATGCCCAAGGGCACGGCCGACGAGAAGAAGGGCACCGCCGTGTTCAAGGGAGCGCGCGATCGCCTGGAGATCGGCGGGAACTGACGCTCGAGATCGACAGTCACCGACGTCTTGCTGATCAACCCCGCTCAACGCCCTGATCAGCGCATTCGTTGCCAGTGATCACTGGCGGTGTGTGAGCACTCCGTGAATCCCGATTACCGACGGGTACACAAAGCCTCGGCTCCGGCATACCCTGCGCCTCATGACGGACGCGCAGGCCCCGGCCAAGACCGGCACGAACCCCCTCGCCCCCGCCCCCGAGGGCGCCCGCACCGCCGCGGACGTGGTCACACCCGAGCTGGTCGCCCAGCTCACCAAGGGCGTGGCCGGCTCCGGACGGACCGCCAACCACACGCCGTTCACCGGCGAGAAGCTGGCCGACCTGCCCGAGTCCACGCCGGAGGACGTCCAGAAGGCGTTCGACGCGGCCCGTGTGGCCCAGGCCGTCTGGGCGCAGACGCCGGTACGGCAGCGCGCCGCCGTCCTGCTCCGCTTCCACGATCTGGTCCTGGAGCGCCAGGCCGAGGTCCTCGACCTGATCCAGCTGGAGACCGGCAAGGCCCGCCTGCACGCGCACGAGGAGGTCCAGGCCGTCGCCGTGGCCGCCCGCCACTACGGTCGCAAGGCGCCTGCCTACCTCCGTCCCAAGCGGCACGCCGGCGCCATGCCCACCCTCACGCGTGTCACCGAACTGCGCCACCCGCGCGGCGTGATCGGCCAGATCGCCCCCTGGAACTACCCGTTGGAGCTGTCGGTCGGCGACGCCCTCCCCGCCTTCGTCGCGGGCAACGCGGTCGTGATGAAGCCCGACACGGAGACCTGCCTGACCGCGCTGTGGGCGCGCGACCTGCTCATCGAGGCCGGACTGCCCGCCGAGGTCTTCCAGGTCGTCCTCGGTGAGGGCCCCGTCGTCGGCCCCGAGGTCGTCAAGCACGCCGACTACGTCTCCTTCACCGGCTCCACCCGCACCGGCCGCGAGGTCGCCCAGGGCGCCGCCGCCCGCCTGGTCGGCGTCTCCCTCGAACTCGGCGGCAAGAACGCCATGCTGGTGCTGGAGGACGCCGACATCGAGAAGGCGGCCGCGGGTGCGGTGCGTGCCTGCTTCTCCTCCGCGGGCCAACTGTGCATCTCCATCGAGCGGTTGTACGTCCACGAGTCGATCGCCGACGCCTTCCTGGAGCGCTTCGCCGCCCGCACGAAGGCCATGCGCCTCGGCAGGTCCCTCGCCTACGGCGCCGACATGGGCAGCCTGGTCGGCGAACGCCAGCTGGAGACCGTCAAGCGGCATGTCGAGGAGGCGGTGGCCAAGGGTGCGAAGGTGGTGGCCGGCGGAGTGGCCCGCCCGGACATCGGCCCGTACTTCTACGAGCCGACCATCCTCGACGGCGTCGAGGCACCCATGGCCGTCTGCACGGAGGAGACCTTCGGCCCGGTGGTCTCCCTCTACCGCTTCACGTCGGACGACGAGGCGATCGAGCACGCCAACTCCACGCCGTACGGCCTGAATTCCTCGGTCTGGACGAAGGACGGCCGCCGCGGCCGGGACATCGCCGCCCGCCTGCGCACCGGCACGGTCAACATCAACGAGGGCTACGCCCCCGCCTACGGCAGCGTCCAGTCCCCGATGGGCGGCATGAAGGACTCCGGCCTCGGCCGCCGCCACGGCTCGGAGGGCATCCTCAAGTACACGGAGGCCCAGACGGTCGCGCAGCAGCGGCTGCTCCCGATGGCGCCGTCACTTGGAATGGACGACGAGAAGTACGCGGCTTTCATGAGCCGCAGCCTGCGCCTGATGAAGGCGTTCCGTTTCCGCTAGACAGCACCCGTTCTCAACGAGGAGAGCACGTGTCGCAGGAGAAGTCTGTCCACACCCGGGACGAGGACGGGTACGACTACGACGTGATCGTCGTCGGATCAGGATTCGGCGGCTCCGTCACCGCCCTCCGCCTCACCGAAAAGGGCTACCGCGTCGGCGTCCTGGAAGCCGGCCGCCGCTTCACCCGCGAAACGCTCCCCAAGAACTCCTGGGACCTGAAGAACTACCTCTGGGCCCCCAAGCTCGGCATGTACGGAATCCAGCGCATCCACCTGCTGGGCAACGTCATGGTCCTGGCCGGCGCAGGCGTGGGCGGCGGCTCCCTCAACTACGCCAACACCCTCTACGTACCGCCGAAGCCGTTCTTCGAGGACCCGCAGTGGCGGCACATCACCGACTGGCAGGAGGAGCTGGCGCCGTACTACGACCAGGCGCAACGCATGCTCGGTGTCCGCCTGAACCCGACGATGACGCCCTCCGACGTCCATCTGAAGGCGGCCGCCCAGCGGATGGGCGTCGGCGACACCTTCCACCTCGCGCCGGTCGGAGTGTTCTTCGGCGACGGAAAGGACGCCGACGGGACGGCGCGGGCCAAGCCCGGCGAAAAGGTCGCGGACCCCTACTTCGGCGGCGCGGGCCCCGCGCGCAACGCCTGCAACGAGTGCGGCGAGTGCATGACCGGCTGCCGCCACGGCGCCAAGAACACCCTCAACGAGAACTACCTCCACCTCGCCGAGAAGGCGGGCGCGGTCGTACACCCGCTGACGACGGTCGTGTCGGTCACGGACGACTCGCGCGGCGGCTACGCCGTCACGACCCTCCCCACCGACAACCGCAAGAAGGGCAAGGGCCGCACCTTCCGGGCTCGTCAGGTCGTGCTGGCCGCCGGCACCTACGGCACCCAGACGCTGCTGCACCGGATGAAGGCGACCGGCCGACTCCCGTACGTCTCCGACCGGCTCGGGGAGCTGACCCGCACCAACTCCGAGGCCCTGGTCGGTGCCCAGACCACCAACCGCCGCTACCGCAAGGTCACCGGCGAGAAGAAGGTCGACTTCACCCGCGGCGTCGCCATCACGTCCTCGGTCCACCCCGACGCCAACACCCACATCGAACCGGTCCGTTACGGCAAGGGCTCCAACTCGATGGGCGGCCTGGCCATCCTCCAGATCCCGTACACGGAGGGTTCGTCCCGCGTCCTGGCCTTCCTGCGCAACGCCGCCCGCCACCCCTTGATGATGCTCCGCTCGTTCAACAACCACCGCTGGTCGGAGCGGACGATCATCGGCCTGGTGATGCAGTCGCTGGACAACTCCCTGACGACGTATCTGAAGCCGGACGGAGTCGGCAAGGGCCTGCTGACCGCCCGTCAGGGCCACGGCGCCCCCAACCCCAAGCAGATCAGGGCCGCTTCGGAGGGCGCGTCGGCGATCGCCGCCGAGATCAACGGGTTCCCGGGCAGCAACATCGGCGAACTGATGGGCACCCCCCTCACCGCGCACTTCCTCGGCGGCTGCCCGATCGGCGACTCCCGCGAGACCGGCGTGATCGACCCGTACCACCGCCTGTACGGCCACCCCGGCATCTCGGTCGTCGACGGGGCGGCGGTCTCGGCGAACCTGGGCGTGAACCCGTCCCTGACGATCACCGCGCAGGCCGAACGCGCGATGTCGTTCTGGCCCAACAAAGGCGAGGCCGACCCGCGTCCGGCGCAGGGAACGGCGTACGAACGTCTGAAGCCGGTGGAGCCGCAGTCCCCGGCGGTCCCGGCAGAGGCGTTCGGTGCGCTGAAGCTGCCGTTCCTGGGGATACCGGCGGTGCCGCCCAAGCCGTAAGGCAACAGAGAGAGGGACCTGCGCCCCCCTCCGAGCGCAGGTCCCTCTCTCTGTCTTGCGGTGAAGCCCCTACCGGGCCGCGTCAGGCGCCTTACGCCTGCGCACCCGCCTTGTTGCGCCGCACGACGAACACCGCACCCGCACCGGCGACGACGGCGACACCGCCGACCAGGCCGATCATGGGCAGCGCGGAGCTGGAGCCGGTCTCGGCGAGGCTGCCGGTGGCGGAGACGGAGTTCACGTCGTCCAGCTCGGCCATCCCGCCCTGCGGCTTGGCGTCCGGGGGGTTACCGGCGTCCGAGCCCGCGGCGAGGATGTCGAAGAAGTAGACCCAGCCGTTCGGGTCGTCGGCCATCCAGCAGCCGTCGGCGTCTGAGTACTGCGCGAAGCCGCCGGTCACGCCGATGGCGTCGGGCACCTTGCCGCTGACACTCAGCCGCAGCGGGTACGAGGTCGACTGACCCGCGCCGAGCGAGAATGCGGTGAACGTCGCACCCTCACCGGCCGCGTCCGCGAGCGTCTGCCAGCCGCCGGCGGCCTTGTCGTAGACCTGGACGGTGATCTGGCCGGAGTAGTCCTGCTCGTCCCAGCCGAGCGCGGCGACGCCGATCAGCGGCTTGATGTTCTTGATCTCCTCGTCACCGCTGTTGGAGACGTTGAAGGAGAACTCGGTCCACCCGCTGCCGGCCACGATGGTCTCGGGCAGCCCCGACAGACCGCTGCGCAGGTCCTCGCTGAGGCCGACGGACTCGTCGTCCGCGTTCTCGCAGAGGTCGGGCTCCTCCTCCGGGGTGGAGGCGCTCGGGCTGGGCGTGGCGGAGGCAGACGCCGACGCGGAGGCCGAACCGGTCGGCGTGGCGGTGGCGGTCTCGGTAGCCGTCTCGGTCGCGGTTGCCGACGGCTCCTCGGTGGGCGTGTCGGTCGCGGACTCCGTCGGCGTGGCGGTGGCGGTCTCGGTGGCCGTCTCGGTCGCGGTTGCCGACGGCTCCTCGGTGGGCGTGTCGGTCGCGGACTCCGTCGCGGTCACGGACGGGGACGCGGAACCCGTGTCTTCGGTCGCGTACGCGGCCGGTGCCGCGAGCAGCGCCATCGGGGCTATCGCTGCCGTCGCGGCGGCCACTGCCAAGGCACGGCGAAGCTTCATGAAGTCCTCAAGAAGTCCGGTGTGCTGCGGCGTCGCAGCACGCGTGGGCGGAGGGCTCCGCGTGTGGGGCGCGGGTGTGACCCTTGGTTCAGCAGGTTTGATCCACGAGGCCTGTGAATGGTTGTCCCGCACTTCACGCAATTCTTATGTGACCTGAGTCACTCATGGTGATCCGGCCGTACACACGCGAAGGGCCCCGCGGGACGGAGCCGCGGGGCCCTTCTTTCGTCAGCACCGGCGTCAGGGCTGCGCCGGTGCCTGGGAGCGACGCCGGGGGGTTGCGCCGCTGGCCTTGATGAAGCCCTGGACATTTCCGCCGGTCGGCCCCGGGCGTCCCCGGAGCCGACCGTTCTCTTGGGTGACCGGCCTGCTGTCCCCTGCCGTCCGGTCACTTCCCTGAAGCGAGGTCCCACGACGCACGGCACGATCCGTACGTCTCATCGCTCCAGCGAGCCACGCGTGGTTCTTTCGGGCCCGCCCCTGGCTGGCACGGACACCGGGACCAACGAAGCGTCTCGCGCGGCGGTCACGCGCCGTACGGGTGAGAGGCATGCGTACGTGCGTACACGGAACGCCGATTCAGATCCGGCCGCGACACAGTTCGAGCAGGGTCATCGCGAGTGCCGTACCGGGCTTGCCGAGCGCCTCCCGGTAGTGGCCGAGGATCTCCATCTCCCGGGAGAGGTTCACCCGGCGGCCGCCGGAGGTGATCCGGGCTTCCTGAATGACGGCCGAGACGGCCATCCGTTCCTGGATCAGGCCGATGATCCGGTCGTCGAGTGCGTCGATGCGCTCGCGCGCGCCGGTGATCACGTCGGTGGCCTCGGGCGTGTGCGCGCCGGTCTTCTCCGCTGCGGTGGCAGTCATGTCGTGGGCTCCTCGTGGAAGGTGGCCCCCGGAACTGACAAGCCCCGGAAAACGCCAGGCGCCCCGGACCTTGTCGGCCCGGGGCGCCTGGGAAGTCGCTTGTCAGTTGCTCAAGCGGCACGACCATGGCAGCCGGCGGGCCGGTTGCCATAGGTAAAGAGGAAGGTCGCGTACGTGAGCATGGGGTCAGTATGCCGTGACCTCCGGTGACGGCCAACCCCGTTCGCATCCTGAGACGGGAGCCACCTGCGGCAGCCCCGTTAGAATCGGTGGTACAGCCCCTTTCAAGCCGCCGGAAGGCAACCCGTGTCATCAGCGACCCCCGCCGCCCCCGACACCGTCCTGGTCGTCGACTTCGGTGCGCAGTACGCCCAGCTCATCGCCCGACGCGTCCGCGAGGCCCGGGTCTACAGCGAGATCGTGCCGAGCACCATGCCGGTTCAGGAGATGCTCGCCAAGAACCCGGCGGCGATCATCCTCTCCGGCGGGCCCTCGTCCGTGTACGAGGAGGGCGCGCCCCGCCTGGACCGCGAGATCTTCGAGTCCGGTGTCCCCGTCTTCGGCATGTGCTACGGCTTCCAGCTGATGGCCCAGGCCCTCGGCGGCACCGTCGACAACACCGGCGCCCGCGAGTACGGCCGTACCGACCTGCACATCTCCAAGTCGTCCTCCACCCTCTTCGAGGGCACCCCGGCCGAGCAGGCCGTGTGGATGTCGCACGGCGACGCCTGCTCCGCCGCCCCCGAGGGCTTCACCGTCACGGCGTCCACGGACGTCGTCCCGGTCGCCGCCTTCGAGAACGACGAGCAGAAGCTGTACGGCGTCCAGTACCACCCCGAGGTCATGCACTCCACGCACGGCCAGCAGGTGCTGGAGCACTTCCTCTACCGTGGTGCCGGCCTGACCCCGTCCTGGACGACCGGCAACGTCATCGAGGAGCAGGTCGAGGCGATCCGCGCGCAGGTCGGCGACAAGCGCGCGATCTGCGGTCTGTCCGGCGGTGTGGACTCCGCCGTCGCCGCCGCCCTCGTCCAGAAGGCCATCGGTTCCCAGCTGACCTGCGTCTACGTCGACCACGGCCTGATGCGCAAGGGGGAGACCGAGCAGGTCGAGAAGGACTTCGTGGCCTCGACCGGGGTGAACCTGAAGGTCGTCGACGCCGAGGAGCGGTTCCTCAAGGCGCTCGCCGGGGTCAGCGACCCCGAGGAGAAGCGGAAGATCATCGGCCGGGAGTTCATCCGGGTCTTCGAGCAGGCGCAGGCCGAGATCATCGCGGACGAGGGTCCCGCGGTCGAGTTCCTCGTCCAGGGCACCCTCTACCCCGACGTGGTCGAGTCCGGCGGCGGCACCGGCACCGCCAACATCAAGTCCCACCACAACGTCGGCGGCCTGCCCGAGGACCTCGAGTTCCAGCTGATCGAGCCGCTGCGCAAGCTGTTCAAGGACGAGGTCCGGATGGTCGGCCAGGAGCTCGGCCTGCCGGAGGAGATCGTCCAGCGCCAGCCGTTCCCGGGCCCCGGCCTGGGCATCCGTATCGTCGGCGAGGTGACGAAGGAGCGGCTCGACCTGCTCCGCGAGGCCGACGCCATCGCCCGCGAGGAACTGACCGCGGCCGGTCTCGACCGGGACATCTGGCAGTGCCCGGTGGTCCTGCTCGCGGACGTCCGCAGCGTCGGCGTCCAGGGCGACGGCCGGACGTACGGCCACCCGATCGTGCTGCGCCCGGTCTCGTCCGAGGACGCGATGACGGCCGACTGGTCGCGGCTGCCGTACGACGTCCTCGCGAAGATCTCCACCCGGATCACCAACGAGGTCCGGGACGTCAACCGCGTCGTCCTCGACGTGACGTCGAAGCCGCCGGGGACGATCGAGTGGGAGTGATCCCTACGTGCGCTTGATCGTGCGCAGGGGCTCGCCTGGCTTCCAGACCTGGACGACCAGATAGGTGTCGTCCTCGACGTAGGTCCGTACGACCTCCGTCAGCTCGGTGCGGAAGAGGTGGAACGGCTCCGGCGGTTCCACCTCTTCGCCGTACGCGGCCTTCGTCTCGGGATCGTCGATCTCGACCGCCCGCCCGCTGATCCGTACGTCCCCGCCGCCCATCCCGGTGCCTTCTCCCGGGTTCGCCTGGAGTACGAAGCGTGGGTCGCGGCGCAGGTCGAGGGCCTTGCGGGAGTCCGGCATCATGCCGAGCCACAGCTCGCCGTTCAGGAACCGCACCTCGAGGCCGGTGGTGCGCGGTGAGCCGTCCTTGCGCAGGGTCGCGAGGACGTGGTGGGTGAACGCCTTGAAGCGCTCCTCGACGGTCTTCGCGAGGTCGGGTTCGGCGGCGACGAACGATGCCCAGTTTGCTGTCATACGACGAGTGTGCCGCCGAAACCCGACATCTTCTGTCGTGATTCACATAAGTCGCCGAAGCCCTGTTCTCCTGCGCTGACCGCGGGTAACTTCCGCTCCGTACCGGAACCCAGCGCCGGAGGTCCCATGCCCGCGCCCATCCCGCCCCAGCCCCTGCCCACCGACCGGCTGCAGTTCGCGATGCCGCCGATGTACGAGTCGGTCGACGACGAACGCCGACACCGCAAGGAACGGCTCGCCGGGGCGTTGCGGATCTTCGGGCGGTACGGGTTCGAGGACGGCGTGTCCGGGCACATCACCGCCCGCGACCCGGAGCACACCGACTGCTTCTGGGTCAATCCGTTCGGGATGCCGTTCAAGCACGTCACCGTGAGCGACCTGGTGCTGGCCAACCAGGACGGGCAGGTGATCGACGGCCGTTACCACGTCAACCAGGCGGCGTTCACCGTGCACGCGCAGGTCCACGCCGCCCGCCCGGATGTCGTCGCCGTCGCCCACTGCCACTCCGTGCACGGCCGCGCCCTGTCCGCGCTCGGCGACCTGCTCGACCCGATCACCCAGGAGAGCTGTGCCTTCTATGAGGACCACGCCCTGTACGACGCCTACTCCGGCGTCTCTGTCGACCTCGCGGAGGGCCGCCGGATCGCCGCCGCGCTCGGTTCGCACAAGGCGCTCGTCCTGCGCAACCACGGACTGCTGACCGTCGGCGACTCGGTGGACGCGGCGGCCTGGTGGTTCCTGTCGATGGAACGCTCCTGCCAGGTGCAGCTCACGGCCAAGGCGGCCGGGCGCCCCGTGCTCATCGACCACAAGTCGGCGGTGGCGACGCGCGAGCAGCTCGGCGGTGACCTGGTCGCGTGGATCAACTACCAGCCGCTGTGGCAGGACATCAGCCGCGGTGAGCCGGATCTGCTGTCGTAGTGTCGTGGCGGACGGTTCCTGGTGTGGGTTCGGGTTCCGTCACGCCGGATGATCTCGGCCTTACGGAAGTTCTCGGGGTCGGGTCAACATGGCGGCCGTCCTTTCACCCGCGCTGACCAGACCTGCCGGACCCGAGCCGGGTTGGCGTAGGGCACAATTCGCTGTCGTCGCACGGGAGTTGTACGCCCTGGATGTACGACTCCGTTCTACGGTGATGCGCGGGAAGGCAGGCGTCGGGCGTGGCGGTGCAGGAAGCGAGACAGGACGCGGACGCGAGTGCGCGCGCGGGCGCCCACGGAGGCGGCTGCACCTGCGGGGACTGCCCGCACGGGGCGCGTACGGGACACCGGCGGGCCGTCGCCGAATTCCTGCTGAAGCGCGATCAGTTCGCGGCCGGGCAGGGCCTGCCGGCAGCCGTGGCCCACTCGGTCTCGGCCTCCCGCCAGTGGGTCTCCGAGGAACTGACCCAGTCCGCGGCGGTCGTCGCCGAACGCGGCCGGGCGGAGGGCGAGGCCTGGCTGGCGCGCCTGTGGTGCCGTACCGCCTGCGCGGCCTGGACGCTGGTCCTGCTGTTGCTGCTGATGCAGTCGCTGACCGCGATCGGCGCGGGCTGGACGACGGCCCGCACGGCCGGGCTGTGCGCCGCGCTGGTGGTGGCGGGGGTGCTGACGGCGGCTTCCTGGTTCCACCGGACGCGCGGCGGAGTACTGGCCCCGGTCATCGGCGAGGACAACCGCCTGTCCACCTCCCGCGCCGTGGCCGCACTTTGGGTGCTGTTCGTCGCCTACGCGGTGCTCGTGCTGGCGGGGCAGCTGGCGGCGGCCTCCGCGCCCGGCGAGCGCGACGCGCTGATCGCCGGGCTCGAACTCGCCCACGGCGCCGGGGTGGTGACCGTCCTCGCCGTCACGTGTGCGATCGCGGTACTGGTGCGGCGGGTGGTCGGCCTGCGCGTCCTCGGGCAACGGCTGCAGAAGGTCCGCGCGGACCGGCCGAGGGCTGCCGACCTGCTGACGGACGATTCGGGGCGCGGCACCTTCGCCGACATCCAGTACGTCGTCATCAGCGCCGTCGCCCTGCTCTTCGCGGCGGTACGGCTGGCCCGACGCCCCGACCAACTGCCCGACCTGCCCTGGGGGCTCGCGGTGGTGGTGCTGGTGTCGGCGGCCACCTACCTGGCCGGCAAGTACGCCGAGGGCGGCCGCCCGGTCGTCCTCTCCGTCGTCCGCGCCCGCGAGGCCGGTGACCTGGACGCACCGATCCGCACCGGCGAGGACATCGAGATCCGCGGCGCGGGCTTCGTCCCACCGGGTGCCGACGGTGCCGACCGCCTGTCCCGGATGGTGGTCCGCATCGGTGCGGTCCACGTTCACGTCCCCCTCGTCCCCGTGGCCGGCGGCTTCAGCAACCCCACGGACGGCCTGCTGACCGTGCCCGTGCCGGCGGATGTGGAGCCCGGGCGGGTGGAGGTACGCGTGGTCACCGCGGCCGGGGTCGAGACGAATGCGTATGCGATCGACGTGACGGAGTGACAGAAGGGCCGACGCCCCCGCCAGGAGCCGGGCGTTGCTGCTGAGGCCAGTTCACCGAAATCCGGCCGGAACGCGATTGAGCCGGTCCTCCCTTGCGTACGTATCGTCTGATGAGGGCCCACGGCACGGCGTCCGAGAGGCGGCTATCAGCGATGACTCACGGTATTCGTACGGACACGCACACCCCCCATCTCAACGGCGACCGCGACTGGCGGGACACCGCCACCCGTTACGCCCTGCTGCCCCTGCGCATCTTCCTCGGCGTCACCTTCATCTACGCCGGCCTCGACAAACTCACCGACAGCGCCTTCATGAAGGACGCCGGCTCCGGCTCCGTCGGCGACATGATGCGCACCGTGCGGGATTCCTCGGCCATCCCGGCGCTGGTCGACATGGCACTGGAGAACCCCGTCGCCTTCGGCTACGCCATCGCCTTCGGTGAACTCGCCGTCGGTATCGGCACCCTCCTCGGCCTCCTCACCCGCCTCGCCGCCCTCGGCGGTGCACTGATCTCCCTCAGCCTTTGGCTGACGGTCAGTTGGGCCTCCGACCCTTACTACTACGGCAACGACCTCCCCTACCTCATGGCCTGGCTCCCCCTCGTCCTCGCGGGCGCGCCCATGCTCTCGCTGGACGCGGCACTCCGCTCCCGGCGACGCCGACGGGCCTATCAGTAGGCCGACTCTCGAGGCCGGGCGGTACCCCGGCCGCTCAACGACCGGCACTGTCAGCGGGGCGGCGCGCCGACGGGCGTGTCCTGCCGGGGGGCGCGGTCCGTCCCGCGGCGCCGGCGTATGGCGCGGCCGGCCATCCCCGCGATCCCGGCGAGACAGAGGCCGCCCACGACCACGGGGATCACCACGAACCACGGTGTCTCCCAGGCGTCGCCCGCGTCACCGGCGTAGATGACGCCCGCGACGGTGACGAAGAAACCGGCGACCAGCCTCCCGGGCTGGAACTCATGACGCAGCACGGCTCACCTCCACCTGTCCGACACCCACATGGAGGTCCAGCTCGACCGTGCCCGCGCTCTTGGTGCCCGAGGCCGGCTTCAGCGTCACCTCCTGGTACCTGCCCGGCTGCACATCCACGTCCTGTGCCTGCTCGCCCGGCAACTGGATGTCACCCAACCCCACGTCGATACTCGCCTTCACAGTCACGTCCGGCGGGACGATCACCAGCAGCCGGCCGGCGCCCACGTCGGCGCCCGTGGACACCGTCTGGCCCCTGGCCGGGTTCAGCCGGGTCAGGTCCAGGGTGCCGACGCCGGTACCGAGGTCGTAGGCCGGCGCCACGTCCGCCACCGCGGCCGGCCGCCAGGTCGTCCGTATCCACTCCGTGCCGATGTCCTTGGGCAGTGCCGCCGCCCCAGCCAGCAGGCCCGCCGTGACGACCGCCAGGAAGATCGACCCCGCTCCCGTACGGCCCAGGAACGCGCTGACCGCGATGCCCAGACCGATGACGGCGAGCGCGCACGCAAGGCCGGTCTGCAGGCTGGTGCCCAGCGGCTGCTCGTCCCAGGTCCCGCGGGTGCCGAGGGCAGCGGCGAGCAGGGCGAACAGGAAGACCCAGCCGCCTATCCAGCGCGGGCCGCGCGGTCTGGGGGGCGCGGGGCGCGGGGTGCGAAGGTCCTCGTGGCCGCTCCCGCGGGTGCTGATGTTGACGGCCGCCGCGATGTCGCGGTCGCGGGATTCGTGCGGTCCCCAGAGATAGCCGGTGCCTCCGACGTGCGTGCCGTCCTTGACGATCGGGTCGCGCCACCAGGACGGGTAGGCGGCCGCAACCGGGGGAGCCTGGGCCTCCGGCGGCGCGTCGGCGGCCGCCTGCGCGGCCAGCGGGTCGGGGTCGGGGGCGCCGCGGCGCTGCGACCAGTACCCGGCGCCCGCGAGGAGGAGGGACAGCACGACGGCGAAGGTCAGCACGCCGCCGTTGTTCAGCATCGTCAGGAAGACACCGCAGCCGACCAGCGCGAACAGCACCGCCGTGAGCGCCTGCCCGTCGACACGGCCGGTCAGGAGCTTGTGCACCTCGTTCTGGTCCTCGTCGTCGTACGGGACGAAGAGCCAGGCGAAGCCGTAGAAGATGAGACCGAGACCGCCGGTCGCGGCGAGCACCGCGAGTGTGATCCGGAAGATCACCGGGTCCATGTCGAACTGCCGCCCAAGACCGGCGCACACCCCGGCGAACACCTTGTGCCGTCGGTCCCGCCGGAGCCTCAGGGGCGGCTCGGACACCTCGGCATCCTCGGGCGCCCCGGCAGCGTGAGGCGCTCCGGCGCCGCCGGTCGTCGTCTTCCCGTTCATGTGCCCGGTCCCGCTCGTCTCTCCTGCCGCGCCGGCCCCTTCGTCGGTCCTGCCCGGCTGTCCGTCCTCGCCCTGCGTGCTCGTTTGCTCGGGTGCGCCCGCACCGTCGGGCGCGCGCGGTTCCTCACCTGCGCCCGTCGCGGCCGCCGCGTCGGACGGGGTGGCCGCTGCGGGCAGGGCATCCGCGTCGGGCACGGCGTCTGCGGCGCGCTGGTGATCAGTCATGAGTCCATGGTGACGGGCGGGCCGCCGCGGCGGGAGTCGGAATGACCCTGGCCGGACCCTGATATCGCCCCTGAGCCGACGCCGGGGAGGCGTTCGACGGGCCGGCCCGCCGAAGATCAGGGGAGTCTCGGGGGTCGACCCTGATGCTCCCGCCCGCCGACCGTGTGACCATCAATGGCATGCCGGAAGCCGCAACCGCAGCAGCGCCACTCGCCGAACCGCGGCCGCCGCGCAAGCTCTACCGCAGCAGTGACGGACGCTGGCTCGGTGGCGTGGCGCGGGGGCTCGCCGGGCACCTCGGCCTGCCCGTGATCTGGGTACGCCTGGTCTTCGTCGGCCTGTTCATGGCCGACGGCCTCGGCGCGCTGCTCTACGCCGCGTTCTGGTTCTTCGTGCCGCTCGGCGTCGGTGGCGTCGAAGCACAGAAGCCACCGTCCCTGGTCACCACGGAGACCTCTCCCGACGGCCGGCGCAAACTCATGGCCCGCAAACCGGACAAGGGCCAGATGGTCGCCCTGCTGCTCATGGTCGTCGTGGCCATGGTCTTCGTGGGCAACGTCAACCTGGGCACCGGCGCCCAGGCCTACCTCTGGCCGACCGTGCTCGTCGGCGCGGGCGTCGCCCTGGTGTGGCGCCAGGCGGACAACGCCCGCCGGGCCCGCTGGGTCGAGGTCGGCCGCCGCAAACGAACGCTCACGCTGCTGCGCGCAGTGGCCGGCGTCCTGTTGGTCACGGCCGGTGTCACCGGCATCTTCGTGCTGCAGGGCTCCGCAGCCCACCTCGGCTCCGTCCTGCAGGCGGCCCTCGCGGTGCTCGTCGGGATAACACTCCTCGCCGGCCCCTACCTCGTGCGCATGACCCAGGACCTCTCCGAGGAGCGTCTGATGCGCATCCGCGCCCAGGAGCGGGCGGAGGTCGCCGCCCATGTCCACGACTCCGTGCTGCACACCCTGACCCTGATCCAGCGCAACGCGGAGAACGCCGGCGAGGTGCGCCGCCTCGCCCGCGCCCAGGAGCGCGACCTGCGCACCTGGTTGTACAAGCCCGAGGGCACCGGCAAGGACGAGGCCGACGAGCCGACCGCCCTCGCCGACGCGGTGCGGCGCAACGCCGCCGAGGTCGAGGACAAGCACGGCGTCCCCATAGAGGTCGTCGTGGTCGGCGACTGCCCGCTCGACGAGAAGATCGGCGCACAGATGCAGGCCGCACGCGAGGCAATGGTCAACGCCGCCAAGTACGGTGGCGAGGGCGGCGCCGTGCAGGTCTACGCCGAAGTCGAGGGGAAGACGGTCTTCGTGTCCGTGCGGGACCGTGGCCCCGGCTTCGACCTCGACTCGATACCCGCCGACCGCATGGGCGTCAGAGAATCGATCATCGGCCGCATGGAGCGCAACGGCGGTACGGCCCGGTTGCGGGCGGTACCGGGCGGCGGCACCGAGGTCGAGCTGGAGATGGAGAGGGCGGAGAAGACGTCATGAGCGACCCGACCGAGGCGAACGGCACGGCAGGGGAGGCGGCCGAGTCCGCTCAGTCGCCGGGCGGCGGTGCCGTGCGGCGTCACGTGCGCGTGGTGCTCGTCGACGACCACCGGATGTTCCGCACGGGAGTCCAGGCCGAGATCGGCCAGACCGAGCAGACCGGCGTCGAGGTCGTCGGCGAGGCGGCGGACGTCGACCAGGCGGTCACGGTCATCACCGCGACCCGGCCCGAGGTCGTCCTTCTCGACGTGCACCTCCCGGGCGGCGGCGGGGTGGAAGTCCTGCGCCGCTGCGCCACGTTGATGGCTGACGCCGAGCAGCCCGTCCGCTTCCTCGCGCTGTCCGTCTCGGACGCGGCAGAGGACGTGATCGGTGTGATCCGGGGTGGCGCCCGGGGGTACGTGACGAAGACGATCACGGGTACGGACCTGGTCGACTCCATCTTCCGGGTCCAGGAAGGCGACGCGGTCTTCTCCCCGCGCCTCGCCGGCTTCGTCCTGGACGCCTTCGCCTCCACCGACGCGCCTCCCGTCGACGAGGACCTCGACCGCCTCACCCAGCGCGAACGCGAGGTCCTCCGCCTGATCGCCCGCGGCTACGCGTACAAGGAGATCGCCAAGCAGCTCTTCATCTCCGTGAAGACGGTGGAGTCCCATGTCTCGGCGGTCCTGCGCAAGCTCCAGCTGTCCAACCGGCACGAGCTGACGCGGTGGGCGACGGCACGACGGCTGGTGTGAGGGCCCGGCCTCATACCACCCGGGTCGCTCCGGAGAAGGGCATCTCGTCGATCGGGGCCAGCCGTACCGGCGCCGAGGGGTTCGGGGCGTGGATCATCTGGCCGTTGCCGACGTAGATGCCGACGTGACTGATGCCGGAGTAGAAGAACACCAGGTCGCCGGGGAGGAGTTCGGAGCGGGAGACACGGTGGCCGGTGTCGATCTGGGCGTAGGTGGTGCGGGGCAGGGAGATGCCGGCGGAGCGGTACGCGGCCTGGATCAGGCCCGAGCAGTCGAAGGCGTCCGGGCCGGTCGCGCCCCAGACGTAGGGGCTGCCGAGCTTCTGGTAGGCGTACGAGACGGCCGCCGCGGCACGCGAGTTGGGCGCCGCGGCCGTGGCGGAGAGGCTGTCGCGCCCGGCCGTGGCGGCCCGCGAGGCGCGGTCCGTGCCATCGCCCTCCGCGAGTCGCGTCCGCTCCTCGGCCGTCAGCCGGGACAGCAGCCGCCTAGCCGCGTCCAGCTTCCCGGTGATGGTCTTCTTGTGGCGTTTCAGCTCGGCCTGCCGCGACTGCAGCGAGGTCAGCTCGACGCGTGCGGCGCCGCGCAACTGCTCGATCTCGCGCAGCTGTCTGCGTACCCGTGTCACGGCCGCGGACTGCCGGTCGCCCGCGCGTTCGGCGAACGTGGCGCCGTCGAGGTACCGGTCGGGGTCCTCGGAGA
Organism: Streptomyces sp. NPDC127197; assembly: GCF_042672405.1. Classification (NCBI taxonomy): domain Bacteria; kingdom Bacillati; phylum Actinomycetota; class Actinomycetes; order Kitasatosporales; family Streptomycetaceae; genus Streptomyces; species Streptomyces sp. NPDC127197. Next base: position 449,895 of record NZ_JBHXVG010000002.1, on the reverse strand, counting down.
GCGCGAGTTGCAGCGCAGGGTCGAGACCACCGCTCCGGTACTGCGCCGCGGCGAACGAACCGAGCGCATCCCGCGACGAGTTGAGCTGCTCCTCCTTGCGGGCGGCCTCGTCCTGCAGCGACTGAAGCCGTTCCTCCGCCGTCTTGGCCTTCTCCTTCGCCCCGTTGTACTTCTCGGTGGCGACCTCGGCCTCCTGATACAGCTTGTCCACCTTGGCCTTGACCTGCCCCGGCGTCAGCTGCGGCTCGGCGTGCCCGATGCCGTCGACGCCGGTCGCGCTCGCCGCTCCCGCGATAGCGATCGTCGCCGCCGTACGGGCCCTGGTGCCGCCCGCCGAGCGTTGTCGGGGCTTGCGGTGCGCTGCCACTGGACTGCACGTCCTTTCGTACGACTCGGACGACCTGGACGCCCCGGACGACCGCTGGTCCGTACGGCCACCGGCGGACCGTGGGCCGCTCCGATGCGGTCTCCGCGTCCGGCGGCAGCCCGTGCAGGGGGAGCGGGGCCACCGCCGGACCTTCTCGGCGGAGGTGTCCGGCTGCCGCCCCTGGCCCGGACGGCGGTGGGGAGCCGGTCACCTGGTGCAGGACGCTAGACCTGGGTGTGTCGGACCGGTAACGCGTTGTGCGGAACTGACAGGAGGGGACCGCGGGGTGACCGTATGCGACCGTGATCCCGGTCCGTGGCCGTCGCCTTCACGCAGCGCGATGACCGATGTGCGGTTTACGGGGTATACGTGCATGCAGAGGTGCTATGGCGCGCATATATGCATCCGCGTCCCGCGCCCCAGACCGCCGGGCGCCGGGTCGGCGGGCCGGTGCCGGGCGGGGTCCGGGCCCTGATTAGGCTCCGGCTCCATGGACGTACTCATCAACCTCTTCGTCGGCCTGCACATCATCGGCATCGCCGCCCTGCTCGGCGGTTTCTTCACCCAGATGAAGGCGATGGGCGAGGGCACCGCCCGATTCGGCCCGGGGATGCTGCACGGTGCGCTGACCATGCTGGTCACCGGTGTGATCCTGGTCGGTCTCAACCAGGCCGACGACCAGTCCGTCAACAACATCAAGATCGGTGTGAAGCTGGCCCTGCTGATCGTGATCCTCGGTCTCGTCTATGTGAAGCGGGACGAGGAGAAGGTGGACAAGGGCCTGTTCGGCCTGGTGGGCCTGCTGACCACAGCGAACGTCTTCATCGCGGTGCTCTGGACCTGAGCCCCGGCCGAGGCCCGCGGCTCACGGTCTGGGGTGCCCGGGCGCCGCGGGGCGTACGGCCTCCCGGGCGGCCGCGACCGCCCCGACCGCGACCGCGAGCCACGCCGCCACCGCGATCCACAGCAGCACCTCCCCGGGCCACTCGAGCCATGAGACGTCGACGGCGGCGGCGACGGCCAGCGTCGCCGCCGCCGTCATACCCATCGGGAAAACCGTGGACCAGCGGCACACGTCGTAGCGCAGACGCGGCCGGACCACCTCGGCGACGAGCAGTACGGCGTACCAGCCCAGGTCGAGGACGAGCAAGGCGACGGTCACGGTCCGCAGGACGCCGCTGTTGTCGTCGTTCCAGAGGTACAGGCCCGGTCCGTCGGCGGCGATGAGTTTCGCCCCGGCGAGCGCCGAGATCGCCGCCGCGCCGCCCGCGACCCACTGGTCCCCCGGCCCCTCGATCACCTGCCGCAGATCGAAGCGGGCCAGTGCGAGGCCGTACAGCACCAGGCCCAGCCAGAACAGTACGAGCGCCGCGTGTGCGAGCCACGCCGCCGACTCGGCCTTCGCGAGGGTCGCGCCGAGCACGGCGAGCCCCTGCGTGGCCACGGTCCCGAGGAACACCGCCCCCGGCATACGCCGCCGCTGCCAGTGCCGCACGACGGGCACCAGCAGCACCGGCCACAGCAGCGTGGCCAGCGCCAGCAGCGCCGCGGCCAGGAGCTGCCAGTCCAGCGCGGACAGGCGGGTCCCCAGCACGGTGGTCGCGGCGACGGCGGTGAGCGCCGCCGGCGTTCCCGCCTCCCTCACCCAGCGCTCCCGCTGCCGCAGCAGCCGCGTGAGGAAGTCCGCCGCCAGGGCCAGCCATGCCGCGCAGGCCATCACGAGGAGGATTCGGGACAGGACCTCGTAGCCCGTCAGGTGCAGGCCGACCGAGACGATGCCGGTCGCCATGACGGCGGCCCCGGCCGCCGGCGGATGCTGCGCCCACCAGGCGCGGAGGGGGGAGGAGCCGGGCATGCGCCGATGCTAAGGAGCCCCGCGCGTCGCGCGAGCGGGCCACGCGCGCCGACACTCGAAAACCACGCGGGCGCGCGGCAACGGGCTCACACCGAGCGTGCGCCGTTTCGGGGGCGCGCGAGCCTGCAGGCGCCTCTCGTACGCGCCTGCCCAACAGCACCCCACGCGCGCGTGCCTGCGGAAAACGCCCCCACGCGCGTGCCCACGGAAGCCTCCCCGGGCGTGCCATCCGGCCCGCCCCTTGCCTCCGCCTGTCAGGCCGGTCGTACCACGCTGTGGATGGACGACTCCCCGTCGTAGTAGATCGACTCCTCGCGCACGTACGTGCCGGGCTTCGGGGCGTGGATCATCATGCCGTTGCCGATGTAGATGCCGACGTGGGTGACGTCGTCGTAGAAGAAGACCAGGTCGCCGGGCTGGGCGGCCGCGAGGGAGACCGTGGTGCCCGCGTTCACCTGGTCGTAGGTGGTGCGCGGGAGGGAGACGCCGGCGGCCTTCCACGCGCCCTGGGTGAGGCCGGAGCAGTCGTAGGAGTCCGGGCCGGTCGCGCCCCAGACGTACGGCTTGCCGATCTGCGCGCGGGAGAAGGCGAGCGCCTTCTCGGCCTTGGTGGCGTACGAGGAGTCGGGGGCCGAGGTGTCGGAGCCCGTCTCGGTCCCTGTGCCCGTATCCGTGGAGGAGCCGCTTCCGGTCTCCTCCTGCTGCGCGGCGGCCTCCTGGCGCTGCCGCTCCTCCTCCGCCTGCTGCCGGGCGAGCTCCGCGGCCTTGCGCTCGGCCTCCTCCTGCTTCTTCTTCTCGATCGCCGCCAGCCGCGCCTTCTCCTCGGCGGTCAGCTGCGACAGCAGTTCGCGCGCGTCGGCGAGCTTCTTCTGGACGGTGGCCTTGGCCGTCTTCAGATCGCTCTGCGACTCCGTGAGCGTCTCGAGGCTCTCGGTGGCCTCCTGGCGCTTCTCCATCGTCGCGGACTGCTGGGTGAAGTAGTCGTCGACCGCGCCCTTCTGACGGCTGGTCAGCCTGCCCATCAGCTGGGTCTGGTCGAAGTAGTCCTGCGGCGAGTCCGCGAGCAGGAAGGTCGCGGTGTCGGGGGCGGAGGCGCCGGTCCGGTACTGAGCCGCTGCGTACGAGCCCAGCTCCTCGCGCGCCTCGTTGAGCTTCTGGGTGCGCTGGGCGACGTCGTCGAGGAGGGTGTCGACCTGCTTGCGCTGTTTCGCGGTCTTCTCTTTGGCTGCGTTGTACTTCTCGGTCGCCGACTCCGCCTGGCGGTAGAGATCGTCGACCTTCTTCTCGACTTCTTCGAGGCTCGGCTTGTCGTCGGCCGAGGGGGTGGCATTGGCCGTCTGGGAGAGCAGGGCCACAGACGTGAGGGCAGCCGTGGCAAGCGCGGGGGTCCGTATGCCTGCGACGCGCGCGCCCGTGGGACGCGACTTACGGTGCGACGCCAAGGGAGGCGACTCCTTCCATGGGCCGCCTACCGGGTTAGCTGTCGGGTTCGGGCGGGTGGTTCGGAAGGGTTGCCCTACGGTCCCCTCCCGGGAAGGGAGTCGGACCGATTCACCCCAGAGTCGGTTGGGTCCCCGGCTCCGGCAGCCACGGGGGCGCACCGGACTCGGCGGAGGCCGTGCGGCCCGGCGACGTTCGCCGGTGGGGGTCGTACGGCCTGCCCGGCACGGTAGCCAACTCGTGTGGTGCGTGTGAAGGTTGGTGGGTGATATGCCCGATACATTTTCGTGACTTTCAGTCAGTGGTCGCGGGTGGTATTGGGGTGGGCTCGGAGAGTGAGCCGACGTCGAGGTGGGTAGGGACGAAAGATCGCCGGCCGCTGCATCCGATGTGATTCCGGCCGCACTACCAAGATCGACGGTATTCCGGCCGGGGATGTTCTCGGGGCGGCCGCGGGTTGTCAGTGGGGCGCCCTAGACTCGGAGAGCGATGAGCAGCCTCTTTGACGACAGCTTCCTGGCGGACCTCCAGGCCCCGCGGGCCCACGAGGAGCACCCGCCGCCGCCCGAGGACGATCACGTTCCGGAGCCGATCCCGGACGATCTGTTCGGCGGGAAGTTCGACGTGCCCCCGGACCGGGACATGTACTACCGCGACGGCGCCCCGCGTCCGGCCATGGACGCGGCAGCGCTCCTGGAGGGGCTGAATGACAACCAGCGCGCCGCCGTCGTCCACTCCGGCTCCCCCCTGCTCATCGTGGCCGGCGCCGGCTCCGGCAAGACCCGCGTGCTCACCCACCGCATCGCCCACCTCCTCGCCGAGCGGGGCGTGCACCCGGGCCAGATCCTCGCGATCACCTTCACCAACAAGGCCGCCGGCGAGATGAAGGAGCGCGTCGAGCAGCTCGTCGGCCCGCGCGCGAACGCGATGTGGGTCATGACCTTCCACAGCGCGTGCGTGCGCATCCTGCGCCGGGAGAGCAAGAAGCTCGGCTTCACGTCGTCGTTCTCGATCTACGACGCCGCCGACAGCAAACGCCTCATGGCCCTGGTCTGCCGCGACCTGGACCTCGACCCCAAGCGCTACCCGCCCAAGTCCTTCAGCGCCAAGATCAGCAACCTCAAGAACGAGCTGATCGACGAGGAGGACTTCGCCGCCCAGGCCACCGACGGCTTCGAGAAGACCCTCGCCCAGGCCTACGCTCTGTACCAGTCGCGGCTGCGCGAGGCGAACGCCCTCGACTTCGACGACCTGATCATGACGACGGTCAATCTGCTCCGCGCCTTCCCGGACGTCGCCGAGCACTACCGCCGCCGCTTCCGCCATGTACTCGTCGACGAGTACCAGGACACCAACCACGCCCAGTACGCCCTCGTACGCGAACTCGTCGGCACCGGCGAGCACGACGAGGACGTACCACCCGGCGAGGGCAACCTGCCGCCCGCCGAGCTGTGCGTGGTGGGTGACGCCGACCAGTCGATCTACGCCTTCCGCGGGGCGACCATCCGCAACATCCTTCAGTTCGAGGAGGACTACCCGGACGCGACGACCATCCTGCTGGAGCAGAACTACCGCTCCACCCAGACGATCCTCTCCGCCGCCAACGCCGTCATCGAGCGCAACGAGTCCCGCCGCCCGAAGAACCTCTGGACCAACGCGGGTGCGGGCGCGCGCATCACCGGCTATGTCGCCGACACGGAGCACGACGAGGCCCAGTTCGTCGCCGACGAGATAGACCGCCTCACGGACGCGGGCGAGGCGAAGGCCGGGGACGTCGCCGTCTTCTACCGGACGAACGCCCAGTCCCGTGTGTTCGAAGAGATCTTCATCCGCGTCGGCCTGCCCTACAAGGTCGTCGGCGGCGTGCGCTTCTACGAGCGCAAGGAGGTCCGGGACGTCCTGGCCTACCTGCGCGTGCTGGCCAACCCGGAGGACTCGGTCCCGCTGCGCCGTATTCTCAACGTCCCCAAGCGGGGCATCGGCGACCGCGCGGAGGCGATGATCGACGCCCTCTCCCAGCGGGAGAAGATCAGCTTCCCGCAGGCGCTGAAGCGCGTGGACGAGGCGTACGGCATGGCCGCGCGCTCCACGAACGCCGTCAAGCGGTTCAACACGCTCATGGAGGACCTCCGAACGATCGTCGAGTCCGGCGCCGGCCCCGCGACGATCCTGGAGGCAGTGCTCGAACGCACCGGCTACCTCGCCGAGTTGCAGGCCTCCACCGACCCGCAGGACGAGACCCGGATCGAGAACCTCCAGGAACTCGCCGCCGTGGCCCTGGAGTTCGAGCAGGAGCGCAGTGAGGGCGAGCAGGGCACGCTGGCCGACTTCCTGGAGCAGGTCGCGCTGGTCGCCGACTCCGACCAGATCCCGGACGAGGAGGAGGGCGACGGCGTCATCACGCTGATGACCCTGCACACCGCCAAGGGCCTCGAATTCCCGGTCGTCTTCCTGACCGGCATGGAGGACGGCGTCTTCCCGCACATGCGTGCCCTCGGCCAGACCAAGGAACTGGAGGAGGAGCGCCGCCTGGCGTACGTCGGCATCACGCGCGCGCGTGAGCGGCTGTATCTGACGCGCTCGGCAATGCGGAGCGCGTGGGGGCAGCCCTCGTACAACCCGCCCTCCCGCTTCCTGGAGGAGATCCCGGCGGCGCATGTGGACTGGAAGCGCACGGGTGGTTCCCTGGCTCCGGCGGGCCCGGTCTCGGGTGTGGCGGCTTCGCTGTCCTCGTCCCGCTCGCGCTCGTCGGCGTCAGGCGCGTCCGGGTTCGCCACGCGCCGGACCGCCGAGAAGCCCGTGGTCTCCCTCGCGGTGGGGGACCGGGTGACGCACGACCAGTTCGGGCTCGGGACCGTCGTCGCTGTGAAGGGCACCGGCGCGAACGCGGAGGCGACGATCGACTTCGGGGACACCAAGCCGAAGCGACTGCTTCTGCGGTACGCGCCGGTGGAGAAGCTGTAGCTGTTCCGGGTGGTACGAAGTGAGCCCCCGCTCACTCGGCGGGGGCTCAGGGGAAGCTTCGGGGCTTACGTCGGCTCGAGCCCGTGGCTGCGCAGCCAGGCCAGCGGGTCGACCGCCGAACCGCCGCCCGGCCGCACCTCGAAGTGCAGGTGCGGTCCGGTCGAGTTGCCGGAGTTGCCGGAGAGCGCGATCGGGTCGCCGGCCTTGACGGTCGTACCGGACGCGACCTGGTAGCTGGAGAGGTGGCAGTACCAGGTCTCCGTGCCGTCCATCGCCGTCACGATCATCATGTTGCCGTACGCGCTGTTGTACTCCGTACGGACGGTGCCGTCGGTCGCGGCCATCACGGTCGAGCCGTACGAGACCGGGAAGTCGATGCCGGTGTGCACGGACATCCAGTTGATGCCGGCCTGGCCGTAGTAGGCGCTGAGCCCGTGCTGTGCGACCGGCAGGGCGTACTTGGGACGCAGCCGTTCCTTGCGGGCTGCCTCCGCCGCAGCCCTCTTCTTCTCGGCCGCCTGCTGCGCCTTGAGGTCGATGCGCTCCTGGGTACGGCTGGCCCGGTCGGCGAAGTCGTCGGCTTCCGCGGTGAGGCTCTCGAGCTGGGTGTCCAACTGGTTGTTGGCGGCCGACGGCTTCACCGCAGGGGCGTCCGCCGCGGTCGTCGACGCGTCCTGGTCGTCGCCGCCGAGGTTGCCGACGGAGGCGGCGGCGATGCCCGCCACGCCCATGACACACGCCGAGGGCACGGCGACGGTCAGCAGTGCCGAGCGCTTCGCGGGCGTACGGCGACGGGAGCGGGCCCCACTGCGGGAGGCCGCCCGCGAGACCGGGGCCGGGGTGACCTCCTCCTGGTCGTCGAGGAGGGACGGGGTCGTGGCGGGCATCTCGCCGGTCACGCCCGACTCGCCGTCACCCGCGTTCGGTTCGTCGTAGTCGACGTGCTCGAAGGTGGCAGTCGCCTGCTGATCGAAGGGCTCGGCGTGCGAGCCGAAGTTCTCGGCGTGGTGCTCGTAGGACTCGGCCTGCTGCGGAAAGGGTTCGGCGTGCTGCTCGTAGGCGTCGGTCGTGGTGCCCGTGGTGCCGTCGGAGTTCCACTGCGTGGCGTCGTACGCGCCGGAGTCGAAGGTCTGCGTGCCCCATTCCCACTGGTGGGTCTGGTCGGCGGGGCCGCCGGGCTGCTGCTCCGGCTGGAGCCATGCGCTCGCGTCCCACTGGCCGCTGGCATCGGGCGCTCCCGCCTGCTGCGGGATGAGGGGGAGCTGCTGGTGGCCGGTGGTCCAGGCGGTTGTGTCGTAGGCGCCGGTGTCGTAGGAGGCGTGATGCTGGGCCGCGTACGGGTCGTAGTCGAGAGTCTGATGGCTGCCGGTGGACCACTGCGTGGCGTCGTACGCGCCGGTGTCGTGACCACTGCCCGTGAGGTCGCCGAAGAGGGGGTCGGTCTCGAACGTCGTGGTGGTGGCCGCGGTGGCGTGGCTGCCGGTGTCAAATCCGTTGGCGGTGTAGGCGCCGTATGTGGTGAAGTCGCCGTACTGGGCCTCCTGCGTGCCGTACGGCGCGTAAGGCGCCGAGGCGGCTTCGGAAGCCGGAGCCGGGGTGGTCATGATCCCCGACGGGTGACGGTCGTTCACCAACTTCTCTTTCGCCTCGACAACAGGGGCTGGCAGAGCAGTGCGGCGACTGTACCCGGCGGTACGCGGGCACGACAATCTTCTGCAGGTTTCGCGCGCGCAGGAAACGGGCAATCGGCCGTGTTTCGGGGGACTGCGGGCACGGGTTTGGGTTTGTGTTCGAAGATTGTTCGATGTCGTACTGGTCGGCCACCGTCGTGTTGTCAGGCCACGGTGAGGTCGTCGGAGTGCGCTGCAGGCCCGCTTCCCTGCTGGGTGGTGTCGTAGGTGCCGTCCAGGGCCTGCCGTATGCCGGCCGCCACGGCCGGGTGCACGGGCAGGGCCAGATGGCCGATCCCGCTCACCCGCACGTTCTGCGCCAGCAGGTCGGGGTGGTCGACGCAGGCGGACTCCAGCGGATCCATCAGGTGGTCGAGGTCGCTCCAGAAGCTGACGAAGTGCGTACGGCAACCGGGCGTCGGGCCGGCCAGCTCCTCGATGACGGCTGAGCCGGGGCGCATCTGGCGCACTATGGGGTGCGCGTTCGCCAAGGGGGCCACTCGGGTGCCGGAGTGCGGGGTGCCGAGCGTGACCAGGGTCCGGACGCGAGTGTCGCCGCCGAGCAACTGGACGTAGTAGCGCGCTATCAGCCCGCCGAGGCTGTGTCCGACGATGTCGACCTGAGTGCTGCCCGTGCGCTCGCAGATCTCCTCTATGTGCCGGCCGAGCAGCTTGGCCGCCGTACGAATGTCGCAGGTCAGGGGGGAGTAGTTCAGTGACTCGATGTGCTGCCTGCCGTGCTGGGCGAGGGAACGGCGCAGCAGGACGAAGACGGAGCGGTTGTCGATGAAACCGTGCAGGAGGACCACCGGGGGTTTGGCCTGCGTCGGCAGGCGCGCCGCGCCGTCCTGGGAGGGGACCAGGGCGGGCGGCGTACGGCGTTCCTGAATGATGCCGGAGGGGTAAAGGAGCAGGTGGCCCGCGAGGATCGCGACCTCGAGGGCGGCCGCCTTCAGGATGGCCAGTGAGAGCCCCGCCAGGCTGCTCGGGAGCAGGCGGTGGCAGAGCGGTTGAAAGGGCAGCAGTGCCCTGGTGACCTGCGTGACCTTCATGGCCGACCTCCTGTCGGCACGCGGAGGACGGCTCTGTCCCCCGTGTGCGCCCGTGCGAGCCGCGACGGAGGTGGTGACGGGGCGCGAGTGGGGTTGTTTCGGCGGGTGAGTGGGGCCGGCCCCTGTATGGCGTATGTGGCGCCGTTGGGGGTGGGGTGGGGGGTCTGCCCTACGTGCCCTGTCTGCTTATCGTGCCCTTCGTTTCCGGTCGATGCGCCGCACCCCACGACGCGCGGCCTGCGGCGTGGAGGTACGGCGACCTCGTTGCGGCTCTCTGTGCGCGTGTTCCCCTCCACGCCCCCTGGTCCGCGTGGGTGCGCGGGGGTGGCCGCGGAGACTTGGAACACTGCGCGGCGAATATGTCCCACTGTGTGATTTCCCCCTCGGTCTGCCTCGCGAAACTGCCGGTTGCGGGATGCTGGAGATAACGTTCGTTCACTTCCCCGGTGGTTGCGGGGTGGATGGCCTTGTCCTGGTGGGCACCGTTCTGTGCGGTACTTGTCGATAGTGGCCGGTACTTGTCGGTACGGGTTGATGTAATCGCTTCTTGGAGGCAGTGATGGGTGTGGCAGCCGGTCCGATCCGCGTGGTGGTGGCCAAGCCGGGACTCGACGGCCACGATCGGGGGGCGAAGGTGATCGCACGGGCACTGCGGGATGCCGGCATGGAGGTCATCTACACGGGCCTCCACCAGACGCCCGAGCAGATCGTCGACACCGCGATCCAGGAGGACGCGGACGCGATCGGGCTGTCCATCCTCTCCGGGGCGCACAACACGCTCTTCTCAGCCGTGATCGACCTGCTCAAGGAGCGCGACGCGGAGGACATCCTGGTGTTCGGCGGCGGGATCATCCCCGAGGGGGACATCCCTGCGCTGAAGGAGAAGGGCGTCGCGGAGATCTTCACGCCGGGGGCCACGACCGCGTCGATCGTGGACTGGGTACGGGCGAACGTACGGCAGACGACGGGGGCGTAGGTCCGGGGCGGGCGCGGGTGGCGTTCGCGTGGTTGTGTGGCTTGGGTTTGGGCGGTGGTCTGTGGGTGTGGACCGGGTCCGGACGGTGGGCCGTTGGTGTGGCGTGTGTCTGGGCGTGGGCCGTTGGTGTGGTGTGTCCGGGCGGGGGCCGTTGGAGTGACGGTGTTCGGACGGTGGTCTGTTGGAGTGGCTCGTGGCCGGATGGCGGTTCGGCTGCGGGTGCGCGTCTGGGTGCCGGCCCGTTTGCGGGTGCGGGTCCGGATGACGGCCGGTCCGCCGCTCAGGCAAGGCCCCGCGGCCCTTCCTCCTGCTCCGCTCCCAGTTCCTCGGCCATGGCGGCACGCAGACGCAGCGTGGTGACCAGGCGCTGGAAGGCCTCGGCCCAGTAGCCGCCGGCTCCCGGTGACGCGTTCTCGGGTTCGTCCGGTACTGCCAGCAGCCCGTCGAGGCGGTTCGCCTCGGAGGGGGACAGACAGCGTTCGGCCAGGCCCATCACTCCGCTGAAACTCCATGGATAACTCCCGGCGTCCCGCGCGATATTGAGCGCGTCGACGACCGCGCGCCCGAGTTGCGGCGCCCACGGCACGTCACACACGCCCAGCAGTTGAAACGCCTCGGACAGACCGTGCGCCGCGATGAAGCCGGCCACCCACTCGGCGCGTTCGTCGGTGCCCAGCGTGCTCAGCAGCTTGGCCCGCTCGGCCAGGGACACCGCCCCCGGGCCGCCGGCCTCGGGTGCCCTGGGCGCTCCCAGGAGGGCCCGCGACCAGTCGGCGTTCCGCTGTCTTACCGCCGCCCGACACCAGGCGGCGTGGAGTTCACCCTGCCAGTCGTCCGTGACCGGCAGAGCGACGATCTCCTCGGGCGTCCGGCCGCCGAGCCGACCCGGCCACGTTTCGAGCGGCGTGGCCTCAACTAACTGGCCGAACCACCAGGACCGTTCACCCCGTCCTGCCGGTGCCTTGGCGACGACCCCGTCCCGCTCCATGCCCGCGTCGCACTCGTGCGGCGCCTCGACGATGATCGTCGGGGTGTCCCGCGTGTGGTCGACGGCAACGCAGGCACCGGCCCGCACCGCCATGCGTGCGGCCAGCGCCGAGCCGGGCAGCGCCGACAGCAACTCCGCCGCCGTCGCCCGGACGTTGCGGCTGCGGTCGGACAGGGCCTGCTCCAGGAACGCCTCGTCCTCGTCGCCGAGATTCGTGCGCAGTGAGTCGAGGAACATCAGCCGGTCCTCGGCCCGCTCCGTCGCCCAGGTTGTCGCGAGCAGCTCGCGTGCGGTGCCGGGTTCATGGGCGCGTATGGCTGCCAGGAGGGCTACGCGTTCGGCGAACAGGCCCTCCTGCCACAGCTGTTGCACCTGCTCCGTGTCGTCGAGGTGCGGCAGCGACGTGCCTCCGCCTGGTGTCGTGCGCAGCGCGAATCGCCAGTCCGGGTTGAGCCGGGCGAGCCACAGGGCACGGGGTCCGGCGAAGGTCAGTGCCGCCGGCCGCAGATCCGTACGGCCCCGGGCCGCGTCCAGCAGGGCGGGCAGGGCCTCCGGGGGTGCCGCGAAACCGCGGGCGTTCGCCGTCGCGAGCCACTGGGGCAGCAGCTCCATGAGGTCCGGTGCGGTGCCTCTGCGGCCGCCGCCCGCGGTGTCGGGACGGTCGGCCAGCAGCATCGCGAGCCGGTGGGCCGCCGCTGCGGGCAGCGGGGGGCGCGGGTCCTCGGGGGCCGGTGCCGGGCGCTGGGCCGACCGCGCCGGGCGCAGTCCGGCTCGCCGACGTACGGTCTCCATGGCCGCGGCGTCCAGCAGCGCCACGGGCGCCTCCCGGCCGGGCGTGGCGCCGGGTGGCGTACGCCGGTCCGTGCCGAGCAGTGCGGTGGTGACGAGCTCCTCCCAGACGCCCGACGTGGGCGAATCCACAGGAGCGGAAGTCCTGTTCACAAGGGTCCTTTCAAGGGCGGATGCCGTGCGGTGGTTCGGAGTGGGCCAGTTCGGAGCCGGTCGGCGTCACTGTGGGCCGCTTCCCCTGGAGTCGTGTCGGAGGCGTCGAGAGGCCGCGGTTCAGCACAGCTGGACCGCCGTGCCCGCTCCCGTCGGCCAGGCCGCCAGCGGGGTGAAGCCCTGGTGGCCGCACTCGCCGAAGACCTTGACAGGGGTGCCGCCGGACAGGGCTACGAGCCGCCAGAGGCCAGGGCGTGAGCGGGCGGTGGGCGTGAGCGGCAGAGCCGCGTCCTCGTCGGCGTCCGCCAGTTGCCATGAGTCGCCGTCCGGAGTCGGTATGACCCGGTCCAGCGTCACCGGGACCGAGTCGAGCCACGGGTCGGCGCGGAGGGCGTCGCCGTAGCGGGCTACCGCCTGTGTCGTCGTCGCTCCTGGTGGACGTATCGAGGTGGACGTGGGCGCCGCGAACCGTTCCCCCAGGGCGGCGCGCTGCCGGCTCCCACCCGGGTAGGCGGACACCTCCGCCTCCAGGGTCAGACCCACCGGCAGTGCGAGCTCGGGGGCCCGGCCGGCGGCGCCGTAGGAGAGAAGGAGAGCGGTGCGGTCGGATTCGGCGCCGTACAGCCAGATCCGGCGGGTCGTCAGACGGGCGTCCGCCGTGTCGTACTGGGCCAGGACCAGCCAGCGGTCGCGCACCGGCGGGCCGTCCGCCGACGCGGGCAGACCGATACGGGAACGGACCGTCGCCGCCAGTCCCTCGGGCAGGCCGTCGCGCCGCAGCCAGCCCTGGTCGAGGAGGTGGAGCAGCGCGCACTCCTCCAGCAGCCGCACCGGCCAGCCCGGACCGGACGCCGGGATCGCACCCAACTCCCTTACACGACCGGCCAGTCCGGGAGCCTGGGCGTCGACCATACGGGCCGCCGTCTCCTCCCACAGCCCGTACCCCGCCTGCTCCGCCGCGGCCAGCCCGCCGCGCAGCAGGTCCGTCAGGCGCTGCTCCAGCTCGGTCGCACCCGCTGTGATCCGCTCGGCCCGGCGCTCCGCCCGGCGCCGCGCCGCCTCCGGATCAGCGGAGCCGGACGGGGAACCGCCCGCGCCCGCCGCTCGTTTCTCCGCAGCACGCTTCCTTCTCCCCTCTGTCCACTGCTCGGCCCAGTCCGGCGCTTTGCCCGGTGGCACCGCGCCGTCGCCGCCCGCCCAGAGCAGCAGCAGCCCCAGCGCGTGCTTGCACGGGAACTTGCGGCTCGGACAACTGCACTTGTACGCGGGACCGGACGCGTCCGCGATGTCGATGACCGTCTGATACGGCTTGCTGCCGCTGCCTTTGCACAGCCCCCACAGCGTCCCCTCGTCAGAACTGCCTGCCTCGGACCACGGCCCCGCCGTACCGAGTTTGCTTCCCGCTTTGCGCGACGCTGCGTCAGGCGCCAGTGCCAGCACCTGATCCGCAGTCCAGCGCACCCCCTGCTGAGTCATGACATCGAAGGTAGATCCCCCCACTGACAATCGGCCTCGCGAGCGCGGTCGCCAGCACGTTTTCGCAGGTCAGATCGCATTGTCAGTGGCGTGGTGCACCGTGGATGCCAGAACCGAACCGGCCGAGCTGGAGGGGGACTCAGCCATGCCTGTGTCCGTAGAACCGACGTCCGTCGACCCGAGCCAGAACGGGTCCGCGCCCGCGAACACGGGCGTGGACACACCTACAACCGCGAGCGCGGGTGCGCGCACCTCCGCGCCCGCGGCAGAAGCGCTGCGCCCGCACGCCGAGGACGCCTTCGCGGACGAACTCGCCGCGCTGGCCGCGCAGGACGACCGGCCGCGGCCGACCCGCTGGAAACTGTCGCCGTGGGCCGTCGCGACGTACCTGCTCGGCGGCACCCTGCCCGACGGCACGGTCATCACACCGAAGTACGTGGGCCCGCGCCGCATCGTCGAGGTCGCCGTCACCACGCTCGCCACCGACCGCGCACTGCTCCTGCTCGGCGTGCCCGGCACCGCGAAGACCTGGGTGTCCGAGCACCTGGCCGCAGCGGTCAGCGGTGACTCGACCCTGCTGGTGCAGGGCACCGCCGGCACGCCGGAGGAGGCGATCCGGTACGGGTGGAACTACGCGCAGCTGCTCGCCCACGGCCCGAGCCGGGACGCGCTGGTGCCCAGCCCCGTCATGCGGGCCATGGCCGAGGGGATGACCGCACGCGTCGAGGAGCTGACCCGCATCCCGGCCGACGTTCAGGACACGCTCATCACAATCCTGTCGGAGAAGACACTGCCGATACCGGAGCTGGGCCAGGAGGTGCAGGCGGTCCGCGGCTTCAACCTGATCGCCACGGCCAACGACCGCGACCGAGGGGTCAACGACCTCTCCAGCGCACTGCGCCGCCGCTTCAACACCGTGGTGCTGCCGCTGCCGGAGAGCGTCGAGGCCGAGGTCGACATCGTCTCGCGCCGCGTCGACCAGATCGGCCGCTCCCTCGACCTGCCGGCCGTACCCGACGGCGTCGACGAGATCCGTCGTGTGGTGACGGTCTTCCGGGAGCTGCGCGACGGTGTCACGTCCGACGGCCGTACGAAGGTGAAGTCGCCCAGCGGCACGCTGTCCACCGCCGAGGCCATCTCCGTCGTCACCAACGGCCTTGCGCTGGCCGCGCACTTCGGCGACGGCGTGCTGCGACCGAGCGACGTCGCCGCGGGCATCCTCGGCGCCGTCGTCCGGGATCCGGCGGCCGACCGGGTCGTCTGGCAGGAGTACCTGGAGGCGGTCGTCCGTGAGCGGGACGGCTGGAAGGACTTCTACCGGGCCTGCAGGGAGGTGAGTGCGTGAGCGACAACCGGTGGGATTTCGCGCAGGGGAGTTCGACGGAGGGCGGATCGATGGAGGTGACGGGGGACGTCCAGGCTGCGGTCGACGACGACCTGGGGTGGCCTCGGAGGCGAGGGGGACGGCGTGACAGGCGTTGAGGAGGCAGGGAGCAGGCGGCCCGGGACCGAGCCGCTGCTGCTCGGCGTGCGGCATCACGGGCCGGGTTCGGCGCGGGCCGTGCGGGCAGCGCTGGACGCGGCCCGGCCGCAGGTGGTGCTGATCGAGGGCCCGCCCGAGGCGGACGCGCTGATCCCGCTGGCCGCCGACGAGGACATGCGCCCACCGGTCGCCCTCCTCGCCCACGCCGTGGACGATCCCGGCCGTTCGGCTTTCTGGCCGTTGGCCGAGTTCTCGCCGGAGTGGGTGGCGATCCGGTGGGCCCTGGAGCACGAGGTGCCGGCTCGCTTCATCGATCTGCCGGCCACGCACACGCTGGTGTGGGGCAGGGAGACGGTGACGAGTCCCGAGGGGGAGGCGGAGGCCGCCGACGTCGCGGAAGCAGAGGCGAACGATGCGGATGCCGGGGGCGCTGCCGTACCGGAGGCGGATGCCGGCGATGCCGCCGAACCGGAGATGACCGAGGCGGACGTTCGGGTCGATCCGCTCGCCGTGCTTGCCGATGCCGCAGGTTATGACGATCCCGAGCGTTGGTGGGAGGACGTCGTCGAGCACCGGGGGTTGGGCGAGAGGGATGCGTTCGCTCCGTTCGGCGTGCTCGAGGAGGCCATGGGCGCCTTGCGGGAGGCGTACGGGAGTGGCGGGCACGAGCGGGATCTCGTGCGGGAGGCGTACATGCGGCTCCAGGTGCGGGCTGCGCAGCGGGAGTTCGGGGGTGGCGTGGCGGTCGTGTGCGGGGCGTGGCACGTGCCCGCACTGCGGCAGAAGGCCACGGTCGCCGCCGACCGGGCCCTGGTGAAGGGGCTGCCCAAGGTCAAGGCCGACATGACCTGGGTGCCGTGGACGTACCGCCGGCTGGCCCGGGCGAGCGGATACGGCGCGGGTATCGACTCGCCGGGATGGTACGGGCATCTGTTCGCGGCGCCGGACCGGCCGGTGGAGCGGTGGATGACCAAGGTGGCGGGGCTGCTGCGTGCGGAGGACAGGATCGTCTCCTCGGCGCATGTCATCGAGGCGGTGCGGCTGGCCGAGACGCTCGCGGCGATGCGCGGGCGTCCGCTGGCCGGCCTCGGCGAGACCACCGATGCCGTGCGTGCCGTGATGTGCGAGGGCTCGGACGTGCCGCTGGTGCTGGTGCACGACCGGCTGGTCGTGGGGGACGTGCTGGGGGAGGTGCCGGAGGCGGCGCCTGCGGTGCCGTTGCAACGCGACCTCGCCCGGCTCCAGCGGCGGCTGCGGCTCAAACCGGAGGCGCTGGAGCGGGAGCTGGAGCTCGACCTGCGCAAGGAGACCGACGCCGGGCGCAGTCGGTTGCTGCACCGGCTGCGGCTGCTCGGCGTCGCCTGGGGCGAGCCGACGGTGTCGCGCGGCAGCACCGGGACCTTCCGGGAGACGTGGCGGCTGCGCTGGGAGCCGGAGCTGTCCGTGCGGGTCGCCGAGGCCGGGGTGTGGGGGACGACCGTGCTCGCCGCGGCGACCGCCAAGGCGGAGGCCGACGCGACGGCGGCACAGGGCCTCGCCGAGGTCACCGGGCTCGCCGAGCGCTGTCTGCTGGCCGAACTGCCCGACGCCCTCCCGGCGGTGATGCGGATCCTCGCCGACCGCGCGGCGCTCGACACGGATGTCGGCCACCTCGCCCAGGCGCTGCCGGCCCTGGTCCGCTCGCTGCGCTACGGCGACGTGCGCGGCACCGACACCGGAGCGCTGACCGAGGTCGCCGCCGGCCTCGCCGAGCGGATCTTCGTCGGCCTGCCCCCGGCCTGTGCCGCTCTCGACGCGGACGCGGCCCAGGAGATGCGGGGCCATGTGGACGCGGTGCACACCGCCGTGGGGCTGCTCGGCGAGGCCGGCACACCGGAACACGGTGGCCTGCGCGGCCGCTGGCACGCGGTGTTGCGGGTCCTGTCCGCTCGGGACACCGTGCCCGGCGTCATCCAGGGGCGCGCGGTGCGGCTGCTGCTGGACGACGGGGAGCTGGTCCAGGAGGAGGCGGCGCGGCTCATGGGGCTGGCGCTCTCCCCAGGGACGGCGCCGGCGGACGCGGCCGCATGGATCGAGGGCTTCGTCGGCGGAGGCGGCGGGGGCGGGATGCTGCTCATCCACGACGAGCGGCTGCTCGGACTGGTCGACGGCTGGCTGACCCGAGTGCCGGCGGAGGCGTTCACGGACGTGCTGCCCCTGCTGCGGCGCACCTTCTCGGCGTACGAACCGGGGGTGCGCAGAACGCTCGGCGAGCTGGTGCGGCGCGGGCCGGGACAGCGGGGGAGCACGCAGGCGGCGGGAGCGGGCATACCCGGCTTCGGGGTCGGTCTCGACGCCGAGCGCGTCGCAGCAGTGGAGCCGCTGGTGCGGCTGCTGTTGGGGCTGGACGGGTCGGGAGCAGGCGAAAGCGCCGGCCTGGTGGGGGTGGCGGGATGAGCAGGAGCGTCGGCGGACGCAGGACGAGTCGAACCGGCCGCACCAGTGGACCGGGCGGCGGAGCGCGTGGGGGAGGAGGACGTATGACGACGGAGTCCACGGCCGTGGCCGAGTCGGACGACGCCGCCCGGGAGCGGTTGCGGCGCTGGCGGCTGGTGCTGGGGGGTGAGGCAGCGGACGGTACGGGGTGTGCGCTCGGCGGGCGGGACGCCGCGATGGACGGGGCGCTCGCCGCGCTCTACGGAAAGGGGGACAAACCGCAGACGGGGAAGGACCGTTCGGCGGGGCTCGGGGCGTCGGCGCCGTCCGTGGCCCGCTGGCTCGGGGACATCCGTACGTACTTTCCGTCGTCCGTCGTGCAGGTCATGCAGCGCGACGCCATCGACCGGCTCGGGCTGTCCGCCCTGCTGCTGGAGCCGGAGATGCTGGAGGCCGTGGAGGCGGACGTGCACCTCGTCGGCACGCTGCTGTCGCTGAACAAGGCGATGCCGGAGACGACGAAGGAGACGGCACGAGCCGTTGTGCGCAAGGTCGTCGAGGACCTGGAGAAGCGGCTCGCCACCCGCACTCGGGCCACCCTCACCGGCGCCCTCGACCGCAGCGCCCGCATCAACCGGCCGCGCCACCACGACATCGACTGGAACCGCACGATCGCGGCCAACCTCAAGCACTACCTCCCGGAGTACCGGACGATCGTGCCGGAGCGGCTCATCGGCTACGGGCGAGCATCCCAGTCGGTGAAGAAGGAGGTCATCCTCTGCATCGACCAGTCGGGATCGATGGCGGCGTCCGTCGTGTACGCGTCCGTGTTCGGAGCGGTGCTGGCGTCCATGCGGTCGATCAGTACGCGGCTCGTCGTCTTCGACACGGCGGTCGTCGACCTCACCGACCAGCTCGACGACCCGGTCGACGTCCTCTTCGGCACCCAACTCGGCGGCGGCACCGACATCAACCGGGCGCTGGCGTACTGCCAGTCGCAGATCACCCGGCCCGCGGAGACGGTGGTCGTGCTGATCAGTGACCTCTATGAAGGGGGGATACGGAACGAGATGCTGAAGCGGGTGGCGGCGATGAAGGCGTCAGGGGTGCAGTTCGTGACGCTGCTCGCGTTGTCGGACGAGGGGGCGCCCGCCTACGACCGGGAGCACGCGTCCGCGCTGGCGGGGCTCGGCGCGCCGGCGTTCGCCTGTACGCCGGACCTGTTCCCGGAAGTGATGGCGGCAGCCATCGAGAAGCGTCCGCTTCCGATACCGGACACCACATGACGACCGGGGAGCACCGGGTGAGTTCGCCTCGAAAGGGGATATGACTGCCCATCGGTAACGAGGGGCTTGCGCAACCTCGGGAGTCCCGTGCAAGGATCGATGCCTCGTCAGCGGTGCGCCGCGCTCCGCCCGCCCGTACCGCGTCGTCCACTACGCGACTCGTTCCGCCGCACCAAAGGACCCTCCCTCTCTTGATCTGGTCAGCAGCCCTGTCCGGTGCCGCTGTGCGTGTGCTGCGCGCGGCGGCCGGGCGGCGTGCGCTCCAGATGGTGTTGCTGGTGGGTGGGTTGTTCGTGCTCGGGGTGCTGTACGGAGGGCAGGCACGGGCGACGGACGGCACGGCCTCGGCGACATCGGCGACCTCTCCGGCCCTGGTGACTGTCTCGGCTTCGGTCGACTCGCCAGGTTCGGTGACTTCGGCGAAGGCGAGGCCGGACGACGTCGGGAAGTCGACTCCGGCAGAGGGCGCCGCGTCGTTGGCGCAGGGTCTTGTGGGCGGGACCGACCACGACTTCGGCGGCTCTCAGGATCCCGCCGACCGCGGCGGTGCCCCGGTCACGGACGTGTCGCCGGGACCGGTAGGGCGTCCCGCTGCCGAGGCTCCTCACGGCCGGGACAGCGAGTCGATCGTGCGGCCGGTGACCGAGGACCTCGTGGGGTCCGTGGGTGAGCGAGTGATACGGCCGGTCGGTGGCGTGGTGGAGACCGTGACCGCGCAAGCCGAGGTGCCGCCGCTGTCGTCGTTGCCCGTGTTGCCGTCGCTGCCGGGGCTGTCCGACTCACCCTCGCTGCCCGTCCTCCCCGAGCTGCCCGGCCTTCCGGAGCCTCCTCCCGGGTACCTGCCCGCGCCCCCCGCCCTCCCCGAGCTGCCGGGGCAGTTCCCGCCGCTGCCCGGGGCGGTGACGCCCCAGCCGGGCGCTGCGGGGACGCCGCCGTCCCCCGAGGGGCGCGGCGGCAAGGCGGGCGGCGACGGCATCCATGGGCCGCGTCTCGGCGGCTCGTCCGGCGAGGTCGTGGCCGCCGTCCACGGCAGCGGGCAGCACGATCGGGCCGGCGATCAGTACGCCCCGGTGCATCAGGTGCCGGCGGGGCGCGGTGACGGCATGCTGGGCCACCGTTCGGCGGCGGACAGCGGCACGTCCCGGAACGGCGACGCGCACGCCGTGACCTCGAACGACCGGGCGCGGCTGTGGCTCGTGTCCGGCGCCGCCGTGCGCGTCGAGTCGGACGGGACACGGGACCGGCACCGGGACATCCCGGTATTCCCCGGCTAGGGCAGGCCTTTCCCGCGCCGTAGACCTGCCGCGCGGGGGCGGAACAGGTCTGCCCGACCGTCCGGACCTCCCCCGGTCCCCGGACGGAAGCCGCCGGAGTCGTCTTTGCAGCCGTCGGTCCCCACTCCCCGGACCGCGAGCGGAAGACGGCGCCGGAAGGTCCCCAAGTCCCCTGGCACGAGCCCGAGCACGAGGTTGCCCCTCCCGGTGACCTGCTTGCGGGCTCGCGCTTCCGACGTCGAGTCCCGAAGGATCAGACGCACGCAATGAACAAGAACATCCGCCGTTCCATCGTCATAGCCGCCGGAGTCACCGGCGCGTGGGCGCTCGGTTCCGCTGTCGCGAGCGCCGACGAACTGCCCATCTCCTCCCTCTCCGTGTCGGACGCGACCACGGATGCCGAGAGCACGCTCGGTGAGGTCACCGACGCCGTCGACGGAGTCGTCTCCGACCTCGCCGACGCCGACGCGCAGGACACCGGCGTGACGGACGCCCTCACCGGTGCCGGCGTCGGCAAGGCGACCTCCACCGTCACGGACGTGCTCGGCACCGCCCGGACGACCACGGACGGGGTCCGTGCGACCGCCGCGTCGTCCGGCGACGGCGGTGCCGTGGAGCAGGCCCGCCGGTACGTCGACGCCGACGTGAGCCTGCCGAAGGCGGCCAAGGTCCGGGGCGCGCAGGCCGTCCAGGGTGCCCAGGCCGCCCGAGCCGCGCAGGCCAAGGCCGAGGTCACCGCCGACGAGGTCGCCGGCACGGCCGGGGCCACCGTCGCCGACACCGCCGCGGCCGCCCCGACCACCCCCCAGGACACGGTCGACTACCTCTTCGGCCCCCTCTCCGCCTTCGCGCCCGAGCTTGAGCAGGCGCTGGCCGCGGCGCAGACGAGGCTTCAGGGCACCCAGGCGGCGGCGCGGTCGCAGGCGCAGGGCGTCGAGGGTGTCGTACGGACGAAGGCGCAGTACGCGGTGGCGGGCGCGGGCCGCACCGCGGCGGGCGTGACGCATGCCGCGCAGTCCGCGGTCGCCGGGGCCGACGCGCGGACCGCCGGTGCGGTCACCACCGCTCAGGGCCAGGTCGGTGCCGTCAGGACCGCCGCCGAGGCGAGCGTCGCCTCCGTGCCGGGCCATGTCACGGGCACCGTCGGCGGGGTCGAGCAGCGCGTGGTCGGCACGGTCACCGCCGTGCCGGGCGCGGTCACGCCGGTGGTGGAGCAGACGGCCGCGGCTGCCGTGCCGCCGGTCGCCTCCTCCGCCGTGGCCGGCGTGCGGCCGGTCGCCGACCGGGCGGTGACGGGTGTGGTGCCGGTCGCCGGGCAGGCCGTGGCGGGCGTCGTGCCCGCCGCCACCGGCGCGGTGCACGGCGTTGGGCCGGCCGCGACCGGAGCCGTGTCCGGGGTGACCCCGGTCGCCGGCCACGCCGTGCACGGAGTCGCGCCCGCCGTGACCGACGCGGTGCACGGAGTGATGCCGGTCGCCACCGGTGCCGTCGCCGGGGTCGCCGCGGTCGCCGGTCATGCCGTGGACGCCGCGACCGCGCTGGCGTACGGAGTGGTCGCCGACGTTCAGCCCGTCGTGGGCGGCGTCGTGCAGGGCGTGCAGCCGGTCGCCGGCGGTGCTGTCACGGACGTGCATGCGGTGGCGGGCGGTGCGGTGGCGGGCGTGCAGCCGGTCGCCGCAGAGGCCGTCACGGACGTGCAGTCCCTCGCCTGGGGTGCGGTCGGGGACGTGCGGCCGGTGGCCGAGGGCGTGGTGGCGGACGTACCGCCGTATGCGACCGGTGTCGTCGACGAGGTGCCGCCGTACGCCGCGGGCCTCGTCGGGCAGGTCACCGGCGACGCCACGGGTACCGCGCTGCCGCCGGTCGCGCACACCGCGGTGCAGGGTGTCGTGCCGGTCGCCGGGCAGGCCGTCGCCGACGCGGGCGGGCTGGCGTACGGCGTCGGGGGCGATGCGGAGTACTTCACCGGCGGGGTCGCCGGGGGTGTACCCCCGCTGGCGTACGGCGTGACAGAGCAGGCCGGGGGCTTCGCCGAGGGCGTGGCGGGCGAGGTGCCGCCGTTCGCACAGGGCGTCACCGGTGCGGTCCAGCCGCTCGTCGACACCGTCACCGAGACCGTATGGCCGGTCGTCGAGGGTGTCGGCGGCAGCACCACGACGCTGGCCCACGGCGTGGTGGGCGACGTCGCTCCGTTCGCGGGCGGCGTGGCCGGCGAGGCCACCCCGTTCGTGCACGGTGTCGCCGGGCAGGTCGCGCCCTTCGCGCAGAACGTCACCGGCACCGTCCAGTCCACCGGCGGTTCGCTGACCGGCCACGCCGTCTCCGGCGGGGAGGGCATCGCCGAGTCGGTCACGCCCGGTTACGTCCAGGACGTACGCCAGGGCGGCACGTACAGCATCTGACCGAGCCTGCTCTCGCAGGGCGGAGGCCCTGCACCCAGACCCGCAGGGCCCCGCTCCACGGCGGCCGAAAGCCGTCGGTCCGTCTGGACGGAAACCTGCGGTCCGGGCCCGGCGGTCCCCATTGGGGTGGGGATCGCCGGACCCGCGCCCGGGGGCCGTACGTCAGGCCCCTCGGGGATGCTCAAGGGGCCTCACCGGGTCAACCCCAGCCCGGTGAGGCCCTGTGCCGTCCCTGGCGTGTTCGCTGCCCGGTCACCCTCTGTTCCCTCACCGACGGCACGCCGTGCCAGTGAGTGCGGCATCATGTGACAGGTATCACCGCTCAGGTGTGACCCGCGATTTAGAGACCCCCAGCAAGCGGGGATAACCTGCGAGACGGACATGCCGCGCGCTCGGACACCGTGTGCGCTTCCCTTGTGACACATGCGGTCGTCACGTTGCCCTTCGCGGCACGCCCACGCATCCAACGAACCGCGAGATCACTGATAGGGACGGAAGCGCGTGGACCTGTTCGAGTACCAGGCGAGGGACCTCTTCGCCAAGCACGATGTACCGGTGCTGGCCGGTGAAGTCATCGACACGCCTGAGGCGGCGCGCGAGATCACCGAGCGTCTGGGCGGCAAGTCCGTCGTCAAGGCGCAGGTGAAGGTCGGTGGCCGCGGCAAGGCCGGTGGCGTGAAGCTGGCCGCCACCCCGGACGAGGCCGTTGCCCGCGCGACGGACATTCTCGGCATGGACATCAAGGGCCACACGGTCCACAAGGTCATGATCGCCGAGACGGCCCCGGAGATCCTCGAGGAGTACTACGTCTCCTTCCTCCTCGACCGTGCCAACCGCACCTTCCTCTCCATTGCCTCCGTCGAGGGCGGCATGGAGATCGAGGAGGTGGCGGCCACTCGCCCGGAGGCCGTCGCGAAGATCGCTATCGACGCCATCGACGGCGTGGACGAGGCGAAGGCCCGCGAGATCGTCGAGGCCGCCAAGTTCCCGGCCGAGGTCGCCGACAAGGTCGTGAACGTCCTCGTCAAGCTGTGGGACACCTTCATCAAGGAGGACGCCCTCCTGGTCGAGGTCAACCCGCTGGCCAAGGTCGCCTCCGGTGACGTCATCGCCCTCGACGGCAAGGTGTCGCTCGACGACAACGCCGAGTTCCGTCACCCCGACTTCGAGGAACTCCACGACAAGGCCGCGGCCAACCCCCTCGAGGCCGCCGCCAAGGAGAAGAACCTCAACTACGTCAAGCTCGACGGCGAGGTCGGCATCATCGGCAACGGCGCGGGTCTCGTGATGAGCACCCTGGACGTCGTCGCGTACGCCGGTGAGAAGCACGGCAACGTCAAGCCCGCCAACTTCCTGGACATCGGCGGCGGCGCCTCCGCGCAGGTGATGGCGAACGGCCTGGAGATCATCCTCGGCGACCCGGACGTCCGCTCCGTGTTCGTCAACGTCTTCGGCGGCATCACCGCCTGTGACGAGGTCGCCAACGGCATCGTGCAGGCCCTGAAGCTGCTGGAGGACCGCGGCGAGGAGGTCACCAAGCCGCTCGTCGTCCGCCTCGACGGCAACAACGCCGAGCTCGGCCGGCAGATCCTCACGGACGCCAACCACCCGCTGGTCCAGCGCGTCGACACCATGGACGGCGCGGCCGACAAGGCCGCCGAGCTCGCCGCAGCCGCCAAGTAAGCACCGAGGACGAGGACATCCACACACCATGGCTATCTGGCTCAACAAGGACAGCAAGGTCATCGTCCAGGGCATGACCGGCGCCACCGGCATGAAGCACACCAAGCTCATGCTCGGTGACGGCACGAACGTCGTGGGCGGCGTGAACCCGCGCAAGGCGGGTCAGACCGTGGACTTCGACGGCACCGAGGTACCCGTCTTCGGCACCGTCAAGGAGGCCATCGAGGCCACCGGCGCCAACGTCTCCGTCATCTTCGTGCCGGAGAAGTTCACCAAGGACGCCGTCGTCGAGGCCATCGACGCCGAGATCCCGCTCGCCGTCGTCATCACCGAGGGCATCGCCGTGCACGACACGGCCGCCTTCTGGGCGTACGCCGGCAAGAAGGGCAACAAGACCCGCATCATCGGCCCGAACTGCCCCGGCATCATCACCCCGGGCCAGTCCAACGTCGGCATCATCCCGGGCGACATCACCAAGCCGGGCCGCATCGGCCTGGTCTCGAAGTCCGGCACGCTGACGTACCAGATGATGTACGAGCTCCGTGACATCGGCTTCTCGACCGCCGTCGGCATCGGTGGCGACCCGATCATCGGCAGCACGCACATCGACGCCCTGGCCGCCTTCCAGGCCGACCCCGACACCGACCTGATCGTCATGATCGGTGAGATCGGCGGCGACGCCGAGGAGCGGGCCGCGGCCTTCATCAAGGAGAACGTGACCAAGCCGGTCGTCGGCTACGTCGCGGGCTTCACCGCGCCCGAGGGCAAGACCATGGGCCACGCGGGCGCCATCGTCTCCGGCTCGTCCGGCACCGCCCAGGCGAAGAAGGAGGCCCTGGAGGCCGCGGGCGTCAAGGTCGGCAAGACCCCGACCGAGACGGCGAAGCTGGCGCGCGAGATCCTCGCCGGCTGAGTCCTCTGACCGACCGTCGATGGGCCCGTTCCCCTGGTGGGGACGGGCCCATCGGCGTTTTCGTTCGTCCCGCCTCACCTCGGTTCCGGCACCAGCCGCTCCGGTCCGCCGGCCGTTTCCATGCGCAGCTTCTCCAGCAGCTCCAGCTGCTGCTCCGACAACGGCCCCGGCGCCGCCCGCGGCGGTACCCCGCGTACCGTCTCGCCCGGTGCCACCGGCGGCTCGTACTGTGTCGGGGCCGTGCGCAGGGTCAGGGCTGTCGCGCCGATGAGGGTGACCGTGAAGGCGATGGCGGCTCGGGTCCAGAAACGGGCGCGGCGTTCACTGCCGTTGCGCACCGTGAACGGTTTGGCGGCCCGTAGTCGTTCCGTGTCGGCCAGGCGGGCGAGCCGCCGGTGCAGTTCGGCCGGGTCGGACAGCTCCGGCAGCCGCGCGGCGACGGCCTCGCGCGCATGCAGCAGCCGGTTCGCCGCCGCCGGGGTGCTCGCCTCCGTCTCCGCCGCGGTCTCCGGCAGGTCGAGGCCTACGACGTCGTACAGCAGGAGCGTGCGGCGGTGCGGCGGCGGGAGTCTCAGGAGTACGTTCAGCAGCGTACGGTCGGACGCGTCGGCCGGTGGCGCCTCGGGGTGGCGATGGCGCGGGCGGAACCGGTGCCAGGGGGAGAGGGCGTACTCGTACGCCGCCGCCCGGACCCAGCCCGTCGGATCGCGGTCGACGGCCACCTCGGGCCAGCGCTGCCAGGCGAGTTGGAACGCCCGCTCGACCGACTCACGAGCCAGCTCGCGCCGCCCGGTCAGCAGGTACGTCTGCCGTACGAGGGCGGGGGCACAGAACGCGTAGAGGGCGTCGAAGGCCTGAGCGGGGGTCAGGGAGGACGGTGACGACGGCGCGAAGGGGTCGGGCTGGGCCTCGGGTTCCGGCTGACCGTGACGTACCGTTACATCTGTCTTCCTCGCAGGAATTTCACGATCGGTGACGGTCTCGATGCCGGTCTCGGTCGTCAGCGCGTTCAGCAATTCCGCGTACACCTCCCGTTTCCGGCCGCGTGGAGTCGCGCGGCCGGCCTCCCAAGCCCGCACCGTCCGACGGGAGACACCCATGCGCTCCGCGACCTGAGCCACAGTCAGCGAACCTGTCTCGCGCAGGCGGCGGCGCTCCTTGGGCGAGGGGAGCGGGGTCGCAGGGCTGCTCTGCCTCACAGGACACCCCTTCGTACGAAAAAGTACATAAACACATATTGGGCGACACATCGGAGGTTCGCCTGTTACGACGGGAAAGCGCGTGTCGTTGGGAGCATGACGGTCGTGATTCAGATGTCCGACCGCCGATCGCCGCTGTCATCCCTGCTCACCCGTTTGCGTCGCCGATCGCCCGGACTGGCCGCCAGCCTCCTGGGTGGCGCGGTCGCGGCCGGGCTGGGGCTCGGCTCGTTCGCCGTGCTCGTGATGGTGCTGTGGATCACCTCGCCCTACCCGGACAGCGGGCCGGGGGGCGCGCTGCATGTCGCCGCGGGGCTGTGGCTGCTGGCGCACGGCGCGGAGCTGATCCGCACCGACACGCTCTCCGGCGTTCCCGCGCCGGTCGGCGTCACGCCGCTGCTGCTGCTCATGCTGCCGGTGTGGCTGGTGCACCGGGCGGCGCGGGACGCGGTGGACGGGGAGCTGGCGGGTCGGGCACCGGTGGGCGTCCGTACGGCGTGGGCGGGGGTGGTGCTGGGGTACCTCGCCGTCGGGGGGCTGGCCACGGTGTACGCCTCGGGAGGCGGCTCGCTGCGGGCCGACTGGGTGTGGGCCGCAGTGTGTCTGCCGGTGGTCGCCGTGGGGGCGGCGGGAGCGGGAGTGTGGACTGCGTACGGGCGGCCCCTTGAGCCGGTGGACGGTGCGCTGATCCTGCCGCGCGGTCTGCGGCGGCTGTTCCTCGGGGCGGCGGCCCGGGAGGGGCTGGGTGTCTCGGCGCGGGCAGCCGCGGCCGGGGCCGCGGTGCTGGTCGGGGGCGGGGCGTTGCTGGTGGCGGTGTCGCTGGTGTGGCACGGCGGCGCGGCCCGCGAGGCCTTTGCCCAGCTGACGCAGGGGTGGTCGGGGCGGTTCGCGGTGCTGCTGCTGTGCGCGGCGCTCGTGCCGAACTCGGCGGTGTGGGGTGCGGCCTATGCCCTCGGCCCCGGGTTCACGCTCGGCGTCGGGCACACGACGACCCCACTGTCCACCGACACCGCCCCGCTGCTCCCGCCGTTCCCCCTGCTGGCGGCGCTACCGGAGGCGGGCCCCGGGACGCCGCTGAACTGGGCGGCCGCGGCGGTGCCGGTGGCGGCCGGAGTGACGGTCGGGTGGTTCACGGGGAGGGCGGCGGTCCGGGGTGGGGAGGATGAGGATGCGAGGGGAATGCCTTGGTCGTGGGGGCGTACGGCGGGCTGCGCCGGTCTGGCGGCTGTGTGGTGCGCGGCGGGACTCGCCGTGCTGGCCGGGCTGGCGGGCGGGCCGCTCGGGGTGGCCGCGCTGGCTCGGTTCGGGCCGGTGTGGTGGCAGGTGGGGGTGGCGACGCTGGCGTGGACGGCGGTCGTGGCGGTTCCGACCGGGGTGGGGGTACGGGCGTGGCGGTGCCGGAGGCGTGAGCAGGGAGCGACGGCGACCATCACCGGGCAACGGGAAGGGGCGGTGCCGGGCGGAACGGAGGGCGCTGGGGTGGGGGCGTCGGCTTCGGGGGAGGGCGCGGCGAAGGCTCGGGCGGGGATGTCGGATTCCGGGCCAGGCGAATTGGAGGCGTGGGCCGGGGCGGTTGATTCTGCGGCCGGAGGGTCGGATGTCCGGGCTGGAGCGGCTGGCTCTGCGGCGAGTGAGTTGGACGTGTGGGCCGGGGTGATTGATCCCGTGGTGGGGGAGCCGAGCGTCGGGATGGGAGCGGCGGATGCGGGGGCGGTTGGGGCGAAGGGGCGTGTGAAGAGCCCGGAGTTCGCCTCGGCCGCGGCGAACGTTCGGACGGACGTGGCCGATGCCGGGGAGGCGGCGGCGAGGGTTGGGCCGCGGGCGTCGGACTCCGGGGAGGGGCCGGCGACGGGGCGGAAGCGGGCGTCGGACTCCGGCGAGGGGTCGGCGAAGCGGCAGGCGCGGGTGCCGGAATCCGGCGTGGACGCGGCGAACAGCCGGACGGAGATGGCGCATCCCGGCGCGGTGACCTCGAACTCCGGGACGCAGAGGCCGGAGGCCCGCGCGGAAGCGTCGGACACCGGTGTGCGGCGACGTCGACGGCGGTGGCCCTTCTCCGGCGGCTCGTCATCCCGCAAGCGCGACGGTGTCGGCCCGGATCCTCGGTCGACCGCATCGCAGGCCGCGCCCTACGCAGGCCGCCCGGACACCCCGTACGACCCCACCCTCGAGCCCTACGACTTCCTGCCCGTCGACCCCTCGATGCCCTGGCGCGACGACACCCGCGAGGCCCGCTGGGCGGCGTTGAAGGAGGCGTCCAGGAAGGCGGAGCCACCGGTGGCGGACGACTCTTGAGGCCAGGCGTCTCCCGGAGGCCTGCGTGTCCAGCGCCTTCCAAACGCCCGAGCCTCCGAAGGCGCACCCCTAAGCGTTAGCCCCCAGAACCCCCCGCAACTCCTCCGGCAGCAGCTTGGTGCACGCCTGTCTGGCCTCGTTGGTGAGGGCGTCGTTGGTGCAGGTGTAGTAGTCGCGGTACACGAACTGTGCGGTGAAGGTCGCGGCGACGAGCATGATGGCCAGGGACGCCGTGACCAGGCCGCTCACTGCGGCCGCGGTCTGTGGGCGGGCCGGTGTCGTGAGGGCCGGGGTGTCGGGGCTGGGGGTGCGGGGCTTGGTGCGCAGGGAGCTGATGCCCCAGTAGAGGGCCAGCGCGCCGAGCAGCAGTGCCACGTACGGCCAGCTGAAGAGGGCGAAGAAGAAGGCCCACATGCCGGCCAGCAGCGTGTAGCGCGCACGGCGCTGTGCCGGGTCCGTGGGGTCCCAGCGCAGTCCGCCCTGGCCCGGACCGCCGCCCGGCCCCTCGGGGCTGCGGCCGGGCCGGTCGCCGAAGCCGCCGCCGGAGGAGCGGCCGGGCTGCCGGTCGCTCCACTGGCTGCCCCACACGGGGCGGCCGCCCTCACCCTGCGAGCCGGAGGAACCCGAGGAGTCGGGGGAGCCCTGCGAGCCCCGTGAGTCCCCTCCGTCGCCGGACGGGCGCCGCGGCTGCCACGGCCGGTCCGGCGTGCCCTCCGGCGGTGGCGCGAACGGGTTGTCGTCCTGGGCCGCACCGCTCCGCCGGTCGTCGGCGTCGCCCGAGGGCGCGCCGGGCGGCGTCGAGGGGCGCTCCCGCAGCAGCACGCCGGCGCGCTCCCCTCCCCGTGCCGACTGAGGGGGGAGTGTGAGGAGTCGCAGGCTGCGGTCCGACATCAAGTGAGCGTCTTCCCCTTGGTGAATACGACTGGTCTGGCGTGAGCTGTCCTCTCGTGAACGCACCGCACCCCGGCCGCGTTCCCGAGCCCGCTCCTCCCAGACGCTACCTTCCGGCCACGCCCCCGTCCCGTGGGGGCTGCCCGGTGTGCCGGTATCGTTGCTGACGGTCGGCCGCTTCGTAGGCTTCCCCGTATCCGGGGGCGTGAAGCATTCGTACGAACGCACATACCGGCGCCGTACCCGGCCGACTGTGCACACGCTTCCCCGAGAAAGGGCCCCACCGTGGCCGCCAAGCCCGTGGTCAAGCGCCTCGTCGTGCTGGTCTCCGGATCCGGCACCAATCTGCAGGCGCTCCTCGACGCCATCGCGACCACCGGCGCCGAGGCGTACGGAGTCGAGATCGTGGCCGTCGGAGCCGACCGCGCCGGCATCGAGGGGCTGGCGCGGGCCGAGCGCGCCGGGCTGCCCACGTTCGTGTGCCGGGTCAAGGACTACGACACCCGCGAGGAGTGGGACGCGGCCCTCGCCGAGGCCGTCGCCGCGTACGAGCCCGATCTCGTCGTCTCCGCCGGGTTCATGAAGATCGTGGGCAAGGAGTTCCTCGCCCGTTACGGCGGGCGGTTCATCAACACCCACCCCGCGCTCCTCCCCAGTTTTCCCGGCGCCCACGGTGTCCGCGACGCGCTCGCGTACGGCGCCAGGGTCACCGGCTGCACCGTCCACTTCGTCGACGACGGCGTCGACACCGGGCCGATCATCGCGCAGGGCGTGGTGGAGGTCCGGGACGAGGACGACGAGAGTGCGCTGCACGAGCGCATCAAGGAAGTCGAGCGAAGGCTGCTCGTCGATGTCGTGGGGCGGCTCGCCCGCAACGGCTATCGCATTGAGGGACGAAAGGTAGTTATCCAGTGACCGCCACCGCCGAGAGCAACAAGCGGGCCATTCGACGGGCGCTCGTCAGCGTCTACGACAAGACGGGTCTGGAAGACCTCGCGCGTGGTCTGCACGAGGCCGGCGTCGAGCTTGTCTCCACCGGCTCCACCGCCGCCCGCATCGCCGCCGTCGGCGTTCCCGTCACCAAGGTCGAGGAGCTCACCGGCTTCCCCGAGTGCCTGGACGGCCGGGTCAAGACCCTGCACCCCAGGGTCCACGCGGGCATCCTCGCCGACCTGCGCCTGGACAGCCACCGGCAGCAGCTCGACGAGCTGGGCGTCGCGCCCTTCGACCTCGTGATCGTCAACCTCTACCCGTTCCAGGAGACCGTCGCCTCCGGTGCCTCGCCCGACGAGTGCGTGGAGCAGATCGACATCGGTGGGCCGTCCATGGTGCGCGCCGCAGCCAAGAACCACCCCTCGGTCGCCGTGGTCACCAGCCCGGAGCGGTACGCCGACATCCTCGCCGCCGTGCGCGACGGCGGCTTCGACCTCCCCACCCGCAAGCGGCTGGCCGCCGAGGCCTTCCGCCACACCGCCGAGTACGACGTGGCGGTCGCGGGCTGGTTCGCGGGCGAGTACGCCGGTGACGGCGAGGAGTTCCCGGAGTTCATCGGGGTGACGTACGAGCGCAAGCAGGTGCTGCGCTACGGCGAGAACCCGCACCAGTCCGCCGCCCTCTACACCGGCGGCTGCGGCGGCCTGGCCGAGGCGGAGCAGCTGCACGGCAAGGAGATGTCGTACAACAACTACGTCGACACGGACGCCGCCCGCCGTGCGGCGTACGACCACGCGGAGCCCGCCGTCGCGATCATCAAGCACGCCAACCCGTGCGGCATCGCGATCGGCGCGGACGTCGCCGAGGCCCATCGCAAGGCGCACGCCTGCGACCCGTTGTCGGCGTTCGGCGGTGTCATCGCCGTCAACCGGCCGGTCAGCAAGGAGATGGCCGAGCAGGTCGCCGAGATCTTCACCGAGGTCGTCGTCGCCCCCGACTACGAGGAGGGCGCGCTCGAAGCCCTCACCAAGAAGAAGAACATCCGCGTGCTGCGCTGCCCCGAGGCACCGCAGCCGCCCGCCGAGTTCCGCCCGATCGACGGCGGTGGCCTGGCCCAGGTGAAGGACGTCTTCCAGGCCGACGGCGACGACCCCGCCAACTGGACACTGGCGACCGGCGAGGCCCTGAGCGCCGACGAACTGCGCGAGCTGGCCTTCGCGTGGAAGGCCTGCCGTGCGGTGAAGTCCAACGCGATCCTGCTCGCCAAGGACGGTGCCTCGGTCGGCGTAGGCATGGGGCAGGTCAACCGCGTCGACTCGGCGAAGCTGGCCGTGGAGCGGGCGGGCGCCGAGCGCGCGCAGGGTTCCTACGCCGCCTCGGACGCGTTCTTCCCCTTCCCGGACGGCCTGGAGATCCTCACCGAGGCCGGCGTCAAGGCGGTTGTCCAGCCGGGCGGTTCGGTCCGTGACGAGCAGGTCGTCGAGGCCGCGAAGAAGGCGGGCGTGACGATGTACTTCACGGGGACGCGGCACTTCTTCCACTGATGACATGCGACACGGGTGCCCCCCGTTCGGGGGCACCCGTCGAGCGGTGGGCGGCCAGCCGCAGTTGAACGCGCCGGAGGTGCTGGACCCGAGCACCACGTCCGCGCCGCCGAGCGCGGTCAGATACGCCGGGGTCCTCGGCGCGGTGGGCCTCATCCTCGTCGCCGGGACGTGGACGGTGCTGTCCCGCTCCGAGCCGTCCCGAGCCCCCGGTGCTCGCCGCCGACGTATCGGCTCCCGCGCCCGGTCCCGGCTGCCACGGCGACTCCTGTACCGGCAAGGATCCCGAGGACCTGGAGTGCTCCAGCGGGGTGAGCAGGGGGACCAGGTGGAGATCCTGGGACGTCAGCTGCAGCCGCTGTTGTTCTTGTACGTCGCGTAGTGCCACACGTTCTTGTGGTAGAAGCGGTACTTGCCGTCCCCGGTGCGGAAGATGTCGAAGTAGTAGCGCGAACCGTGGTACCGGATCTTGGACTTGGTGGCGTTGGTCGAGCCCGTACTGCGGTACTCCAACTCACCGGCGCGCGTGGAGGAGTTCCACTTGTCGTCGGCCGCGCCGAACGTCTTGTTGCCGACCTTGCCGTCCTGCGTCAGACCCCAGGCCTTCTGCAGCTGCTTGGTGGCGTACGCCGTGTTCGAGCCGAACTTGCCGTCGATGTCGGCGTAGTCGAACTGGGAGCCGTTGCTCTCCTTGACGCCCTCCGCGTACAGGATGATCTGCCACAGGCAGGTCGCGTTGGTGTCCTTGTACGACGAGGTCGACAGCGTGCCCTCGTCGCCGAAGTCGTCGTAGAACGAGCCGCCGCCGCTGATGTAGCCGTTGGACGCGGAGGCCGAGGCCGGCGAGGCACTGACGGCCAGGGCGCCGGCGGCCGCGGCGCTCACCGCGGCGGTGGCCAGACGGGCCCGAGTCGTACGGAAGTTCATGGTGTTCCTTCCCCGTTGGTGATGCGATGATCATATTGATCAAGGTCGGAGTGTAGGGGACCCCGAGCGCGGGCCGCGGCGCCCGAAGGCGGGACGCCGCGGCTGTTACGCGTTAGTTGCAGGAGCGGTTCTTGTAGTAGGCGATCTTGTTGCCGCCGTCCTGGGCGAACAGGTACTGACCGTTGCCGTTGCGGGTCACGGAGAAGCTTTCCTTCGTGCCCACGTACTTCAGCTTCAGCGTCCTGCCTGCCGCTGTGCTGCCGGAGATGTACCTGAGCCTGGTGTTCGCCCTGATCCAGGTCCTCGAGCCGATCTTGCCGTCGGCGACCAGGCCCCAGCGCTTCTGCAGCTGCGCACTCGCGTACGCAGTCCTCTTGCCGAAGTCGCCGTCGATGTCGGAGCCGCCGAAGTCCACGGGGCTGCCGGGCCCCCTGTCGACGCCTTCGGACTGCAGGATCCGCTGCCACAGGCAGGTGGCGTTGGACTTGGCGTAGGAGGAGCTGGACAGGGTGCCCTCGTCCTCCCAGTCGTTGCCGTGGGTGCCGCTGCCGTTGATGACCCCGGCAGAAGCGGACGCCGAGGCCGGCGAGGCGCCGAAGGCCAGGACGCCCGCGAGGGCGGCGCCGAAGGTGGCCGTGGCCAGCCTGGCCCGGGGCGTACGAAGGGTCATGGTGTGTCCTTCCCCGTTGGATTCGTGCTGCGTTGTGCGCGGGGTCGTGCGGCCTTTGCACGACGCAGGCGTAATTGTGGGACACCCGCGGTGTGCGGGGGTACCTCGAACGTTTCAGGGTGGTCGCCGAGGACATGGTGATCAGGCGTCCCCGTACAACTCGCACCACACCGTCTTGCCCCGGGGCTCCTGGTGGACGCCCCAGGGCACCGCGACCGAGTCGAGCAGCAGGAGGCCGCGGCCCGATGCGCCGTCACCGGCAGGGCGGTGCAGTACGAGCCAGGCGTGCGGGTCGGTGTCGGTGACCGCCGGTCGGGTGCGGTCCTCGGCCGTGCGGTTCCACCCGGAAGCCGCAGCGGATCCGCAGCGGGCTCTCCGGCTCGGCGGGGTTGAGGTGCTCGCGGCAGATCGCGGTCGTGAGCCGGCCGTGTTTGCGCAGACGGCGTTCACGCCGTGACCGCGGGTGGCGATCAGGGCGGTCAGAGCGCCGAGTACCGCGCAGACGATGCCCCGCTTCAGCAGCACGACGCCTCCGTCCAGCGGATGCCGACACCTGGGTCTCCGGCTCCGCCGCCGTTCTCCGGGTGGTGCCCCCGGCCACTGCGGTGGGGGCGGAGAACGGCGGGAGCCCGAAACCTCTCCGGGGCGCGGCTGAGACGTGCCGCGCCCGGTGAGGACCAACTATTGCCGTGCCACGCCCGCTCCGGCCATGCTGTTGCGGCTGAACGCAAAAGCTGAGTTCACCGGGGGAGAACGACATGCTCCGCGTCCACTTCACCGATGCCGACCTGGCCAGAACCAGGTTGAGCACCGCCTCGGACCCGCTCTGGGACATCGCCGTCAGCCTGCACCGCTTCCAGACCCGGCAGGGCCGCTGGGCCTATGCGGAATGGCACCGCACCACCCGGCAACGGCTGCGTGAGAAGGGACTGGAACGCGCCCTGCGCAGCGTGCTGTTACCGCTGTATCCGAGGGCCGCCTACTTCCCGGACTTCCTGACGCCGTTCCAGTCCGCCGCCGAAGGGCTGGACGCCGGTCTCGAAGCCATCCTGGCCACACCGCCGCGCCGGATCCGGGAGGAAGTCGCCCGTCTCGACCGGGTCGTGGGGGCTCCTCCGTGGGCCGTGCGGCTGGCCGAGCCGGCAGCCCGCAAGGAATTCGTACGGCTGATGCGCGCCTACCACGACGTCGCCGTCGCCCCGTACGAGGACCAGGTCCAGGCCCGTGTCGAGGCCGAGCGGGCGGCCCGGTCCCGGCAGCTCATGGACGGCGGCGTCGAGGGGCTCCTCGCGGGCCTCGGCTCCTGGACGCGCTGGGAACGCCCCGTCCTGCACGCCGTCTATCACCCGTCCGTGGACCGGGACCTGTACCTGGACGGCCGCGGCATGCTGCTGGTGCCGTCGTACTTCCTCCTGGAGAAGCCGATCAGCGTCGCCGACCCCGGCCTGTCCCCGGTACTGGTCTGCCCACTCGCCCGCGAGCCGTCCGCACCGCTGCCGCCGGCTCTGGCGGACGCTCCCGCCGCACCCCTCACCGCCCTGCTCGGCCGCGCCCGCGCCGTGGCCCTGTTCGCCATCACCGCCGGTGCCACCACCGGCGAGATCGCGCGCGCCGCGGGCGTGTCCGCGTCCGCGGCCAGCCGGCACGCCACCGCGCTCAGGGACGCCGGACTCATCACCAGCCAACGGCACGGCGCGACCGTCCTGCACACCCTCACCCCCGCGGGCGCGTCCCTGCTCCGCGCCGCCACACGGAAGAACGCCGGTGGCGGCCGGCGCGCTTCCGCGTGAGCGGCCTCACCAGAGCGACGACAACACCCCCCACAACGACACCTTGTACGAGCAGCTGTTCACCAGCTTGTGCGAGCGCGGCGCGTACGTCCCCGCCAGGTTCCCCATGCTGTTGACGTTGGTGCAGCCGGTCCGCTGGGCCGTGCGCTGACGGTCGTAGCCGGCGGGTTCGAAGCCGGTGCCGCGGTAATACACCACACCGTCGAACTCCCGCTTGTCCGCGATGTTGTTGAACACCGAGCGGACGGGGGCGCCCGCGGCCCATGGGCAGGTCTGCTCGCCCGACTGCCAGTCCGTGTCGTCGCCCCGCCAGTGGCACATCTCGCCGTTGCCGTTGTGCTCGCTGAAGAAGCAGACGCTGTCCTCGGGGCAGCGGTCGTAGCCGTAGGTGCTCTTGGCGAGCCTCGCCTCCTTCGGCAGGGCCACGTACTCCGGCGTCCCGTCGTCCAAGGTCGCGGCCCGGTGTGCCACCATCGACGCGACCGTGAGCCCCGTCGTCACCAGGAGCACGCCCGAGAGGGTCCCCGCGAGAACGGGGTGCCGGCGCCAGAAGCGCGGGCGCGGCTTCGGCAGGCGAACCGAGCGGACCGTGCGCGTCCCCGCCGCCGCCTCGATCCGCCGCAGCAGCGCCTCGGTGCCGACGCGCTCGGCGTGCGTGGGAGCGAGACAGTCCCGGACGATCTCCCGCCAGCCGTCCGGCAGTTCGGGCGACAGTCGCAGCTCCTCCGCGCCCCGCGCATACCGCATGGCCGCGTCGCAGCGCGCCTCCGTCGTGCCGCCCGGCAGCGGGAAGGCGCCGGTCAGAACGACGTGGGCGAGGACCCCGAAGGCCCACACGTCGGCGGAGGGACGGATGCGGGTGCCCCGCTCGTCCATCTCCGGCCACAGCAGTTCCGGCGGGGTGTAGTCCGGGGTCGCGAAGGAGGGGGCGTAGGCGTGCGTGCCCTCCATCTCCGCGGCCATGCCGAAGTCGGCCAGCCGTACCGA
The DNA here is from genome assembly GCF_042672405.1 of Streptomyces sp. NPDC127197. NCBI lineage: Bacteria > Bacillati > Actinomycetota > Actinomycetes > Kitasatosporales > Streptomycetaceae > Streptomyces > Streptomyces sp. NPDC127197. The sequence goes on along the minus strand of NZ_JBHXVG010000002.1, from coordinate 413,473 downwards.
ACCGTCCTTCATCAGCAGCACGTTGGCCGGCTTCAGGTCCCCGTGCACCCATCCGGCGCGGTGCAGCTGGGCCAGCCCTTCGCAGATCTGCGCGAGAACGGCACCGGGGTCCGGCACCGGTTCCGGTACGGCGTCCAGAGAGCCCTCGGCCCGTTCCAGTACGAGGACGGTGGCGCCGTCGAGCTCCGGGTGGTCCGGGGCGTCGACGGTGAGCGTGTCGTACATCCGGATCAGCCGCGGCGAGCGCAGTCGGCCCAGGAACTCCACTTCCCGCTCTGCCAGTTCGCGCAGGTGGCGCAGCTGGCGCGGGGTGCGGGTGCCGGTGGGCAGGAACTTCAGCGCGGCCCGCCGGGGCAGGTCCGCCTCGGCGTCCCCGACGAATCTGCCCGCGTAGACGGTCGCGAACGCCCCGGACGCGATCGGCTCGCGCACTTCCCACTGGCCGACCCGGTGGCCCTTCGGCACGTGAACCACGTACGGCTCCCGGCTCACCGGCGCACCTCGCTCGCGGGCGCGGCGAGTACGACCAGGTCGTCCTCGCGGACCAGGTCGAAGCGGAGCGCCAGCGAGACCAGCGTCTCCTTCTTGCCGTTGACGCGCCGACCGGGTTCCGCCGTGTCCGGGCCCGGCCGCAGGCGCAGTTTCAGCGCCAGGTAGTCGATGTTCCAGTAGACCGCCGAGCGGCTGACCGACGGCCACACCGGGCGCAGCCGCTCCACCAGCTGCTCGACCGCCGGCAGCGCGGCGTGCGGTGCTCCGCGCAGGCGGGGCTCGCACAGGGCGGCCAGGACCGCGAAATACCGCTTGGTGCGGTCGAGGGTGAACGCCGGTGCGGTGAGGGTCCCGGAGAGCCCGTGGCGCTCCACGCTGCGGAAGGCGTGCCGCGGCGCCCAGACGTCGAAGGCGAGCAGGTCGCCCGCGGCGGGCAGGACCACCCGCGAGAACTCGAACGGCACCGGAGCGTCCAGCCGGCCCGGCCCGACCTTGATGTGCTCTCCCGCGCCCTCCGGGTTCTCCACGACGTAGGTCTGGTCCTCGCTGAGATTGCTCAGCAGCCAGAAGGTCCGGTGTGCGGTGATCTCCCCGGCGACCCGGGGCACCCCCTCGTGCGTGATGGTGAGGCCGCCGGCGGCGGCCCTGCCGAACTCCAGCCGCTCACCTGTGGCGATCCTGATCTGACCGTCCGGCCTCGCGCAGGCCGGCGGCACGACGATGACGCTGTACATGGACTCGTCCCCTCGCCCGATTCCATGAGGGCCACCCTCCCCCAGTCCCACGAAGGTGAGGGTAAGGGACGATCCTCGAAGAGCCCGAAGGGTTGTCCGTGATACGGCGCGTCTGTGGAGAGTCCGGGGAGAAAACGTCCCGGACTCTCCAGTTCCAGGGGGCCTGTCGGCCGGTACCTCAGACCTCTCAGGGTCACTTCTTCTTGGTCGACGTCCGGTAGGCGGCGGCCGGCAGCACCCTGCGGTCGCCGGTCAACCCGGTCTGCTCGAGGCGGGGTTCCATGAAGCGGAGACAGCGGCCCACCGCCGGGATGGACTCCGCGGGGGTGAGGGGAGGCCTGGGGGTCTCCTGCGCGGGGACGCCGTCCGCGCGGATGTGCCAGCGCAGGATGCTGGGGGTCGAAGTTGCTCTCCGCCTTGAGCAGCACGGCGATCAGCGCCGGGGTCACCTCCGGCCGGACGCAGTCGTGGGCGGAGTCGACGATCAGCCGCCGGTAGGCCACCGGGACGCCCTTGTTCGTACGGAGTTCGGAGGCGCCGTAGTTCCGGCCGTGACCTTCCGGGGCTCGGGATCCGTGTCGTCGGCCCCGGCCCAGGTACTGATGCCGTAGCCGAGCACGGCCACGGCGACCGTGGTGGCCGCGGCGGTCAGGGCCGTCGTACGGCGGGGCGGCGGCGCGGCAGCCGGGGCGAGCGGCCCGTGCCCGCCGCAGCAGCGGCTGGGTGCCGATGCGCTCGGCATGCGTCCGGGCCAGACACTCGCCTCCGGCAGTTCGGGCGACAGACGCAGGGGAGGGGGATGCACCTGGGCCGTGTCCCCCCGTGTGCGGGTGAGACACGGCCCTCGGGTGTGAACGGCGCGAACCGTTCTGTCGCGCGGCGCGTCGAGCGGCGCGGCCGGCGGCTCAGTAGCGCGGGCGGCGGAACCATTCGGCGCTGGCGCGCTTCGCGGAGAAGACGATCACCAGGATGGAGATCGCGATGATGATCAGGCCGATGCCATAGGCCGCGATCATGAAGATGCCCGTGACGATCGCGAACGAACCGTAGACGATCGAGCAGACGCGGACGCCGTTGCCGCCCTTGGCGTACTGGAGCAGCAGCGCAAGACCGAGGATCGCGAACACGGTGGCGAGACCGAGGAAGAAGACGACGACGCCCTTGCCCAGATCGGCGATCGCCTCAGCCTCGGAGTCACCGGTGACACCCGCCTCGGCCATGGTCTCGTCCCACTGGCCGAGCGCGACCCCGTACAGCACGGCGATGACCGCATGGGCCAGCGCGATCACACCGAGCATGATCTGCGAGGCGCGGGTGATGCCCGGCATCTGCGCGGGAGCACCGGGCATGTAGCCGCCGCCGTACGGCTGCTGGACGGGCGGGGCCGCCGGGTATCCGTAGCCCTGCGGCGGGGCGCCGGGCGGCGTCTGCTGGGGGTAGCCGTAACCGGGAGCGGGGGCCTGGGGCTGCTGGGGCGGCTGCCCGTGCCCGTAGGGGTTGTTCGGGTCGCCGAAACTCATGGCGGTCTTTCCTCCGTTTTGCCTGGAGTGCGGGGACGAGGCGCGGCCGGATTCGGAGGAAGGTTCTACAGATGCGGTTCGTCCCCCCGGTACTGCCCGCGGCACTGTTCCGACAATCGTTCTTCAGCCACCGTCGGCTTGTCCAGCCGCATTCCGGATGTGTTGTGCAAGTGCAACATCATCGATCATGAGGGACCATGAGGGGATTCATGAGTTGATTCGTCAGGGGACCATGAGGGCCTACGGCGGGACGGGCTCCGGAGCACCCGGATTGGAACCAGGACCCAGTCATCCGGGAGGATGGGGTTCATGACCGCCCAGATTCTCGATGGCAAGGCCACTGCAGCCGCGATCAAGTCCGATCTGACCGCCCGCGTGGCGGCGCTGAAGGAGAAGGGCGTCACGCCCGGCCTCGGCACGATCCTGGTCGGGGACGACCCCGGCAGCCAGAAGTACGTCGCCGGCAAGCACCGCGACTGCGCCGAGGTCGGCATCGCCTCCATCCAGCGCGAACTGCCCGGCACGGCGACGCAGGACGAGATCGAGGCGGTCGTACGGGAACTGAACGAGGACCCGGCCTGCACCGGCTACATCGTCCAACTGCCGCTCCCCAAGGGCATCGACGAGAACCGCATCCTCGAACTCATGGACCCCGACAAGGACGCGGACGGGCTGCACCCGATGAACCTCGGGCGGCTGGTCCTGAACGAGCCGGCGCCGCTGCCCTGCACGCCGAACGGTGTGCTGACCCTGCTGCGCCGCTATGGCGTGGAGATCAAGGGTGCCGAGGTCGTGGTCGTCGGCCGCGGAGTGACCATCGGCCGTCCGATGCCGCTGCTGCTCACCCGGCGCAGCGAGAACGCGACGGTGACCCAGTGCCACACGGGCACGCGTGATCTGTCTTCGCACCTGAAGCGTGCGGACATCATCATCGCCGCCGCAGGCTCCGCCCACCTCATCCGTCCTGAGGACGTCAAGCCGGGCGCGGCCGTCCTCGACGTCGGTGTCTCGCGCAGCGCCGAGGGCAAGATCGTGGGCGATGTCCACCCGGGCGTGGCCGAGGTGGCCGGCTGGATCTCCCCGAATCCTGGCGGCGTCGGCCCGATGACCCGGGCCCAGCTGCTGGTCAACGTGGTCGAGGCGGCGGAGCGCAGTGTCGACTGAGCGCCCGGAGGACGACATCGAGGTGCGGGACGCGGTCAGCGCGCCCGATGCCGAGGGCATACCGCGCCGCGTCACCCGCCGCTTCCCGCTGTTCACGCGGGACACCGCGCGTCCCGAGGGCGGCGGCAGGGCGGCCTCCGGCGCCGCCCCGGCACCGGCCCGCCAGTGGCCGGTCCTGCTGGTGCTCGCGCTGGTCGGCCTCGGCCTGCTGCTGACCGCCCTGGACGCCTTCCGGATCGGGACGCTGCTGGTCGGCGTCGCCCTGCTGGGCGGCGCGGTGCTGCGCTGGATGCTGCCGGACGTCGGCATGCTCGCGGTCCGCTCCCGCTTCACCGACATCCTCACCTACGGCGTGCTGGGCTCGGCCATCGTCCTGCTCGCGATGATGGTCCAGCCGAAACCCTGGCTGGAGATCCCGTTCCTGAAGGACACGCTGCACTTCACGGTCAGCAGTTAACCGCACGGCGGCGACCCGTCCCCTCCCCCGAGCAAGGACGGGCCGCCACCGCACTCAAACTCCCGCACGGCGAACGGGCTGTTCAACAGCTGTCCGTACGCTGTGGCTCGGAGGTGACCGTTCCGCTACCGTGTCCGCGCCCTGCCACAGTCCTCGGCGTCCTCGGCGCGGTGGCGTCTGGGTGGGAGCGGCACCGATGGGGCGCCCGAGGTCACCGGTGTGTGTCCGTTGTGTCGATGTATTGACAGTTCCGGGATCCGGGACCAAGACGCTGCACAGCGGGGCTAATCTGCCCAATCGGGACGGTCCGGGACGTCCCGAGCTGGACCGCGGGCCAGTGGGCGTGCAACGGTGCATGCCCGCGGCGCCAACGCCCCCGTGCGCCCCCACCCCGGGAACTGAGATCCTGACCGGGCGCATCCCTGTGGGTAGCCAGAACGGGGACTCGGCAGAGGGCAGCACGCGCGGGGGAAGAACCAGCACGAACCGGGGGGAAGAGGGGGAAGCAATGCCTCGTTGGAGGGCCTTGCCGGACGAACTCGATCCGCAGGTCAGGGAGTTCACGAGCCAGTTGCGGCGGCTCGTGGACCGCAGCGGCCTGAGCGTCGCGGCGGTGGCCGACCGCACGGGCTACAGCAAGACGTCCTGGGAGCGTTATCTCAACGGCCGGCTGCTCGCGCCCAAGGGTGCGATCGTCGCCCTGGCCGAGGTCACCGGCACCAATCCCATCCACCTGACGACGATGTGGGAGCTCGCCGAGCGCGCCTGGAGCCGTTCGGAGATGCGCCACGACATGACCATGGAGGCGATACGGATCTCCCAGGCCCGTGCGGCACTGGGCGAGTTCGGGGCGCCCCCCGCGAACGCCAAGGGCGGCAAGTCGGCCCGCCGGGGCGGCAGCGCGACGGCGACCCCCGGCATCGCGGGACCGGCGGGCGTGTCCCCGACGGTGCCGCAGCAGCCCACGCCGTCCGACGCGGACGCACGCGAGGGCACCGCACGGGCGGCCGGCCCGGGGGCTTCCTCGGGCGGCAACTCGTGGGGGCTCGCGGGATACGCGGGACCCTCGCAGACCGGTGGCCGCGGAGCGGGTGCGCGCACCGGAGCGGGCTCCGGTGCCGGTCGTAGCGCCGGAGCCGGGGCCGGAAACGAGAATGGGGCCGGAGCGGGAACCAGCGCCGGTGCCGGATTCGGGACCGGCGCCGCACCGTCGGCGACGCCCGCCGGCCACCCCGGCCACTCCGGCCGCCCCCCGTCCGGTGGTCGCCCGGCCTCCGGCAGGTCGTCGGGCAGGCGCCGGCTGACGATGTTCCTCGCGGGAGCCGTCGGCGTGGTCGTCGTGGCCGCCGCCGCGTTCTACCTCACCAACGGCGGCGACGGCGACAAGAACAACGACGCGTCGCCCTCCCCGTCGCCCTCCGTCACCGCCGACGCCAACCTGCCGCCGGGCGTGAAGTGCAGCGGCGACAGCTGCACCGGCAAGGACGCGGAGAGCATGGGGTGCAGCGGGGACCTGGTGACCACCGCCAAGACGGCGACCGTGGGCACGACCGTCGTCGAGGTCCGCTACAGCAAGACCTGCGGGGCGGCCTGGGGGCGCATCACCCAGGCGGCGCAGGGTGACGAGGTCCAGGTGACCGCGGGCGACGCCAAGCAGAGCGGCTCCATCACGGTCGCCGGCGACGCCATCGCGTACACGCCGATGGTGGCGGTGCGGGACGCGGGCGAGGCGACGGCGTGCGCGACGCTGGCGTCGGGACAGGAGGGGTGCACGGACTGACGCAGGTCAGCGAGTCGAGCCCGTCCGGTGGAAATTGGCCGGGGGACAGAGGAATGGCCGCCGTATTCCTGGGCACGCGAACCGTACCCCCACGGGAGTCCGGCAACGGTACCCCCACTCGGCGGCCGTCCCGTCTCTCCTCTCCCGGACGGGCGGCCGCCGCCTTTCGTGGTGCTGTGGGCTGGGCCACACCGACCCGGACGTCCGGGATCCCGGATGCGCGATAGCCTGACGCTGGATCTCTCTTGACGCCAAGAGATCGATCAAAATAGCCGGGGCAGGGACGCCCCACCGCCAGCTGTCATACGGAGAACGCCATGACCCGCACTCCCGTGAACGTCACCGTCACCGGCGCGGCCGGCCAGATCGGTTACGCCCTGCTCTTCCGCATCGCCTCCGGCCAGCTGCTCGGCGCGGACGTGCCGGTCAGGCTTCGCCTCCTGGAGATCACCCCGGCGCTGAAGGCCGCCGAGGGCACCGCGATGGAGCTGGACGACTGCGCGTTTCCGCTGCTCCAGGGCATCGACATCAGCGACGACCCGAACGTCGCCTTCGACGGCGCCAACGTCGCCCTCCTGGTGGGCGCCCGCCCACGCACCAAGGGCATGGAGCGCGGTGACCTGCTGGAGGCCAACGGCGGCATCTTCAAGCCGCAGGGCCAGGCCATCAACGCGCACGCCGCGGACGACATCAAGGTCCTGGTCGTCGGCAACCCGGCCAACACCAACGCGCTGATCGCGCAGGCCGCCGCCCCGGACGTACCGGCGGAGCGCTTCACCGCGATGACCCGCCTCGACCACAACCGCGCGCTGACCCAGCTGTCGAAGAAGACGGGCACCCCGGTCTCCGAGATCAGGAAGCTGACGATCTGGGGCAACCACTCCGCCACGCAGTACCCCGACATCTTCCACGCCACGGTCGCCGGCAAGAACGCCGCCGAGGTCGTGAACGACGAGAAGTGGCTCGCCGAGGACTTCATCCCGACCGTGGCCAAGCGCGGCGCCGCGATCATCGAGGCCCGCGGCGCGTCCTCCGCGGCCTCCGCCGCCAACGCCGCCATCGACCACGTCTACTCCTGGGTCAACGGCACCCCGGAGGGCGACTGGGTCTCCATGGGCATCCCGTCCGACGGCTCCTACGGCGTCCCGGAGGGCCTGATCTCCTCCTTCCCGGTCACCACGAAGGACGGCAGGTACGAGATCGTCCAGGGCCTGGAGATCAACGACTTCTCCCGTGCCCGTATCGACGCCTCCGTCAAGGAGCTCGAGGAGGAGCGCGAGGCGGTCCGCTCCCTCGGCCTCATCTGAGCCGGACTTCTGCCGTGATCCCCGGGCCGCCGTGCGCGGCCCGGGGATCATCGCTTTCCGTTCCCGACGACGAGATCCGCCAGCTGAAGGAACGCGCGCGTGGTCGCCGGACGGAGCCGGCCGAGGCCCTGGAAGCCGTTGTACCGCAGCGGTGGGTCGTACGGGATACGGACCACCTGGCCGTCGCCGACACGCAGGCGCTCGGCGACGTCGGGGGACCCGCGGCGCCCGCCCTCCACGTCGGTGACGACCACGATCACGTCGTCCGTGAGGGCACCGTGCCGGGAGTCGCGCAACTCGTCCAGTGTCTCCACCGCGCGTCGGACACCCCACGGCGAGGCGCCGCAGCACAGGATCAGCCGGTCCGTCTGACCCAGCACCACGTCCGCAGGACGGTCCGGCACCGCCCCGGCCCAGTCGGTGAGCACGAACGAGTAGTAGGGATCCACCTGCCCCAGCACCCGCGTGTACTCCTGTGCGTGTGCGGGATTGGGCCCGGACACGCCTCCGCGGTGCGCAGCCACCTCCAGACCCGAGTCGAGGCGCGTGGTGCGGCGGCGGATGTCCTCGTACGAGGCACCGGCGGGCAGCAGCGCGAGGTCATGCACCGTGCCCGGGGCAGGGTTCGTCAGGAAGCTGTGCAGCGCCCCGGACGTCGGTGCCCCGTCGAGGGCGAGGACGGGCTCGCCGCGGACCGCGGCGAGCAGTGAGCCGAGGACGACCGTCGTGGTGGCGCCCCCGCAGCCGGCGTGTGCGCCGAGCACGGTCAGCCGTATGCCCCGGCGCAGCGGTGCGCGCAGCCGCTCCAGCCGCGCCTCGCTGTCCCGGCGCGCGGCGCCGAAGCGGGGCAGCCGCAACGGGAGTTCGGTCGCGGGCCCGGTGCCGGGCGGCGGGTTCAGCGGCACCCGCGCCGAGGGGCGGAACGGGGCCGATTCGCTCGGCTGCGGGATGTCCCGCGCCGCCCGCTGCAGGTCGATGTAGCGGGCGAGGACGTCCGCGACCTCGCCCGCCGCCGGGCGTTCGGCCGGATCGGCGTCGAGACAGCGCAGGACGAGCTTGCGCAGCCGCCCCCAGGTGTCGCCCTGCCACAGGTGCATGCCCTCGGGCAGGGCCGGCAGGTACACGCCGGCCTTGCTGCTGATCAGCTGCAGCAGCTCGCCCAGCGCACGCACGTTGTCCGCTGCCGTGGGCACCGGGCCCGTGCCCGCGAACCGCCCGTCGACCGCACAGTCCGACAGATCACCGAGCACCACCGAACGGCGCAGCACGAACACGCTGTCGGCGCTGAGGTCCGTGGGCACGACCCCGTTGAGATGACACACGTTGAGGGCGCTCGCCAGATGCCAGGAGACGAGCAGCCCGGCGAGCACGTCGAAGGGCGCGGTGCCGTCCGTGACCGACCGGGCCACCAGGTCCGCAAGGCGCGGTGGCTGCTTGGCGGGCGCGTCGGCGTCGGCGACCGGGGTCATGGCCAGCCAGGGCGGGCTGTCGTCGAGTTCGGTGCCGAGCAGGGTGGGCGCGTACCGTCCGTGCAGCCGGGTGAGCACCTCGGCCTCGACCTCGAGCAACCGGGCATTGACGGTGGGCAGATCGGGCCGCGGGATACGCAGCACCACCCACTGGCCGCGCTCGTCGATGCCCCGGTACACCACGGTCCGACGGCCGCGCCGCCGCCCCCGCAGCTCGTACGGGCCGAGGCGGCGGGGGTCGGTGTCGGTGAGCGGAGCCCAGTCGTCGTCGGCAGCGGCCGACTGCTCCGGCTCGTACCGGCTCGGTCCGTCGGACCGCCGTCCGGCCGATACGCCGAGCCGGGTCAGCAGCCGCCGCTCGATGTGGGTGAACGGCCGGTGGGAGACGGGCAGTTCGGCCGAGCCGTCCGGGTGGGCGAGCCAGGCGGGGAAGTCGGGAGAGTTGCCCGCCAGTTGCTCCAGGCGGCGACCGATGCTGCGGCTGGTGCTGATGAGTTCGGCCTGCGGTACGGCGTCGAGCAGCACCGCCTTGGCGTCCTCGCTGAAGTCGAAAACGAGGTGCTTGGCGGGCAGCGGGCCCGGCACCGGCGCCGGATGCGGCCGGACCAGACCGCCCAGGAACACCTCCGCGAGATGCGAGGTCCGCGCCGGCCACGGCACCGCCGTCTGCACCAGCCGCATCACCGGCACCGACAGCGGCGACACGGCGGCGAGATGGGCGGCCAGCCGGTACGCCTCCGGGGTGGCCGCGTCCCGGAAGTGCTGCGCGCTGTGCAGATCACCGGCGGCGGTGACGGCGGCGTACGGGCTGGGCCGGGACAGCAGCGGCAGCTCCAGCGTCGTGCCCGGCGAGGCGAGCAGCCGCGCCCAGTCGCCGAGTGCCCGGGCGGTGGGCTCCAGGACAGGCACCGGTACGCCGTCGAAGCGGGCGAGGTCGGCGGGCAGTACCGGGTCGGTGATGTGCCAGGAGGTGTTGGCGCCACCGATGTGCCGGGTCGTGGCCTGCCAGCGCTCGGCGCGGATGCCGGACGCCTCCCACATGTCGGGCGGCAGAGTGTGCAGCAGTGCGACGGGCCCGCGGGCCGCCCAGGTGTGCAGCAGCTCGTACAGTGCGCGATGCCGCCAGGCCGCGCCCATGCCGTCGCTGACGACGAGGACGAGGGTGCGGCCCGTCGGATCGTTGACGGTGGTCGTCGGCAGGGGCGTGCTGCCCTGCTCGAACGGCCGGGCGTGCAGCCGGGGTTCGCCCGCGCTGCGGGTGTCCAGGCCGAGGACGCGGGTGGTCGCGAAGGCGCCGAGACGCTCCAGCAGGGCGCGCAGTTCGGCGCCGAGCCGATGCCACAGCAGCATCGACAGGCCGTCGTCGACGAGGAGCACGAGATGCAGCCAGCGCTCCTGCACCGGCCGCTGCACCACGTCGGGCAGCCGGGTCTCGGCGAGCTCCGCAGCCGTGCGCTCCTCGTCTATCTCACGGCGGTGCCGGCTGGCGTGCCGGCGGCGCAACGGCCGCAGGGCACGGCCGAGTTCCAGCTCGCTGCCCAGCGCCTTGCTCTCGGGCACGCGCACCGGCATCGCCGACCGCGGCTGAGGAGCGGTCCGCCGCAACTCGGGGGCGGGGATCCGGGGCGGCGTGTGGCGGGCCGCCGCGTACAGGGAGGGCGCGGTGAGGTCGGGCAGGTCATCGCCCTCGGGCCGCGGTGCGGGCTCCTGAGGCGCCTCGGCGTCCGGTTCGGCGGTGGGCGCCTCGGACGGGGCCGGCCGCGCGGTCGCCAGGTCCCGGCTCAGCGGGGCGACCTCGCCCGTGGGCAGCCGGCGGGCGAGCCAGAGCACGTCGAGGACCTGGTCGGCGTCCAGGTCGTGGCCGCACGCCCGCAGGACGCGCAGCGCCTCGGCGAGCCGCTCTCCACCGGCCATGGTCACAACGCCCCTGGCACGTGCCGGTCGGCGTCGCGGCCGGCCCGGCGCGCCCGCGACTCCTCGGCGAGAGGCTTTCCCCCGGCCATGTCACAACGCCCCGGTGAGCTGGTGCAGTACGGCGTCGAGCAGGCCCTCCGCCCTGAGGTCGACCCCGCCGGCCCGCAGGAAGACGGCGTTGAGCAACTGGTCGGTGGCCAGCTCGCCCGGCGCGCGGCGGCGCAGGAACGCCTCCAGCAGGTCGTCGGCCTCCCGCAGCGCCTCCTCCCCGAGGTGCGCGGCGACGATCGCACGCAGCCGTTCCTCGTCGGGCACGGGCAGGTCGAGGCGGATGCAGCGGCGCAGGAAGGCGGGCGGGAAGTCGCGCTCGCCGTTGCTGGTGATGACGACGACGGGGAACTCGTCGCACTGGATCCGGCCCTGCCGCACCCGGACCGTGCCCCGGTGGTCGGCGGTCTGCACCTCCACCTCGATGACGTCCTCGGGAAGCCGGGTCAGCTCGGGGATCTCGAAGACCCCCTCCTCGAAGACGGTCAGCAGATCGTTCGGCAGGTCCACGTCGCCCTTGTCCATCTCGTCGATGAGCAGCGCACGCGGGGTGGGGCCCGGCACCAGGGCGGTGCCGAGCGGGCCGAGCCGGATGAACGTGCCGATGGACGGCTCGGTTTCGCCCCGGTCGCGGCTGAGCGTGGTCTCGCGCAGCCGGCCGATCGCGTCGTACTGGTAGAGGGCCTCCCGCACGGTGGAACGGCTGTTGACCGGCCAGCGCAGCAGCGTGCCCAGGCTCAGCTCGTGTGCGACGGCCCGCGCGAGCGAGGACTTTCCGGTGCCGGCGGGGCCGGTGACCAGCAGCGGGCGGCGCAGATGCAGCGCGGCGTTGACGACGTCCGCGTGCTTGCGCTCGATCAGATACGGCAACTCCGGCCGCCCGCCCTCGACCGGAGCGAAGCGGCGCCACGGCGGGGCCGGCGGGAGGGCGACGGCACGGGGCACGCCGTCGCCGCGGAAGAGGCGCCAGTCGGCCTCGGCAGCGGGGGTCATGCGCTCTCCTGGGGTTCGGTCAGGTGCAGTCGGGGCACGGTGCGGTCGGCGTCGGCCCAGGCGAGGACGGGACGCCCGGGGTACTCCTGCGGGTGGAGCATGGTGTTGGCGCGGTAGGAGCGCACCCCGTCGGGCAGTTCCCGCGTGGCGACCTCGGCCAGGCGTTCGACGACGTGCGAGTCCTTGTCCCGGGCGCGGTCCCACACCACCACCGGTATGCCCACGGCGAGACAGATCTGCACGATCCGGTCCCTGAGGTCCCCGGGCGCATCGACGGAGACGCGGACCGTGTCGAGACGGTCCATCAGCTCGTAGTAGATCCTGTTCGGGTCAATGGACGCGTCCGAGACGACGAGGGTTGCTCCGGAGTCGAGCAGGCGCCAACGGCGCTGCCAGTCGTGCCGGAAACGCTCGTGCCGGCGCAGCAGTTCGGGGCAGTGCACGACCAGCGGGAACTCGACTCCGAGGACGCCGGGGACGATCTGGTCGGGGGCCTGGGCCTCCCATTCGTCGACCGGCAGGTTGAGGCTCGACCGGTCCACGAGGACCTCCACGAGCGGTCGTTCGTCGTCCACCGCGGCCGGGGAGAGCGACTCCAGGACCTGGAGCAGCTCGCGGGCGGCCTCCTGCGCCGAGTACGACGCGGACGTGTCGGTCGACACCTGGCGGGGGCCGGTCCCCTCGTCGCACCAGATCCGCAGCCGATGCCGGCCCGGCTCCGCCCCGGTCACCTGCACCAGCACCCGTACGCGCGACCGGTTGCGGACCGCGCGTGCCCACTCCAGGCCGTCTGCGCGCCGCTCGGCGAGCGCGGAGCGGGGGATGCCGAGCCGGGCCGCGACCCCGTCCGACCACAGGCGCACTCTGGCGCGCTGGTCCTGCGGGCAGAGCGCGCCTACGTACTCCAGCACGCGCAGCAGCGCCGGGACCCGGGGTTCGCCGTCCTCGGAGCGTCCGTCGCCGGGCAGGGTCTCCAGGTGGTCGATCAGCGTGTCGAGCGTCTCACCGCCGGGGAACGCGGCAGCGAGGGGCAGCGCGGCGCGCACCGCCTCGGCGAATCGCCCGAGCACACCGGGGTCCAGGCCGCGCAGCAGCCCGTGCAGCCGCTGGTACTCCTGTGAGGAGAGCAGCCGCGGTACGCGCGAGAGGCGCCCGGCGACCAGGATGCGGTCGGCCGATTCGGGGTGGTCGCGCCGCAGCAGACCGGTCAGGACGGGTAACGCACGCGGGTGCTTCAGGAGGAATGCAGCGAACTCCTCGACCGCGGGCGGCGTCACGTCACCGCCGTGCCCGACGCCGCACGCCCCGGCCAGCCGCTTGGCCACGTTGCCGAGCTCGGAGCCGGTGGGCAGCGCGGCGTTGATCGCCTCCGTGAGCAGGGCGAACGCCGGGTCGTCGGGGCCGGGCGGCGCAGGCTCGGCCGGGTCGAGGACGCCCGCGGCGCGCAGCTCGGCCTCGATGCGCTGCCAGGGAATGCCCCAGCTGCGGCGGATCAGATGCTGCGGGCTGGGCGGGTGCGGCAGCCCGGTCGTGGGGTCGCGGGGCGGCATGAAGTGGGCGGCGACCAGCCCGACGACCGCCTTCTCGTGCAGGCTCCACAGCGGGCCGCCGCTGTAGCCGGGGCCGACGGCCATGCCGGTGGCCTCCCCGTCGAGGTAGGCGATCGGCCCGTCGTCGGTCTTGACCTTCAGGTCGGCGAAGGTGGCGTCATGGCCGCTGGCGTGCCAGGCGCGCACCTCCTGCCCGGCCCGCAGCGCGATGCGGTGGGGCGGCGCCGGGGTGGTGCCCGGCGGTGCGTCGACCCGCAGCACGGCGAGGTCGCCGAGCCATTCGTCGGCGTGGTGGTCCACCGGGCCGCCGTTCCTGGCACGAGGCGGGATCCAGTGGGCCACGCGCGCGGGGCAGCGCTCGGACGCGCCGTGCGGCGTCCGGATGACGACGTACAGCTCGCCGGGGCCCGGTGTCCGCACCTCGAACGGGTGTCGGCCGAGGGCGTCGTTGACGACGTGGGCGCAGGTCAGCACGGTGTCCGTGGCGAGGAAGAGACCCGCCCCCGAACAAGCGCCGTCCGGGCCGCCGATGGACACCGCGTACCGGGCCGGATCGTGGAACGCGGGCGAGGGGGCTCTGAACCACCCCACGCTCACTCCGTGTCCGGAGCCGGGGCGGGGGCGGCGGCCTCCGTGGGGTTCCAGGTGGCGGTGACGGTGAGGTGGGCCTGCCCGTTGCCCCCGACGATGCCCAGCTTGAGGTCCTGCCCGACCTGGACCCCGAAGGTCACGCTCAGCTCGGACGGCGGCCGGGGCGCGGCCGAGACCGCGTCGTGGACCTCTTGCAGCAGCGGTCCGAGCGGCCGGAGCGCCCGGCGCAGCGTGTCGGCGGCCAGCGAGGCGACGGCCCTGCCGCCGGTGGCCACGGGCACGGCGCGCCCCATGCCCTCGGGGAGCTCCCCGCCCGGCTCGGGAGGGGTCTGCGCGGCGGGGGCGAGCAGGAATCTGACCGGCGTACCGTCTTCGAACTGCAACTCTGCGGAGGTGGACACCGGAACATTGTGGCCGAGCCGGGACCATGACACGAGCAGGTGTGGTCAACTCGGTTACCGACCCGATGTATTGAGCAGCCGGGCGCGGGCGGGATCTCAGAAGCAGCTCAACCCGGTGGCCTGCGCGGCGGGTTGAGCGCGAGGACGGCCGCATGTTCGGACGAGACAGGCCCCCGGCGCGCTCCATCCTCTTCGCGCGCGACGCCGACGTCGCCGTCGCGAGCCTGCGGCAGGCCCTCGCCGGGGCGAGCCCCGAGGAACGCCCCGGTCTGGAACGGGCTGTCGCGGTCGCCGAGCAGGCCGTTCGACGCGCCGGTCAGCCGGTAGGGGGCTGCGTCAGCCGCTTCTCGTTCCAGCCGTCGCAGCCCGCCGCAGGTGACCGGACGTCCCCCCGTCGAGGGCCCGATCCGGGAATTGGTTTCACCCTGTTTGTCCGGATGTTCAGTGACACGGCCCACTTTTGGTCGCCGATTTCGCATGCCCCTGCAGACCCGGGGCAGGTGGTCCCGGTCCTGAACAGGAACGGAAGGCAACACCAGGCATGGCGGACAGAGCGGAACACCCCAAGGATCAGGAACTCCGGGGGCGCGGCACCCTCCACATCGCAGGGGAGTGGCGGCACGCCGTCTCCGGTGCCACGCGCGAGATCCTCGACCCCGCGGACGCCCGGCCGTTCGCCGTGGTCGCCGAGGGTGACGAGAAGGACACGGATCTGGCCGTCGCGGCCGCCCACCGCGCCTTCGACGGAGGCCAGGGAGAGTGGCCGCGCACCCCCGTCGCCGAGCGCGCCGCCCTGCTGCGCCGCGTCGCCGACCTCCTGGTCCGCGACCGGGAGCGGCTCGGCCTGCTGGAAAGCCGGGACGCCGGCAAGACCCTCGAAGAGGGCCGCGTCGACATCGACTGCGTCGCCGACGCCTTCCGCTACTTCGCCGACCTGGTGGCCGCGGAGGCCCCGGGACGGGTGGTCGACGCGGGCTCGCCCGACATCCACAGCGTGGTCGTGCACGAGCCGGTCGGCGTCTGCGCGCTGATCACGCCCTGGAACTACCCCCTCCTCCAGGCCAGCTGGAAGATCGCCCCCGCGCTCGCGGCCGGCAACACCTTTGTGATCAAGCCGAGCGAGATCACCCCGATGACCACCATCGCGCTGATCGAGCTGCTGGCCGAGGCAGGCCTGCCGGCCGGGGTTGCGGGCATCGTCACGGGCCCCGGCCACACCGTCGGCGCCCGCCTCGCCGAGCATCCCGACGTCGACCTGGTCTCCTTCACCGGCGGCCTGGTCAGCGGCACCAAGGTGGCCGCGGCCGCCGCACCGACCGTCAAGAAGGTCGCCCTCGAACTCGGCGGCAAGAACCCCAACGTCGTCTTCGCCGACGCCTGCGCCACCGAGGCGGACTTCGACACCGCCGTCGACCAGGCCCTCAACGCGGCCTTCATCCACAGCGGCCAGGTCTGCTCGGCGGGCGCTCGGCTCATCATCGAGGAGAGCGTCAGGGAGCGGTTCGTCGCCGAACTCGCCCGCCGCGCCGCGAAGATCCGCCTGGGCCGCGGCACCGAGCCGGGCGTCGAGTGCGGCCCGCTCGTCTCCGAGCAGCAGCGCGCGAAGACCGAGGACCACGTCGCCTCCGCGCTGGCCGAGGGCGCGGTGCTGCGCTGCGGCGGCAAGCGCCCCGACCCGGCCCCGGAGCGGCCCGCGACCGGCTGGTTCTACGAACCGACGGTGCTCGACCAGTGCCACCGCGACATGAGGGTCGTACGGGAAGAGGTCTTCGGGCCGGTCCTGACGGTGGAGACCTTCCGCACGGAGGACGAGGCCGTCGCGCTCGCCAACGACACCGAGTACGGGCTGGCCGGCGCCGTCTGGACCGCCGACGCCGGACGGGCCCGCCGGGTCGCGGGCCGGCTGCGGCACGGCACCGTCTGGATCAACGACTTCCACCCCTACCTCCCGCAGGCGGAGTGGGGCGGCTTCGGCAAGAGCGGCGTCGGCCGCGAACTCGGCCCGGCCGGACTCGCCGAGTACCGCGAGGCCAAGCACATCTACCAGAACCTCGCGCCCAAGCCGGTGCGCTGGTTCGCGGGCTGAGCCCGCCCCCCTTCTTCGAACCCCCCACTGGAGTACCACCCCATGTCCGAGAACACCCACGTCTACGACTACGTCGTCATCGGCGGCGGCACGGCAGGCTCCGTCATCGCCTCCCGGCTGACCGAGAACCCCGACGTCACCGTCGCCGTCATCGAGGGCGGCCCCAGTGACATAGGCCGCGACGACGTCCTCACCCTGCGCCGCTGGATGGGCCTGCTCGGCGGCGAGCTGGACTACGACTACCCGACCACCGAGCAGCCGCGCGGCAACTCCCACATCCGGCACAGCCGCGCCCGCGTCCTCGGCGGCTGCTCCTCCCACAACACCCTGATCGCCTTCAAGCCGCTGCCGTCCGACTGGGACGAGTGGGAGAACGCCGGCGCCAAGGGCTGGGGCGCCGTCCCGATGGAGGCGTACTTCGCCCGCCTGCTGAACAACATCGTCCCGGTCGACGAGAAGGACCGGAACGCCATCGCCCGCGACTTCGTCGACGCCGCCCAGTCCGCGCTCGGTGTGCCGCGCGTCGAGGGCTTCAACAAGAAGCCGTTCACCGAGGGCGTCGGCTTCTTCGACCTCGCCTACCACCCCGAGAACAACAAGCGGTCGTCGGCCTCGGTGGCGTATCTGCACCCGGTCATGGACGAGCGGCCCAACCTGACGATCCTCCTGGAGACCTGGGCGTACCGGCTGGAGCTGAACGGCACCCGCGCCGAAGGCGTCCACGTCCGCACGAAGGACGGCGAGGAGATCCTCGTACGGGCCCGCAACGAGGTCGTCCTGTGCGCCGGCGCAGTCGACTCCCCGCGGCTGCTGCTGCACTCGGGCATCGGCCCGAAGGCCGACCTGGAGGCGCTCGGCATACCCGTGGCGCACGACCTGCCCGGCGTCGGCGAGAACCTGCTCGACCACCCCGAGTCGGTGATCGTCTGGGAGACCCACGGCCCCATCCCGGAGAACTCCGCGATGGACTCCGACGCCGGCCTGTTCGTCCGCCGCGACCCCGAACACGCGGGCCCGGACCTGATGTTCCACTTCTACCAGATCCCGTTCACGGACAACCCGGAGCGGCTCGGCTACGAACGCCCCGCGCACGGTGTCTCGATGACCCCGAACATCCCGAAGCCCAAGAGCCGGGGACGGCTGTACCTGAAGAGTGCGGACCCTGCCGAGAAGCCCGCCCTCGACTTCCGCTACTTCACCGACGAGGACGACTACGACGGCCGCACCCTCGTCGACGGCATCCGTATCGCCCGCGAGATCGCGAAGTCCGAGCCGCTCGCGCACTGGCTCAAGCGGGAGGTCTGCCCCGGCCCGGAGATCACCAGCGACGAGGAGCTCAGCGAGTACGCCCGCAAGGTCGCGCACACCGTGTACCACCCGGCGGGCACCTGTCGCATGGGCGCCGCAGACGACGAACTCGCCGTGGTCGATCCGAAGTTGAGGATCCGCGGCCTGGACGGCATCCGGATCGCCGACGCCTCCGTCTTCCCGACCATGACCGCCGTGAACCCGATGATCGGGGTGCTGATGGTCGGTGAGCGGGCCGTGGACCTGATCGGGGGTGGTGCGTGATGAGTACGTCCGTGTTCTCGGTGGACGGCCTGTGGAAGGTCTTTGGCCCGAAGGCCGACCGTGTCCCGGCCGACCCCGAGCTGACCGCCCTCACCCCCGCCGAACTGCGCGCCCGCACCGGCTGCACGGCCGCTGTCCGGGACGTCTCCTTCGACGTGCGCAAGGGTGAGGTCTTCGTCGTGATGGGGCTGTCCGGCTCCGGCAAGTCCACGCTGGTGCGCTGTCTGACCCGGCTCATCGAACCGACGGCCGGCACCATCGCCATCGACGGCGAGGACGTCCGCGCCATGGACAAGGCCCGGCTGCGCGAACTGCGCCGGCACCGCGCCGCGATGGTCTTCCAGCACTTCGGCCTGCTCCCGCACCGCACGGTCCTCGACAACGTGGCCTACGGCCTGGAGATCCAGGGTGTGGGCAGGGCGGAGCGGCGCGCCAAGGCCGCCGAGGTCGTCGCCAAGGTCGGCCTGGAAGGCATGGAGCAGCGCAGGCCCGGCCAGCTGTCGGGCGGCCAGCAGCAGCGGGTCGGGCTGGCCCGTGCGCTGGCCGTCGACCCCGAGGTGCTCCTGTTCGACGAGCCGTTCAGCGCACTGGACCCCCTCATCCGGCGGGACATGCAGGAGGAGGTCGTCCGGCTGCACCGCGAAGAGGGCCGCACGATGGTCTTCATCACCCACGACCTGAGCGAGGCCCTCAAACTCGGTGACCGCATCGCCCTGATGCGCGACGGCCGCATCGTCCAGCTCGGCACCCCGGAGGAGATCGTCGGCTCCCCGGCCGACGACTACGTCCGCGAGTTCGTCCGGGACGTGCCCCGTGAGCAGGTCATGACGGTCCGTACCGCCATGCGGCCCGCATCGGCGGACGAAGCGGACAGTGGCCCGGCGGTGGCGCCGGGGGCGACGGTGTCGGAGGCGATCGAAGCAGTCGCCCGCACCGGCGGCCCGGTCCGCGTGATGGACAACGGCCGCTGCGTCGGCATCGTGGATCACACGGGCCTGCTGGACGTGGTGGCCGGCGTAGCCGCCGCAGCTGACGTGGCCGCCGCCGTAGCTGCGGGCTCCGATGCCGCCGTAGCTGCGGGCAGTCGTGCCGCTGGGGCGGCACGGGTGGGCGCAGCGGCACCCCGCCAACGCGGGCAAGCGACCAGCCCCGCCGGCACCAACAAGGAGCCGGTCTGATGGCCACGCTCACCGCAACGCCCTCTCGCACGCTCCCCGGCGCCCTCAAACACCCCGCTGCACGCAAGCTCCTCCTGCTGGCCCTCGCCGCGGCGATCCTTGTGCCGTTGGCCAACGCGCGTTGGACAAGCGGCAGTTGGCCCGACGCCCTCACCGTCGACCTCACCCAGCCGCTCACCGACGTCAGCGACTGGATCATCGACAACCGCGACAGCCACCCCCTGTTCCTCTACTTCTTCGGCCACATCAGCAACGCGGTCGTCCTCTCCGTACGCGCCGTCTACCTCACCCTCCTGACCATCGGCTGGGCAGGCGTGACAGCACTGGGAGCCCTCGTCGCCTGGCGGGTCGCCGGCGTGAAGCTCGCGCTCGGCACGGCGGCAGCCTTCCTCGCCTGCGGACTGCTCGGCATGTGGGTGCCGACGATGCAGACGCTGGCCCTGATGGTGGTCGCGGTGCTCGCGTCGGTCGTGGTCGGCGCCCTGCTCGGCCTCGCGGCGGGACTGTCCGACCGTATGGACCGAGCGCTGCGCCCGGTCCTGGACACCATGCAGGTGCTCCCGGCGTTCGCGTACCTGCTGCCCGTCGTGCTCGTCTTCGGCATCGGCGTCCCGGCCGCCGTCCTCGCCACCGTCGTCTACGCCGCCCCGCCCATGGCCCGTCTCACCGCCCTCGGCCTGCGCGGCGCCGACAGGGGTGTCCTGGAGGCGGTCGAGTCGCTGGGCGCCACCGCCCGCCAACGCCTGTTGACCGCCCGTGTCCCGCTGGCCCGCAAGGAACTCCTGCTCGGCCTCAACCAGACGATCATGATGGCGCTGTCCATGGCCGTCATCGCCTCGGTGATCGGCGCGGGCGGCCTCGGCGACCGCGTCTACCAGGCACTGGCCTCGGTGGACGTGGGCGCGGCGCTGGCCGCGGGCATCCCGATCGTGCTCCTCGCGGTCGTCCTGGACCGCGTGACGGCGGCGGCCGGGAACGGCGGCACGGAACACCCCCGCGCGGGATGGCCGTACGCCCTGGGCGCTGCCCTGGCTGTGGCGGTCGCCGGCCGCCTGCTCGGTCGTACCGACTGGCCCGACTCCTGGACCCTGAACATCGCCGAGCCGGTGAACCGGGCCGTCGACTGGATGACCGCCCACCTGTACTCGGGCGTGCCGGTCGTCGGCGGCACCGCCGACTGGGCGGGCCACTTCACCACCTGGGTCCTGGACCCGGTGCGCGACGGTCTGCAGTGGCTGCCCTGGTGGTCGGTGCTGCTCGTCGTGGCCGCCCTCGCCTGGCTGATCGGCACCTGGCGCACCGCGCTCACCGCCGTCCTCGCCATGGCCGCGATCGGCGTGCTCGGCGTGTGGGAGCCGGCGCTGGACACGCTCTCCCAGGTGCTGGCGGCGGTCGCCGTCACCCTCGTCCTGGGCATCGCGACCGGCATCGCGGCGGCCCGCAGCGACCGCTTCGAGCGGCTGCTGAGGCCCGTCCTGGACGTGTTCCAGACGATGCCGCAGTTCGTGTACCTGATCCCGGTCGTCGCGCTGTTCGGTGTGGGCCGTGCCCCCGCCGTCGCCGCGGCCGTCGTCTACGCGCTCCCGGCCGTCGTCCGTATCACCGCGCAGGGCCTGCGTCAGGTCGACCCCGCGGCCATGGAGTCGTCCCGCTCGCTCGGCGCGACCAGCGGACAGCAGCTGCGCCAGGTCCAGCTCCCGCTCGCCCGGCCGGCGTTGCTGCTGGCGGTCAACCAGGGCGTGGTCCTGGTCCTCGCCGTGGTCATCATCGGCGGGCTGGTCGGCGCCGGCGCGCTCGGCTACGACGTCGTCTTCGGCCTTGCGCAGGGCGACCTGGCGACCGGGCTGGTGGCCGGTGCCGCGATCGTCTGCCTCGGGCTGATGCTCGACCGGGTGACACAGCCGACCGGCCGCCGTGCGAAGAAGGGAGCCTGAGATGCATCGCAAGCGGATGATGACGGCGGGCGCTCTTGCCCTGCTGGTACTGACCACCGGCTGCGGCGCCGCCGACATGACCAAGCAGGCCTCGCCCTTCGCGAACGCGCAGGGCGCCAAGACCGTGACCCTGTCCGTGCAGTCGTGGGTGGGCGCGCAGGCGAACGTCGCCGTCGCCCAGTACCTGCTCGAACACGAACTCGGCTACCGCGTCGACACCGTCCAGGTCGACGAGGTCCCCGCCTGGGACGCCCTCAGCCAGGGCCGCGTCGACGCGATCCTGGAGGACTGGGGCCACCCCGAGCAGGAACAGCGGTACGTCGACGACAAGAAGACGATCACTCGGGGCGGCGACCTCGGGGTCACCGGGCACATCGGCTGGTACGTCCCCACGTACTTCGCCAAGCAGCATCCCGACGTCACGGACTGGAAGAACCTCAACAAGTACGCCGACCAGTTCCGCACCCCGGAGAGCGGCGGCAAGGGCCAGTTGATGGACGGCTCCCCCTCCTACGTCACCAACGACAAGGCGCTGGTGAAGAACCTGAAGCTGGACTACCAGGTCGTCTTCGCCGGTTCGGAGGCCGCGCAGATCACCCAGATCAAGCAGTTCGCCAAGGAGAAGAAGCCCTTCCTGACGTACTGGTACTCCCCGCAGTGGCTCTTCAAGAAGGTCCCCATGACCGAGGTGAAGCTCCCCGCGTACCAGGAGGGCTGCGACGCGGACCCGGCGAAGGTCGCCTGCGCCTATCCGCACACGCCGCTGCAGAAGTACCTCAACACGGACTTCGCCCGGGACGGCGGCAAGGCCGCCGCCCTGCTGAAGAACTTCAAGTGGACGACCGAGGACCAGAACGAGGTCTCCCTGATGATCGCCGAGCAGAAGCTGACGCCCGAGGAAGCGGCGAGGAAGTGGGTGGACAGCCACGAGTCGACCTGGCGGGCGTGGCTGCCCTGACCGCTCCCCGGACTTCCCCAGGTCCGCCGCGATCTCCCGCAGCGCGTCCGTGGCGCGCTGCGGGAGGCCGGGGTCACCTCTGGCTCACCACTCGGCACTCCCCGCGGGGATCCGCCGGCTCACCATCAGCCTGTTCCAGCCGTTGATGACGCTGATCAGGGCGATGAGATGGGCGAGTTGACCGTCGTCGAAGTGCTTCGCCGCCCGCTCGTACACCTCGTCCGGGACGAAACGGTCCGTTCCGCCCGTCAGCACGGTCACCGCCTCGGTCAGCGCCAGCGCGGCCCGCTCGCGGTCACTGAAGAGATCCCCGCTCTCCTCCCAGGCCGCGAGCAGATCGAGCTGCCGCTCGTTCACTCCGTGCTTGCGGGCGATCGTCAGATGCATGTCCAGGCAGAACGCACAGTGGTTCAGCTGCGAGGCGCGGATCTGCACCAGCTCGGCGAGTGCGGGATCACCGAGGCCCTGCTTCGCGGCGGCGCTCAGCTCCCGCATCGCGGAACGGACCCCGGCATCCAGCAGGGTCGTACGAGCCGTCATGCATGTCCGCCCGGCTGGTAGTGACCCGGCACCCGACGGCAGGTCACCCCGAAGCGGTTCCAGGCGTTGATCACCGTGATCGAGGCGATCAGCTGCACCAGCTCGGCCTCCTCGAAGTGCTTCGCCGCCCGCTCGTACACCTCGTCCGGCACGAACCCGTCCGTCAGGACGGTCACCGCCTCGGTCAGCTCCAGCGCCGCCAGCTCCTTCTCGGTGTAGAAGTGCGCCGACTCCTCCCACGCGTTGAGCTGGATGATCCGCTCCACGCTCTCCCCGGCCGCGAGCGCGTCCTTGCTGTGGATGTCGATGCAATAGGCGCAGTGGTTGAGCTGGGAGGCGCGGATCTTCACCAGCTCGCGCAGCTTCGGATCGAGGCCCTGCTGAGCGGCCGCGTCGAGCCGGACCATCGCCTTGAAGACGTCGGGGGCGACTGCGGCCCAGTCGAGACGGGGCGTGGGCTCGGGGGCGTACTCCACGGGCGTGGGGGCGTTGTCGTTCGTGGTCATGTTCTCGACCCTACGAGCGAGGCAGCCCAGGAGTATGGTCCATTTCCATGGCAAAACCCCGGGCCACTTTGGGCATCGACCTGCACCTCGAACCCTCCGGACCCGGCCTGCGGCGCGGCCTGACCGAGGCGCTGCGCGAGGCCGTGCGCACCGGCCGGCTCGCCCCCGGCACCCGGCTGCCCTCCTCCCGCTCCCTCGCCGCCGACCTGGGCATCGCCCGCAACACCGTCGCCGAGTCCTACGCCGACCTCGTCGCCGAGGGCTGGCTCACCGCGCGCCAGGGCTCCGGCACCCGGGTCGCCATGGGGGTACCTCCCACGCCCTTCGGGCAGTGGGGGAGGGCCGTACCCCGGCCGCCCGAGCGCACCGCAGCGTACCCGCGCGTCCCCGGCCGACCCGCCTACAACCTGATCCCCGGCACCCCCGACCTGGCCTCCTTTCCTCGCGCCGAGTGGCTCAAGGCCACCCGTCGCGCCCTTGCCTCGGCCCCGAACGACGCCCTCGGCTACGGCGACCCCCGCGGCCGCATCGAACTGCGCACCGCCCTCGCCGGGTACCTCTCCCGCGCCCGGGGCGTGCGCGCCGACCCCGACCGGATCGTCGTCTGCGCCGGATTCGCCCACGGTCTCGAACTGCTCGCCGGAGTCCTCCACGCCCGCGGCCTGCGCACTCTCGCCGTGGAGTCCTACGGCCTCGACGTGCACTGGAACATCGTGGAACGAGCAGGCCTGCGGACCGCCCCGCTCCCGTTCGACACCGGCGGCACCGTCGTCGAACGTCTCGGCCCCGCCGGGGCCGGGAACACCCCCGTCGATGACGATGACGGCCTGGCCGGCGCACGGGCCGTGCTGCTGACCCCCGCGCACCAGTTCCCGATGGGCGTGGCGCTGCTCCCCGAGCGCCGGGCCGCGGTGGTGGACTGGGTGCGCAGCACCGGCGGACTGATCCTGGAGGACGACTACGACGGCGAGTTCCGCTACGACCGCCAGTCCGTCGGCGCCCTGCAGGACCTCGACCCCGACCACGTCGTTTACCTCGGCACCGCCAGCAAATCCCTTGCCCCCGGACTACGCCTGGCCTGGATGGTCCTGCCGCCGTCCCTCGTCACGGAGGTCACCCGGCACGGTGGCGGCCGGTCCGCCGGCGTCCTGGAACAGCTGACCCTCGCCGAGTTCCTCACCTCCGGCGCCTACGACCGCCATGTCCGCGCCGCCCGCCTGCGCTACCGGCGCCGCCGCGACGACCTGGTCGCCGCCCTCGCCGAACGCGCCCCGGACGTGCGCGCCACCGGCATCGCGGCCGGCCTGCACGCCGTACTCCAACTCCCGCCCGGCACCGAACAGTCGGTGGTCCGCGCTGCCACCTGGCAGGGCGTCGCCGTCCACGGCCTGTCCCGCTACCGCCACCCCACCGCCCCGGCCCAGCCCCTCGACGCCCTGGTCGTCGGATACGGCACCCCACCCGACCACGCCTGGGCGGGAACACTGGAAGCGCTGTGCAAGGCCCTGCCCTGATGTGATCGCGCACAGTCAAGCCCCTATGATCATGGGTCGAACTACTGCCAACGGGGAGACAAGGACATGGCGGAAACCAGGCGTCGGCTGCGCTCCAGCACCGTCGTACTCGGCGGCATGGGCGTCATCGCCGCGGCCCTCACCTCCTGCGGATCCGAACCGGACCGCCGCTGCGTGGACCGCGACAGCTATGACTACATCAACGGCTACAAGATCGTCGCCGACAAGAACTGCAAGTCCTCCTCGTCCGGTTCGTCGTCCGGTTCCTCGTACGGCAAGGGCAGAAAGAGCACCGGCAGCAGCACCGGCAAGCGGGTCGACGCCGACTGGTACTACGACGCCGACGTCAGCGGCGGCTACGCCGACTACGGCACCTTCAGCCGCAGCGAGGCCGTCGACCGCGGCGGCTTCGGCTGCTCGGGCGGCTCCGGCAGCGGCGGCGGCTGAGCCGGCGGAACCGCACGGGATCCGACGGGCACGTAAGGAAGCCTCTTCGTGGAACGCCGCACCATCGAGCCCCGCCCCGGCTGGCAGCAGACCGTCGAGGAACAGGGGCTCATCTACCCGCTCACCCGCTATCCCGACAACTCCCTGCGTCCCTACTGGGACGAGAGCGCGTACTACGTCTTCTCCCTCGCGGAGGTGGAGGCGCTGGAGGACGTGGTCGAGGAACTGCACCGCATGTGCCTCGCCGCCGCCGAGCACATCGTCACCGCCGACCGCTTCGCCGACCTCGGCATCACCGACCCGCGCATCGCCCGGGCCGTCGCCGAGGCCTGGCACCGCCGCGCCGAACTCCCCTCCGTCTACGGCCGCTTCGACCTGCGCTACGACGGCACGGGCCCGGCCAAGCTGCTCGAATACAACGCGGACACACCTACCTCTCTGGTCGAGGCCGCCTCCCCCCAGTGGTTCTGGATGGAGGAGCGCTTCCCGGGCGCCGACCAGTGGAACTCCCTCCACGAACGCCTCATCGCCGCCTGGAAGAAGCAGTCCGCCCTCCTCCCGCCCGGCAGCCCCCTGTACTTCGCCCACTCCAGCGCCGACGAACTCGGCGAGGACCTGATGACGGTCGCCTATCTCAAGGAGACCGCGGAGCAGGCCGGCCTCGACACCGACTGGATCTCCATGGAGGAGATCGGCTGGGACCGCCTCTCCGGACGCTTCGTCGACAACCACCTCCGCTTCATCCGCAGCTGCTTCAAGCTCTACCCCTGGGAATGGCTCACCACCGACCGCTTCGCCGACCACGTCCTCGACACCCTCGACAACGGCGGCGGCACCGGCACCACCCTGTGGATCGAGCCCGCCTGGAAGATGCTGCTGAGCAACAAGGCACTCCTCGCCATCCTCTGGGAGCTGTATCCCGGACACCCGAACCTGCTGCCCGCCTACCTCGACGGCCCCCGCGAACTGGCCACGACCAGCGGCTACGTCGCCAAGCCCCTGCTCGGCCGCGAGGGCGCCGGAGTGACGGTCCACCAGCCGGGCGCGGACCCGGTCGTGCGCGAAGAGCAGTGCTGCTATCAGGAGTTGGCCCCCCTGCCCGACTTCGACGGCAACCGCGTCGTTCTCGGCACCTGGGTCGTCGAGGACGAGTCGGCCGGCCTCGGCATCCGCGAGTCCACCGGCCTGATCACGGACGAGTACGCCCGCTTCCTGCCGCACGTCATCCTCTAGGACAGGCCCTACAGGCCCAGCACGCCGCGGAGTTGGGCCAGCCCCCAGTCCAGGTCCTCCTTCCCGATGACCAGCGGTGGCGCGATCCGGATGGTGGAACCGTGGGTGTCCTTCACCAGCACGCCCCGGTCCATCAGCTTCTCGGACACCTCCCGCCCGGTGCCGTACCTCGGGTGGATGTCCACACCCGCCCACAGCCCGCGCCCGCGCACCTGCGACACCCGCCCGGTCCCGGCCAGCGCCGCCAGCTCCCGGTGCAGATGCTCGCCGAGTTCCGCCGCCCGCGCCTGGTACTCGCCCGACCGCAGCATCGCGATCACCTCCAGCGCCACCGCACAGGCCAGCGGGTTCCCGCCGAACGTCGACCCGTGCTCCCCGGGCCGGAACACCCCGAGCACCTCCGCCGACGACACCACCGCCGACACCGGCACGATCCCGCCGCCCAGCGCCTTCCCCAGCACATAGACGTCCGGCACGACCCCCTCGTGCTCGCACGCGAACGTCCGCCCCGTACGCCCCAGGCCCGACTGGATCTCGTCGGCGATGAACAGCACATTCCGCTCCCGGGTCAGCTCCCGCACCGCCGGCAGATAACCCGGCGGCGGCACGATCACCCCCGACTCGCCCTGGATCGGCTCGAGCAGCACCGCGACCGTGTTCTCGGTCATCACCTCCCGCATCGCCGTCAGATCCCCGTACGGCACGATCGCGAAGCCCGGCGTGTACGGTCCGAAGTCCGCCCGCGCCTCCGGGTCGGTGGAGAAGCTGATGATCGTCGTTGTCCGGCCATGGAAGTTGCCTCCGGCGACCACGATCTTCGCCATCTCCGCGGGCACGCCCTTGACCCGGTACCCCCACTTCCGGGCCGTCTTCACCGCGGACTCCACCGCCTCCGCGCCCGTGTTCATCGGCAGCACCATCTCCATCCCGCACAGCTCCGCCAGCTCCGCGCAGAACGCCGCGAACCGGTCGTGATGGAAGGCGCGCGACGTCAGCGTCACCCGCTCCAACTGCGCCTTCGCCGCCTCGATCAGCCGCCGGTTGCCGTGCCCGAAGTTGAGCGCCGAGTAACCGGCCAGCAGATCCAGATAGCGTCGGCCCTCCACGTCCGTCATCCACGCCCCGTCGGCGCTGGCGACAACCACCGGCAGCGGGTGGTAGGTGTGCGCACTGTGGGCTTCGGCGGCAGCGACAAGACTTTCCGTAGCGGTCACGGCAACTCCCGAACATGAGGGTGCCCCCTTCCTATCCTCGCTCGCATGGTGGACTCGGGAACTTGATCGTCCGGCGCGCCCGGTAGGCTGACTCGCGGGCCGTGACTGGCGCGCTGGGATGGGACCGACCATCGGGGAGCGGCCCCCGAGGGCCTGCGACGGGCCTGACGAGCGAGTGCCGTGCGCCTGGGCCGAACCGTGAACCGCGAACGCTGAAAGCCACGCCGCCCGGAGGCCGACATGTCAGAGCAGCAGCCCCTCTCCACTGAATCCACCGCCTTCCGTTCCGCCCTTGATGTGATCCGCGCCGTCGAGCCGCGCGTCGCCGACGCCATCGGCCAGGAGGTCCACGACCAGCGCGAGATGCTCAAGCTGATCGCGTCCGAGAACTACGCCTCCCCGGCCACCCTCCTCGCGATGGGCAACTGGTTCAGCGACAAGTACGCCGAGGGCACCATCGGCCGCCGCTTCTACGCCGGCTGCCGCAACGTCGACACCGTCGAGTCCCTGGCCGCCGAGCACGCCAAGGAGCTCTTCGGCGCCCGCCACGCCTACGTCCAGCCGCACTCCGGCATCGACGCCAACCTCGTCGCCTTCTGGGCCGTCCTCGCCCAGCGTGTCGAGGCCCCCTTCCTGGAGAAGACCGGCGCCCGCCAGGTCAACGACCTCTCCGAGGCCGACTGGGCCGAGCTGCGCCAGGCCTTCGGCAACCAGCGCATGCTCGGCATGTCCCTGGACGCCGGCGGTCACCTCACCCACGGCTTCCGCCCGAACATCTCCGGCAAGATGTTCGACCAGCGCTCCTACGGCACCGACCCCGCCACCGGCCTCCTCGACTACGAGGCCCTGCGCGCCTCCGCCCGCGAGTTCAAGCCGCTGATCATCGTCGCCGGCTACTCCGCCTACCCTCGTCTGGTGAACTTCCGGATCATGCGGGAGATCGCCGACGAGGTCGGGGCGACCCTGATGGTCGACATGGCGCACTTCGCGGGTCTGGTGGCCGGCAAGGTGCTGACCGGCGACTTCGACCCGGTCCCGCACGCCCAGATCGTCACCACCACCACCCACAAGTCGCTGCGCGGCCCGCGCGGCGGCATGGTCCTGTGCGACGACTCCCTCAAGGACCAGGTCGACCGCGGCTGCCCGATGGTCCTCGGCGGCCCGCTCCCGCACGTCATGGCCGCCAAGGCCGTCGCCCTCGCCGAGGCACGGCAGCCCTCCTTCCGTGACTACGCCCAGCGCATCGTCGACAACTCCCGCGCCCTCGCCGAGGGCCTGATGCGCCGGGGCGCGACCCTGGTGACCGGCGGCACGGACAACCACCTCAACCTGATCGACGTCGCCTCCTCCTACGGCCTCACCGGCCGCCAGGCCGAGGCCGCGCTTCTCGAGTCCGGCATCGTCACCAACCGCAACGCCATCCCGGCCGACCCCAACGGGGCCTGGTACACCTCCGGCATCCGCATCGGCACCCCCGCCCTGACCACCCGTGGTCTGGGCACCGCCGAGATGGATGAGGTCGCCGGCCTCATCGACCGTGTCCTCACCTCCACCGAGCCCGGCACCACCGCCAAGGGCACGCCCTCCAAGGCCCAGCACATCCTCGACCCGAAGATCGCGGACGAGATCTCCCACCGGGCCACCGACCTCGTGGCCGGTTTCCCGCTCTACCCGGAGATCGACCTCGGCTGACGCTTCCGACGGAGCTCACGGATCGGTCGGCGCTCACAGACCGCTCACAGATCCACGGGCGCTCAGAGATCGATCAGCTCCTGGCGTGGTTCCGCCCGCGGCGGTCCGGCCATCGGCCGGGCCGCCGCGCGGCGTATCAGCAGCGTGCCGCCCGCCCCGAGGGCCAGCCCCACGACCAGGCCGGGTATTGCCCACCAGGCGCCGGACGCCCTGCCCGCCCTCGCGCCGGGCCCCGCCGCCCCCGTCCCGTCCTGGCCGCCGAGCAGTCTCGCCCCGTCCAGCCGCTCGAACACCGAGCGCGGTGCCCGGTGCCAGCGGATGTCGTCGTCCTCCACATCCGGCGATGGATCCGAGCGCACCCACGGCGTGCCGTCCTCGGTCACGAACAGCTGATCCTGCCGTTGGACGGCCACGTCACCGCCCGGCGGCCGGTTCGACTGCGGCCAGCCTCCGACCCCCGTCAGCCCCCAGAGCACGGTGATCCGCACCGGCGGATACCGGCCCTCGGCCCAGCCGTCCGACACCCGCTCGGTCCCGGCGAAGGTGGGTTCCAGCAGCTGCCAGAGGCGGGCGAACTCCGGCTCGCCGGAGCGCAACGCCGTCGTCCGGCCGCTACCGCCCGCAATGACCACTGCCAGATCGGGGATGTCCCCGCCCGGCCCCGGCGCGGCCGCCACGGTGGCCGGCCCTCCCCACAGGGCCAGCGCCACCGACACCGATACGAGCACTGGGAGCCGTACCCTCGCGCGTCCCCCACGGTGTGCCATCCGTCCCCCCTCTGATCTCACGTCCATTTCCCCTCCCGATCTCACGTCCGTCCCCGGATCTCACGCACGTCCCCCCGGTTTCACGCCCGTCCCTCTCCCGATCTCATACGTCGTGCAGCTCCTGCCGCGGCCCCGGCTCCCGCCGCAGGCGCTTCAGCGGCAGTGGCAGCCGCGTCGCGAACGGCCGCAGCACCAGGGCCAGCACGGCTCCCGCCGCCGCGCCCGGGAGCGACCACCACCAGTCGGTGGCGTCGGCCGGGCCCGCAGCGGTCGTCCGTGTCGCGGTCACCGCCTTGTCTGACTGCGCTGCCTCGTCGATCTCATCGGTCTTGTCCGCCGTGCCCGCCGCGGCCTCGTCCGACTGCGCCGGCGGCGCCGGGGCGACGCCGGTGGATCCCTGGTCCGGAGCTTTGCCGAGCACGCCCAGCTCCGTGAGCAGCGCGCGGAGCTGAGCAGGCTCCTGCGGCTTGTGCCACTTGCCGTTCTCGTCGGGCGGGTAGCCGATCGCCGTGAGGATCCATATGTCCTCGGTGGCGGCACCCGCGACCACCGCGTCCTGCCGCCAGGGCGACACATCGTGGACCATCCAGGTGATGTTGATGTGCTCGCCCGAGCCGTCGCCCAGCGTCGGCGGCTGAGACTCAGCGTCGTCCATCGCGCTGTCCGGCTGGCCGAGCAGCTTCTCCAGTCGGCCGTACTTCGCGTCCGTGTAGTACAGCCCCGTGGCCCGCTCACTGGTGGGCGACGCCAGGTACACGCTCGTCGGTCCACCGGCAGACGCGGGCTGCGCCCCCAAAAGGGTCAGGGCCAGTGCCGCGGCCAACGCCCCTGCCATTGCGATCAGTTGATGCAGCCTCACCATGTGGTCCCCCACCGGTCCGGTGCGGCCCGTCCGCGAGCCGCGTGTCACTTCTGGTACACCGCCAGAACCGCCGGGGTTCCCGCCTCGGCCGCGCTAATCGGAGGACTTCTCCAGCGACTTCGCGATCTTCACCGCCCGCGCCTTCGACGCCACCCCCTCCAGCCGCAGCGTCACCTCCTCGCCGCCGGCTTCATGCATCCACAGCAGCGTCGGCCCGGCGGTCCGCTCCGTGCGCGTGTAGCGATCCCCGTCCGCGTCCACCAGCCAGAAACTCAGCAGATGCGGTCGCGGGAACCACAGGGCGGGATCCGATGTGCCGCCCAGGCCGGGCGACAGCCGCTCCGGCTGCTCGCGCACGGTCTTGGTGAAGGTGAAGTCCAGGGCCTCCGGGAACTCGTCCAGCCGGATCGTGCGCCCGTCCTCCCGCCAGCACAGGCTCACCAGGAACCGTCCCTGTGGCTCGCTCGTCACCGCCACCGCTTCGGGGGCGCCGAGCGCGTCCGGCACCACTGGAGCGAACCCGGCCCGGCGCTCGGCCTGCGCGAGCGACACCGACCGGCCGCATCCGGGCACCTCGGTGCCGGGAGAAGGCGCCGCCGACGGGTCGTACCGCACCTCGACCCCGCCGAAGCCAAACCAGTCGAAGACCGCGGCCCGCACCGGAGGCGTGAGCACGAGTACCGTCAGCAGACCGCACAGGGCCGCGGTCAGCGAACGCCACCGCACGCGCGTCCACCGCCGAACCGCACGCAACCGCTCACCGGCTCCCGGAGGCTCGGCCACTGGGACCGGCACGTGCTCGGCCAGTATCTGCCCCAGCACCCGCTCGACCATCGCCTCGGAACCGTCGGCCCCGTCCAGCGAACGCCCCAGGGCACGCAGCTCCTCAGGCAGCCGGGAAGCCTCCCCGCGCCGGCGCCACTCCCGTCCGTCACTCATGCTCATCACCCCCTTCCCGAGGCTGAAAATCCGGCAGCAGTCTGCCCAGCTTGCGCAGCGCGCGGTTCAGCCGGGACTTCACCGTGCCCCGCGGCCAGCCCAGCGCCTGGGCCGTCTCTGGCTCGTCCATCTCCAGGAGGTAGCGGTAGGTGACGACCAGGCGGTGCTCCTCGCTCAGCTGCTCCAGGGCGGCCAGGAGTGCCGCGCGGCGCTCCGTCTCCAGCGTCGCGACCGCCGGGTCCGCCGATTCCGGTATCAGCGGCTCCGCCTCCACGAAGGCGGCCTCCCGGCCGGCGAGCGTGCGTTGGCGCGCCGCCGTCCGCACTGTGTTCCTCGTCTCATTGGCGACGATCGACAGCAGCCACGGCTTGAACGCCGCGCCGTCCCTGAACCGGTCCAGCGCGCAGTACGCCTTGACGAACGCCTGCTGCACCACGTCCTCCGCGTCCGCACCCGCCCCGAGCGCCGCGGCCGCCCGCAGTGCGATGCCCGTATGGGCCCGCACCAGCTCCGCGTACGCCTCCGGCTCTCCGGCTCGTACGCGTGCGATCACCGCGGCCTCATCGACGATGCGGCCCCCCTCCCGCGTCCTCACACTCTTGGTACACCGCGGAAGCCGAATCGGTTCCCACCTGTTTCGCATCAGTTCCGGACCGGTCCGCGAGACCTGAGAGAATGGTGTGCATGGCCTCTGATCGACCCCGCGTGCTCTCCGGAATCCAGCCCACCGCAGGCTCGTTCCACCTCGGCAACTACCTCGGCGCCGTCCGCCAGTGGGTGGCCCTGCAGGAGACCCACGACGCGTTCTACATGGTCGTCGACCTGCACGCGATCACGGTTCCGCAGGACCCGAAGGAGCTGCGGGCCAACACCCGCCTCGCCGCCGCCCAGCTCCTCGCCGCCGGGCTGGACCCCGAGCGCTGCACGCTTTTCGTCCAGAGCCATGTCCCCGAGCACGCCCAGCTCGCCTGGATCATGAACTGCCTCACCGGCTTCGGCGAGGCGTCCCGCATGACCCAGTTCAAGGACAAGTCCGCCAAGCAGGGCGCGGACCGGGCGTCCGTCGGCCTGTTCACGTACCCGGTCCTCCAGGTCGCGGACATCCTGCTCTACCAGGCCAACGAGGTCCCGGTCGGCGAGGACCAGCGCCAGCACATCGAGCTCACCCGCGACCTCGCCGAGCGCTTCAACGGGCGCTTCGGCGAGACCTTCACGGTCCCGAAGCCGTACATCCTCAAGGAGACGGCGAAGATCTACGACCTTCAGGACCCGTCGATCAAGATGAGCAAGTCGGCGTCCACGCCGAAGGGCCTCATCAACCTCCTCGACGAGCCCAGGACCACCGCCAAGAAGGTCAAGAGCGCCGTCACCGACACCGAGACCGTCATCCGCTACGACGTCGAGAACAAGCCGGGCATCAGCAACCTGCTCACCATCTACTCGACCCTCACGGGCACGGGAATCGCGGAACTGGAGCAGAAGTACGAGGGCAAGGGCTACGGTGCGCTCAAGACCGACCTCGCCGACGTCATGGTCGAGTTCGTGACGCCGTTCCGGGAGCGGACCAACCAGTACCTGGACGACCCGGAGACGCTCGACTCGGTCCTGGCCAAGGGCGCGGAGAAGGCGCGCGCCGTCGCCGCGGAGACGCTGGCGCAGGCCTACGACAGGGTGGGCTTCCTCCCGGCCAAACACTGAGCCGAGCAACCGAGCCGAGCGACCCAGCCGAGCAACCGGCCGCGCGCCGCAGCGAGCACGGATCCGGACACGGATCCGGCCCCGGGCCGGCTCTCGGCGCGCGGCCCCGCACAGCGCTGCACATCACTACGGCCACGCCTGCCCAGGGCGCAGCCGTGGCCGTACAGTCGATAGCCGGGCAGCCGCAACTCGCGGCCACCCGCCCCGCACGGGACGTACCGACACGACGACAGGAGAAGACGTGGGGACCGTAACGATCGGTGTGTCGATCGCGGTCCCGGAGCCGCACGGCAGCCTGCTCCAGCAGCGGCGCGCGGGCTTCGGCGACGCCGCGGCTCACGGTATCCCCACGCACGTCACCCTGCTGCCGCCGACGGAGGTCGAGGCCTCGGAGCTGCCCGCGATCCAGGCGCACCTCGCGGAGGTCGCGGCCGCCGGGCGCCCCTTCGCGATGCGGCTGTCCGGCACCGGCACCTTCCGGCCTCTCTCGCCGGTCGTGTTCGTGCAGGTGGTCGACGGTGCCGAGGCCTGCGCCCGGCTGCAGAAGCGGGTGCGTGACACATCGGGGCCGTTGGCGCGCGAACTGCAGTTCCCTTATCACCCGCACGTCACCGTGGCACACGGCATCGACGACGAGGCCATGGACCGCGCCTACGAGGAGCTTGCCGACTACCGGGCGGAGTGGGCCTGCATCGGCTTCGCCCTCTACGAGCAGGGCTCTGACGGAGTGTGGCGCAAGCTGCGCGAGTTCACCTTCGGGAGCGCGGTCGTGCCGCCGCAGGCGGGTCCTGTGGAGCGCGGCACCATTCCCAGTCGGTAGAAGCCGGCCGGCCCATACATGCCGGCCGCTCTAGATCGGCAGGCGCCGGAACACCGCGCGCGGGGTGTGCCTCAGCGCCGACATGAGCAGGCGCAGCGCCCCCGGTACCCACACCGTCTCCGAGCGTCGGCGCAGACCCAGCTCGATCGCGGTCGCGACCGCCTCCGGGGTGGTCGTGAACGGGGCCTGAGCCGGTCCGGCGGTCCTCCTCGACCGTACGACCCCGGGGCGTACGATCATCACGTGCACGCCTGTGCCGTACAGCGCGTCGCCCAGGCCCTGGGCGAAGGCGTCCAGGCCGGCCTTGCTGGAGCCGTAGATGAAGTCGGCGCGGCGGGCGCGCTCGCCGGCCACCGAGGAGAGCACGACGAGAGAGCCGTGGCCCTGGGCCTGCAGCGCACGGGCGCAGACCAGGCCTGCCGACACGGCGCCCGTGTAGTTGGTCTGCGCGACGCGCACGGCGTTCACCGGCTCCCGCTCGTCGTGCGCCTGGTCGCCGAGCATCCCGAACGCGAGCAGCACCATGTCGATGCCGCCCTCGGCGAAGACCTTGCCGAGCACCGTCTCGTGGGACTCGGGGTCGAGCGCGTCGAAGGCGGCCGTGCGCACGTCGGCGCCCAGGGCGCGGAGATCCTCGGCGGCCCGTTCGAGGGCGGGTGAGGGGCGTCCGGCCAGCCATACCGTGCGGGTACGGCGGGCGATCAGGCGGCGGGCGGTGGCCAGCCCGATCTCGGACGTACCGCCGAGGACGAGGAGGGACTGGGGGAGGCCGTTGGCGTCCTTCACGACGATCACGCTCCTTATGGAGGGCCGGGCATTGCGGCGACCGTAGCGCCCTGTATGCGGCAAGAGTCATGAAACATCCCCTGTCTCCCCGGAATGGCTGATTAATGGGGGCGTCACGAAGGGCAAGGACGGTTCATGGACTGGCTGAAGAAGCTCCCCGTCGTCGGCCCCGTGGCCGCCCGCCTGATGGCCACGCACGCATGGCGGTCGTACGAGCGGCTGGACCGCGTGAAGTGGACGCGGCTGGCCGCGGCGATGACCTTCACCAGCTTTGTCGCGCTGTTTCCGCTGCTCACCGTGGGCGCCGCGATCGGCGCCGCCACGCT
Organism: Streptomyces sp. NPDC127197; assembly: GCF_042672405.1. NCBI lineage: Bacteria > Bacillati > Actinomycetota > Actinomycetes > Kitasatosporales > Streptomycetaceae > Streptomyces > Streptomyces sp. NPDC127197. The sequence continues at coordinate 377,981 of NZ_JBHXVG010000002.1, read as the reverse complement.
CAGCGCCGAGCAGCAGCAGGAACTGCAGGACAAGATCGCCCAGCAGGTCCCCGGCATCTCCGAGCAGCTGAACATCGGCGCCCTGGTCGACAACGCCGGCACCATCGGTCTCATCGCCGGTGCCCTGCTGCTGTTCACCGGCATCAGCTGGGTGGGCTCGATGCGCGACTGTCTGCGGGCGGTGTGGGAGCTGCCGGACAGCGAGGAGAACCCCGTTCTGGTCAAGGCCAAGGACGCGGGTGTCCTGATCGGTCTCGGCGGCGCGCTGCTGGTCACCCTCGCCGCGTCCACCGTCGCCTCGGCCGCCGTCACCTGGATCGCCCGCCAGCTGGGCCTGGCCGAGCACGGCTGGGGCAGCCTCCTGCTGCGTATCGCCGCGTTCGCGGTCGCCGTACTGGCCGACTTCCTGGTCCTGCTGTACGTGCTCACGCTGCTGCCGGGCGTCGAACCGTCCCGGCGCCGGCTGATCGTGGGCGCGTTGATCGGCGCGATCGGCTTCGAGCTGCTGAAGCTGCTGCTGAGCGGCTATATGCAGGGCGTGGCCGCGAAGAGCATGTACGGCGCGTTCGGCGTCCCCGTCACCCTGCTGCTGTGGATCAACTTCACGGCGAAGCTGGTGCTGTTCTGCGCCGCCTGGACGGCGACGCAGAGCAAGGAGGCCGAGAAGGCCGAGGTCACCGGCGGCGACGCACCAGATCCGGCAGCGGCCAGCGGCGATTGACCAGGAACGCCCCGCCCGCGAGCAGCACCAGCAGCCCACCGGTGATCGCGAGCGCGACCCCGATGCCGCTGGACCCGCCCTCGGTCCTGGCGCTCGCCACGGGCTTGGCCGAGCCGCCGCCGGAGGTACCCGCGCCACCGGCCTGGCCCGCCTCGCCGGAAGCGGTCGCACCGGGCTCGGGGCCGGCCTGCGCGGCCCCCTTCGGCGGCACCAGCTCACCGACCGGCTCCACCTTCCCGGCCGCCTTGAAGCCCCAGTCGAACAGCCGCGCGGTCTCCTTGTAGACCTCGTTGTGCTCGTCGTTCTGCGGGTTCATGACGGTGACGAGCAGCACCCTGCCGTCGCGCTCGGCGACGCCGGTGAAGGTGGCCCCCGCGTTGGTGGTGTTGCCGTTCTTGACGCCCGCGATGCCCCGGTACTGGGAGAGGCCGTAGTCGCCGGTCAGCAGCCGGTTGGTGTTCTGTATCTCGAAGGACTTGCGGACGGGCTTGCCCTTCTTGTTCTTCGCCGTCTCGCCCGGGAACTTCGCGGTCGCCGTCGCGGCGTACTCGCGGAAGTCCTTCTTCTGCATCCCGGAACGGGCGATCAGTGTCAGGTCGTACGCGGAGGAGACCTGGCCGGGGGCGTCGTAGCCGTCGGGGCTGACCACGTGCGTGTCGAGGGCCTGGAGCTCCTCGGCGTGCTCGTTCATCTCTTTGACGGTGTTGTCGACGCCCTTGTTCATCGCGGACAGCACGTGCACCGCGTCGTTGCCGGAGCGCAGGAAGACGCCGAGCCACAAGTCGTGGACCGTGTAGGTCTCGTTCTCCTTTATCCCGACCATGCTGGAGCCGGCGCCGATGCCCGCCAGGTCGGAGACGGCGACCTTGTGCTTCATCGTCTTGGGGAACCTGGGCAGCACCGTGTCGGCGAACAGCATCTTCAGGGTGCTCGCCGGGGCCAGCCGCCAGTGCGCGTTGTGCGCGGCGAGCACCTCGCCGGACTCGGCGTCGGCGACGATCCAGGAACGGGCGCTGACGTCCTTGGGCAGCACCGGGACCCCGTCGGCGAGGTTCACCTGCGTGCCCGGCCGGCCGAGCCGCTCGCCGCCCACGGTCGACATGTTCGCCGGGGGAGTGGCCGACGGGCTCGCCGTGGAACTGGGCGACGGGCGCGGCGCCGCGAGAGCCGCGGGCGCGGTCAGCGAAACGGTCAACAAGGTTGCGGATGCGAGCAATAGGGATCGCCTGGCGGTCTTCTTGGGTGCGGGCACGAGCGAGAACGTACATGCCCGGGTTCGGGAAGTCCCGCCCCCCTCCCCACCCCGGGAACGGAACCGGACATCCGGCGGCGATACTGAACGTATGAAACTCAGCCGCCCGATCTCCTGGTTCCTGCTCGCCTTCGGGGTGTGGAGCTGGGTCATCTGGGTCACTTTCGTCAAGAACCTGATCAAGGACAGCAGCGGGCTCGCGTTCGACGACGGAGACCCGACGGCGTACTTCTGGGTGCATCTGACGCTCGCCGTCGTCTCCTTCGTATTGGGGACGGTCGTCGGGGCCATCGGGTTGCGCGGACTGCGCGCACTGCGCCGTACGTCATAGCAACCGGCACCCGGTCGAAGAGAGAAGCAACAGCATGGTGATCGTCTTTCTGCTCGTCGTCGTGAGTGTCCTCGTGGTGGCGAACTGGTATCTGTGGCGCCGCCTGTTCCGCGACACGACGCAGAGCCCGGGCCCGGTGCGCCGCGCGGGGGCGGTGCTGGTCGCGGGCGGCTGGGTGCTCGCCATCGGCGCGCTCGTCGCCGAACGCACGGGCGCCCCCTTCTGGCTCCAGCGCACCCTCGCCTGGCCGGGATTCATGTGGCTGGCACTGTCCATCTACCTGCTGCTGGCCCTGCTCGTGGGTGAGGTCGTACGACCGCTGCTCCGCCGCTTCCTCGAACGCCGGGACCACGAGCGGGCGTCGGCCGTGGCCGACATACCGCAGCCGGAACCTGAACCCGTCACGGCGGGCAGTGCCGCCGCGCAGCCGGACGCCACCGACCCCCCGCAGCCGCCGGACCCCATCTCCACCCCCGCACCCGCCCCCTCTCGTCGTCTGTTCGTCTCCCGGGTCGTCGCCGGCGCCGCTGCCGCGGCGGCCGTCGGAACCGTCGGCTCCGGCACGTACGGCGTCCTGAACGGGCCAAGTATGAAACGCGTCACCGTCCCGCTGGCCAAACTCCCGCGCGCGGCGCACGGTTTCCGGATCGCGGTGGTCAGCGACATCCATCTGGGCCCGGTCCTCGGCCGGGGCTTCGCCCAGAAGGTCGTGGACACGATCAACTCGACGCAGCCCGACCTCATCGCGGTCGTCGGCGACCTCGTCGACGGCAGTGTGAAGGACCTGGGGCCCGCGGCCGCGCCCCTCGCCCAGCTGACGGCCCGCCACGGCGCCTACTTCGTCACCGGCAACCACGAGTACTTCTCCGGCGCCGAGCAGTGGGTGGAGGAGGTACGGCGACTCGGCCTGCGCCCCCTGGAGAACGCCCGTACGGAACTGCCCCACTTCGACCTCGCGGGCGTCAACGACGTGGCCGGTGAGGAGGAGGGCGACGGTCCGGACTACGCCAAGGCCCTCGGCGACCGGGACACGGCACGCGCATGCGTGCTCCTGGCCCACCAGCCGGTGCAGATCCACGACGCCGTCGAGCACGGCGTCGACCTCCAGCTCTCCGGCCACACCCACGGCGGCCAGCTCTGGCCCGGCAACCTCCTTGCGGCGGCCGCGAACCCGACCCTGGCGGGCCTGGAGCGCTACGGCGACACCCAGCTGTACGTCAGCCGCGGAGCGGGCGCCTGGGGGCCGCCCACGCGCGTCGGCGCACCCTCCGACATCACGGTGATCGAGCTGGCCTCGCCCCGGTGACAGGGCGAAGAGAGCGACGGCGGATCTGAGCCCCTACACGGGCGCAGCCGTCCGGGCCGGCAGGGTCACCGTCACCGCCAGCCCTCGCCCGGCGCCGTACGCACCGCCACTTCGCCGCCGTGCGCATGGACCACCCCCTGCACGATCGCCATGCCCAGCCCGCTGCCGGCGCCGCCTCCCGCGCGGAAGAAGCGGTCGAATATGCGGGCCGCGTCCTCCGTGTCGAGGCCCGGCCCCTCGTCGGCGACGCACAGCCGTACCACGCCGTCGGAGCGCTCCACGCCGAGCCGCACCGGCACGTCGGCGGGTGTGTGGATACGGACGTTGCCCAGGAGGTTGCCGAGTATCTGGCGCAGCCCGGACTCGTCGGCGTGCACCAGCAGGGAGCCGTCGGCGCCGACCGTGATGGGCCGTTCGGGCTGCTGTACGCGCAGGTCCTGAGCCGCCTCCCGCACCAGCCGGCTCAGGTCGACGTTGTGGAAGCGCAGTTCGGGCTGCTGGTCGAGGCGGGCGAGGATGAGCAGTTCGTCGACGAGCCGGCCCATGCGGTCCGCCTCCGCCATCACCCGCTCCCAGGCCCGCTTGCGGTCCGCCGGGTCGCGCAGCATGCCCTTGTCGTACAGCTGGAGGTAGCCGCGTATCGTGGACAGCGGGGTGCGCAGTTCGTGCGAGGCGTCGGCGACGAAGCGGCGCAGCTGGGCGGCGCTGCGTTCACGCGTGCGGTACGCCGACTCGACCTGGTGGAGCATCGAGTTGAGGGCGAGGCGGAGCTGCTCGACCTCCAGGGTGGCCTCGCGGCTGGACGGCACGCGCCGGGTCAGGTCGCCCTCGGCGATCGCCGTCGACGTCTCGACCATGTCCTCCAGGGGCTGCATCCGGCGGCGCACGCTGAACATCGTGAGGCAGGCCAGCAGGGCCAGCAGCAGGGTGCCGACGGCGAGGTCGAGCTTGAGGGCTCTGGTGAGGACCTGGGTCAGCGCCTCGGTCGAGGTGGCGAGCAGGACGGTGGTGCCGTCGGCGAGTCGGCCGGCGGTGACGCGGTAGTGGTCGCCCTGGACCTGGAGGTCGTGGGGCTCGGTGTCGGCCACGAGGACCGCGGGTTCCTTCACCGCGGCGGCCAGCGCGCGCTGGGTGTCGGTCGGCGCGAAACCGCCTATGGTCAGGGGACGTCCGGCCTTGTCGACGGCCGCGAAGACGGAGCCCTGCACGAGCGAGTCGGCGTCGCCGCCGGAGGAGTCGGGAGCCAGCTTTTCACTGAGGGCGAACAGCGCGGTCAGCGAGTCGACCTGCTCGAAGGTGAGCGGGGCGTCGCCGATCGAGGTGCGGGACGTCATCAGCTCGCGGTCCACGGTGTCCAGCAGGTAGATCCGCATGCCCATCAGGCTCACGGCGGTCGCCACGACGATGGAGAGCGCCAGCAGCACCACGTTCGCCAGCGTCAGCTTGCCGCGCAGCGAGTGCAGGCTGCGTCCGCAGCGGCCTTTGTACGGCCTCATGCCAGCCCGTACCCGACGCCCCGCCGGGTGGTGATCACCGGCGGTCCCAGCGCGTCCAGCTTGCGCCGCAGATAACTGATGTAGGTCTCGACGACCGTCGACTCGAGCGGGACATGCTCGTACTGCCAGACGTGGCGCAGGAGTTGCTCCTTGGGCACGATCCGGCCGCCGTTGCGCACCAGGAAGCGCAGCAGGGCGTACTCGGTGGGGGTGAGCTCGACCGTGCGGCCGGCACGGCGCACCGAGTACGTCGTCTCGTCCAGCTCCAGGTCGCCGTACCGCAGCGGCGGGCGGTGGGGCAGCACGTCGGCGGGGCGGGTGCGGCGCAGCACCGCGGTGACCCGGGCGACGACCTCGTCGATGTTGAACGGCTTGGTGATGTAGTCGTCGCCGAAGCCGAGGGCGCCGACGACCTCGGCGGGCGAGTCGCGCGCGGTGAGGAACACCAGCGCCAGGTCCGGGCGCCGCTCGCGCAGTTCACGGCCGAGGGCGCGGCCGTCGCCGTCCGGGAGCATGACGTCGAGCAGCGCCGCGTCGGGGCGGGTGCGCTCGGCGAGGGTGAGCGCCTCGCGGACGGTGCCCGCGGTCATGACCTCGAAACGGTGGTAGCGCAGGGCGATCGCGAGGACGTCGGCGATGCTCACCTCGTCCTCCACGACCAGCACGGTGCCGGGAGCCGTCGTCATGCCCCCAGTATCGGCGCGGGCACTGACAACCGTGCCGCCTTCGCTTTGGAGTTCGTTGAGAGTCATGGGCCGGTCGTGTTCACGCGCGCGCGGCGCCGCCGATCCTGGTGCGCAGGACCTGGGGGACCAACCGACAACGGATGAAGGAGCGTTGAGCGTGGCGACATTGGCACGATGGTGCTATCGGCACCGGCTGGTGGTCCTGTTGCTGTGGGTGGGGGCATTGTTCGGCCTGGGCTTTTCGGCCTCGAGCGCGGGCACGAACTACGCGGAGGTCTTCTCCCTGCCGAACACGGACTCCAAGAGCGCGTACGACCTGATGCAGAAGGCCTTCCCGCAGCGCTCCGGGGACGTCGACACGGTGGTCTGGAAGGTCGACGAGGGATCGGTGCGGGACGAGGACGTACGGTCCCGGATGGAGCCCGCGCTGCGGGAGATCGGGGAGATGGACGGGGTCGGCGAGGTCGCCGGCCCGTACGGGGACCGGGGTGCGGCGCAGATCAGCGAGGACGGGCGAACCGCCTACGCCCAGGTCACCTTCGCCGAGCAGGCGAACGCCGTACCCAAGGAGCTGGTCCAGGACGTCGTCGACACGGCACAGGACGCGGGAGGCGACGGCCTGCAGGTGGAGCTGGGGGGCCAGGCCATCACCCGCGTCCAGGAGCCGCCCACCGGCACCGCCGAACTGGTCGGCATCGTGGCGGCGGCCGTCGTGCTGTTCCTCGCCTTCGGTTCGCTGTTCGCGATGCTGCTGCCGCTCGTGGTCGCGATCTTCGGCGTGGGTACGGGCATGTTCTCCACCCAGCTGCTCAGCCATGCCACGAACGTGCCCGAACTCGCCTCGTTCCTGTCCACGTTGATCGGTCTCGGCGTCGGCATCGACTACGCCCTGTTCATCGTCACGCGGCACCGGCGCGGCATCCTGCGCGGCATGGCCCCGGAGGAGTCGGCGGCCACCGCCCTCAACACCTCCGGCCGGGCCGTGCTGTTCGCGGGCGGCACGGTGTGCATCGCGCTCGCCGGGATGCTGGTGACGAACCTGCGCTTCCTCGACGGTGTCGTCATCGGCACCTCGCTGACCGTCGTCCTGAGCGTGCTCGCGGCGATCACCCTGCTGCCCGCGATGCTCGGCTTCCTCGGCCACCGGGTGCTCAGCCGCCGCCAGCGCCGCAAGCTGGCCGCGCAGGGGCCCGAGCCGGAGCGGGCGAGCGGGCTCGCGGCCCGCTGGTCCGCGACCGTCCAGCGGCGCCCGCGTTCCGTCGCCGCGCTGGGGCTCGTCGTGATGGTCGTCCTCGCGCTGCCCGTGCTGTCGCTGCGGCTCGGCACCGTCGACCAGGGCAACGACGAGGCGTCGACGACCACCAGGAAGGCCTACGACCTGCTCGCAGAGGGATTCGGCCCCGGTTTCAACGGCCCGCTCCAGGTCGTGGTGGACGGCGACGGGACCGACGGGCTGGTCACCGCCATCCGGGAGACGGAGGGCGTCGCCCAGGTCGCCGCGGCACCGCCCGCGAACGGCGTCACCGTGATCCAGGTCGTACCGACCACGTCACCGCAGGCCGTGGAGACCGACCGCCTCATCGACACCCTGCGCGACGACGTCATCCCGGATGCGGGGGCGCAGGCCCATGTCGGTGGGGTGACCGCCGTGTCGAAGGACTTCGCGACCGTCACCGGTGACCGGCTGCCGTTGTTCATCGCGACGATCATCGGACTCGGCTTCCTGCTGCTGATGGTCGCCTTTCGCTCCCTCGTCGTACCGCTGACGGCGGCCGTGATGAACCTGATCGCCGCCGCCGCGTCGTTCGGGGCGCTCGTCGCGATCTTCCAGTGGGGCTGGGGCCTGGATCTGCTGGGCCTCGGCAAGGAGGGCCCGATCGCCGCGTTCCTGCCGATCATCATGCTCTCCCTGCTCTTCGGCCTCTCCATGGACTACCAGGTGTTCCTGGTCAGCCGGATGCACGAGGAGTGGGTGCACACGAAGGACAACGCGCGCGCGGTGCGCGTCGGCCTCGCGGAGACCAGCCGGGTCATCAACTCCGCGGCCCTGATCATGGTCTGCGTCTTCCTGGCCTTCGTGCTCAGCGGCGACTACGCGGCGGCCATGGCGGGCGTGGGTCTCGCGGCCGCGGTGGCCCTGGATGCGTTCATTCTCCGTACGGCCCTGGTGCCGGCCGCGATGCACCTGCTGGGCCGCGCCAACTGGTGGCTGCCGGCGGGGCTGGAGAAGCGGCTGCCGCATCTGGCGGTGGAGCCGCGGGAGGAGGCGGTGGAGACGGTGCCTGAAGGGCCTTCATCGGTGATCCACGGCTTCATCCGTACGGCGGAGGGCGAGCCGGTGGAGGGGGCGGCGGTGACACTGCTGTCGCGGGGCGGGCGTCAGCTGGACCGGGTCACGTCCCTGGCGGACGGCTCGTACATCGTGGCGGTGCCGGGACCGGGGGCTTATCTGCTGGCGGCGACGGCGAGCGGTCTTGGCTCCCGGGCACGGCATGTGGTCGTGGAGGAGGGGCCGTTGGTGTACGACGTGGAGCTGGCAGAGGTGGCGGAGGGGGAGGTGGACGCGGTCAACTAGCCTTCCTCTGCCCGGCCTTGATGATCTGCTCCACGTCGAGGGTGACTTCGGTGCCGATCGTGTCGGGCAGCGTGACGGTCTCGCCGGGAGCGTGTACGCGATGGTTCGCGTACACGCTCCCGTCCGGGTCGGTGAGGACGTGGAGGCGCTGGTGCTTGCGGTCGACGACGAGGTAGACGGGGACCTTCGCCTCGGCGTAGGCGTCGACCTTGGTCTTCAGGTCGTCCTTCCAGTTGCTGGAGGTGACCTCCAGGACGAGACGGAAGCAGACCGGGTCGTACGCGTTGTTCTCGACGAAGTGGTCGTCGATGTCGGCGTCCACCACCACGAGGTCGGGGATGGCGTAGTCCTCGGGGCCGGTGGGCAGCCAGAGGCCGACGTTCTGGAGGACCTCGGTTTCCGTTCCGTGCAGGCCGGCGGCAATGAAGGGGATCATGAGGCTGGTCAGAGCGCGGGCGTGGGGGGCATCCGGTGATGGGGTCACGAGGAGATGGCCTCCGATGATCTCGACGCGGTAGCCCGGATGGCGCTCCATGATCTCGTCGGCGATGGCCGTGAGCGAGAACGGCTCGTCGTCGAAGGGCTGCTCGACGGATGCAGCGGACATCGCGTGCCTCCTAGGGGCTGGTGTCGAGAGCATCATCGTAGGCAGGCCGCAGGCGCTCCGTCCCGTTCCGGCTCGTTCACCCGAAAGTGATCACCCGGTCCGGCCCTCACGTCCCGGATCCGGCAGCACCTTCGTCATCCCCGGCAGAAAGTCCGTGAACAGCTCGTGCACCTCCAGCACCAGCGGCCGCAGCACCCGGAACCGCGCCAGGGCCACCCCGCGCGCGGTGAGCCGGGCCCCCCGCTCGGCCAGCCGGTAACTGCGCTCGCGCCCCTCGGTCCGGTCGAAGATCCAGTACAGGCACAGGCCCATCTGAGCCAGCCACATCAACTCGGGAAGGACGTCCCGCAGTTCCTCCGGCACCTTCGCCCTGGACCCGGCGAGCACCTCCCGGTGCACGCTGACCGCCTCCACGCGCGCGTGCTCCGACTCCGGCGAGAAGGGGCTGAGCGGGCTGTCCGGGTCGGCGGCGTTCTTGAAGAACTGCACCGCGAACTCGTGGTACGGCGTCGCGACGTCCAGCCACGCCTTCAGGACGCCCGCGAGCCGCGCCTCCAGGTCGGTCTCCCGGTCCAGGACGTCGCGGACCGCCGCCTGGTGCTCGGCGGCGATCCGGTCGTAGAAGCCCTGGACCAGGTGCTCCTTGCCGGCGAAGTAGTAGTACGCGTTGCCGACGGAGACCCCGGCCTCCTCGGCGATGGCCCGCATGGTGGTCCTGTCGTACCCGCGTTCCCTGAACAGCCGCATCGCCGTCTCCAGGATCAGCGCACGCGTCTGCTCGGACTTGGTCGGCGTACCGCTCCCCTCGGGGTGGTCGCTCGGCGCGGGACTGTCGTTCTTCGCGGGCACGAAGAGAGCCTAGCCAGTGGGATTCAGGGCCTCCGCCCCAGCTCCGGCCGCTTGCTGTAGTCCGTGAATCCGAGGATGTTCCCCCATGGATCGGCGATCTCGACGGTCCAGCCGGTGGCCACGGGGGAGGGGGCGTCCAGGAGGGGGATGCCGGCCTCGGTCAGGGCATGGGCCGCCGTGCGCGCGTCCGGCACCTCGAGCCACACCCGCGGCGACGGCCAGGGCGGCGTACGGTGCCCGAACTCCTCCTCCCGCCGCAGCAGAATCCCGGGCGTCTCACCTCCGACCTTCAGCAGTGCGATCCCGGCCTCGTCGAGCCGGAAGTCCGTCGCGAACCCGGCCCGCTCGTACCACCGCACGGCCTCGTCGAGGTCCCCGACGGGCAGCAGTACGTTGTCGAAACCGAGCAGCTCGTACGACTGGTCATCTGACATGCCCTCAGGTTAGGTGCACGCCGAAGCCCGGCCACGGACACCGGACCGCGGGCCGGTCATGTGATCACCCGTTGAGGTGAGGCCGAGGCCGGAGGGCCCGTTGTCAGTGCGGATCTCCGGGAGCCCGACACAGCGAGGGCTCCCGGCCCGGCGTACCGGACGGGGAGCCCTCGCTGTGCTGACGGAAGGTCAGAAGCGCCGGGTGATCAGCGCCCTCTTCACTTCCTGGATCGCCTTGGTGACCTCGATGCCGCGCGGGCAGGCGTCCGTGCAGTTGAAGGTCGTGCGGCAGCGCCAGACGCCGTCGCGGTCGTTGAGGATCTCCAGGCGCTGCTCGCCGGCCTCGTCACGCGAGTCGAAGATGAAGCGGTGCGCGTTGACGATGGCCGCCGGGCCGAAGTACTGCCCGTCGTTCCAGAAGACCGGGCAGGACGACGTGCAGGCGGCGCACAGGATGCACTTCGTCGTGTCGTCGAAGCGCTCGCGGTCCTCCGCGGACTGCAGACGCTCACGCGTCGGCTCGTTCGTGTCCTTCGTGATGAGGAAGGGCATGACGTCCCGGTACGCCTGGAAGAACGGTTCCATGTCCACGACCAGGTCCTTCAGGACCGTCAGGCCCTTTATGGGCTCGACCGTGATCGGCTTCTCGGGGTTGATGTCCTTGATCAGCGTCTTGCAGGCCAGGCGGTTCTTGCCGTTGATCCGCATGGCATCCGAGCCGCAGATGCCGTGCGCGCAGGAGCGGCGGAACGTGAGCGTGCCGTCCAGGTCCCACTTGATCTTGTGGAGGCCGTCGAGGACGCGCTCCTTGGGGTCGATCTCCAGCTGGAAGTCTTCCCAGGTCGCCTCCGCCGAGACCTCCGGGTTGAACCGGCGGACCCGGAAGGTGACGGTGATGTACGGGGTGGCCGTGGACTCCGCCTCGGCCTTGTCCAGAACAGGGGTAGCCATCAGTACTTACGCTCCATCGGCTGGTAGCGGGTCTGGACGACCGGCTTGTAGTCGAGACGGACGGACTCGGTCCCGTCGGCGCCGACCTCGCGGTACGCCATGGTGTGGCGCATGAAGTTGACGTCGTCGCGGTTGGGATAGTCCTCGCGGTAGTGACCGCCGCGGGACTCCTTGCGGGCCAGCGCGGACACCGCCATGACCTCGGCCAGGTCGAGCAGGTTGCCCAGTTCGACGGCCTCCAGGAGGTCCGTGTTGAACCGCTTGCCCTTGTCCTGGATCGCCACGTTCTTGTAGCGCTCGCGCAGCTCGGCGATCTTCTCCACCGCCGTCTTGATCGTCTGCTCGGTGCGGAACACCATGACGTTGGCGTCCATGGTCTCCTGCAGCTCCCGACGCAGAGTCGCCACGCGCTCGGTGCCCGTCGACGTCCGCAGCCGCTCGATCTGCTCGACCACGAACGACTCCGGGTTCTCCGGCAGCTCGACGAAGTCCGCCGTCTGCGAGTACTCCGCCGCCGCGATACCGGCCCGCTTGCCGAACACGTTGATGTCCAGCAGCGAGTTCGTGCCGAGACGGTTCGCGCCGTGCACGGACACGCACGCGACCTCACCGGCCGCGTACAGGCCCGGGACGACGGTGGTGTTGTCGGCGAGGACCTCGCCCTCGACGTTGGTCGGAATGCCGCCCATCGCGTAGTGCGCCGTCGGCTGGATCGGGATCGGGTCCGTGTACGGCTCGATACCGAGGTACGTCCGCGCGAACTCGGTGATGTCGGGCAGCTTGGCGTCCAGCTGCTCCGGCGGCAGGTGGGTCAGGTCCAGGTAGACGTGGTCGCCCTCGGGACCGCAGCCGCGGCCCTCACGGATCTCGGTGTAGATCGACCGCGACACCACGTCTCGCGACGCGAGGTCCTTCATGACCGGCGCGTACTTCTCCATGAAGCGCTCGCCGTCCTTGTTGCGGAGGATGCCGCCCTCACCACGGGCGCCCTCCGTCAGCAGGATGCCCATGCGCCAGATGCCGGTCGGGTGGAACTGGAAGAACTCCATGTCCTCCAGCGGCAGACCCCGGCGGTAGACCGCGGCCTGGCCGTCACCGGTCAGCGTGTGCGCGTTCGACGTCACCTTGAAGAACTTGCCGCAGCCGCCGGACGCGTAGATCACGGCCTTCGCCTGGAAGACGTGGATCTCGCCGGTGGCGAGTTCGTACGCCACCACACCGGCCGACTTCTTGATGCCGTCGACCTCGGTGATCAGCTGGTCCAGGACGTAGAACTCGTTGAAGAACTCCACGCCCTCCTTGACGCAGTTCTGGTACAGCGTCTGGAGGATCATGTGGCCGGTGCGGTCGGCCGCGTAGCAGGAGCGGCGGACCGGGGCCTCGCCGTGGTTGCGGGAGTGACCGCCGAAGCGGCGCTGGTCGATGGTGCCGTTCGGGGTGCGGTTGAACGGCAGGCCCATCTTCTCCAGGTCGAGGACCGAGTCGATGGCCTCCTTCGCCAGGATCTCGGCGGCGTCCTGGTCGACCAGGTAGTCACCGCCCTTGACCGTGTCGAAGGTGTGCCACTCCCAGTTGTCCTCCTCCACGTTGGCCAGCGCAGCGGCCATGCCGCCCTGCGCGGCGCCCGTGTGGGAGCGGGTGGGGTAGAGCTTGGTCAGCACGGCGGTGCGGCTGCGCTTCGTCGACTCGATGGCGGCGCGCATGCCCGCGCCGCCGGCGCCGACGATGACGGTGTCGTACTTGTGGATCTTCATGAGTGGATACCTCAGCCCGTGCCTAGCGGATGTCCGGGTCGAAGGTGAAGATCACCAGCGTGCCCAGCAGGATGGTGAACACCGTTGCGGTGTACAGCAGGCCCTTCAGCCACAGGCGCGTGTTCGCGCGCTCCGCGTAGTCGTTGATGATCGTGCGCAGACCGTTGGCGCCGTGCAGCATCGCCAGCCACAGCATCAGCAGGTCCCAGACCTGCCAGAACGGCGACGCCCAGCGGCCGGCCACGAAGGCGAAGCCGATCTTGGAGACGCCGCCGTCCAGCACGAGCTGGATCAGCAGGTGCCCGATGACCAGGACGACCAGGACGATGCCGGACAGGCGCATGAAGAGCCAGGCGGCCATCTCGAAGTTGCCGCGCGTGGTCTTCGGGGTCTTCTTGGTGCGCTTGCGCGGGGGCTCGATGAGCGGTGCGGGGTTGTCGACCGTGTAGACGGAGCCGCCCTCGACGGGGCCGATCCCGGAAGCGGTCTTTTCAGTCGTGGACATTGGCGTCAGCTCCCGAACACTTCACGAGCGGCGTGGCCGAGGACGGGGTAGATCGCCCCGAGCATCAGCACGACCCAGATGCCCACGACCGTCCAGAACATCTGCTTCTGGTAGCGCGGGCCCTTCGACCAGAAGTCGACGGCGATGACACGCAGGCCGTTGAGCGCGTGGAAGAGGATGGCGGCGACGAGGCCGTACTCCAGCACGGCGACGATCGGCGTCTTGTACGTTGCCACGACCTCGTCGTATGCCTCGGGGGAGACACGGACGAGTGCGGTGTCCAGCACGTGTACGAACAGGAAGAAGAAGATGAGGACGCCGGTGACTCGGTGAGCCACCCAGGACCACATTCCTTCCCGGCCGCGGTACAGCGTTCCAGCCGGCACGGAAGAACCCTCCGGGAGCGGGGATTGGGGCCTGCCGGCTTCGTTGGTCGGACGGGCCCGGCCGGGTACGGTCCACCGGCCCCCAGCATCGTAGCCAGGCGCTGCCGCTGGGCTGACAGGGGGCCTACGGATGTGATCAAAGTGGCAGTCGAACGGGCTATTCGGGGTGGGATGTGCTGTTATGTGCCGGCTGCGGGTGTGTTGTGGCTGGTCGCGCAGTTCCCCGCGCCCCTGAGGTAGGTCACCAGCCGCCCTCTCGCCAGGCGCCGCAGCTCCTCTGCCGACACCAGTCGTTCTTCCTCCGGATCGTTTGCCAATCGTGACCGGATCGATGCCAGGACCTGGTCGAGGGCCTCGTTCGGCGGGAGATCATCCACGTAGATGACGAACGCGTGTCCGAATCGGGACTCGTATGCCGCCTGGGCCGCGCTCAGTGCCGTGTGGGCGGCGGAGTACGCGCCCTCGGGCAGTTCGGGCAGGGCTTCCGCCGCCAGCGCCTCCGCCAGGTCCCCCGGTGTCAGGTCGTACGCCGCCTCGTCGGATGCGGCGAGCAGGGCGTCCAGGTCGGGGTAGGGGCGGTGGGCGGTGAGGCGGTGGGCCCAGTGGGGGCTGCGCAGGCAGGTGAGGAGGATGCGCTGCACCGCCTCGGCGGGGGCCGTGTTGAACAGGTCCAGCGGGGCAGGGGTGCCGCGGGTCTGTTCCGGTAAGGCGACTTGGCCGGGGAGGTCTGGGAGACGGTGCGCAGGCAGCGTGGGTCCTCGTGGGCGTCACGTGTGTGTCGGCAGGGGATCTTGTGAGAGGCGTGTCGTCACGTTATCGAGAGTGGTCACGGACTGTCCGATGGATGCGCGAATTTCACCCCAACGGCAGAGTTTGGAAGCGCGTGGTGGACGCTCGACGCCTTAGGTTGGCGGAGTGAGTCAGCGCAGGCGCCGGGCACCGGCGACGAAGGTGAAGCGGAGGCGGGTGCTGATCACGGCGGCCGTCGCCGGCGTGATCGCGGTCGGGCTGAGCCTGGGCGTGTGGGCCGTGGAGGGCGGCAGCGGTCCGGCCGGTTCGGCGGCCCGGCCCGCGGACACCGCCGCTCCGACGGCCTCCGACCCCGATGCCGCCGCCGCGCCGACCCCGACCCCGTCGCCCACCCGCTCGTACCCCCTGTCCACGGCCCCGCGCACGATCCCCGCCGTCCGCGACCACACCCCGGGGCGCGGCCCCGGATGGCGCCCGGCGCGTGGGTACCGCGTGGTGGTGAACGACGCGGACCTGGCCGACGAGGGGCGGCTGATCGCCGGTGAGCTGGGGCTGTCGTACGGCGGTGAGAAGGATGACGTGCGCGCCGGGGACGTACGGCTGGCGCTCGGCGGGGAGGCGGGTGCGGACCCGGAGTCGTACACCATGACCGTGCGCGGCGGGCGGGTGACGATCAGCGGGCCCGCCGACGCGGGCGTCTTCTACGGCACCCGCACGCTGAAGCAGACCGTGCACGGTGGTGGCACGGCGCCGGAAGGCATCGTGCGCGACGAGCCGGCCAAGCCGCAGCGCGGGCTGATGCTGGACATCGCCCGCAAGCACTTCACCGCCGACTGGATCGAGGACCGGGTGCGGGAGCTGGGCGACCTGAAGTTCAACCAGCTGGGCCTGCACTTCTCCGACGACCAGGGCTTCCGCATCGAGTCCGACAAGCATCCGGAGATCGTGTCCGAGGAGCACCTGACCAAGGCGGAGGTCAGCAGGATCGTCGACCTCGCGGAGAGCCGGCACATCACGGTCGTGCCCGAGATCGACTCGCCGGGGCACCTGGGCGCGGTCATCGCCGCCCATCCCGATCTGCAGTTGCGCAACGCGCAGGGCGTGGCGGCGCGCGGTGCGGTGGACATCTCGAAGCCGGCCGCCGGCGAGATCGTCGACGAACTGATCGACGAGTACGCCGGCCTCTTCCCCGGCGAGCAGTGGCACCTCGGCGGTGACGAGTACCGGGCGCTGACGGCCTCCGACCCCCAGGCCTCGTACCCGCAGCTCGCGGCCGCCGCTCGGGAGGCGTACGGCTCCGGCGCGACCGTTGCCGACCTCGCCACCGGCTGGCTCAACGACCGCGCCGCCACCGTCCGCGCCCACGGCCGCACCCCGCGCGCCTGGAACGACGGGTTCTATGCCGGTACGACCGTGCAGCCCGCCAGGGACATCAAGGTCGCGTACTGGACGGGCAAGGAGATCGGCGCGCGCATCCCGGTCGAGTATCTGAGGGCGGGCCGCGAGGTCATCAACTACAACGACGAGTTCCTGTACTACGTCCTCGGGCAGCCGCAGACCTTCGTCTATCCGACGGGGCAGCGGATCTACGAGCAGTGGACGCCGCGCGTGCTGCGCGGGACCCAGGCGGTTCCGGCGCAGTACGACGACCAGATCCTCGGCGGCTCCTTCGCGGTGTGGTGCGACCTCGCGAACTCCCAGACGCAGGCCCAGGTGGCCGCCGGCATCCGGATGCCGCTGCGGGCGACGGTCCAGAAACTGTGGGATCCGGATCAACCCGAGCTTTCCTGGGCAGAGTTCCGCAAACTGGCCGACCGGCTCGGCTGAAGGCGCGAAGGGCTGCGAAGTCCCCCGGGGTTGTGGTGTATTCGGCCCACAGGGCCGAGTCGAAACGCCGGGGGAACGGACATGGGCTACTGGGGATACTTCGTCGTGGGACGCGACGAGCGACCGCTCGCGGAGCTGGCTGCGCTGTCGGGGGTGCCGGGCGGTGAGCTGCGGAAGTCGGCGCCGGGTGGCTGGCAGGTGTGGGAGTACGCCGGCGGCGACGGTGACGTCGGCAGCATGAACGCGCTGGCCGCCGAGACCGGGGCGCCCGCGCTCTTCGGGTACGTCATGGACAGCGCCTGCGTGGTCGTGGAGGCGGCGGCACCGCAGAGCGGGGCGTGGACGGCCTGTCTGGCGCGGGCAGCGATGGCCGGGTACCTCGGCGCGGACAGTGAGGGGCTGACGCTGGAGGACTACTTCCTCGACCCCCGCGACGCCGCCGAACGGGCCGTCGCCTGGGCCGCGGAGGCCGGTCACACCGTGCCCGCCGAGCCGCTGCTCGACGTCCTGACCGCCGACCCCGACCCGGCCCCGCTCCCGCGGGACCCCCTGGCCGAAAACCTCTTCTTCCGCTTCCTCGACCGGCTCGGCGTGGTACCCCTGTGACATTGCGGCGGCGTTGCGCGCAGTAAGGGGAAGTGCGGGCTCCGTAAGGGATGGCGCCCCGGAGCAGGAGGCGTGGATGAGCCTGGTGGAACTGATCGCGCAGGCCGACGAACGCGGACTGGTCGCCAGTGGGCTGGCTTGTTTGGATCGGTGTGTGCCCTTGTTGGGCGGTGACGACGAGGTGCTGCGCCCGCTGTGGGCGAACCTCGCGGACGGCTCGGACACGCACGAGTGGGGCGCTCTGCTGGACAAGACGCGCGCACAGCTGGGCGTCGCGGACGTCATGGACGCCGAGGACATCGAGGACGAGGCCGCGTTGCTGGTCCGGCGGATGCTGGCCGCCGCCCCGGGTGTCCGGTCGGCCGCAGAGGCGCGGGTGTGGGCCGACGGCTGCTCGGTCGCCTCCCTGCAGATCCACCGCCTCCTCGACCCCGCCGAGGACGGCGCGGACTCGGTCGACTCCCGCCGCGCGGGCCGTACGGAGGGCATGTCGCCGCTCGTCGCCGCCGAACTGCGCCGCCAGATCACCGTCCTGGAACTGCTCGCCGAGCACGGCTCGGGCGGATTGCGCCGGGCGCTGGAGGTCTCCACGGAGGGGCGGCGGGTGCTGCGGGCGGTCGTGTCGCGCCGGGCGCGTCACGCGTAAACCGGGTTGCGGGAAAGTATCCTGTGACCGTCCTGGGGTGGCGTTGGGGCGGTCCTGCGCCGGTTGCGGGAAACCGCCGGATCCGGGTGACGAATCCTCGCGCCGCCGCGCTCTTCGGAGTGTGACGACTGTGACGACAGAGCAGGAAACCAGGCCCTCAGCTGCGACGAAGCCGGTGCGCTGGGCGGCGGACGCGGTGGCGACGCTGCGCGAGGGGGCGCGGCTGCATCTCGACTACTCGGCGCAGAGCCTGTGGCGCGTCGACCGGCTCATCGACGAACTGCGCCGGGAGGAAACGCCGTACGCCGCCGTGGAGAGCGTGCTGCGCGGCCTGGGCGCGTACGCGGGTGAGGTGATCATCCGTCAGACCGGCGCCGAGTGGTGGGCGACCGGGGGCGACCACTGGGTCCGCACCCCCGACGGCCGCCTCTGGGACCCGGTCGACGAGGCCCGCCGCTGCTTCACGGGCGACGGTTCGCTGCGGCTGCTCTGCCGGGACGCGACGCTCGGTACGACCGGGCGGTGACGGCCGGGGCCCTGTGCAGTGCGGGCCCCGGCCGTCGGATCCGCGGCTACGGCGTCAGGGTCTGGCCCAGCATGCCGTCCGTGGGGGTGCCCAGGGCGGACTTGCTGAGGATGACCGCCTGGGCGTAACCGAGGCCCGTGCTGTTGCTCGGCAGGTACATCAGGATGCCGTCGCCGCCGTCCTCGCCCGAGGCGCCGAACGTCAGGTCGGCGCGCCCGTATCCGGACAGGTCGGTGAGCGAGACGGCTGAGCCGAACCCGTCGTTGGACTCGGTCGAGCCGGGGACGCCGGTGGTGTCCTGTGAGATCGCGAGCGAGCCGGAGCCGGTGAGGCCGGTCGAGCTGCCCCTGATCAGGAGCGCGCTGCCCGCGTTGACCTGGTTCACCCCGCTGCGGGTGAGGTCCTCGTTCTTGGCGCCGGCGAGGACGTCCGGGTAGCCGTCCGCGTCGTAGTCGCCGATGGAGACGGAGATGCCGAGGGCGTCGCCGGATTCGTTGCCGCCGGGGACACCGGCGGTGTCCTGGTGGACGACCTTCATGCCGGTGGTGGTGAAGCCGGTCGACGTGCCGAACAGCATGGTGACCTGGCCGCCGGAGATGGCGCCGGACTCGGAGGCGACCGCCTGGCCGATGACGATGTCGTCATAGCCGTTGGCGTTGATGTCGCCCGCGGCGATGGAACGGCCGCCCTTGACGGAGATGACGCCGGCCTTGGTCAGACCGGTCGCGGAGCCCGCGAACCGGAGCACCCGCCCGATGCCCGCGGTGTCCCGGTAGTTGAGGGCGACGTCCGCGTAGCCGTCCCGGTTGAAGTCGCCGGTCGCGGCGTCGAGGTGGGCGAGCGAACCCGTGGCACTGGTCAGCGTGCCGGACGCGGTGGCGCCGCCGGACAGCCGCACGTGCCAGTTGCCGCCCTTGCCGGTGCCCGCCGAGAAGACGTCCGCCTTGCCGTCGGCGTTGAAGTCGCCGACCGTGACGGTGGAGCCGAGCCTGGCACCGGCGGCTGTGACCGTGCCGGACGTGGTGTACGAGAAGCCCTTGGTGAGCGTGGGGCCGTACATCACCGTGACCTGGCCGCGGTCGGTGTTGCCGCCGGTGTCGTCCTCGCCGGGGGAGCCGATCGCGAGGTCGGCGTGGCCGTCGCCGTTGTAGTCGCCCCACGCGGTCGAGGCGCCGAAGGAGTCACCGGCCTCGGAGGAGTCGGGGACGCCGGCGCTGTTCTGGGTGAGGCCGATGCGCGACGCCGTGACGGGGCCGTCGATGCCGCCGGGGATCACGGTGACCCGGTTGGCCACCGGCGTACCGGCGACGAGGTCGCTGACGCCGTCCCGGTTGTAGTCCGAAGTGGCCAGAGCGTGCGAGATGCCCGGGGTCTTGGCGAGGGCGCGGATCAGGCCCAGCTTGGGGTACAGGTTGGCGCCGGGGCAGGCCGTGGCGTTGGTGTCCTTGTGCCCGAAGACGCGCGGCAGGGTGATCTGTTCGCCCAGCGGCACGTTGTTGCCGCTGTAACCCTTCTCCGCGCGGGAGGTCAGCGTGACGCTGGTCGTCGGGTCGATGCCGTACATCCCGAACTTCCAGGCGATGATCCGGGCCATGGCGTCGAGCGCGGCCCGGCTCGGCTTGGCGGTCTCGAAGTTGCCGATGTACGAGATGCCGAGCGTGTCGGTGTTGAACCCGGCGTCGTGCCCGCCGATCACCGGCAGGTCCATGCCGCCGCTGCGGCCCTCGAAGATCTGGCCGCACCTGTCGACGACGAAGTTGTAGCCGACGTCGAAGTAGTCCTGGGCGAGGTGCGCCTGCTGGATCGTCCGCATCCGGGCCCGGGACTCGGCGCAGGAGAGCGTGTTGTCGGGGTCCGTTCCGGTGTGGTGGATGACCGCGGCCTTGATGTCCGTGCCGTAACTCGGGGTGCCGTTGTAGTCCGTCGACGCACCCCATTCGGCCTGCGTGATGATCGGCGGCTTGACGACGGTGGAGGGGCGCGGCGCGGGCACCGTGGGTGTCGGCGTGGGGGAGGCGGACGGCGAGGCCGACTCCGACTCCGACTCCGACGGCGACGCCGACACCGACTCCGAAGGTGAGGGGGTGACCGTCGGCGTCGGGCTCTCCGTGGCCGGAGACTCCGTCACCGGCGCGCTGGTCTCCGCGGCGAACGCGGCGGGTTCCATACCCGCCTCCGTGCCGGTGGTCGCCGAGTCGGTTCCGGGGTCGAGCAGTTTGACGTCCATGCCGGCCGGCTGACCGGTCGCCTCGCTGCCGTCGGCGTTCACGAGGCGGACCTCGATGCCGTCGGAGTCGCCGGTCCACAGGGACTCGGTGCCACCGCGGGCGGCGGCGCGCTCCCCCTCGGCGCCGTCGGCCTGGATCGGCTCGGCCGCCAGATCCTGCCACGTCGACCACTTGCCGGTCTCGATGTCCCGAGTACGCACCTGGGGCCTGCCCTTGGCCTTCGCCTCCGGGTCGTCCCAGGTCAGCACCACGGCGCTGAACCGGTCCGTGTCCCGTCGGTCCAGGCCCTTGCGGCCCCTGCCCTCGTCCTTCAGCTTCAGCGTGTGCACGGACGGCTTGCGGCTCTCCCCCTTTGCGTCGGCCGGCGCGGACGGATCCGCGATCGCGTACGTCACGACACCGGCACCGCTGAGCGCGACGGCTCCCACCGTCAGCCACGCACGTCTCTTGAGACTGAGCGGTTTGTATGCATGCGACGTACGACGCATACGTCGAGTACGACGACTCAAGACGAATCCACCCCAAAGAAGGCCGTACAAGGCCAGAGAAGAAGAAAGTCACGTGAGGCACATCCGTCACACGGATGGCCTGCTTCACCCAGCGATTCGCGCCGGGTAAACGTCACAGCCCGGCGAGTTTAGTGACGTAGATCACGTCAGACTGCTCAGCCGATAGCGATCCGGGGCCGAACTGCCCGCCGACTACAAGCAGTTGGGCCAGGCTTTCGGCGTCGGCGAGTTCTCGCAGGAGGTGTCGGTGCTGTGCGCCGACGAGACCCGGGTGGGGGACCTGCTGCTTTGGTGGCGCGGACTGCTGGAGAGCGATGACAGTTCGGACGGCCCGTTCGCGCCCTACCGGATCCATGAGCCCGGCACGACCGGGGGCCTGATCCCATGGGGAACCACGCGTTCGGCCGACAGGTTCTTCTGGCAGGTCACGGACGGTGCGGTGGACGCATGGCCGGTCCTCGCCATGCAGGTGGACACCCAGGGTGGAACCGTTACGAGATGACCGCCACGGAGTTCCTGTACCGGATCCTCACCGATACCGGGTTCCGGCCCTACACCGTGGCCGATGCCGTGCCCGAGCCGTTCTTCGAGCCTGCCTGAAGTGCCGTGACGGAGCGGAGGGAACTTAGCCTGATGGACGACGTGTGGAAGCCGCCCGCGTACGAGTCCCAGCAACCAACATCCGCACCGTATGTGTGGCCACACACGCCGGCGGCGGACCGTGTGGGCAGTCGCATACCAATGGTGGTGGCGTTGTCTTCATGATGCGGGTGATAGGTGTCGGCGGCGATCACGTCGTCATCGACGAGACCGGGACGAGGGTGAGCGTCAACGGCAAGACCCTGCGGGAGCCGTACCTGTCCGAGGGGGAATCCCGGTTTCGGCCTTCCTGTGAAGGCCACCGTCCCCGTGGGTCGGCTCTTCCTCCTCGGCGACCACCGGGACATCGCGGCCGACTCACGCGCCCCCCACTACGAGCACAGCGGAACCATCGCTCGCTCCGCCGTCGTCGGCATAGCGGTGGACCCCGCAAGTGTTCCCTCCCCCGATCGTCCGTGGACGTGGGTGGGCGCGGCAACAGCCGCCGCGGGCCTGGCCACCACCGTCCCGGCCGGCCAATGAGGAGGCGGAGCCGGGTCCTTGGCGGACGCGGCCCCACTGGTCCGAAGGGCGTCAGCTCGCCCAGACCTCCGCATCGTCGGCCGGGACGGTGGTGGCCAGGCCCAGTTCCTTGCGGGCGGCGACCGTCTTGTTCGGGTCGAGGCCGGTGAAGGCCGGGTCGTAGGCGAGGTAGAACGCGTCGGCGTCGGTGGCGTTCGCGGCCTTCTTCCAGTGCTCGGCGGTCTTCTTCAACTGCTCGCGGAGCTTGCCGATCTCCGTGCCCTCGATGTCCTGCAGGCCCTCGAGGTGCGCATCGAGGGCGGCTGCGACGGCTTTGGCCTGCGCCTTGTAGCCGTCCAAGTCGTCCTCGACGTAATCCTCTTCGGACTGGTTCGCCCACAGAGCGTCGTAGACGGCGTTCGCACCCTTCAGGTAGGCGGTCTGCTCGGGCTTCAAGGTCTTTGCGTCGGCCTTCAGTGAGCCGGTGAACTTGCCCGATTCCTTGGTGTAGGTGCAGGTCACGGCGCGGTCACCCGTCGCCCAGCTCTCCTTGGTCGGGGTGTAGTAGAAGAGGTCGACCCCCTTGGGGAGCGCCCAGGTGTCCTGGGCGAACTTCCCCGCCTCGACCGGGCACCGCTCGTCGGCGATCGCCGAGACCGCGTCGTCGCCGGGGTATGTCTTCTCTTCGTCGATCTTGAATTCGCCGACGACCTGACCCGCGTGCGCCTCACCGCAGGGCACGATCTCGACGGCGAACGTATCGCCCTCGACCTTGCCGTTCGGGTTGTAGCAGTCCCCGATGTTCAGCGAGAACACCGATCGCTGGCGGGCCACCTTCTTCGCGCCGTCCTTGGCGCTGTCGACGGCATCCGAGACATCCGAGCACCCCACCGCGCCGATCGCGAGCAGGGCGACGACGGCAGATATGCCACGAAGGGGACGGTATGGGGTACGGATTGCCATGACGTGTACATCCTCTTATGAGAACTTTATGAGGGGCGGCGTGCGCATCGTATGCCACTCTGTGACGGGACTGCGCGAAGGTCCTTGCCGGTCAGGACGGGTGCACGGCAAGTCCCAGCCCTCCGGGGCTTCGTGCCGACGCTCGGCCCGTTTCAGTCAGCGGCGATGTCGCGCTCCGTGCCGGGCCAGTACTCGGACAGCCGGTCCAGCGCCGGCAGGCCGCCGTCCTGCACTCTCCTCTTGGCTCGTCACAGCCTCTCTGACTCTCGACGAGCCGCAGTGGTTGTATGCGATCGCTGCAGGTACGGTCCACGGCACGGCGAAGAGTTCGATGCGGCCGAAGCCTTGCAGGGCGGGGTCCCCGGCCGGGAACGGGTCGGGATTCTGGGGGCGTGGCCGCCGTGACCTCCGCTCGGGGGCTCGGCCCCTCGGTGGGCCGGGACGGCTTCGTGGGCGGACCCGCCGTTCCCTGAGATGCGTCGCGGACTCACGAGAAGTCAAAAGGTTGTACGTGTCCTGCGACCTTGCTGTGTGCGAATGAACACGCTCGTTACCCGTGATGCTCGTGAGGCGACGTCCGCTTGGTCGGCGGGAGGACCAGAAGGAGTCCTTCCGCCGGCCAAGCCAAAGGGGTGGGGTCCCCATGAGCACAGTGGACGAACGCACACCGCGCGCACGTGAGATGCGCCCCTACGCCGCGGCCTTCGTCACCCGCGTCACCGCCCGTAATCGCCTGCCGCTGGACTACTCGGTGGCCAGCCTGCGCATCGTCGACTTCCTGATCGACGGACTGCGCAGGGGCGACGCCGACCGGGAGCGCGTGCGGGAGACGCTGTCGGGGCTCGGGGCGTACGTCGGTGAGGTGCTCGTGCGCCGCGCGGGGGCGGTGTGGATGGACTTCGACGCCGACCAGTGCGCCTACTTCGGCCAGCCGGTGGGGTGCGGATGCCGGACGGGCGGGTCTGGAACCCGCTCGGCAAGGTCCACAACCGGTTCGACGTCGGCGGCCCCGGGGAGTCGCTGCAGATCTTCTACCTGACCCTGCACGGGCGGGCACGGAGAGCCGTGGCATGAGAAGACGCATCGCCGCGACGACCGCGCTTCTCGTCTCCGCCGCACTCACGGGGTGCTCGGTGGATGACGCGCCGCCCTCCGAGCCGAGCCGCCGGGCCGCCGCACCCGCCAAGACCGAGCCCGCACCCGCCCCCGAGACCCCCGCCGAGTTCCTCGCCCTGGCCGAGGAGGCGATGGCCGCGGAGCAGGGCTGGACCTTCACGGTGAAGGGCACGAGGGCCTGGTCCTGCGAGGGCAGGAGAACGCCGCGACCTACACGGCCACCGTGCACCGGACCACCGGCGACCCGTGGGCGCTGCACTCCACCGGCACGATCCGCGGCAGGAACGGGGCCAAGCCAGAGGAGATCTACGTCGTCGACGGGACGGCGTACGTCAACGAGGGCGGCGGCGCCTGGGAACACGGGCCGCTCTCCGACCCGGAGTTCGCGGACAAGGTGGAGGACCCCCTCGCCGCGCTCGACGGGTTCCGGGGATACGGCGACGGGATCACCCTCGCCGAGCCGGACGGCCCCGAGGGCCGGGTCGAGTTGCGCGTCCGTACCACGACCGCCCGGCTGACCGGTGTACGGGACGAGGGCGTCGTACAGAAGGCGCTGCGCGAATTCACCCCGACCCTGGAGCAGTTGCGCGCGGCCGGTGTCACCGCCCCCGAGAGCCGGATCATCGTGGCGGGCACCGAGGAGTCCTTCGTGCTCGACGCCTCGACGTACCGCGTCACCGCGCACACCTTCAAGTGCACCTTCCTGATCCCCCACGAGGGACGGCAGATCCGCTACGACCAGGAGGTGACGGAGCGGACCGCGGGGACGTACGAGGGCACCGTCGTGCTTCCGGACGGAGTGGGCTGATGAGCGCCCTGTGACACTTCTGTGAGGCCGGGCGCTGTTGACCGTGGGGGTAGGTGGGCAAAGTGCGGCCGTACCCCGGGGCACGGATTCGCCACGAACCAGTACGGACGAGGACAGTTCTTGGGCCGAGGAGGGGAACCCCGCCGCGTGCACGCGCACGACGGGGAATTGGGCGCGGCCGTCGCGCGGGCCCAGGAAGGCGACGAGGCCGCCTTCGCGGTCGCGTACCGGCTGGTGCAGCCAGGACTGCTCGGGTACCTGCGCGGGCTGGTCGGGGACGACGCGGAGGACGTGGCGTCCGAGGCCTGGCTGGAGATCGCCCGGGACCTGGGCCGGTTCAAGGGTGACGGAGCCGGGTTCCGGGGCTGGAGCGCCACCATCGCCCGGCACCGGGCGCTGGACCATCTGCGCCGGCAGAAGGTGCGGCCCCGGTCGTCGGCGCTGGAACAGGACGTACTGGACCTGGCCGGTCCGCACAGCACGCACGACCAGGCGCTGGAGTCGATCTCCACGGAGCACGCCGTGGAGCTGGTCCGCGGGCTGCCGCGGGACCAGGCTGAGGCCGTGCTGCTGCGGGTGGTGGTCGGCCTCGACGCCCCGGCCGCGGCCCGCGTCCTCGGCAAGCGCCCGGGCGCGGTGCGGACGGCCGCGTACCGGGGGCTGAAGCGCCTGGCCAAGCAGCTGGGCGTCGAAGGTGTGACGGATGGCGGCCCCCAGACGCTGGGGGAATCGAAATGAACAGTGAGTGACGGCGGCGGCCAAGGCGGCGCATCGGCGAGGCAGGCCGGTCGGGTGCGGCGGCTCCAGGAAGGGCGCCGGTGGCCGGTCGGCGGACGGGCGCGTGAGTCGTACGGGCGTGCGCGCCGTACAGGCTCTCGTGGGCGCCTTACAGGCTCTACGGAAGCCGCGAGTCACAGCTGCCACATAGGACACATGGCGCACATGGTCACAGAGACCACGTGGGCCAGGGGGCCATACCGGCCCCACAGGCGTGTGAGTCACAAGAGTCCACAGGCCACACATGACTTGAACAGGTCGGACAGAGACGGGAAGCGGACATGGGTGAACAGCAGAGCGGCGGTGGGTCCCCCGGCCGTCGGCGTGTGCACCCTGACGGCATGGCCTCCGGCCACACGTCCGGTCACGCGTCCGGCCCGGCCGTGGCACTCGACGACGCCGAGCTGGAGGCGCTGCTCTCCGCCGTCATGCTGCGCGGGCACCACGTGGACGCCGAGGGCGAGCAGCGTGCCGTGGCCGCGTTCCAGGCCGCGCGGGACGCGGGGGCACACCGAGCGCGCACCCGGCGCCGGGACGACTGGCGGCCCCGCAAGCAACGGCGGCTGGCGCTCTCGGTGAAGACCACGCTCTCCCTGTTCATTGCGAGTCTCACGCTGGGCGGCGTAGCGGTCGCCACGATCGGCTCGTCCGACTCGTCGGACGGCCCTGCCGCCGACCGGGGCAGGCCGACCCGGTCGACCAGCACCTCCGACCTGCCGGCCGCCGAGCGCTCCTCCGCGGCGTCCGACGCCGCCTCCGGGAAGCCCGACCACCCGTCCACCGCCCAGGACACCGAGGCCCAGTGCCGCGCCTACGACCAGGTCAAGGACCGCGGTAACGCGCTGGACTCGACGGCCTGGCAGCGGCTCGTCACGGCGGCGGGCGGCGAGGACAAGGTGGCCGAGTACTGCGCCGAGCAGCCGGCGCGGGCGGCGGCCACGAGCAGGCCGAGCCAGGCGGCCACGCCGGGCGGCGGAGCGGCGGGCGCGACGAACGGTGCCGACGACAACCGTGCCGACAATGGGGAGAGCCGCGCGGGCAACGTGAACAGTGGCGCGGGCGGCGACCAGGCCGACAAGGCCACCGAGAACGGGAAGAAGAACTGACCCACAGGGAAAGAGCCCTGACCTCGCGCGCTCCGGTACCTCCACTCGCCAGGCGGCGCAGGCCCTGCGCCGAGGCAACGGCCGGGGCCGCCACCCCCCACAGGAGAGGCCCCGGCCGTCGCGCGGCACGGGCCGCGCGGCGGCCCGTACTCTCTACAGCGCCATGGGTGCGTTTTCTGTCACACCCTGGCGTGTCACGAGTTAGTTGCATCTTCTACGGACATGGACTGGGAGCGGTTTCAGGACGTAACGTGCCTTTCGCGCCAGACGGCGGAGGAAGGAAGACCACCGCAACCACTGCGGTCCTCGAAACCGCAACCATCAATCGAGTAACCACGACGGCGAGAACCCGGTCCGCGAGAGCGGCGCCGGTTTAGGCGCAAGAGGGGCGCGGTGCTGGGGGACGACGCGGAGCTGACAGCCGCGGTGCTTGCGGCACAGGACGGGGACGAGACCGCGTTCCGGACTGTGTACCGCGCGGTGCATCCACGGTTGCTCGGATACGTACGGACGCTGGTCGGCGACCCGGACGCCGAGGACGTGGCGTCCGAGGCCTGGTTGCAGATAGCGCGGGACCTGGAGCGGTTCAGCGGGGACGCCGACCGGTTCCGGGGGTGGGCCGCCCGGATCGCCCGCAACCGTGCGCTGGATCACATACGCATGCGGGGACGCCGCCCCGCGATAGGCGGCGACGAGACGGAACTGACCGGCCGGGCCGCCGAGTCCGACACTGCGGGCGAGGCCATCGAGGCCCTGGCCACCGACCGGACCCTCTCCCTCATCGCCCGGCTGCCGCAGGACCAGGCCGAGGCCGTCGTCCTGCGCGTGGTGGTGGGCCTGGACGCGAAGACCGCTGCCGAGACGCTGGGCAAGCGCGCGGGTGCCGTACGCACCGCGGCGCACCGAGGTCTGAAGCGGCTTGCCGAGCTCCTCGGCGAGGCGGGAGCCGATCCGGAATCGGCCGGCGTCCTCGACGCCCTGCCGCCGCAGCGAGAACCGCGCGACCGCGCGGTGACGTCCGCGAGTGTGACGCCTACGCGCGCGCGGACGCAGAAGGACATGTGATGGCCGACGAGCAGTACAAGTGGCTGGACCGTGATACGGCGGAGCGTTTGCTGAGCGGAGAGCCACTGGACGCTGTCGACGCCGCCGCCGGGGACCAGGCCGCAAGGCTGGCCGAAACGCTGGGTGCGCTGTCCGTGAGACCCGCGCTGACCAGCGAGGAACTCCCCGGTGAGGCCGCCGCGCTGGCCGCTTTCCGCAAGGCGCGGGCGGACCGGGACAGTGAGCGCGCCGACCTCGGTGCGCCCGGCGATGCACACCCCTCCGACGCCGGGCTCGTGCGGATCGGCGGCCGCTCCCGCCGGCGTACGCCCGCTGTTCGCGGCCCGCGCTGGGCCCGCCCCGTGCGTCTGGGGCTGGCCGCCGCGCTGGCCGTCGGCATGGTCGGCGGGGTGGCTGTCGCGGCCGGAACCGGAGTCCTGCCCACGCCCTTCGACGACGAACCCGGCCCGGCCGCCTCGGTCTCGGCCGCCGAACCGCCGGATCCGGAGCGCCCGCTCGTCTCGCCTCCGTCGGCGCAGGGCGGCGAGACCGGCGCGCCCGCGCCCGACGCCACCACGAGCGGCCCCGCCGTCGAGGAGTCCACCCCGGCCGACAAGAGCACGGCCGAGGAGCGGGACGGCGCCGAGAGCCCGGCCGGCCGGCCCGGCGGCTGGTGGGAGGCGGTCACCTCGGCGTGCCGTGATGTGCGCAACGGCAAGGACCTGGACCTAGGCCGCAAGCGGACCCTGGAGGGGGCGGCCGGTGGTTCGTCGCGCGTCGGGAAGTACTGCGACGACGTCCTGAAGAACGCCGGCGGTGCCGGGACCCAGGTCGACAAGGGCCGCAGCGACGGCGATGACGACGCCGGGAGCGGCGACAAGGACGACGAGGGCAACGGCGGCGAAGGCGACGACGGCAAAGGCAACGACGACGACAAGGACAAGGGCGAGGACGACATAGCCCCCGGCATCCCCGGCGACCGGGACGGCGTGTCGTCCTCGCCGCCGGCCTTCGCGCCCAGTCGCCCGGAGCAGCCGGCGACCTCGCCGCAGCCGACGCCCAGCCCGTCGCGTTCGGCCCTCTGACCTGCGGTTTCGTTCCGCGTTGAACTTTTCGCCGCGCGGGGTGTGACATTTTCGGCCGCGATGGCGCAGTACTGAATGAGCCGACTGGTCATCGGCCGTCGCACAGAGCCGGGGTTCCCCCCGTACCTACGGCTCGTGCATTCGGCGCGGGCGGGACACGTTCCCCCGGTCCCGCCCGCGCCCCGAAACCCTCCCTCGCCTCACCAGTGCACGACGACCTTGTCGCCGTTGCGTACCTGGGCGAACAGATTCGCGATCGCCGCCTCGTCCCGCACGTTGACGCATCCGTGCGAGGCTCCGGCGTATCCACGGGCGGCGAAGTCGGACGAGTAGTGCACGGCCTGTCCGCCGCTGAAGAACATGGCGTACGGCATGGGCGAGTCGTACAGCGTGGAATGGTGGTGCCGGGACTTCCAGTAGACCTGGAACTCGCCCTCCCGGGTGGGGGTGTACGACGACCCGAAACGCACCGGCATCGTCGAGACCGTCCGCCCGTCGATCATCCAGCGCAGGGTGCGGCTCGACTTGCTGATGCACAGCACCCGGCCGGTCAGACAGCGCGGATCCGGGGCGTCGGCGGACTGGCCGCCCATCAGATACAGGTCCCACTGGCCCGGCTCACGCGTCATCTTCAGCAGCCGCTGCCAGGTGACCGTGTCGGTCTCCCCTGTCTGCGGCAGCCCGCGCTTTCCCTGGAAGCCCCGGACGGCCTGCTCGGTCAGGTCGTCGTACGTCCCCGTCGGCCCGTCGAACAGCCAGGCGACCTGCCGCAGCCGCGCCTGCAGCTCACGCACGTCCCGGCCCGTGTCACCGGGTGACCAGAGGACCTTCGGCGGCGCGGCGGGCGGGGACGGGGTGCTGGATCTGTCGTCCTGGTCTTCGCCTTTGTCTTCGGTGGGCCGGGAGGACGGGGTGGGCGTCGCCGGCCTGGTGCCGGTGATGTCGATGTGCACCGGCCCGCGGGGCTTTCCGTCCGCGTCCACCGCCTGCGCGGTGCAGCCGCCCACCGTCACCAGCGCCGCCAGCACGGCTATCGCTCTCCCCATGCCCGCAGTACGCATGACAGCCCCCCCGTCGTCTCACGGCCGCCCCACCCCAGGACGCCGACGTCACCTGAGATGTTCCCCGCGCATGACGGGTTGCGAACGGCGCGGCATCGTTATGAACAAGAAGTGAGTCGGTGCTCGGCGGGAGGCACACCATGGCGCGCGAGTCGGAGTCCGGACTGCCCATCGAGCCGGTGTACGGGCCGGACACCCTGCAGAACTGGGACCCGGCCGAGAAGCTGGGCGAACCGGGGTCGTATCCCTTCACCCGTGGCGTGTACCCGACGATGTACACGGGCCGCCCCTGGACGATGCGTCAGTACGCGGGCTTCGGTACGGCGACGGAGTCCAACGCCCGCTACCGGGACCTGATCGCCCACGGCACGGCCGGCCTGTCCGTCGCCTTCGACCTGCCGACCCAGATGGGCCACGACTCCGACGCGCCCCTCGCGCACGGCGAGGTCGGCAAGGTGGGGGTGGCCATCGACTCGATCGACGACATGCGGGTGCTGTTCGGCGGGATCCCGCTGGACAAGGTGTCGACGTCGATGACGATCAACGCCCCGGCGGCGCTGCTTCTGCTGCTGTACCAGCTGGTCGCGGAGGAGCAGGGGATCAGCGCGGACCAGCTGACCGGCACGATCCAGAACGACGTACTGAAGGAGTACATCGCGCGCGGGACGTACATCTTCCCGCCGAAGCCCTCCCTGCGCCTGATCGCGGACATCTTCAAGTACTGCAAGGCCGAGATCCCCAAGTGGAACACGATCTCGATCTCCGGCTACCACATGGCCGAGGCGGGTGCCTCGCCCGCGCAGGAGATCGCGTTCACGCTGGCGGACGGCATCGAGTACGTGCGCACGGCGGTCGCGGCGGGCATGGACGTGGACGACTTCGCCCCCCGCCTGTCCTTCTTCTTCGTCGCGCGTACGACGATCCTGGAGGAGGTCGCCAAGTTCCGTGCCGCGCGCCGGATCTGGGCGCGGGTGATGCGGGACGAGTTCGGCGCGAAGAACCCCAAGTCGCTGATGCTGCGCTTCCACACACAGACGGCGGGCGTGCAGCTGACGGCCCAACAGCCGGAGGTGAACCTGGTCCGCGTCGCCGTCCAGGCCCTCGCGGCGGTGCTCGGCGGCACCCAGTCCCTGCACACCAACTCCTTCGATGAGGCGATCGCGCTGCCGACGGACAAGAGCGCGCGGCTGGCTCTGCGGACGCAGCAGGTGCTGGCGTACGAGACGGACGTGACGGCGACGGTCGACCCCTTCGCGGGCTCGTACGCCATCGAGCGGATGACGGACGAGGTCGAGGCGGCGGCGGTCGAGCTGATGGGCAAGGTGGAGGAGCTGGGCGGCGCGGTCGCGGCCATCGAGCGCGGCTTCCAGAAGGGCGAGATCGAACGCAACGCGTACCGGATCGCGCAGGAGACGGACGCGGGCGAGCGGGTCGTGGTCGGCGTCAACCGCTTCCAGCTCGACGAGGAGGAGCCGTACGAGCCACTCCGCGTGGACCCGGCCATCGAGGCCCAGCAGGCGGAACGGCTCGCGAAGCTGCGCGCCGAACGCGACCAGGCGGCGGTGGACTCGGCGCTCGCAGAACTGAAGAAGGCGGCCGAGGGGACGGACAACGTCCTGTACCCGATGAAGGACGCCCTGTGCGCCCGCGCCACCGTCGGCGAGGTCTGCAACGCGCTGCGCGGGGTTTGGGGGACTTATGTGCCCAGCGATGCGTTCTGAGAGGCCACGACTGGCGTAGGCCCGGCATTTCGGTGAGCCGTACACAGCTGCGGGTGTGTACAGTTCTTGTATGGAGACATATCCGCTCGTGGAAGCGCGCAACCGGCTCGGGCAGCTCGTCGGCCGGGTCCGGCACGGGGGCGAGCACATCTTGATCAGCGAGTACGGCAAGCCTGCGGCAGCTCTGGTCCCGATAGAGGAGCTGGAGGAGCTCGAGCGCCTTCGCGATCAGGCAGACATCGCTGAGGCGCGTGCCCGCGAGGCGGCTCCGGCCGGGCCGGCCATGACACATGACGAGTTCATGGCCCAGCTGGAGGCCGAGGATCGGCAGGCCGAACGGTGAGCTACACCGTCGTGTGGGAGCACCAGGCCATGGGGGAGTTCCGCCGTCTCCGCCAGGCCGACCCCGTGGGAGCCAAGGCCTGTGCGGCGGCGGTACGAGCGTTAGGGGACTCTCCCAGGCCGGAGGAGGCGCGCGCCCTGGGCGGTTCCGGCTACTACCGGATGTCTGTCGGGGCCTGGCGTGTGCTGTACCGACCGGACGACGTCAGCATCACCGTGTACGTCATCAAGGTGGGCCGGGTCGCCTGAGGAATCCGGAAGAGGAGTGTCGTACCCGCATGCGACACTCCTTTTCATGTTCGGTGTCATCGATCTGCCCACCTACCTCGCAGGACTCGTCCTGATCGTCCTGCTGCCCGGCCCCAACTCCCTGTACGTCCTCTCCGTGGCCGCCCGCCGAGGCGTCCGGGCCGGATACACCGCCGCGGCCGGCGTCTGGTGCGGTGACACCGTGTTGATGACACTCTCGGCTGCCGGAGTGGCGTCTCTTCTCCAGGCCAACGCCGTGTTGTTCGGCATCGTGAAGTACGCCGGTGCCGGATATCTGACCTGGCTGGCGATAGGGATGCTGCGGGCCGCGTGGGGGATGTGGCGGACCCGGCGGGAGCAGTCCGCCGGCGACAGCGCGGCCGCCGTCGGCGACGAGCGGCCCTACCGCCGTGCCCTGGTCATCAGCCTGTTCAACCCCAAGGCGATCCTGTTCTTCGTCGCCTTCTTCGTGCAGTTCGTCGACCCGGGATACGCCTACCCCGCCCTGTCCTTCGTCGTCCTCGGCACCTTCGCCCAGCTCGCCAGCGTCCTCTACCTCAGCGCGCTCATATTCAGCGGCACGAAGCTGGCCGCCGCCTTCCGCCGCCGCAGGCGCCTGTCGGCGGGGGCGACCTCGGCGGCGGGCGTGCTCTTCCTCGGCTTCGCGGCGAAGCTGTCCCTGGCGAGCGCGTAGGCGCTTCGCTGGAGGTGCAGCTAGGTGCCGTCGGTCGTCTGCGGTGCCATCGTGGCTGGTCGCTCCTCCACTCTCGGCTTCTCCCCCACGCTCGGCTTCGCTCGCGCGGGGGGACCCCCATGAGCGGGGGGACCCCCATCGCGGCGGAGCCGCATATTGATACAGCCCCGCGCCCCTTCAGGGCGCTGCCGAACCGCAGGCGACTTCGCCCGGCCCGCTGAGCGGACGACGGCCTGGCCGACGCCCGCCTGGCAGGGTCTCCGCCGTCGCGTCAGCGTCGCGGTGACTGTCTGGCGGCGCGGGCGTTGACGATGGCGCGGGTCAGGACGGGCGGCAGCAGGTCGACCGCGAGGCTGCGGGTGCGGCTGCGCCGGTGCCGGTGCCGGGCCGGCCGGGCCGGCCGGGTCGCCTCCGCTGCGGACGCTTTCTCCGGCCGCTCGGCCACGGCGAGTTCGGGCTCGGGCTCGTCCGCGTGGCGGGAGAGCGGAAAGCCGGGAGCCTTCATGCCCCTGGACTTCAGCCGGACGAGACGGTGTCCGGCCGCGTGCTGCACGCTGAGCGCGCAGTCGTCCCGGCCACGCACCATCGTCAGCAACTCCTCCTGCACAGGCCCGGGATCGCCCCAGGTGCCGTACAGCTTCTGCGTGCTCAGACAGATGGGCCGCAGCCCGCGCGTGAGCACGGCCTCCCACACGGCGACGGAGACGCCGGGCGTGTGCTCGGAGCGGAAGTCGTCCAGGACGACGATCCCGTCGGGCAACAGGACATCACACGCGGCGCCGATGTCGTCGTACACATGCTCGTAGAGATGCGAGCCGTCGATATGGACGAACCGGCACGAGCCGGGCTCGACCTCCGAGGGCACCATCGAGCTGGGGCCCTGCAGGATGCGGGGCAGTTCGTCATGGAAGGAGAGGTAGTTGGTCTCGAAGGCCTGGCGGGTGAGTGCGCTGTACGACTTCGTCGACTCGGCGCGGTTGGCGTCGTCCGGTGCGTCGCCCTCGAAGAGGTCGCACACCGTGTACCGCTCGCCGTGCTGTAGGCGGCGCCCCAGGAAGATCGCGCTCTTGCCCATGTAGACCCCGACTTCCAGCAGGTCGCCGCGGACTCCCGCGGCCTCCTGCCGGTCCAGGAGCCAGTCGAAGAGGACCTGGTCGAGTACGGGGAACCAGCCTGGAACATCGTCGAGCCGTCGGGGTCGCGGGGGTGCCTCATGTGCAGTGGTCATGGAAGGAGAACGCCCTTCCTCGTGCGAATGGTGCGGTCAGGGACTGCCCCAGCGCCTGCCCGGGGGGCCAACCTGCCCAAACCAGTCGACAGGTGAACAACAGGTCAATTCCCTACGTACCGTACGCCGACAGCGCCCGCCCACCGAGTAACCGAGGCCCGTGGCTACCCGGCTGCCCCGGTCCGGGCCGCGTACTCCACCAGTCCGACGCCCGTCTCACCCGCCCAGCCCACATAGCCGTCGGGGCGGACCAGGAAGACGCCCGTGCCGTAGGCCTGGTGCACCTGCTGCGCCTTGTGCGCCGGAATGCGGACGGTGGGGACGGGGAGCGCCGGGAGGTCCGCTTCCGCGCCCACGGTCAGCAGCGTCCAGTGCGGCCCACGGAAGGAGTCGAACAGTCGCCCGCCTTCCGTGATCCCGTCCGGCGCGCGGTCACCCGCGCGGATCCCGGCGCCGACGTCCGTACGGGTCTCCTCGGTGAGCGAGGAGTCGCGGTAGCCGAGGCCGAGTTGGCGGGTCGCCGCGCCGCGTCGGGTCTCGCCGCGGTGCACGCGGGTCGACAGTCCGAGCATGTCGGCGGCGATCGGGTGGCGCTCCTCCTCGTAGGTGTCCAGCAAACCCGCCGGGGCGCCCGCGCGCAGTACCGCGCCCAGCTTCCAGCCCAGGTTGTAGGCGTCCTGGACGCTGGTGTTCAGGCCCTGCCCGCCGGCCGGCGAGTGCACGTGGGCCGCGTCCCCGGCGAGAAACACCCGGCCGTCCCGGAACCGGTCCGCCAGCGCCGTACGCGGCCGGAAGTCGGAGGCCCACCGCACCTCGGTGACGTCCTCGGGGGTCAGATGCGACCGCGCCGCGACCAGCTTGCGCACCCCGTCGAGCGACGGGTCGGGCGTGGCGCCCTCCGGGAACTGGGCCACCACCTGGAAGTCCTCCGTGCCGGCGAGGGGGCAGACGGCGAGGAAGCCCTCGCCCTCCCCGCGCGGCGGGAAGATGTGCCAGTTGTCGCGGTCCAGGCCGGTGATCCGCACGTCCGCCACGAGCATCGGGGCCGGATCGACGTTCTCGCCGGTCATGCCGATACCGAGCGCGCGGCGCAGCGCCGAGCGGCCGCCGTCGCAGGCGACCGCGTATCGGGCGCGCACGTCCTCGCCGGAGGTGAAACGCACGGTCACGCCGTCCGCGTCCTGCTGGACGCCGACGGCCTCGCGGCCGAAGGACACCCGCCCGCCCAGCTCCTCCAGCCGGGCGTGGAGGATCTCCTGCGTGTGCCACTGCGGCACCATCCACGGCTCGGCGTAGGGCGAGTCCTCGGTGGTGTCGGCCGGGTCGATCATCCGGTGCTCGCCGATCCGCTCACCGTTCTGCCAGATCATGCCGACCGGGTAGCCGCCGCCCGCCGCGAGGATCGCGTCGACCACGCCGAGGTCGTCGAACACCTCCATCGTGCGGGGCTGGATGCCTTTGCCCCGCGAGCCCGGGAACAGCCCGTCGGCCCGCTCCACGACCAGCGCCCGCACACCGCGCCGGGCCAAGTCGATGCCGAGGGCGAGGCCGGTCGGGCCCGCGCCCACGATCAGTACGTCGGTGTGCACAGCCATACCCATCTCCTTAACGTTGTTAAGTAGTGACGTCCATGAGCGTGCCCTTAACGTTGTTAAGTTGTCAAGCGCGGGATAGGTTGACGGGCGTGAGCAACACGGAACGACGAGCACCGCTGGACCGGCGACGCGTCGCGGACACCGCCCTGCGGCTCCTCAATGAGGTCGGTCTGGAGGGCCTGACCCTGCGCGCCATCGCCAGGGAGCTGGACGTCAAGGCGCCCGCCCTGTACTGGCACTTCAAGGACAAGCAGGCGCTTCTCGACGAGATGGCCACGGAGATGATGCGGCGCATGAGCGCCGACCTCATGGAGGAGCCGGAGGTGCCGCACGAGGACTGGCGGGAGTTGTTCTTCCGGCGGATGAGCGGCCTGCGGGCGCATCTGCTGCGCTACCGCGACGGCGCCAAGGTCTACGCCGGCACCCACTTCACGGACCTGTCCTACGCGGAGCCCATGGAGGCCAACCTGCGGATGCTGACGCAGGCCGGGTTCACCCCAGGCCACGCAGCCCGGGCCTGGTTCACGGCCTACAGCTACACCATCGGGTACGCCATCGAGGAACAGGCCATGGGCCCGGACCCGGCCGCGGGTGCCGAGGGCTACGACCTCGACGCCCGTGCCGAACGCCTGGCCGCGCACCCGTTGGCCGCGGCGGCCGGCCTCGAGATGTTCCAGGACCGCGACCGGGGCTTCGAGACCGGCCTCCGGGCGGTGATCGAGGGCATCGCGGCGACCCTGCGGACCCCCGCGACACCCGACTGAGACAGCGTCAGACCTTCGGCACCTGGACCTGGGTCAGTGACCGCCGCAGCAACGGCGTCGCCCACTTCTCCACATACCGGTTGAAAAGCCATGCCAGGGTCAGCATGATCGCCAGCGTGGTGGCCAGGGTCGCCCAGGACGTCAGGGCGAAGTCCCGGTGGAGGACCTCGATGACCGGCCAGCCCAGGTGCTCGTGGACCAGGTAGAAGGGGTACGTCAGGGCGCCCGCGACCGTCAGCCAGGGCCAGTCGGCCCAGCTCAGCCAGCCCAGCGCGACGGCCAGGACCGCGACGAAGCCGAAGGTGACGATCAGGATGATGACTGAGGCGGAACGGTAGGAGAACTGGTCCGGGTAGGGGCTGTGCCAGAGGCTGTCCACCGCCTCGTGCTGCCCGATCAGCCAGCTCACCGCCACGATGCCCCACGCGGTGACGTCCCGCCGGTTGCGGTACACCAGGTAGATGCCCATGCCGCCGATGAAGAACGGCGCGTACTCCGGCATCACGACCAGGTCGAGGAACGGCTGGTCGGCGGCCTTGGTGATGGCGGCGAGCAGGGTCCACACGGCACACAGGAGCACCACGCGCCGGCGGTTCGCGCCCGGCAGCACGATGCACACGGCGAACAGCGCGTAGAAGCGGATCTCCACCCACAGCGTCCAGCACACGCCCAGCACGCGCTCCGCGCCCAGCGGCTGCTGGAGCAGCGTCAGATTCACCAGCGCGTCACTCGGCGTCACCGCCTCGTACGCCACCCCCGGCAGGGCGAACACGGCCGTCACCAGGACGACCGCCACCCAGTACGAGGGCATCAGCCGCGCGACCCGGGAGGCGAAGAACGACCGCAGCGGGCGGCCCCAGCCGCTCATGCAGATCACGAAGCCGCTGATCACGAAAAAGATCTGGACACCGAGACAGCCGTAGGCGAACCACGAGTGCAGCGTCGGGAACTGGACCTTCGGCGACGATCCCCACGCATGGGTGACCTCACCGCCCCGGCCGCCGTAGTGATAGAGCGCGACCATCAGCGCGGCCAGCAGCCGCAGCCCGTCCAGGGCGCGCAGCCGCCCTCCGGAGCTTCTCGTCCGTGGTCGGCCGCTCGCGGCCTCCCGCGGTCTCTCCGGCGCGGGAGCAGCGGGTCGGGGCTTCGCTGTGCTGACGACCGTCTCGGTCACGCTCGTATACCTCGGCTACCTCGTTTGTCCGCAGGCCTGTTCGGGCGCCCATCCTGCCCAATGCACCCGTATCAGTCATAACCCCCGGAGGTGTCTGTCAACGCCCTTTGACGCCGCCCGCCACCCTAAACGTCGTTCGACGGAATTCCGTTCGACGGAAACACGATTTGCCCACCGGTCCCGAGCGGTTCACCTTGTCGTCGTATTGGTTTCTTACTGTTCTCCAATCCACCACGTTTACCCAGGCAGATCCTTGCCTGCTTCGTCATATCCAGAGCAGGAGCACCATGACGGTTCGCAGCAGATGGTCCCGTTCCCGAACAGGGGACCCGGCATCGGCGGCCACTGACGCCGGGCCGCCGACCGCACAGGTGAACCCGGCCGAGCTGGAGGACTGCCTGCGTGCCTGCGCCGTCCACAGCGGCAAGCTCGTGGGCAGCCTCGACCGGCGCCGAACAGCGCTGGCCGAGAAGCTGCGCGAGCTGCTCGCCCTGTGGGCCGCACAGGAGCAGCCCCAGCCGGCCGCGACGGGGGCCGGCAGCCTGATCCGGCGTGGCGCCAAGGCCGTCAGCGGTAGCGGGCTGAGCAACGAACTCCTCGACGCACTCCTCGCCGTCGGCAACAAGGCCCTGGACTGCGGCTACGACGACGAGCTGAACCTCGCCCTGCTCATCAACGACACCGTGCTGACGCAGCGCAAGAACTCCCGCGCCGGCTGGCGGCTGCGCGGCCGGCTGCTCGAGGCGATGGGCCGCCCGGCCGCCGCCGTCGAGGCCTTCGACCGCTACCTGAGCCTCACTCAGGAGGACGGCTTCGGCGTCCGCGCCAAGGTGGCCGGCCTGCGCACCGCGCAGGAGCGGCGCGGCGAGCTGCTCGCCCTGCTCCAGCGGACCGTCCCGGACGCCGCCGCCTTCGCCGCAGGCCCGGCGACCGACGTGTGGGCCGACGGTCTCGAGGCGCACTCCGCCGGCGACTGGGACGCCGCCCAGGCCCGCCTCGTGGGAGCGCTGCTGGCCATGGACCGCGCGGAGGCTCCTGAACAGGAGTTCCAGGAGGCGCTCAGTCACTACCTGGACCTGTGCACCGGCATCCACCAGCGGCCCACCCCCGAACTCACCGAGGCGATCGCCCTGTTCGCCGAGCAGCGCCGCAACCGGATGCGCGGCCCGCTGTCCGACCCGCTGTTCGGCGGCCTGCAGTGGATCAGCCTCGGCGAGTTCCGCAACAGGATCGCCGGCAAGTCCATCTGCCTCATCGCCAACTCCGGCAAGGTCGGCGAAAGTGCGATGGGCGCCGAGATCGACGCCTACGACCTGGTCGTGCGCTTCAACTCGTACAAGATCGACGCGGTGCACACCGGCAAGCGGACCGACATCCACGTCTCCATCCACAAGCACGGCTTCAACTGGGACCAGCCGGTCGACACCCGCCTGATCTTCGGCGGCATCTCCGGCGACTGGAAGTGGTCCCTGCGCAACCGCCTGGTGCCCGGCGCACAGAAGTACCTGGGCGACGAGTCGCTGCGCTGGCCCGTGCGCAACATCGGCAAGCTGGGCACCGACGTGTGGCCCGCCATCCCGACCTCCGGCTTCAACATGCTCTGGCTGCTCGACTTCCTCGACGTCAGCCCGACCCTCGACCTGATCGGCTTCGACTTCTACGAGAGCGGTGCCTACCGCATCGACGCAGCGATGAAGATGCCCATCACCTCCGTTCACGAATACACCAGCGAGAAGGCGTGGGTCATGGAACGGGCCCAGAGCGTCTCCGGCATGAGGATTTCCCTGAGATGACCGCGACCCACATATCCGCCGCCGAGGCCCGCACCGCGGCCCCGGCCACCGATGCCCGCGCGCTGACCGGCAAGCGCCGTATCGCCTTCGCCAGCTTCGTGGACGAGAACTACCTGCCCGGTTTCCTCGCCCTGCTGCGCTCCCTCGCCCTGTCCAACCCGGGCGTGTGCGAGGACTTCATCGTCCTGCACGACGACCTCAAGCCGTCCTCCGTGGCCCGCATCCGCGCCCTGCACCCGCGCGTGAGCTTCCGTCGCGTCGACGCCGACCACTACGACTCCTACGCCAAGGGCGACCAGGACAACTACCTGGTCCGCAAGGCGTACTTCATCCTCGACGTCTTCAAGATCCGCGACTACGACACCGTGATCACCCTGGACACCGACATGGTCGTCCTCGGTTCGATCTCCGAACTCCTCTCGCTGCGCGAGGGACTCGCCGCCGTACCGCAGTTCTTCTACGGCCAGCACAAGCTCAACAGCGGCCTGCTCGTCATTCAGAAGGAGTATCTGAGCGACGAGTTCTACGCGAAGATCGACCAGGTCGGCCGCAGCGGCTCCTACGAGCTCGACAAGCACGACCAGGGCATCCTCAACGCCGTCCTCGACGGCGACTTCGTCCGCCTCGACGCGAAGTACAACTTCGTGAAGCGGCGGCTGTCCGGCGACCTCCCCGTCCCCGACGACACGGCCATCCTGCACTTCACCGGCCGCCACAAGCCCTGGCAGGGCGGCGAGGCCGGCTACGAGCAGGCGCAGGAGCGCTGGCGCGAGTTCGACCTGAGCGACGCCGAGCTGCAGGCCGCCTACCTCACCGGCGGCGGCACCATGCACCACGACCTGCTGGTGCACTTCGGCACCCCGCACGTCGAGCGCACCGGCCATGTCGACACCGCCCGCCGCGTCGCCCACGCGCACATCGCCAAGGGTGACTACCAGGCCGCCGTCGACATCATGGAGCGCGTCCACCTCCCCATCGACGAGGCCTGGCCGCACGAGGTCTACGGCCACGCCCTGATGAGCGTCTCCCGCTACGAGGAGGCCAGGGCCCAGCTGCTGCTGGCCACCGCCGCACCCAACCGCGCCGCGACCGCCTTCGCCCGCCTCGCCCAGATCTCCTGGGTGCACGGCGACGACGCCACCGCGCAGAAGTACGCCGTCCAGGGCCTCACCGTCGACCCCACGCACCGGGCCAGCCGCATCTGGCAGCAGCGCACCCTCGGCGTCCCCGCCCAGCAGTCCGGCAGCCCCGCCGAGCAGCTCGCGCACGTCGCCTTCTACATGGACCGGCAGGGCAACGCGGGCGACAAGCTGCTCCCGGAGAGCGTGCGCCTCGGCTTCGACCCCGACACCACCAGCCGCCGCTGGCACTCGGTGCACGCCCACCGCCTGTTCGACGAGGCGGCCCTGGAGCGCGTCAACGCCCGCCGCGGACTGGTCATCGGCGGCGGCGGCCTGTTCATCCCGGACACCATGCCCAACGGCAACAGCGCCTGGCAGTGGAACGTTCCGGACGAGCTGCTGAAGCGCATCGACGTGCCGATCGCGGTGTACGCCGTCGGCTTCAACGCCTTCGACGGACAGTCCTACCGCGCCCAGCGGTTCCGGGAGTCGCTGCGCCTGCTCGTCGAGAAGTCCGCCTTCTTCGGGCTGCGCAACCACGGCTCGATCGAGAAGGTACGGGCCATGCTCCCGGCCCACCTGCACGACAAGGTGCGCTTCCAGCCCTGCCCGACCACGGTCACCCGCCAGCTCGTCGCGAACTGGCAGGACCCGGCGACGCGCGACGACACCATCCTCATCAACGCCGCCTACGACCGCGCGGGGCTCCGCTTCGGCCACGACTACGGCTACTTCCTGGCCCAGATGGCCAAGGCGGTCAGGGAGCTCGGCAACCTCGGCGAGGTGCAGTGCGTGGCGCACTCGCTCGACGACGAGAAGCTCGCCTTCGACCTGCGCCGCGAGCACGGCGTCTCGATGCCCGTCATTCCGATGTACGACTTCGAGAACGACGAGATCCGCGACCTGTACGCCAGGACCAGGCTGGTCATCGGCATGCGTGGCCACGCGGGCATGATCCCGTTCGGCTGCGGCACGCCCATCATCAGCCTGATCTCGCACCCGAAGATGGCGTACTTCCTGCGGGACATCGAGCGCCCCGAGTGGGGTGTCTCCGTGCACGACCGCAACCTCGCCGACGTGCTGGTGGAGCGCTCCCGCGACCTGCTCGCCGACCACGACCGGACCGTCGCCGACGTGCACGGCCGGCAGCAGGAACTGTGGAAGATCACCCAGGCGAACGCAGCGGAGCTGCGCACCGTCCTGGGCGGCTGACACACGACAAGGGCCGCCCGGCCGGGACACGCGTCCCGGCCGGGCGGCCCTTGTCGGTCGAGCGGGTCCCTCGGCCCCTCACTCAGCTGCGTACCGCCTTGCGGACCAGCCGCTTGATGCGGGTCATCGGGGAGCGCCCGGCGGCCTGCCGGCGGTCCTGCTCGTAGGCCTTCTTCAGCTGCTCGAAGTGGTCGGCGCGGGTGCGGCTGAGGTACTCGTCCGAGGTGAGCGGCCTGGCGATGGCCCAGGCCTGCTTGTGCTTGCCGTCGTAGTGGGCGACGTACGCCTTGGCCAGCTCCAGCACCGACTTGAACGGGATGCCGCCGGTGTGGTCGCGGTCGATGCGCTCCTGCACGGCGGAGATCAGCTCCAGCTTCCGGTCGTAGCCGAAACTGTCCTCGCTGATGGCGGTCAGCACGTCCTCGGGGATGGGCTTGACGACCTCGAAGGCGAGGGTGGAGCGGATCGGCGGGCCGGCGATCTCGATGTAGGGCAGCAGGGCACCCGTGCTGTAGTGCAGCCAGGGCAGGCGCGGTCCCGCGAAGTCCTGGTGCAGGACGACCGATCCGGGCCGCAGCCGGGTCAGGAACCGCTCGGACACACACTTGAACACGCGGGCCGTCTTGGCTATGTCGATGTGCAGGAACTCGACGGGCGTGCGGTCGTCCGGGTCGGAGGTCTGCCAGAGGTCACCGGCGTGGATCTCCAGGAAGGGCAGGAACGGCTCCAGCCGCTGGCGGAACTCGTTCAGGAAGGAGTTGTCGCCCTCGGGTGCCTTGCCGGCGTCGAAGAACTTCTCCGTGGCGAAGGTCCCCTTGCCGACCCGGAAGAAATCGTAGGCGTGCAGCCGTCCCGTCTTCTCGTCGAACACCGGGCTCTCGTGCAGCCCCATGGCCAGCGCATACGTCGAACCGCCCCCGCCGGAACCCAGCTCGACCAGTCGGTCCTCGCCCGTGAGGTGATGCCGGCCCAGCAGGTAGAGGAACTTCAGCTCCCACGAACTCACCTGTGTGTAGGGGAGGTTGTCCGGGAGCTGGACATCGTCGAAGAGGGAGTAGAGCCGGCCGAGGTTCGTCATGGGGGCCTCACGGATCGGTTGAGGTTGTTCTGAAGACCTGGTGCGCGATTGCGTGATCGTAGGCACCTGCACGACCGACCCGTTCGATTGTTCCCGGCTGTTCACCTGCTCTTCGCCGAAGCGCGGGGAACGAGGGAAACCCGGTGACCGTCCGGGACCCGGCGGGTGGACGACGCCGTGGTCCACCCGCCTCCGGACGGTTCACCTCAGCGGCGTACCGCCTTCTTCAGCGCCCGGGCCTGCCGGACCACCCGGCGGGCCGCGGAGTTGCGCGGCAGGAACGACAGCCGCTCCGGGATACCGCCCGGCAGTCCCAGCGACGTGAGCCGGCGCTTCTTGAAGTAGCGCTGGGTGCGCGGCCCGAGGTGCTGGGAGAGGAAGCGTTCCGCTGCGGGCCTCAGGCCCGCCTGGATCTGCGGCTGCATGGTGAAGCCGACCGCCTCGACCAGGCCGGTCAGCAGCTCGTCCGCGAGCGTCTCCTCGCCCTTGCCGTCCTCCAGGTCCGGCAGCAGCGCGTCGGCCAGGGTGACCGGGAGGCGGTTGCTGTTCTGGTAGGGGGTGAGCCGGTCCAGCAGCGGCGCGGTGCCGATGCGGGCGACCGGCAGGTCGTAGAACGCGGACGCGGTGAACAGCGCGGTCGAGAAGCAGCCGACGACCAGCGCGGGCTGTGCCTTGGCGAACAGCACCTCCGCGAGCACCGGCGTGTCCAGCACGGTGAGGTCGACGCCGAGCTTCCCGGCCTCGCTCTCCAGGGCGCGGCTGTAGCGGGCCGGCGCGGTGGGGTGCGGCTTGAACACGATGGAGCGGTGCCCGCGGGCCACCGCCCCCCGCATCATCCGCACGTGCAGGTCCTCCTCCTCGGCCGGGGAGAGGATGTTCAGCGCGGACAGGTACTGGCCGAGCAGCAGCGCCGCGTTGTCCGGCAGCAGGGGCAGCTCCCCGGCGGTGTCCGTGAGGCCGCTCATCACCTTCAGGAAGGCGTCCGTCGGCACCACCTGCGCCGGCACGTCGAACTCGGTGAGCAGCAGCGGCGTGAGCCCCGGCACCAGGTCCAGGTGCAGCAGCCGCCGCACCCGGGTGCCGACCAGCGGGTCGAGCTTGTTGCGGGTGGGGCCGTAGCTCATCAGCCCGTCGGCGTAGACGACGAGGGGGGCGCCGGTGAAGATCTGGGCCAGCCCGAGCG
The DNA here is from genome assembly GCF_042672405.1 of Streptomyces sp. NPDC127197. Classification (NCBI taxonomy): domain Bacteria; kingdom Bacillati; phylum Actinomycetota; class Actinomycetes; order Kitasatosporales; family Streptomycetaceae; genus Streptomyces; species Streptomyces sp. NPDC127197. The sequence goes on along the minus strand of NZ_JBHXVG010000002.1, from coordinate 333,821 downwards.
CCGGGTTCACCTGGATGGACTCCATGACGAGCTCCACCCGGTCGTCGCCCAGCCCCCACAGCAGCCGCAGATGGCGCTCGAACAGCGGCAGGTCGTCGGGGCGCGGCGCCCAGGCGCCGGGGTGGAAGGGCCGGATCGCCTCGTTGTACGACAGGACGTCGTCGAAGTGGTCGCGCAGCGTGCCGAAGCCCGGCATCTCGTCGACGGCCGGGGTGGTCTCCGGCGTCGCCGAGTTGTTGAACACCAGCAGCACCCGGCGGTCCGCCTCGGCGAAGCACTCCGAGTCGATCGCGGCGGCCAGGGTCGCGGCGCCGTACAGCGTCGAGACGCAGAAGATCTGGGTGGTACGGGACATCAGGCAGCCGCCTTCGCTGTGGTGACCCGGCGCCGCAGCCGCCGCAGCTTGGAGGCGCGGCGCAGGTCCATGGTGTCGAGTACGTCGCCGAGCGCGTCCTGCGGCATGCGCTTTATCGCCGCCGCGCTCATGATCCGCAGCTGCTTGGCCACGGCCGGTTCGAACTTGTCGATCTCCGACAGGTGGTGGGCGATGATCGCGCAGTAGGTGCGCACCGCCTTGGGCAGCAGCACGTCGGCGTCCCGGTCCGCCGCCGTCTCCTCGACGACCTGGTCGAAGGCACGAATGAAGTCGAGCTGGCGGACGTCACCGATCTGCGTGAGGGAACCGGCGACCCCGCGCCGGTAGAACACGCCGAGCAGGTTCAGCACGGCGAAGGACTCCGCCTCGCGGTGCAGCTTCCAGATCCACGGCCGGTCCTCGGCCGTGCGCAGTCCGTTGGTGAAGTGCAGGACGCCCTTGTCCAGCAGGCGGCGGTGGAAGGCGCCCGCCCAGGCGTAGGCGTAGTCCACCGAGGTCGTGCGGTGGGCGGGCAGGATGTGGTCGCGGGGGTTCATCACCTCGTACCGCCGCCCGACGGGCGCACGGGTCACGCTGCGGGCGCGGGCGGTGGCCTGGACGTGGTCGGTGCGCACGAAGTCGCAGCCCAGTTCCTCGATGGCCGCCACCAGCTCGGTGTAGTAGCCCGGGGCCAGCCAGTCGTCACCGTCCAGGAAGGTGATGTACTCGCCGGTCGCGGCATCGAGGCCGGTATTGCGAGCGGTGGCCAGCCCTCCGTTTTCCTCTCTGCGGATATAGCGCACCTGAGCGACCGCGGAGAGTTCATCGGCCGCGCGTTCGAGAATGGCCGGCGTTTCGTCCTTCGATTTGTCATCGACCAGGATGAACTCGAAGTCCGGCCTGGCATTGGCGCGAAGGCTTCTCAGGTTGTCGGGGGCGTATTGCTGCACGTTGTAGAACGGCACGATCACGGAAAGCTTTGGCACCTGCGAAAGCCTAGGAGGTGGCCCCGCTGCGGAACTTTCCGGTGAGGGTACTGAGGGTGAACTCAATGTGTCGGAACGGTGCATCCCGTGTACTTCCTGGACTTCGGCGGGGCAGTTCGGCTCTCGGTGGGTTGCTGTTAACTTTTCGTTGAGGCGAGGTTGGCCAGTAACTAGAAATTGCTTCCTAGCGTCTTGGACGTGCCACCAAGTACAACGAAGCCCACGCGGATCGCAGTACTCGCGGACTCCGACACCCGATGGAAATGGGGTGCCCTGACCGCGAGCCGTATCGCTCCGGGCCCGTCCATGGAAGCCGGACCGCAAGGCGAGGCGCAAGTTGCCCCTGCCCTGGACGGATTTCTGCTGCGCGGCCGGGCGACCCCCACCCCCCGCCAACTGGCCGAAGTGGGCGTCCGCGCCGACTCTCTCAGGGAGGTCACGGCCGTCGAGTTCCTGCGGATCATGGCGCAGGAGTCGTACGACGTCCTGGTCCTCTCCCTGGTCGGCGGCGGCGTCCAGGCGATGCTGCACGGCCTCGGGCGTGTCTGGGCGGACCGCGAGACGCGGCCCGTCGTCGTCACCGGCTATGTCGGCGTCGTCTACGAGAAGCTCGCCGACGGCCTTCTGCTGCGGCACGGCGCGGACCTCGTCCTCGCCAACTCCCGCCAGGACGCCGAGCGTTTCCGCGCGGTCTACGACGGGGTCGGCGCCGACTCCTCCGCGGTCACCGAGGTGGCACTGCCGTTCCTGGGCGGCGCGAAGTACACCGGCGAGCACGACCCCTACACCGTCGTCTTCGCCGCCCAGCCGTCCGTTCCGGAGAGCCGCAAGGACCGGACGTACCTGCTGGACCGCCTGGTCCAGCACGCGCGGCTGCATCCCGGACGCGAGGTGCTGCTCAAGCTGCGCTCCAAGCCGGGCGAGCACACCACCCACATCGAGGAACTGCCGTACCAGAAGCTGGCGCAGAAGCTCGGCGACCTGCCGCCCAACTTCCGGCTGGTGTACGGCAACATGGGCGAGGTCCTGGACCGCACCGACCTCCTGGTCACCGTCAGCTCGACGGCCGCGCTGGAGTCACTGCACCGCCGGATCCCCACCGTCGTCCTGACCGACCTCGGCGTGCGCGAGGTGCTCGGCAACCACCACTTCGTCGGCTCCGGCTGCCTCGCCTCCTGGGACCAGCTCGACGCCGGGTACCGGCCCACTCCGGACGCCGACTGGGTGGCCCGGCAGGGCGTCGCAGCGGACGGCTCGTACGACACGGCCTTCGACGCGGCCCGCGAGCGGATCACCAAGCTGCTCGGCCGGCCCGGCGGACTGCCGCCCCTGACGCCGTACTACACACCCGCGACCGCCCCCGGCTACCTGCCCGGCATCCTCGCCCGCCACCACCTCGGCCCCGACGGCACCCCGCTGCCCGGCGCCCCCGCCCACGACAAGGAGCCCGGCCCGGTCCGCCAGATAGTCCGCCGCGCCGCCCGCGGCGCCTACCGGCACGGCGTCCAGCGGGTCGCGCCCGTCATCCGGCGGATGGGGGAGCTGTGAGCCACGGGACCTCACCTCACGCACGTCAAGGAGTAGAGCCAATGTCCAACCCGGAAGCGGGCCAAGGCGCTTCGGTGCGCCGGGTGCTCGCGGTGATCCCCGCGCGCGGTGGCTCCAAGGGCGTGCCCGCGAAGAACCTCGCCCCGGTCGGCGGCATCCCGCTGGTGGCCCGCGCGGTGCGCGAGTGCATCGCCAGCCGCCTGGTGACCGACGTCGTCGTCTCCACCGACGACCAGGCCATCGCCGCCGCCGCCCGCTCGGCCGGCGCCGAGGTCGTGCTGCGCCCCGCCGCCATCGCCGGTGACACCGCCACCTCCGAGGCCGCCGTGCTGCACGCCATGGACGCCCACGAGGCGCTGCACGGCTCCCCGGTCGACGCCGTCCTGCTCGTCCAGTGCACCAGCCCGTTCCTCATCCGCGAGGACATCGACGGGGTGGCCGGCGCGGTCGTCGAGAACGGCGCCGACACGGCCGTCACCGTCGCCCCCTTCCACGGCTTCATCTGGCGCGACGCCGACGCCGAGGCCGCGGCCGACAGCGTCGTCACCGCCGCCGACTCGCTCAGCACGGGCGGCGGCTACGGCGTCAACCACGACAAGTCCTTCCGCCCGCGCCGCCAGGACCGCCCCCAGGACCTGCTGGAGACCGGCGCCGCCTACGCGATGAACGCGGCCGGCTTCCGCGAGCACCAGCACCGCTTCTTCGGCCGCACCGAGCTGGTGCGCACCGACCCCGCGCGCGTGCTGGAGATCGACGACCCGCACGACCTCGCCCGCGCCCGGGCCCTCGCGCCGCTGTTCGACGCGGACCGCCCCGGCGCCCTTCCGACCGCCGCCGACATCGACGCGGTCGTACTCGACTTCGACGGCACCCAGACAGACGACCGGGTGCTGATCGATGCCGATGGACGGGAGTTCGTCTCCGTGCACCGCGGAGACGGCCTCGGCATCGCGGCCCTGCGACGCAGCGGCCTGACCATGCTGATCCTGTCCACGGAGCAGAACCCGGTCGTCGCCGCCCGGGCCCGGAAGCTCAAGATCCCGGTGCTGCACGGCGTCGACCGGAAAGACCTCGCGCTGAAGCAGTGGTGCGAGGAGCAGGGCATCGCGCCGGAGCGCGTGCTCTACGTCGGCAACGACGTCAACGACCTGCCGTGCTTCGCCCTCGTCGGCTGGCCGGTAGCGGTCGCGAGCGCCCACGACGTGGTACGCGGCGCCGCACGCGCGGTCACCACCGTCCCCGGTGGCGTCGGCGCGATCCGAGAGATCGCCGGCTGGATCCTCGGACCCTCTCTCGACTCTCTCGACCCCTCCACCAAGTAAGGAAAGTTCCTGCCATGAGCACCAACTCCCGCCTGCGTACGTTCGGTTCCCGCGAGGTCGGCCCCGGCAAGCCCGTCTACATCTGCGGCGAGATCGGCATCAACCACAACGGCGAGCTGGAGAACGCCTTCAAGCTCATCGACGTGGCCGCCGAGGCGGGCTGCGACGCCGTCAAGTTCCAGAAGCGCACCCCGGAGATCTGCACCCCGCGCGACCAGTGGGACATCGAGCGCGACACCCCCTGGGGCCGGATGACCTACATCGACTACCGCCACCGCGTGGAGTTCGGTGAGGCCGAGTACCGCCAGATCGACGAGTACTGCAAGGAGAAGGGGATCGACTGGTTCGCCTCCCCGTGGGACACCGAGGCCGTCGCCTTCCTGGAGAAGTTCGACGTCCCCGCCCACAAGGTCGCGTCCGCGTCCCTGACGGACGACGAGCTGCTGAAGGCGCTGCGCGCCACCGGCCGCTCGATCATCCTCTCCACCGGCATGTCGACCCCGAAGCAGATCCGCCACGCGGTAGAGGTCCTGGGCTCCGACAACATCCTCATGTGCCACGCCACCTCCACCTACCCGGCGAAGGCCGAGGAGCTGAACCTCCGCGTGATCAACACGCTGGAGAAGGAGTTCCCGAACGTCCCGATCGGCTACTCCGGCCACGAGACCGGCCTGCAGACCACCCTCGCCGCGGTCGCGCTCGGGGCGACCTTCGTCGAGCGTCACATCACCCTGGACCGCGCCATGTGGGGCTCGGACCAGGCCGCCTCGGTCGAGCCGCAGGGCCTCACGCGCCTCGTGCGCGACATCCGCACCATCGAGGCCTCCCTCGGTGACGGCGTCAAGAAGGTCTACGAGTCCGAGCTGGGCCCGATGAAGAAGCTGCGCCGCGTCCAGGGCGTCGTCGCCGAGGCGGAGATCGCCGCAGCGGCGGGCGAGCCGCTCCAGGTCTGACGTCACCGTCAGCCCCTCACAACCCCACAACGCCCTACGACGGGACGGTCGTACGCCGATGAGCCCCCGCGCCGGGAATGCCGGCCCTCACACTCTCGCCTTCGTCGAGAGTCCGGTACAGCTCCTGAACGTGCTGGAGTGGGCGCATGTCCACGCACCCGGCGCGGGGCTCACGCTCGTGGTCCTCTCGCCCGTCGACCCGATGACCCGCGGCCAGCTGCGCCGGATGGCGGAACTGGCGCGCGAGGAGGGCTACGAGGTCCGCTGGGAGGAGGCGCGCGGCGGCGCGTCGGCACCCTTCCAGACGATCGGCGGGCTCATGGGGCCGCTGCGCCGCGCGGAACGGATCGTCATGGGCGATCCGTTCTCGCGGTACGTACAACTTCTGCTGACGATCACGCGGGCCCGTGACCTGGTGGTAGTGGACGACGGGACGGCGACGATGGAGTTCGTCGCCCAACTCGCCCGCGGTGAACGCCTGGAGCGCTGGCACCGGCGGGGCAGCCGTCCCGGCCCGCGCGATCTGCTCTTCGCCCCGGTGTCGTCCTCCGCCCGGCGCCGCCTGACGCCCGGCGAGCGCCGCCGGGTCGAGATCTTCTCCTCGATGCCGATCGACGAGGCGCCGGGCGGCGTCACCGTCACCGCGAACGACTTCTCCTGGACCCGCACCCGCTTCGGCCCGCCTCGCATCACCAAGAGCGCCGACATGGTCGGCACCTCGCTGGTCGAGACGGGCGTCGTGGACGGCGAGCGGTACATCGACGCCGTACGGTCCCTCGCCAAGGCGCACGGGGCCCGCCGCTACTTCGCCCACCGCCGCGAGAGCACCGACAAACTCCACCGGCTCGCGGTGGAAACGGGCCTGGAGATCGTCCGCCCCGACCTCCCCCTGGAACTCATCGCCCGCCGCGGCCCGGTCGGCCGCACGATCCTCAGCTTCCCGTCCACGGTCGTCCACACCCTCCCGCTGGCCCTCGCCGGCACGGACGTCCGCGTCGCCGTCTGCGACATCAACCCCGAATGGCTCACCCGGACCGCCTCACCGCGCGCCCAGGGCTTCCTGGACGGAGTGACGGGGACGGCCCGCGATGTGCACCGGCTGTCGGCGGTGCGGGCGGTGTAGCGATCCGCGAATGAGAGGATGCGCGGACCGCAGCACTCGCAAGCAGGGGGAGAGGCATGGAGATACTCGTGTTGTCCGGCGTTCTGGCGCTCGTCGTCGGGGGGTGCGTCTGCGTGGTGTGGGCGGAACGGGGCGGCCCGCGCTGGGTACGCGTCGTGGCCGCCGTGACCCGGACGGCCGGCGAGCTGCTGAGCCGGTCCGGAAGTTCGCGCAGTCGCTCCGGCTCAGACGACTAGAGACTTGCGGGCCAGCAGGAACGCCCGCGGGCGCTTCTCCTCGTCCTGGGGCTCGCGCAGGACACGGGCCTGGACGTCGAGGCCGGCCTTCGTCAGGAGGTCGGCCACCTTTTCGGGCGTACGCCAGTGGTAGTCCAGGGCGATCTCGTGACCGAAGCGTTCCGTGAGGTGGAGACGATCCTCCGTGTCGCCGTGCTGAAAGCCCACCAGGACGTGTCCGCCGGGGAGCAGAACGCGGTGGAACTCGGCGAACGTCGCCGGCAGGTGCTCGTCCGGGATGTGGATGATCGAGTACAGCGCCAGCACGCCGGCCAGTGTCCCGTCCGGCAGGTCCAGGCTCGTCATCGAACCCACGTGGAAGCGCAGACCGGGGTGCGCCCGGCGGGCCAGCTCCACCATCCGCGGGGAGACGTCCACCCCGAACACCGGGACACCGAGGCCGTCCAGCATCGCCGTGACCCCGCCCGGGCCCGAACCCAGGTCGGCCACGGGGGCGGGGGCGTGCGTACGGGCGAGGTCGGCGAAGGCGCCGATCACGGCCCGGTCCACGGGCATGCCGGGGCCGTCGGGGAAGTGGGCCGCGTAGTCGTCGGCCATCGCGTCGTAAGAGCTGCGGGTGGCCTCCAGGAAGGCCGCGTCCAGATCGGTCACGGTCGCGCAGGCTACCGGGGGAGCGCGTGCCGTGGGCGTCCGACAGATGAACGGGAGCGCGCGGGTGGGGCTGGGCGTGGTATGCGTGGAGGAACGCGGTGCCCGTGATCGGCTCAACCGGTAAAAACCGGCGAGTTTACCCACCCAAGTTGATGCCTATGCGTCCGACGGCCAGATTTTCTTCCCCTAACGGGCTGAACTTTTGTTGATCTCGGGTCAGTTGGCCGTCCGGGCGTCCTACCCTTCAGAGGGTGAAGCAACAGATGTCACTGGAGTCCGACGCCGACCTCCCCTGGGCCGCGCTTCCCGGCACGCTGCCCGAGGCGCTGCGTGCCGAACTGGTCGCCTTCCGGCGCGACCTGCACATGCATCCGGAACTCGGCAACCAGGAGTTCCGCACGACCGCCGCGATCAAGGCACGCCTCGAGAAGGCCGGCCTGAAGCCGCGGGTGCTGCCCGTCGGGACCGGGCTCGTATGTGACGTCGGCGCCGACGGCGGGCAATGGCGCGGCGGGGCCCCCATGCTCGGGTTCCGGGCCGACATCGACGCCCTGCCCATTCCGGACGCCAAGACCGAATGCCCCTACCGGTCCACCGTGCCCGACCGGGCGCACGCCTGCGGGCACGACGTACATACGACCGTGGTACTCGGCGCCGGGCTCGTCCTCGCCGAGCTGCACAAGCAGGGACTGCTGCCGCGGCCCGTGCGGCTGGTCTTCCAGCCGGCCGAGGAGGTGCTGCCCGGAGGTGCCGCCGACGCCATCGACTGCGGGGTGCTCGAGGGGGTGGAGCGGATGATCGCCGTGCACTGCGACCCCAGGGTCGACGCCGGGCTGATCGGACTGCGGGAGGGCCCCATCACCTCCGCCTGCGACCGGCTGGAAATCGCCCTGGACGGGCCCGGCGGGCACACCGCCCGGCCCCATCTGACGACCGACCTCGTCACCGCCGTCGCCCGGGTGGTGACCGACGTGCCCGCGCTGGTCGCCCGGCGCGTCGACACCCGCAGCGGGCTCGCCGTGACCTGGGGGCGGATCGAGTCGGGGCACGCACCGAACGTCATCCCGCAGCACGCCGAGCTCTCCGGAACCGTGCGCTGTCTGGACCTCGACGCCTGGCGGCAGGCGCCCGACATCGTGCACGCGGCGATCGACGAGGTGGCCAATCTGCACCGCGCCAAGTCGGAGATCAACTATGTGCGCGGCGTTCCCCCCGTGGTCAACGAGGCCGAGACGACCGAGCTGCTGCGCGAGGCCATGACCGCGCGGCGCGGGGCCGACTCCGTCGAGGGGACCGACCAGAGCCTCGGCGGCGAGGACTTCTCCTGGTACCTGGAGCAGGTGCCCGGCGCCATGGCCCGGCTCGGCGTGCGCACCCCCGGCGAGCGCACGGTGCGCGATCTGCACCAGGGCGACTTCGATGTCGACGAGTCCGCCATCACCGTGGGCGTGGAGCTGTTCACCGCGGCGGCGCTGGTCCACGGCGGGCGGTAGGCCGGTCGTTCAACGTCGTTCTCCTCCGGTTGCGGCCTGCCAGGCGTGGGGGCAGCCTGGTGCGCGTAGTGATCAGAGATGCCCTTCACCGCGCCGGGATCGCCCCAGGTGCACACCATTCGAGCCGGTGGTTCACAAGGACGTAACCGGCCACCGGCACGAATGGATAACGGCCACGCAGAAGTCCGTTCCCAGGAGTGTCTACGCGCGTTAATGTGCGCCGAACCGAGCACCCACTGCGGGGCTTTGGAGAATGGGGAACTTCAGATGCGTCGGATATCCAAACTGACCCGCGTCGCGGTGGGGGTCGCGTCGCTCGCACTCGCCGCCACGGCCTGCGGTGGCACCAGCGGTGAAAGCGGTGGCGGTTCCGGTTCCAAGGAGGACCTGGGCCTCGCCATCGCGTACGACATCGGCGGCAAGGGCGACCAGTCCTTCAACGACGCCGCGTACGCCGGTCTGCAGAAGGCCGCGAAGGAGTTCGGCTACAAGACCGCCGACATCGAGCCCACCGAGGGCGAGACCGACGCCGACAAGGAGCAGCGCCTGGCCTCCCTCGCCAAGCAGGGCTACAACCCTGTCATCGGCGTCGGCTTCGCCTACGGGCCCGCTATGCAGGCCGTGGCCGAGAAGTACCCGGACACCACGTTCGGCATCGTCGACTCGGTCGTCGAGGGCGACAACGTGGCCTCCCTCGTGTTCGCCGAGGAGCAGGCCTCCTACCTCGCCGGTGTCGCTGCTGCCAAGGCCACCAAGACCAACACCGTGGGCTTCGTCGGCGGTGTGGACATTCCGCTGATCCACAAGTTCGAGGCCGGCTACAAGCAGGGCGTCGAGGAGACCAGTGGTGGCAAGGTGAAGGTCGTCTCGCAGTATCTGACGCAGACTGCGGAGGAGGGTGGCTTCTCCAGCCCCGACAAGGGCAAGGCCGCCGCCGAGGGCCAGATCGAGAAGAAGGCCGACGTCGTCTACCAGGCGGCGGGTCTGTCCGGGCAGGGTGTCATCGAGGCCGCGGCCAAGGCCAAGGTGTGGGCGATCGGCGTCGACTCCGACCAGTACCAGCAGGAAGCCCTCTCGGCGTACAAGAACTACATCCTCACCTCCGCGCTCAAGGACGTCGGCGGGGCGGTGTACACGCTGGCCAAGTCCGTCGAGGACGAGAAGCCGCTGACCGGTACGCAGACCTTCGACCTGAAGGTGGACGGCGTCGGGCTGTCCGAGAGCAACCCGGAGTTCGCGAAGATCGCCGGGCTTCAGGATGCCGTGAACAAGGCCAAGGAAGGCATCATCGGCGGCTCCATCAAGGTCAAGACCGAGTAGCCGTCGTACGCGGGTGGATCGGTGAGAAGCGGGTGGGCGCGTTCGGCGTCCGCCCGCTTTCGGTATGCCTGCGGGTGCCTGCGGCGCTTGTGCGGGGTGCCTGCGGCGGCCTGTGCGGGTGCGTGGTGGTGCGGGTTGCGCCTGCGGTTTCGTGGTGGGTCGGGGCCGCGCCGGGGGGTGTCCGTCCTCGGTCTGCCGATGGGTTTCTTGGTGGGGTGTGCCGGCGTTCACGGCAGCCGCTGCGGGCGGACACCCCCCGGCACGTCCCCTTCCCGCCGTGGGCGGCCGCGCATCACCGAGTGCCACGTTCCGTTTGCAGGCGGCAAGGCCGTGACCTGGGGTGCGGGTGGTATTGGCCACGGGCGGATAACAAGGTGGACAGAAGGGGTTTTCAGGCAGGTCTACGCGCGTTAATCTGCGGCGAAGCCAGCGCCGAAGCTGAACCGTCCGGCGCTTGTACGACAGGAGCACCACACATGCGCCGGGTTTCCCGCATCGCGGTCGCAGGCGCAGCGACCGCATCCCTCGCCCTTGCTCTGTCCGCCTGCGGCGGCACCTCGACCGAGAGCTCGTCCTCCGACTCGAAGGGCGACAAGGGCCTCGCCATCGCCTACGACGTCGGCGGCAAGGGCGACCAGTCCTTCAACGACGCCGCTTACGCGGGCCTGGAGCAGGCGAAGAAGGAGTTCGACTACGAGACGGCCGACATCGAGCCCACCGAGGGGGAGACGGACGCCGACAAGGCGCAGCGTCTGTCGTCGCTGGCGAAGCAGGGCTACAACCCGGTGATCGGTGTCGGCTACGCGTACGCGCCGGCCGTCAAGGAGGTCGCGGAGAAGTACCCCGACACCACCTTCGGCATCGTCGACGACGCCCAGGTCCAGGCGGACAACGTGGCGGACCTGGTCTTCTCCGAGGAGCAGGCCTCCTACCTCGCCGGTGTCGCTGCTGCTAAGGCCACCAAGACCAACACCGTGGGCTTCGTCGGCGGTGTGGACATCCCGCTGATCCACAAGTTCGAGGCCGGCTACAAGCAGGGCGTCGAGGACACCAGCGGTGGCAAGGTCAAGGTCGTCTCGCAGTACCTGACGCAGACCGCGGAGGAGGGTGGCTTCTCCAGCCCCGACAAGGGCAAGACCGCCGCCGAGGGGCAGATCGAGAAGAAGGCCGACGTCGTGTACGCGGCGGCCGGTCTGTCCGGGCAGGGTGTGATCGAGGCCGCCGCCGCCAACAAGGTGTGGGCGATCGGGGTCGACTCCGACCAGTACAAGCAGGAAGCCCTCGCCAAGTACAAGGACTACATCCTGACCTCGGCGACGAAGGACGTCGCCAAGGCGGTGTTCGGCCTGGCGAAGTCGGTCGAGGACGGCAAGCCCGTGACCGGTATCGTCAAGGGCGATCTGAAGACCGGCGAGGTCGGTCTCGCGGACTCCAACCCGAAGTTCGCGGACGACGCCGAGCTCCAGGAAGCCATCGAGACGGCCAAGGAGAAGATCATCAGCGGCGAGATCAAGGTCAAGAGCAGCTGACAGGGTACGACTTCGAGCAGTCAGTAACCGCGGGGTTACGTCCGCTCAACGGGGTACGGGGAGGCTGTCTCCCTGTACCCCGTTGTCTCGGCGCGTCACCCCTTTGTATGCCGTAGGGGCGCTACGCGCGTAGACGACCCCCGTCCCCAGGAGAGTGCGCCATCAACGCGTCCAGCAGCCCTCCGGCAGGAGCGGCGGTCAACGGTCAGGCGACCGCCGTCGAACTCGCCGGGATCACCAAGCGTTTCCCCGGCGTCGTGGCCAACCACGACATCCACCTCAGCGTCCGCAAGGGCACCGTCCACGCCCTCGTCGGCGAGAACGGCGCCGGCAAGTCGACGCTGATGAAGATCCTCTACGGCATGCAGAAGCCGGACGAGGGCACGATCACGATCGACGGCGAGCAGGTCACCCTGCACAGCCCCGCCGACGCCATCGCCCGCGGCATCGGCATGGTGCACCAGCACTTCATGCTGGCCGACAACCTCACCGTGCTCGAGAACGTGGTGCTGGGCAGCGAGAAGCTGTACGGCATCGGCGCCAAGGCCCGCCGCAAGATCAAGGAGATCTCCGAGCGGTACGGCCTCGGGGTGCGCCCCGATGTTCTGGTCGAGGAACTCGGCGTCGCCGCCCGCCAGCGTGTGGAGATCCTCAAGGTTCTGTACCGGGGTGCCACCACGCTGATCCTGGACGAGCCCACGGCCGTCCTGGTGCCGCAGGAGGTGGACGCGCTCTTCGACAACCTGCGCGAGCTCAAGGCGGAGGGCCTGTCGGTCATCTTCATCTCCCACAAGCTGGGCGAGGTGCTGTCCGTCGCGGACGAGATCACCGTCATCCGGCGCGGTACGACCGTCGGTACGGCCGTCCCCGCCGAGACCACCCCGCGCCAGCTCGCCGAGATGATGGTCGGCAGCGAGCTGCCCACGCCGGAGACCGCCGAGTCCACGGTCACCGACCGCCCCGTCATCACCGTGGAGAAGCTGCGCCTGGAGGCGGCCGGCGGCAAGGCTCTCCTGGACGACATCAGCTTCACCATCCACGCCGGCGAGGTCCTGGGCATCGCCGGCGTCGAGGGCAACGGCCAGACCGAGCTGGTCGACGCGCTGATCGGCCTGCGCCATGCCGACTCCGGCACGATCCGGCTCGCCGACGAGGAGATCACCGGCTGGGCCACCCGCAAGCGCCGCGAGCAGGGCGTCGGCTACATCCCCGAGGACCGGCACCGGCACGGCCTGCTCCTGGAGGCCCCCCTCTGGGAGAACCGCATCCTCGGCCATGTCACCGAGCGGCCCAACGCCAAGGGCGTATGGCTCGACCCGAAGGCCGCGCAGGCGGACACGCGCCGCATCGTCGAGGCGTACGACGTCCGCACCCCCGGCATCGACGTCACCGCCGCCTCCCTGTCCGGCGGCAACCAGCAGAAGCTGATCGTCGGCCGCGAGATGAGCCACAAGCCGCGCTTCCTGATCGCCGCGCACCCGACCCGCGGTGTGGACGTCGGCGCGCAGGCCGCGATCTGGGACCACATCCGTGAGGCCCGCCGCGAGGGCCTGGCCGTGCTGTTGATCTCCGCCGACCTGGACGAGCTGATCGGCCTGTCCGACACGCTCCGGGTGATCTACAACGGCAAGCTGGTCGCCGACGCCGACCCGGCCACGATCACTCCGGAGGAGCTCGGTTCGGCCATGACCGGTGCTGCGACCGGACACCTGGAGCACGAAGAGACCCCTGAGCCCGGCGAAGACGAGGCCCGCTGATGAAGAAGTTCGACAAGGAGCGTGTGCTCCTCGCCGTGGCCGGACCGGTCATCGCGCTCGCCGTGGCCTTCGTGCTGAGCGCGATCGTGCTGATCGCCTCGGGCAAGAACCCGGTCGAGCCGTTCGCCGTGATGTTCGAGCAGGCCGGTTTCTCCGACATCCAGGTCCTGATCGTCAACCAGGCCTCGATGTACTACATCGCAGCGCTCGCGGTCGCCATCGGCTTCCGGATGAACCTGTTCAACATCGGCGTAGACGGCCAGTACCAGCTCGGCGCCATGCTGGCCGCGATCGTCGGCGCCCACATGAACCTGCCGGCCGCGATCCAGATCCCGCTGCTGCTCCTCACCGCCGTGTTCACCGGCGCCTTCTGGGCCGGCATCGCCGGTGTCCTCAAGGTCACCCGGGGCGTCAGCGAGGTCGTCGCGACGATCATGCTCAACGCGATCGCGACCTCCGTCATCGGCTACCTGTGGCTGCCGACCGTCTTCGGCGTCAAGGTCGGCAACAACAACACCACCGGCGAGATGCACGAGTCGGGCTGGGTGCCCGGCATCGACATGGGCGCCGCCGGCGAGATCTACGGCCTGGTCATCCTCGCCGTACTCCTCGGCATCGGCTACTGGGTCGTCCTCAACCGCACCCGCTTCGGCTTCGACCTGCGCGCCTCCGGTGCCTCGGAGACCGCCGCCGCGGCCAGCGGCGTGGATCCCAAGCGCATGGTCCTCACCGCGATGCTCATCTCCGGCGCCATCGCCGGACTCGCGGGCCTGCCGATCCTGCTCGGCGACACCCACACCTACAGCCTCAACTTCCCCACCGGCATCGGCTTCCTCGGCATCGGCATCGCCCTGCTCGGCCGTAACAGCCCCGTCGGTATCGCCTTCGCCGCCCTGCTGTGGGCGTGGCTCGACAAGGCCTCGCCCGAGCTGGACTTCCACGGCTACGACAAGGAGATCGCGGTCATCATGCAGGGCCTGATCGTGCTGTCGGTCGTCGTCTCCTACGAGGCCGTACGCGAATGGGGTCTGCGCCGCCAGCAGCGCCGGGTCGGCGCCGAACTGGCCGCCGGTCACGTCCTCGGCGCCCACAACACCACGAAGGAGGTGGCTGGCCGATGACCACCGCGACCGACGTCAACCAGCCCACGCTGCAGCCCGCGGCGCCGACCGGCCGCCGGATGTCCTGGCCGGTGCTGCTCCTGGTCATCGCCGGAGCCCTGGCGCTGACCTCGATCGTCCGCATCATCACCGGCGCCGACGGCATCACCAACGTCAGCCAGATGTCCACCGCGCTCCAGCTCGCCGTGCCGATCGGCCTCGCCGGTCTCGGCGGCCTCTGGGCCGAGCGCGCGGGCGTCGTCAACATCGGTCTCGAGGGCATGATGATCCTCGGCACCTGGTTCGGCGCCTGGGCCGGATTCCAGTGGGGCCCGTGGACCGGTGTCCTGGTCGGCATCATCGGCGGTGCGATCGGTGGCCTGCTGCATGCCTTCGTGACCGTCACCTTCAACGTCAACCACATCGTCTCCGGTGTGGCGATCAACATCCTCGCCCTCGGTGCCACCCGCTACCTCGCGCCTCTCGCCTTCGAGGGCCACCCGGGCGGCTCCGCCAAGCAGTCCCCGGCGGTCGAGTCCCTCGGCAACTTCACGGTGCCGGGCCTTTCCGACGGCCTCCGGGACCTCAACGACCAGGGCTGGTTCCTGATCTCCGACATCGCGGGCCTGCTGGGCGGCCTGGTCACCAACGTCTCCTGGCTGACCCTGATCGCCGTCGCGCTCGTCCCGGCAACCTGGTGGATCCTGTGGCGTACGGCCTTCGGCCTGCGGCTGCGCTCCTGCGGCGAGAACCCGGTCGCGGCCGAGTCCCTCGGCGTGAACGTCTACAAGTACAAGTACCTGGCCGTGATCATCTCCGGCGGCCTGGCCGGCCTCGGCGGCGTGTTCCTCTCCATCGTGGCCAACCCCTTCTACCTGGAGGGCCAGGTCAGCGGCCGTGGTTACATCGGTCTCGCCGCGATGATCTTCGGCAACTGGATGCCGGGCGGACTCGCCATCGGCGCGGGCCTGTTCGGCTACACCGACAGCCTCAACCTGCGCGGCGGCTCCGAGAACGTCCACGCACTGCTGCTGCTCGGCGCGCTGCTGCTGATCATCGGCGCGATCTGGCTGGCGGTCCGGAAGAAGTACGTCCAGGCCGTGATCACGCTGGTCGTCGGCGCCCTGGTGTTCGCCTGGTACGCCGGCACCAACGAGGTCCCCAACCAGGTCGTCTCCGCCACGCCGTACGTCATCACGCTGGTCGTCCTCGCCCTGTCGGCGCAGCGGCTGCGGATGCCGAAGGCGGACGGTCTGCCGTACCGGAAGGGGCAAGGCAAGTGACGCCCGCGGTCGACTGGGACGCCCTGCGGGAGGTGGCGCGCGAGGCCATGAGCCACGCGTACGCCCCCTACTCGGGGTACCCGGTCGGCGTCGCGGCCCTCGTCGACGACGGCCGCACGGTCACCGGCTGCAACGTCGAGAACGCCTCGTACGGTCTCGGCCTGTGCGCCGAGTGCGGGCTGGTCTCGGAACTGCAGCGCACCGGGGGCGGCCGCCTCACGCACTTCACCTGCGTGGACGGCAGGGGCGAGATCCTCGTCCCGTGCGGCCGCTGCCGGCAGCTGTTGTACGAGTTCGGCGGACCCGACCTGCTGCTGGAGACACCGGCAGGCATCCTGCCGCTGTCGGAGATGCTGCCGCAGGCCTTCGGGCCGGGGCACCTCCGCTCGTAACTCCCGTACGGCCCCTGGGACTTGACTCGCAGGGGCCGTACTCTTCGCAATCCCCGGAAGGAAAGCCAGCCATGGCCATGGACGTCATCTCCGTCATCCGCACCAAGCGGGACCGCGGTGAGCTCAGCGACGAGCAGATCGACTGGGTCATCGACGCGTACACGCGCGGCGAGGTCGCCGACGAGCAGATGTCGGCCCTCGCGATGGCCATCCTGCTCAACGGGATGAACCGGCGGGAGATCGCCCGCTGGACTGCCGCGATGATCGCCTCCGGCGAGCGCATGGACTTCTCGTCGCTGTCCCGCCCGACGGCGGACAAGCACTCGACGGGCGGCGTCGGCGACAAGATCACCCTCCCGCTGGCCCCGCTGGTGGCGGCGTGCGGCGCGGCCGTCCCGCAGCTGTCGGGCCGGGGCCTCGGTCACACGGGCGGCACGCTGGACAAGCTGGAGTCGATCCCCGGCTGGCGGGCCCTGCTCTCCAACGAGGAGATGCTGTCGGTCCTGGACGGCGTCGGCGCCGTGATCTGCGCGGCGGGCGACGGACTGGCCCCGGCGGACAAGAAGCTGTACGCACTGCGCGACGTGACCGGCACGGTGGAGGCGATCCCGCTGATCGCCTCGTCGATCATGTCGAAGAAGATCGCGGAGGGTACGGGCTCGCTGGTCCTGGACGTCAAGGTGGGCACCGGCGCCTTCATGAAGACGCTGGACGACGCGCGCGAGCTGGCGTCCACGATGGTGGGCCTCGGCACCGACCACGGCGTGAAGACGGTCGCGCTCCTGACGGACATGTCGACGCCGCTCGGCCTGACGGCGGGCAACGCGCTGGAGGTCCGCGAGTCGGTCGAGGTCCTGGCGGGCGGCGGGCCTTCCGACGTGGTGGAGCTGACGCTGGCCCTGGCCCGCGAGATGCTCGACGCGGCGGGCGTCCGCGATGCCGACCCGGCGAAGGCACTGGCCGACGGCTCCGCGATGGACGTCTGGCGCCGCATGATCGCGGCCCAGGGCGGCGACCCGGACGCCCCGCTGCCCACGTCGAAGGAACAGCACGTGGTGAAGGCGGCGACGTCGGGTGTCCTGACCCGCCTCGACGCCTACGACATCGGCATCGCCGCGTGGCGCCTGGGCGCCGGCCGCGCCCGCAAGGAGGACCCGGTGCAGGCCGCCGCGGGCGTCGAGCTGCACGCCAAGCCGGGCGACACGGTGAGGGAGGGCCAGCCGCTGCTCACGCTCCACACGGACACGCCGGAGCGGTTCGCGTACGCGCTGGAGGCAGTCGAGGGGTCCTACGACATCGCGGCGCCGGGCACGGACTTCACGGCGTCGCCGGTGGTACTGGAGCGCATCGCCTGAGCCGTGCCGCCGGCGGCACGGCTCCTTCGGACGGGATCGGTGCGGCGGCACCGGCCGTGATCCCCCGATGAGTTATGGCCGTCCCGTCGGTCTACCGCTCGTGGATGCCATGACCCCCGCCGAAATCGTGCTGGCCGGCCCCGTCACCCGGGATGAGGTGACAGGGCTGTGCGAGGACGTGCGGGGATTGTTGGAGGCCAGTGGGGCCTCGGTCGTGGTGTGTGACGTCGGGGGGCTCGGGCCGCCGGGCCTGGCCGCCGTGGATCTGCTGGCGCGGCTGGAGCTGGCGGCCAAGCGGGCCGGGGGCCGGATCCGGCTGCGGGATCCCGATCCGGCCCTACACGCCCTCCTCGACCTGGTCGGCCTCCGCTTCGAGATGGAGGGGCAGCCCGAACAGCGGGAACCAGCGCTTGGTGTCGAGGAAACAGTGGAACCCGGTGATCCGGCCGTCTGAGATCTCCAGCACCTGCACCGCCCACGGGACGAAGCCGCCCGACTCCGGATCCGGCTTGTAGTGGGCGAAGCCCGGCAGGCCGTTGACCTGGACGGGCCGCAGGCGTGAGTGGGCGCAGGCGGAGCCGAGGGTGGTCATGAAGCCGGTGATGTCCGCCGGGCCGCGCAGCCACAGGTCGAACGGCGGCATCGTCATGATGGCGTCCTCGTGGAGAAGGGCCGTGAGTGCCGTCATGTCGTAGCCCTCGAAGGCCGCGACATACCGCTCCAGGAGCTTCTGCTGCTCCTCGTCCAAGGGGTCGGAGACCGCCGCCTCGGCGCCCTTGTCCTCCCGCTCCGCGAGGGTCGCGCGGGCCCGCTGCAGGGCGCTGTTGACCGACGCGACCGACGTGCCGAGGAGCTCGGCGACCTCGCTCGCCTTCCAGGCCAGCACCTCGCGCAGGATCAGCACCGCCCGCTGCTTGGGCGGCAGCTGCTGCAGGGCAGCCATGAAGGCGAGGCGCACCGACTCCTTGGCGACGGCCGCCTCGGCCGGGTCGTCGGTCGTGGGCAGCACGCGGGCGTCCGGCATCGGCTCCAGCCAGGTGTGGTCGGGGCGGGGGGACAGAGCCGCCTGGGCGAGCGGCGTCGACTCGGAGAGATCCATCGGCCTGGCCCGCTTGTTGCCCGCGTTCAGCATGTCCAGACAGACGTTCGTCGCGATCCGGTACAGCCAGGAGCGGATGCTGGAGCGCCCCTCGAACTTGTCGAAGCTGCGCCAGGCACGGACCAGGGTGTCCTGCACCGCGTCCTCGGCCTCGAAGGAGGAGCCGAGCATGCGGTAGCAGTAGCCGGTCAGCTCGACTCGGTGCTTTTCCAGTGTGGCGTCGAGGTCCGTTGTCGTCGCCGTGCCGTTGCTCATGGTCCACCCACCCCTGTGGCCGTTCCTGTCCGTACGCGTCTTTGCGCCCAGCACTTCGGAAGCTACAGCAGGCCACTGACAATGGCCCCCGGAGTGGGAAAAGGAGCAGGTCAGATGGGGTGGATGGGGAGATGCACGGCGTTGCGCTGGGCCAGGGGGCGGGTCGCGCAGCCCGGTGCTTACGGGGCGCCGCCCGCGCCCACCCGTGCCGCCCCAGCGGCACGACTGCCCGCGGCCTGACGGAGTGGAGAGGCGCCGCCCGCGCCCACCCCTGCCGCCCTGGGGTCCCCCAGGCCCTTAAGGCACTGGGGAGGCACGACTGCCGCGGCCTGACGTGCAGACGCGGTCCCGCAGTCGCGCACGGCGGGAAGGGGACGTGTCGGGGGGTGTCCGCCCGCAGCGGCTGCCGTGAACGCCCGGCACCCCGACAAGAAACAGCCCGGCAGACCGAGGACGGACACCCCCCGGCGCGGCCCCGACCCACCCCGGCACAAGGCGCGACAGCAACCACGCACCACCCGCGCAGGCCGCCGCAGGCATCCCCGCCTACGCCACCCGCGCAGCCACCCGAGCCGCCCGCGAGCCCAGCACCGTGATGCCCACAACCCCCAGCACCGCCAGCAGCCCGACCCCAACGGTCCCGGCCCAGCCGCCCGCGTGGAAGGCCATGGCCCCCACCGTGCTGCCCGCGCTGGAGCCGATGTAGTAGGCGGACTGGTACAGCGCCGAGGCCTGGGCGCGGCCATGTGTCGCCGTCTTGCTGACCGCCGAGGACGCCGCCGCGTGCCCCGCGAAGAAGCCGCCGGTGATCAGGACCAGACCCAGCAGGACCAGCGGCAGCGATCCCGCCAGGGACAGCAGCAGGCCCGTCGCCGTGGTGCCGCCCGCCAGGTAGAGCGCGCCCCGGCGGCCCAGTCGGCCGACCAGCCGGCCCGCGGCCGACGCCGACACCGTACCGACCAGGTAGACCAGGAAGATCGAGCCCACGATGCCCTGGGGGAGCGAGAACGGGTCCTCGGTCAGGCGGTAGCCGATCACCGTGTACACGCCGCCGAAGACCGTCATGAACAGGGCGCCGATCGCGTACAGGCGGCGCAGCAGCGGGTCGGCGAGGTGGGCGCGGACCGTGCCGGCCAGGACGCGCGGGCGCAGCGAGCCCGGCGTGAAGTGCTTCGGGGTCGGGAGCAGGAGGCGGAAGGCGATCGCGCAGGCCACGGCGACCACTCCGAGGGCGCCGAGCGCGACCCGCCAGCCCCACTCCTGCGCCACCCAGCCGGTGATGACCCGGCCGCTCATCCCGCCGACGCTGTTGCCCGCGACGAACAGCCCGATCGCGGTGACCAGGGCCCTGGGCCGGACCTCCTCCGCGAGATATGCGGTCGCCGACGCCGGCAGCCCGGCCAGTGCCGCGCCCTGCACCGCCCGCAGTACCACCAGCGCGCCCATTGAGGGAGCGAAGGGGACCAGCAGGGCGACCGTCACCGCGACCGCCAGCGACGCGGTCATGACCGTACGCCGTCCGAAGCGCTCCGACAGGGCGCTCATCGGGAGGACGAACAGCGCCAGAGCGCCGGTCGAGGCTGCCACCGTCCAACTGGCCTCGCTCGCGGTCACGCCGAAGTCCCCCGACATCAGGGGGAGCAGAGCCTGCGTGGAGTAGAGGAGCGCGAAGGTCGCGACGCCCGCGAGGAAGAGGGCGAGGCTCATCCGCCGGTAGCCGGGCCCGCCGGGGGCCATACGGGAATCGGCGGCAGGAACGGCAGGAACAGTGGCAGCGGCGCCCACGATCGTGGACGCCCCGGTATCGGCGGGGTTCATGCCTCGAACCTAAGGACCCGACCATTCATCCGTCCAATGCATGGAATTGCCATAATCGTTCCCATGAAGCATCAGCAGAGGTCACAGGCGCGCCTGTCACCAAGCAGTGACACAGAAGACATCGTTGCGCTGCTCGCGCCGCGCCTGGCTCACTTCGCGGGAGTCGCCCGCACCGAGCACGTCACCCGGGCCGCGCAGGAGATGAACGTCCCTCAGTCGACCCTCTCGCGCGCCATGGTGCGCCTGGAACAGGACCTGGGCGTCGACCTGTTCGCCCGGCGCGGCCGGACCGTGTCGCTGACGACCGCCGGCCGGACCTTCCTCGCCTCCGTCGAACGCGCCCTCGCCGAGATCGAGCGGGCCGCCGAGGAGGTGCGCGCCGACGCCGACCCGGCCACCGGGAAGGTCGCGTTCGGGTTTCTGCACACCATGGGCGCCGAGACCGTGCCCGGCCTGCTGCACGCCTTCCGGGCCGACCATCCGGGGGTCCGCTTCAGCCTCGTCCAGAACTACGGCGAGGCGATGCTGGAGCGGCTGCGCGCGGGGGAGCTGGACCTGTGTCTGACCTCGCCCGTCCCGGACGCCCCCGACCTGGTCGCCCGCCGCCTCGACGAACAGAAGCTGCGCCTCGTCGTCCCGGCCGACCACCGTCTCGCCGGCCGTCGGCGGATCCGGCTCGCCGAGGCCGCCGAGGAGATGTTCGTGACCCTGGAACCCGGCTACGGCATGCGCCGGATCACCGACGACCTGTGCCAGGAGGCCGGTTTCAAGCCGCGGATCGCCTTCGAGGGCGAGGAGGCGGAGACACTGAGGGGGCTCGTCGCCGCCGGTCTCGGGGTCGCGCTGCTGCCGCCGCCGGCGGTGCCGCGTCCAGGCGTCGTCGAGCTGACGGTCACCGCCCCGCGCGCGGCGCGCGAGATCGGCGTCGCCTGGCTGGACGGCCGCCCGGACACGCCCCCGGTGGCGGCGTTCAAGAAGTTCCTGCTGTCACGACGCGGGCATCTGCTGCCCGACTGAGCCGTCCTGTCACCCTCAGGCGATGCAGGCGGACGGATCCTACCGCCGCAGCGACCGGCCGAACCCCGCGGCCAGCGGCATCCGCAGCCCCAGCGGCGGCGGTGCGGCGAGCGCGTCCTGGACGGGGCGGGAGAGGGCGTGTCCGAACAGCGCACCCATGACGAAGTCCTCGGCGAGGGCCAGCACCTCGTCGCGGTGCTGGTGCAACCCGTGCCGGTCGGAGTGGACTTCGAAGCGGCAGACGTCCCGGTTCACCTTCTTCACGCGGGCCGCGTACCGGAAGGACAGCTCGGGGTCGGTGCGCTCGTCGTTGGTGCCGTGCACGATCAGCACCTGCCGGCCGACGAGCTGTTTCACCGGTTCGGGTGGTGCCGCGACATCGTCCTCCGGCAGCCAAGGGGCGAGCGCCAGCACGGAGTTGACGGCCTCGTGGCCACCCGCGTGCAGCGCGGCCCGCCCGCCCATGTCGATGCCGGCCAGGCAGACCGGGACGTCGCCGTAGCGCCGTACCGCTTCGTCGGCCGCCCAGGAGGCGTCGTGGGCCAGATGGGCCTCGTTGCCGTTCCAGCCGCGGTAGCGGTAGTGCACGACGTGCGCGACCAGGCCCTCGTCGTGGCCGGCGCGCACCAGGCGGCGCCCCAGCCCCCGTACGGATGCGGCCGCGAGCAGGGGGGACGGCCGGCGGGCGGAGACCTCGTCGCCGCCGGGGAGCAGCAGCACCACCCCGTTCACCGCCGTCGGTTCCGGACCGAGCGCCCGCCCCAGCCGGGGCGCGCGGACCGGCGTCACTTCCTGTGCCATGACAGAACAGTGTCAGAAGTGCCGGTGTACACCACCCGTCCGCACGGTCACCGTTACGTATCGACGGTTTCGTACCACCGGCGATCTACGCGCGTAGGAGTTAGAGTGCGGAAATGACGAGCCAGACTGACCGGATGCGGCACACCCCGAGCCCGGACCAGATCCGCCGGGCGCCCAAGGTTCTCCTGCACGACCACCTCGACGGCGGGCTGCGCCCCGGCACCGTCGTCGAACTCGCCCAGAAGACGGGCTATCAGGGACTCCCCCAGTCCGACCCCGACAAGCTCGGCCTCTGGTTCCGCGAGGCCGCCGACTCCGGATCCCTGGAGCGGTACCTGGAGACCTTCTCCCACACCGTCGGCGTCATGCAGACCCGCGAAGCCCTCGTCCGGGTCGCTGCCGAGTGCGCCGAGGACCTCGCCGAGGACGGCGTCGTCTATGCCGAGGTGCGGTACGCCCCCGAGCAGCACCTGGAGGGCGGGCTCACCCTCGAGGAGGTCGTCGAGGCCGTCAACGAGGGCTTCCGGGAAGGTGAACGGATCGCCCGCGCCAACGGCCACCGTATCCGCGTCGGCGCCCTGCTCACCGCCATGCGGCACGCCGCCCGCGCCCTGGAGATCGCCGAACTCGCCAACCGCTACCGGGACCTGGGGGTCGTCGGCTTCGACATCGCGGGCGCCGAGGCCGGCTACCCGCCCACCCGGCACCTCGACGCCTTCGAGTACCTCAAGCGCGAGAACAACCACTTCACCATCCACGCCGGCGAGGCCTTCGGGCTGCCGTCCATCTGGCAGGCCCTCCAGTGGTGCGGTGCCGACCGGCTCGGGCACGGGGTGCGGATCATCGACGACATCGAGGTCGCCGAGGACGGCTCCGTCAAACTCGGCCGGCTCGCCTCGTACGTCCGCGACAAGCGGATCCCGCTGGAGCTGTGCCCCAGCTCCAACCTCCAGACCGGCGCGGCCAACTCCTACGCCGAGCACCCCATCGGCCTGCTGCGCCGCCTGCACTTCCGCGCGACCGTGAACACCGACAACCGGTTGATGTCCCACACCAGCATGAGCCGGGAATTCGAGCACCTTGTCGATGCATTCGGTTACACGCTCGACGACCTGCAGTGGTTCTCGGTCAATGCTATGAAGTCAGCATTCATTCCTTTCGATGAACGACTGGCAATGATCAATGACGTGATCAAGCCCGGATATGCAGAACTGAAGTCCGAATGGCTGTTCCAGCAGACCGCCTCCACCAGCGGATCTGCACCCCAGAAGGGCTGATCGGGGGCGGCAGATGTGGGCGGGCATTCACAAGCCGTCCGCATTTCGATGTTTGCGGCGCCTGCCATCGCGTGTTTACGTTCATGGACCGCTCCCCAAACACCGTCATCCCATTTCAAGTCAGTCAAGGACGCAATTCACCATGAAGCAGTCTGCTGCCAAGTCCCTCGGTGTCGCCGCCCTCGGTGCCGCCTTCGCCGCTGCCGGTGCGGGTGCCGCCAACGCCGCTCCGGCCGCCCCCGATGCGACCCAGGCCCTGGACGCCGTCACCCGGACGCTGCCGACGGAGAACGTCTCTCAGTCGCTGCCGGGGGCCGGCAAGGCGCTGGCGAAGGGGCAGCCCGCTCTCGGCAAGGGCCTGAACGCCGTCAAGCCGGGCTTCCAGAAGGAACTCTCGGGTGCGGCCGCGCCGGTCACCGGGCTGCTCGGCGGTATGCCGGTGCAGGCCACGGGTCCGGGCGCCAAGGGCCTCCCGGTGAACGGCCTCCCGCTGGGCTGAGCACCGGCCTCGTACGTGCCGATGGGGCGCACCCTGGTCCGGGTGCGCCCCATCGGTTCTTCCCCTGAGGGAGGGGCTTTCACCAGGCCGTCTGCGCCTTGCTCTCCGACGGCAGCAGGATCCACAGCGCGATGTAGAGCAGGAACTGCGGGCCGGGCAGCAGACAGGACAGCAGGAAGATCACGCGCATCGTGGTCGCGGAGGTGCCGAAGCGCCGTGCCAGCGCTGCGCACACTCCGCCGATCATCCGGCCGCTGGTGGGGCGGGCAAGGCGGGACATGGCGGCTCCTTGGTGAGCGTCGGTGTGAGGCCTCCCCTCGTGGCTGCCTCATCTGCCTACGACGCTACGCAGACGAACCGGGCAAAGCGTCGCTCTACGGGGCGATGCCGACCCTGGGAATCGTCGGGGTCCGACCCTGAGCCGCTCCTCCTGACGGAGGGGCGGGCCGTCGGGCAGGCCCTAGTTCGAGCGTGGAGGAGCGTCCAGCCGTAAGGCGGAGGAGGACGGCGAGGCGACGGGGGTCCCCCCACTGGAGCGGAGCCGAGCGCGGTGGAGTCGGCGACCGACGACAGCGCCGCCGGGGGCGGGCGTGCCGGCCCCCGCGACTCCGGCCGGGCCCGTCGGCCGGCCCCTACGGGAGGCCCGGCGTGGGGACTCCGGCCTGCGACGCAGCCAGTGGCGACCGGCCGGTACGACGACGATGTGGGCGAGGGCCACGCCCGCGGTGTTCAGCAGCAGCGAGTCGACGTCCACGACCTGCCCCGGCACCCCGGTCTGCAGCAGTTCGATGCCCAGCGAGATCAGCGCCCCGGCGGCCACCGTACGGACCAGCGACCCCAGGGGCGACACGGCCAACCGCCCGCCGGCCAGCGGAAGCAGGACGCCCAGCGGTGCCAGCAGCGCGAGCCCCGCGCCGATGCTCCGCGCCGCCTCGGACCAGCCGAGTGCCAGATCGGCCCGGATACCGGCGAGCGGACGCAGATTGGCGGGCATCACCCAGGGCACATCCAGCGGACGCAGCGTGAACCAGGCGACGAATGCGAGGTGCGCGACCAGGAGGACACCCCCTGTCACACGCATGTGGATCGCGGCGCTGCCGCCCACGGAGCCTTGACGCTGCACGCCCCCCAAGACGCGGCCTTCGGCACCATCGGTTCCGGGTTGTCACCCCCTACCCGGGTGAGGCCTGCGCCACACCCGGGTTCAGTCGCCCGTGACCTCCGTCGACGGCGGCTCCACCGAGCCCGGCCGGGAGCGCACCTCGTCCGTGCACTCGTAGCGGCGGGGCTCCTCGGTGCTCGGGCCGCCGAGGATCACCGAGCCGTCGCCTTCGGCTGCCGCCGAGTCGGAGAACGTACAGACGATCTGGGCGAGGGCGTACGAGGTGAGCGTCTCGGGGGCGGTGGTGAGGCGCAGCGTGTCCTCGGGGTCCCTGGGGCCCGGACCGCTCACGGTGATGCCGCCGCGTACGTCCGTGGAGTACCCGGCCTCCTTCTCCCGGGCCGACGGCGCCTTGGCGAGCTCGTCCAGCAGCCCCTGCGCCACTGGCACCCGCCGCTCGGAGTCCGCCGCGCCCTCGGGGACGCGCACGGCCCGGTCGACAGGCACCAGCGACGAACCGCACAGCAGAAACACCTGCACCGGCATCCCGCGCGAGGACTGGGTGGTGATGTCCGCCCCGGTGAGGGAGCAGTGCGCGCGCGACGGCGCGGGCCCGAAGTCCGTCGGCACCTCCGTGGCCCGGATCCCGCACCCGGCGAGCAGCCCCGCGAGCAGGGGAAGCGCCAGCAGACGTCCAGCCACCTTCATCAGGCGTCCCCCTTCTCCGAGCGCTCCTCCTCGGCCGCCTGCGCGAGCGCCGAGGCGTCCCGCGGCAGCCGCAGCGTGAACACCGCGCCGCCTTCGGGGGAGTTGGCGGCGGTGATCTCGCCGCCGTGGATGTGCGCGTTCTCCAGGGCGATGGACAGGCCGAGCCCGCTGCCCTCGGAACGCGGCCGGGAGGCGCTCGCCTTGTAGAACCGGTCGAAGACATGCGGCAGGACGTCCTCGGGGATGCCGGGCCCGTGGTCCCGCACCCGGATCACGACCTCCTCGGCCGCCTCCCGCACGGACACCCGCACCGGCGAACCGCCGTGTTTGAGCGCGTTGCCGATCAGGTTGGCCATGATCACGTCCAGTCGGCGCGGGTCGAGCCGGGCGTGGATGCCGCGTTCGGCGTCCAGCTCCACCGCGTCGAGCCAGGCCCGCGCGTCGATGCAGGCGGTGATCTGGTCGGCGACGTCGACGTCGTCCGCGACCAGCCGGGCGGTGCCCGCGTCGAAGCGGGTGACTTCCATCAGGTTCTCGACCAGGTCGTTCAGCCGCCGCGTCTCGCTCACCACGAGCCGCACCGCGGGCTCGATCATCGGGTCGATGCCGCCGCCCTCGGAGTCCAGCTCCTCCTCCAGCACCTCGGTCACCGCGGTGATCGCGGTGAGCGGGGTTCGCAGCTCATGGCTCATGTCGGCGACGAACCGCCGGGACGCCTCGTCCCGCGCGGCCATGTCCGCGACCCGCTTCTCCAGCGCATCGGCGGCGTTGTTGAAGGTCCTTGAGAGATCGGCCAGTTCATCCGTTCCGGACACCCTGAGCCGCGTGTCCAGCTTGCCCTCACCGAGCCGGCGCGCGGCCACGCCGAGGCGGTGCACCGGCTTCAGTACGGTCGTGGCGGCGGCCTGCGCCAGCAGCGCCGAGCCGATCAACGCGAGACCGGTGGCGATCCCCAGCGACCAGGCCAGCGAGTTGAGGTCCTTCGCCTCCGGCTCCAGCGACTTGAGCATGTACCCGGTCGGCCCACCCCCGATCACCCGCGTACCCGCGACGAGATACGGCGTGCCGTCATCGACGACCCGCTGCCAGTACAGGTGGTACGGCGACTTGTTGTTCGAGGTCAGCGGCTGCTGCTTGTTGACGGCCTTGCGCAGCGACTTCGGTACGTCCTCCAGCGCGAAGCCGTCATTGAGGCCGCCGGAACTGCCGTACACCGTCCTGCCGCTCGCGTCCTCGGCGACGAGCAGCACGCTGAAACGCTGGCTGCTGCTCGCCATCTGACCGGCGGTGCGCTGGAGTTCGTCCTGGCCGGGATGCTCGGGCAACGCACCCGCGCGGTTCTCCATCTCCTGCTCGAAGTCCCGCAGCACCGCGTCCTGGGCACGGGTGAGCACGGCCTCGCGGTTGAGCCAGTACGCGATCCCGGACGCGGACACCGCGGCGGCCAGTGCCACCAGCCCGAACACGATGATCAGCCGCAGCCGCAGGCTGGTGAAGCGCAGCATCGACAGACCTCCCTTGCGTGCCGCGGCCCAGCCGCGGAGGCCCCCTTGCGCTTCGGTCACTGAGGCGGATCCAGCCGGTAGCCGACACCCCGCACGGTACGGATCAGCGTCGGGGACGACGGCACGTCCTCGACCTTGGCGCGCAGCCGCTGGACGCAGGCGTCCACGAGCCGGGAGTCACCGAGGTAGTCGTGCTCCCAGACCAGCCGCAACAGCTGCTGCCGGGACAGCGCCTGGCCGGGCCGCCGGCTCAGTTCGAGCAGCAGCCGCAGCTCGGTCGGCGTCAGCTGGAGGTCCTCGCCGTTCTTCGTGACGGTCATCGCCGCGCGGTCGATGACGAGGCTGCCGAAGGCCGCCGCGTCGTTCGACTCCCGCTCGCCGCGCCGCAGCACGGCCCGGATCCGCGCGTCGAGCACCCGGCCCTGCACCGGTTTGACGACATAGTCGTCGGCCCCGGACTCCAGCCCGACGACCACATCGATGTCATCGCTGCGCGCGGTCAGCAGAATGATCGGCAACTGGTCCGTGCGCCGGATGCGCCGGCACACCTCGAACCCGTCGATGCCGGGCAGCATCACATCCAGCACGATCAGATCCGGTCGCTGCTCACGCAGCAGCTTCAGACCGTCCTCACCGCTGGCAGCGGTCGCCACGCGGTGTCCCTGGCGCGTCAGGGAGAGCTCCAGGGCCGTACGGATGGCGTCGTCGTCCTCGATCAGCAACAGGGAAGGCACGGGCTCATTCTGGCCCATGGTGGGGTGGCGTTTCGACACTCGGGCGAGTGCGTAGCCGTACGGCTCTTCTGAGTGACCATGCATTGCTGCTCGTACGCCGTGCTGTGTGTCTCGTACGAACGGCATACGAGCGGCCCCTGTGACAGCTCTGTGACAGTCGGCGGACACGGCCATGAAGGTCCCCGGGCAAGCTTTTGGACACAGCACGGAAGCAAGACGGAGCAGGGCCGAACACCGGCAAGTCCACGACGGGGGGCGCGAGATGAACACGCTGCACGGCACCAGCACCAGCGCAGTGGTCACGCGTCTGCACGACGTGAGCACGCACCGGGGTTCCGAGAAGTCCGGTGCCGTGAGCGGGCGGGGGTGCGCTCGCGGCGCCGGGCGTCAGCACACCGCGTATGCGCAGCAAGGGCTGCAGCCCTACATGGCGGTGGTTGACGGCTTCACGGGGGAAACACACGGGGGAGCCGCGTACGGGGAGGAATCGGGGGAGCGGCGTCGCTCGCTGTCGGAGGCGGAGTTCACCGCCTACGTCCAGGAGCGCCGCGCCTCCCTGTACGCAACCGCCTACCACCTCACCGGCGACCGCTTCGAGGCCGAGGACCTGCTGCAGAGCGCCCTCTTCTCGACGTACAGGGCGTGGGACCGGATCAGTGACAAGGCAGCGGTCGGCGGATACCTCCGCCGCACCATGACCAACCTGCACATCAGCGCGTGGCGGCGCCGCAAGCTGAACGAGTACCCGACCGAGGAACTGCCGGAGACGCCCGGCGACACGGACGCGATGCGCGGCACCGAGCTGCGCGCGGTCCTGTGGCAGGCGCTGGCCCGGCTGCCCGAACTCCAGCGGACGATGCTGGTCCTCCGGTACTACGAGGGCCGCACCGACCCGGAGATCGCGGAGATCCTCGACATCAGTGTCGGCACGGTGAAGTCCAGCATCTGGCGGTCCCTCCGCCGGCTGCGCGAGGACGAGGTCCTCAGCTTCGGCCGTGACGAGGAGGACGCCTTCGGGGAGCTTGTTGCCTGAAGGTCGGGGGGATACGGGGGAACATCACGGGGGATACGGGGGAAGCACCAGGGGGCTCGGGGGAGCACCAGGGGGAGCGGGACTGGAGGGCCGGGGGGTCCGTCCAGTCCCGCTTTTGTGTGTGGGCGTCGCTGCCGGTGCGTGAGTTTCAGGCCGCCGTACGAGCCGTGCACCGGCCGGCCGCCGCGGCCGCCAGCCGGCCCATCGCCTCGTCCTTGTCGCAGGCGTACGCCCCCAGCGCGGTCTGCCGGGCCACGATGGACCGCTCGGCGCGCATCAGACGCCAGCCGCGCCGCAGCAGGAAGGGGACCGACTTGCGTCCCTCCTTCAGGTCGCGCAGGAAGCGCCGGCGGAAGGTCCGCACCGAACCACGGCTCAGGCACAGTGCGTCGGCGAGGATCCCGAGTTCCCGGCAGTGCGTCACGATCTCGGCGGCGAAGACGCCCTCTGCGATGAACAGCGGGGTCCGGCCGATGTCGACGGTGTCCTCACCGGTGCGGGCGCTGAGCGAGATGTCGTACACCGGGACGTTCGTACGGCCCGTGCGGCACAGTTCCTCGATCGCGGCCACGGCCGCGTCCGCGTCCCACGACTCGGGGTGGTCCCAGTCGATGTCGGAGCTCCCCGCCACCAGGGGCAGCGTCGGGTCGGTGCCCTCCTTGTAGAAGTCGTCGAGCCGCAGCACCGGCAGGCCGGAGCAGGCGGAGAGGAGGGACTTGCCGGAGCCGGACGGGCCGCAGAGCAGCACGACCCGGGTGGGTATGGGTGGATGGGAACTCACGGGACACCAGTGTGGGGCATCGCCCGACTCCCGAACGACCCCGCGGGTCGCCTTTGATGCGTGCGTCACACCTCAACCGCCCTTTGTGTCGATTCGATTACCCAGGGTGGTAGAAGGCGGCGGCGGGGCTGGCCCGACGTGATACTCCCCAGAGGCCGACCGCCCGGCGCGTCCTGGTCGCTCTCGCAACCGCCGGCCTGGCCCTCGGGGCGAGCGCGACGAACGCGGGGCCGAGCGACGCCAGTCTCAGTGGCCGCCTGTTTCCGGGGACCCTCGGGCCGCTCGCTTCTTGGTCAGTGTCGTGCTTCCACGGCCCGCGTCAAGGGCGCTTCGCGTCGCCTGACGGCGATCGGCCTGCGGCCGCCCCTTGACCCGGTCCGTTCCAGCACGGGTGAGAAGCGAGCGAGCGGCCCGGAAGGCGGGTGGCCGAGGCAAGCGGTCACCTCCGTCGGCTGCGGGGCGGGCCGGGGTTTGCGGGCGCGGCAGCGGGGTGGCGGGACGCCGGGCCGGCTCAGCGGCTTGCGGGCGGGAGGGGTGCGGTGGGCGCGGTCGCGCCTCGCATGCACGCCGGGTGGGGTTGGCGGCTTGCGGCCGGTGGGGACGACGGCCGCACGTCGGCGGGGTGGGGGCACACCGGGTCGGTTCAGCGGCCTGCAGGTGGTGGGTGGCTGGGGCGCGCCAGGTGGTCGGGGCACGCCGGGTCGGTTCAGCGGGTTGCGGGCGGTGGGTGGCTTGGGGGCGCAGGGGGTGGGCGCGCCGGGTCGGTTCAGCGGGTTGGGGTGAGCGGGGCATGCTTCGGTAATTGGCCGCTTTGGGTCACCTCGGGAGTGGAAAAACCTGGTCGGTGGCTACGGGAGTGAGCCAAAACGGCCAATTGCTCACGGAGACGTGATC
The DNA here is from genome assembly GCF_042672405.1 of Streptomyces sp. NPDC127197. Taxonomy (NCBI): domain Bacteria; kingdom Bacillati; phylum Actinomycetota; class Actinomycetes; order Kitasatosporales; family Streptomycetaceae; genus Streptomyces; species Streptomyces sp. NPDC127197. Next base: position 302,895 of record NZ_JBHXVG010000002.1, on the reverse strand, counting down.
GGTGAGGTTCATGTGGCAGGAGGGGTGCGCCGTCCGTGTCGGCCCTCCTGGTCGTGTCCGGCCGGGCGGGCAAGCCGCGTGCAGTCGTACCTCGAGCGTCGGCAGCCGCTATCCCATCGCCGACAGAATCACCAGCAATGCCGCCCCCGCCACTGCCGGTGCCACCAGCTCGTACGCCCAGCGGACCGTCACCTCGCCCTGTGCGGTCGCTGCCTTCTCCCGGGCCTCCAGTATCTGGCGCAGGTCGTGGATGATCTGGTCGCTTTCGGCGCGGACCGGTCCGTCCGGCATGGCGGCCCCGTCCCCGAGGCCCCGGACGACACTCCGGCCGCCGCCCCGGCCGCTCTGCTCCGCCTCGCGTCGGGCCTCCTTGCGTGCCGCGCGCTTCCGGGCGCGGAGTGAGACGGGGACGGCCCACAGTTGGTACTTGGTGCCGGCCTTGGTGACGACCTCGTTGGTGTATCCCGACCGCAGCGAGGCGACCTCGCCCCAGGGCAGCACGATGACGCGGAACGGATTGCGCACCCGCAGTCGGTCTTCACCCGCGAACACGGCGGGGCGGACGGTGAAGGCGACGACCAGCGGTACCGCGAGGAGCAGCGCGGCGAGCGCCCGCCAGGGTGTCCGGCCCTCGCCCGCCACGATCGCGTCGATGCCGAGCCAGGCGGCGAGGGCGAGCAGCAGGACGCCGCCGACGAGGCCCATGGGCGACCGGTAGATACGGTCCCTGCTCTTGGGGCCGGGCGGCTGCGGCGCTGGTGACTGGTGGTCCGGGGTCGTCATGCCCCGATTCTGCACGACACCGTCGGCATCGCTCATGCGCGGTGGGTCCCTGCAGGAGGGGGTGGGCAGGAGGGGTGTACAGCCGCTACGCGCGTAGATATGCTCGTCTGGTGACCATGCCCACCTCTGCACACACCCTCACGGACGTGGCGGCCTCCGACAGCACGCTGCGCCGCTTCCTCCACGGGCTGCCCGGCGTCGACGCGGTCGGCCTGGAGGCGCGCGCCGCCTCGCTCGGCACCCGTTCCATCAAGACGACCGCCAAGGCGTACGCCATCGACCTCGCCATCTCGATGGTCGACCTGACGACGCTGGAAGGCGCGGACACCCCGGGCAAGGTCCGGGCGCTCGGCGCCAAGGCGGTCCACCCGGATCCGACGGACCGTACGACCCCGGCGACCGCGGCCGTCTGCGTCTACCCCGACATGGTGCCCCACGCCAAGGAGGCCGTCGCCGGCTCCACCGTCAAGGTCGCCTCGGTCGCCACCGCGTTCCCGGCCGGCCGCGCCCCGCTCGCGGTGAAGCTGGCGGACGTGCGCGACGCCGTGGCCGCGGGCGCCGACGAGATCGACATGGTCATCGACCGGGGGGCGTTCCTCTCGGGCCGGTACATGAAGGTGTACGACGAGATCGTCGCCGTGAAGGAGGCCTGTGGCGCGAGCGCCCGCCTGAAGGTCATCTTCGAGACGGGTGAGCTGTCGACGTACGACAACATCCGCCGGGCCAGCTGGCTCGGCATGCTGGCGGGCGCCGACTTCATCAAGACGTCGACCGGCAAGGTGGCGGTGAACGCGACCCCGGCGAACACCCTCCTCATGCTGGAGGCCGTACGGGACTTCCGTGCGCAGACCGGCGTCCAGGTCGGCGTGAAGCCCGCCGGTGGCATCCGCACCAGCAAGGACGCCATCAAGTTCCTGGTCCTGGTCAACGAGACCGTCGGCGAGGACTGGCTGGACAACCACTGGTTCCGCTTCGGCGCCTCCTCGCTCCTGAACGACCTGCTGATGCAGCGTCAGAAGCTGGCCACCGGCCGCTACTCCGGCCCCGACTACGTGACGGTGGATTGATCATCATGGCTTCCGTATTCGAGTACGCGCCGGCCCCCGAGTCCCGGTCCGTCGTCGACATCGCGCCCTCCTACGGCCTGTTCGTCGACGGTGAGTTCACCGAGGCGGCGGACGGCAAGGTCTTCAAGACGATCAGCCCCTCGACCGAGGAGGTCCTCTCAGAGGTCGCCCAGGCGGGCGAGGCGGACGTCGACCGGGCGGTGAAGGCCGCCCGGAAGGCCTTCGAGAAGTGGTCGGCGCTGCCCGGTGCCGAGCGCGCCAAGTACCTGTTCCGTATCGCCCGCATCATCCAGGAGCGCGCCCGCGAGCTGGCGGTCCTGGAAACCCTGGACAACGGCAAGCCGATCAAGGAGACGAGGGACGCCGACCTGCCCCTCGTGGCGGCGCACTTCTTCTACTACGCGGGCTGGGCCGACAAGCTCGACCACGCCGGCTTCGGACCGTCGCCGAGGCCGCTGGGCGTGGCGGGCCAGGTCATCCCCTGGAACTTTCCCCTGCTGATGCTGGCCTGGAAGATCGCCCCGGCGCTAGCGACCGGCAACACGGTCGTCCTCAAGCCGGCGGAGACGACCCCGCTCTCCGCGCTGTTCTTCGCGGACATCTGCCGCCAGGCGGGTCTGCCGAAGGGCGTCGTCAACATCCTCCCCGGCTACGGCGACACAGGCGCCGCGGTCGTCGCGCATCCGGACGTCGACAAGGTCGCCTTCACCGGCTCCACGGCGGTCGGCAAGGAGATCGCCCGTACGGTTGCGGGCACGAACAAGAAGCTCACGCTCGAACTGGGCGGCAAGGGCGCGAACATCGTCTTCGACGACGCCCCGATCGACCAGGCCGTCGAGGGCATCGTGAACGGCATCTTCTTCAACCAGGGGCAGGTCTGCTGCGCAGGCAGCCGTCTCCTGGTGCAGGAGTCGATCCAGGACGAGCTGCTGGAGTCGCTGAAGCGCCGCCTGTCGACGCTCCGCCTGGGCGACCCCCTGGACAAGAACACGGACATCGGCGCGATCAACTCCGCCGAGCAGCTGGCCCGGATCACCGCACTCGCCGAGCAGGGCGAGGCGGAGGGCGCAGAGCGCTGGTCCCCCGCCTGTGAACTGCCGGAGAGCGGCTACTGGTTCGCCCCGACCCTCTTCACGAACGTCACCCAGGCGCACACCGTCGCCCGGGACGAGATCTTCGGCCCGGTGCTGTCGGTGCTGACGTTCCGCACCCCGGACGAGGCGGTCGCCAAGGCCAACAACACCCCGTACGGACTGTCGGCGGGCATCTGGACGGAGAAGGGCTCGCGCATCCTGGCGGTCGCGAACAAGCTCCGCGCGGGTGTCGTGTGGTCCAACACGTTCAACAAGTTCGACCCGACCTCGCCGTTCGGCGGCTACAAGGAGTCGGGCTTCGGCCGCGAGGGCGGCCGCCACGGCCTGGAGGCGTACCTCGATGTCTGAGCGACTCAGTGTGTTCAAGACCTACAAGCTGTACGTCGGCGGGAAGTTCCCGCGTTCCGAAAGCGGCCGGGTGTACGAGGTGACCGACTCCAAGGGCAACTGGCTGGCCAACGCTCCGCTGTCCTCCCGCAAGGACGCCCGTGACGCGGTGGTCGCCGCCCGCAAGGCGTTCGGCGCCTGGTCCGGGGCGACGGCCTACAACCGCGGCCAGATCCTCTACCGCATCGCCGAGATGCTGGAGGGCCGGCGCGAGCAGTTCGTGCGCGAGGTCGCCGATGCCGAGGGACTGTCGAAGTCCAAGGCGGCCGCGCAGGTCGACGCGGCGATCGACCGCTGGGTCTGGTACGCGGGCTGGACGGACAAGATCGCCCAGGTGGTGGGTGGCGGGAACCCGGTCGCAGGGCCCTACTTCAACCTCTCCTCCCCGGAACCGACGGGCGTGGTCGCGGTCCTGGCCCCCCAGGAGTCCTCCTTCCTGGGCCTGGTCTCCGTGGTGGCCCCGGTGATCGCAACCGGCAACACCGCGATCGTGATCGCCTCCGAGAAGTCGCCCCTCCCGGCGCTCTCCCTCGGCGAGGTCTTGGCCACCTCGGACCTCCCCGGCGGCGTCGTGAACGTCCTCTCCGGCCGTACGGCGGAGATCGCGACCCCGCTGGCCGCGCACCAGGACGTCAACGCGATCGACCTCGCGGGAGCGGACGCCGACCTGGCGAAGGAACTGGAGATCGCCGCCGCGGACAATCTCAAGCGGGTGCTTCGTCCACAGCCTGTGGATTACGCGGAGACGCCAGGCATCGACCGCATGACGGCGTTCCTGGAGACCAAGACGGTCTGGCACCCGACAGGGTCGCTGGGCGCGTCCGGCTCCTCCTACTGAAACGACGGCGGACCGGGGCCCTCAAGGGCCCCGGTCCGCCGTCGTTTCAGATACCGGCCGCCGACGACAGGTCCCGCTTGATCGCCGCCAGCAGCTCCGCCGCCTTCGCCCGGGCGGCCGGGAGGCCGACGTGCGTGGCGACCGGGACCACGACCTCCAGGTAGCACTTCAGCTTCGGCTCCGTGCCGCTCGGACGGACGATCACGCGGGCGCCGTCCAGCGCGTAGCGCAGGCCGTCCGTGGGCGGGAGCTTCTCGGTGCCCTGGGTGAGGTCCTCGGCCTTCGTGATGGCCAGGCCCGCCAGGTGGGTGGGCGGCTGCTCGCGCAGGCGGCGCATGGCGTTCGCGATGACCGACAGGTCCTCCACGCGGACCGAGAGCTGGTCGGTGGCGTGCAGGCCGTGCTCCACGGCGAGGTCGTCGAGGAGGTCCAGGAGGGTGCGGTTCTCGGCCTTGAGCTGCGAGGCGAGTTCCGTGATGAGGAGGGCCGCGGTGATGCCGTCCTTGTCGCGTACGCCGTCGGGGTCGACGCAGTAGCCGAGGGCCTCCTCGTAGCCGTAGCGCAGGCCCTCGACGCGGGCGATCCACTTGAAGCCGGTGAGGGTCTCCTCGTAGGGGAGCCCCGCCTTCTCGGCGATCCGGCCGAGGAGGGAGGAGGAGACGATCGACTCGGCGAAGGTGCCCTGTACGCCGCGGCTCACGAGGTGCGCGGCGAGCAGCGCGCCGACCTCGTCGCCGCGGAGCATGCGCCAGTCGGCGCCGTCCTTCACCGCGGCTGCGCAGCGGTCGGCGTCCGGGTCGTTGGCGATGATCAGGTCCGGTTCCGTCTCGCGGGCTTTCGCGAAGGCCAGATCCATCGCGCCGGGCTCTTCCGGGTTGGGGAAGGCGACGGTGGGGAAGTCCGGGTCCGGGTCGGCCTGTTCGGCGACGAGAACGGGCTCCGGGAAGCCGGCGCGGGCGAAGGCGGCGAGGAGGGTGTCCTTGCCGACGCCGTGCATCGCCGTGTAGACGGTCCGGGCGGTGCGGGGGGAGCCGGGGGCCAGGACGGCGTCCGTGCGGGCCAGGTAGGCGTCCAGGACGCCGTCGTCGAGGGTCTCCCAGCCGGCGGTGGGGCGGGGGACGTCGTGCAGGGACCGTACGGCGGCGATCTCGGCGGCGATCTCGGTGTCGGCGGGTGGCACGATCTGGGAGCCGTCGCCGAGGTACACCTTGTAGCCGTTGTCGCGGGGCGGGTTGTGGCTGGCGGTGACCTCGACCCCGGCGACCGCGCCCAGGTGCCTTATGGCGAACGCCAGCACGGGGGTGGGCAGCGGCCGCGGCAGGACGGCGGCGCGCAGACCGGCGCCGGTCATCACGGCGGCGGTGTCCCGGGCGAAGTCCTCCGACTTGTGCCGGGCGTCGTAGCCGATGACGACGAGGCCGGCGGTGTGGCCCTGCTTCTTCAGGTAGGCGGCGAGGCCTGCGGCGGCACGGATGACGACGGTCCGGTTCATCCGCATCGGCCCGGCACCGAGCTCGCCCCGCAGACCCGCCGTGCCGAACTGCAGCGTCCCGCCGAAGCGCGCCGCCAGCTCGGTGACGTCCTTGGCGTCGATCAGCGCGGCGAGTTCCGCACGGGTGTCCGCGTCGGGGTCCTCGGCCAGCCACGCCTGGGCCCGTGCGAGGAGATCGTCGTGCACGTCGGGTCAACCTCTCGTTGTGTTCGTACGGTGTGCTCCGGTCACCTGCCGGCGGTGACCTACAGCCGGTCGAGCACCTGACCCAGCAGGGCGCCCATCCGCGCCGCCGAGTCCCGGCCCGCCTGCAGAACCTCCTCGTGGTTCAGCGGCTCGCCGGTCATGCCCGCCGCGAGGTTGGTCACCAGGGAGATGCCCAGCACCTCGGCGCCCGCCTCGCGCGCGGCGATGGCCTCGAGGACCGTCGACATGCCCACCAGGTCCGCGCCGATGGCGCGGGCCATGCGGATCTCGGCCGGCGTCTCGTAGTGCGGGCCGGGGAACTGCGCGTAGACGCCCTCCTCCAGGGTGGGGTCGATCTCCTTGCACAGGGCGCGCAGCCGCGGGGAGTACAGGTCGGTGAGGTCGACGAAGTTCGCGCCGACGATCGGGGACGTGGCGGTGAGGTTGATGTGGTCGCTGATCAGGACCGGCTGGCCCGGCCGCATGCCCTCGCGCAGGCCGCCGCAGCCGTTGGTGAGCACGACGGTCTTGCAGCCGGCGGCGACGGCGGTGCGCACGCCGTGCGCCACGGCGGCGACGCCGCGGCCCTCGTAGTAGTGGGTGCGGCCGAGGAAGACCAGGGCACGCTTGTCGCCGATCCGGTACGTGCGGATCTTGCCGCCGTGGCCCGCGACGGCCGGCGGCGGGAATCCGGGCAGCTCGGTGACCGGGAACTCGGCGTCGGGAGCGCCGAGCGCGTCCACGGCCGGAGCCCAGCCGGAGCCCATCACGAGGGCGACGTCGTGGGACTCGGCGCCGGTGAGTTCGCGCAGGCGCGCGGCGGCGGCGTCGGCGGCGGCGTACGGGTCGCCCTGGATGTCGTCCGGAAGAAGAGATGCGTTCACGCGCACGAGGGTAGCCGGTCTCGGCCTACGCGCGTAGATGACGGAGGTCACGGGATGGCGATCGTTGTCTTGTCGTTTCCGACGAAAGCGGTCGCGCGGAGGGGTGGCGAGCGCTCAGCAGGGCCTCTTGCGCAGCTCCATCACGTAGTCGTGCGGCGCCCCGGCCGACTCCGCCGCATCCGCGATCTCGCCCAGGTAGCGGGCCGACGGCAGGCCGCCCTCGTAGGCGTTCAGGACGTACGCCCAGGCCGTCTCCTCGCCGTCGAGGGTGTGCACGCGGATCCGCATCCGGCGGTAGACCTCGAGGCCGACGCCGACCCACCGGTCGAGTGACTCCTCGTCCATCGGTGCGATGTCGTACAGCGCCACGAAGACCTGGGAGCCGGGCGACTCGACGACGGTCGCCAGCGCCCCCTCCCACCCCATGTGCTCGCCGCCGAACGTCAGCCGCCAGTCGTTCAGCCATCCCGTGGCCCGCATCGGCGAGTGCGGGGCGCGGCGCGACATCAGCCGCGCGTCGAGATGGGCGGCGTACGCGGCGTGGAGGGACATGGGTCGAGCGTACGGCAGTCGGCTCGCGTGTCACTTCCGTCCCTGGGGTACCTGTGGTGGCCGGAGTGGGCCCCGGGGCGGTCGCACGTTGAAGGGTGCGGGACAATGGAGTACGTGACTCGGATCGTGATCATCGGTGGCGGACCCGGCGGATACGAAGCGGCGCTGGTCGCCGCACAACTCGGCGCGGAGGTGACCGTCGTCGACTGCGACGGTCTGGGCGGAGCGTCGGTGCTGACCGACTGCGTGCCGTCCAAGACCCTCATCGCCACGGCCGAGGTGATGACCACCTTCGACTCCTCCTACGAGGAGCTGGGGATCATCGTCGCGGACGACACCCCGCCCGAGGAGGTGGCCGCCCGCATCATCGGCGTCGACCTCGGCAAGGTCAACCGACGGGTCAAGCGGCTCGCGCTCGCCCAGTCCCACGACATCACCGCCTCCGTCACCCGGGCGGGTGCCCGGGTGCTGCGCGGCCGCGGCCGGCTGGAGGGCATGCAGGCCCTCGACGGTTCGCGCAAGGTCGTCGTGCGCGCCGCCGACGGCACCGAGGAGACCCTCACCGCCGACGCCGTCCTCATCGCCACCGGCGGTCACCCGCGCGAGCTGCCCGACGCCAGGCCGGACGGTGAGCGCATCCTCAACTGGACCCAGGTCTACGACCTCGACGAGCTCCCCGAGGAGCTCATCGTGGTCGGCTCCGGTGTCACCGGCGCCGAGTTCGCCGGCGCCTACCAGGCCCTCGGCTCCAAGGTCACCCTCGTCTCCTCCCGCGACCGCGTGCTGCCCGGCGAGGACCCGGACGCGGCCGGCGTGCTGGAGGACGTCTTCCGGCGCCGCGGCATGAACGTCATGGCCCGCTCCCGCGCCGCCGCCGCCAAGCGGGTCGGCGACCAGGTCGAGGTCACCCTCGCCGACGGGCGGGTCATCTCCGGCTCGCACTGTCTGATGGCCGTCGGCGCCGTCCCCAACTCCGCGGGCATGGGTCTGGAGGAGGCGGGCGTCAAGCTGCGCGACTCCGGGCACATCTGGACCGACAAGGTCTCCCGGACGACCGCTCCGGGCGTGTACGCGGCCGGCGACGTCACCGGCGTCTTCGCCCTCGCATCCGTCGCCGCCATGCAGGGCCGTATCGCCATGTACCACTTCCTCGGCGAGACGGTGGCCCCGCTCAACCTCAAGACGGTCTCGTCGAACGTCTTCACCGACCCCGAGATCGCCACCGTCGGCTACACCCAGGCCGACGTGGACGGCGGCATCATCGACGCCCGGGTCGTGAAGCTGCCGCTGCTGCGCAACCCGCGCGCCAAGATGCAGGGCATCCGGGACGGCTTCGTCAAGATCTTCTGCCGCCCGGGGACCGGGATCGTGGTCGGCGGTGTGGTCGTGTCGCCGCGCGCCTCGGAACTGATCCACCCCATCTCGATCGCCGTCGACAACAATCTGACGGTCGAACAGATCGCGAACGCGTTCACCGTGTACCCCTCCCTTTCGGGGTCGATCGCCGAGGTGGCCCGGCAGCTCCACACCCGCAAGGCGACCGCCGAGAGCTGACGGCCGAAACCGACTCCCCGCTGGTCACGGGGAGTTGCCGACCATGCGGACGGCATAGGCAACGGGAGTACGCCCCTATACCACTTCCCGCTGTTGTGTGCGAACAACTTCTGTTATTCGGCGCAAACTGCTGAAAGCAGACGGTCGTTGGGGTTACTGTCAGTTTCGTGTTCGCTGCAGAACGTCGCCAGTTGATCCTCGAAATGGTGCGAGCGAACGGGGCCGTGTCGCTCCGTGAGCTCGCCCGCGTCGTCCAGACCTCCGAAGTGACCGTACGGCGGGACGTGCGCGCACTGGAGGCAGAAGGACTCCTCGACCGCCGGCACGGCGGTGCGGTACTGCCGGGCGGATTCACGCGGGAGTCCGGCTTTCCGCAGAAGTCACATCTCGCGACCGCCGAGAAGACGGCCATCGCCGACCTCGCCGCGGGCCTGGTCGAAGAGGGCGAGGCCATCGTCGTCGGGGCGGGTACGACCACGCAGGAGCTGGCCCGCCGGCTCGCGCGGGTGCCCGGCCTGACCGTCGTCACCAACTCCCTCCTGGTGGCCCAGGCCCTGGCCCACGCCAACCGGGTGGAGGTCGTGATGACGGGCGGGACACTCCGCGGTTCCAACTACGCCCTCGTCGGCTCCGGCGCCGAGCAGTCCCTCCAGGGGCTGCGGGTGTCGAGGGCCTTCCTCTCCGGGAGCGGGCTGACCGCCGAACGCGGTCTGTCCACGTCCAACATGCTCTCGGCGTCCGTCGACCGGGCCCTCGTCCAGGCCGCCGCGGAGGTCGTGGTCCTCGCGGACCACACCAAGCTCGGCACGGACACGATGTTCCAGACGGTCCCGACCGACGTGATCGCCCGCCTGGTGACGGACGAGCCCCCGCCGCACGACGACCGCGCGGCCACCGAGTTGCAGGCCCTGGCCGACCAGGGCGTCCAGATCGCCGTGGCGGGGACGGGCGCGTCGGGAAACGGAAGCGCGGGGGGTGATGCCGCCCCGGCGCGTCAGCAGCGCCGGGACGTACCTCTCCCGGGCCCGCGCCGCAGCCAGGTCCCCGGCGGCCCGACCCTGCGCACGGCCGCGGTCCTGGGTGACCAGACACCGGGGACGGACCGGGCACGGGTGGCGGACCTACGGCGACGCTGAACCGCCGGCGGCTGTGCTGTCTGAAGTCCTCGATCCGCGGACCGACGCGCCGGACATGGCCGACGCGCCGATCCCGGGTCAGCCGGGTCAGTCCTTGATCTCGCAGATCGCCGCACCGGATGTGACCGACGCGCCGACCTCCGCGCTCAGGCCCTTGATGGTGCCGGACTTGTGGGCGTTGAGGGGCTGCTCCATCTTCATCGCCTCCAGGACGACGACCAGGTCGCCTTCCTTGACCTCCTGGCCCTCCTCGACGGCGATCTTGACGATGGTGCCCTGCATGGGCGAGGTGAGGGTGTCGCCGGAGGCCGCGGGGCCGGACTTCTTCGCGGCGCGTCGCTTGGGCTTGGCGCCGGCGGCGAGGCCGGTGCGGGCCAGGGACATGCCGAGGGAGGACGGCAGGGAGACCTCCAGGCGCTTGCCGCCGACCTCGACGACGACCGTCTCGCGGCCCGGCTCCTCCTCCGCCTCCCCGGCGGCGGGGGCGGTGAAGGGCTTGATCTCGTTGACGAACTCGGTCTCGATCCACCGGGTGTGGACCGTGAACGGCTCGGTGGAGCCGGTGAGTTCGGGGGCGAACGCCGGGTCCGTGACCACCGCGCGGTGGAACGGGATGGCCGTGGCCATGCCCTCCACCTGGAACTCCTCCAGCGCACGGGCGGCCCGCTGCAGGGCCTCCTTGCGGGTGCGGCCGGTGACGATCAGCTTGGCGAGCAGGGAGTCCCAGGCCGGGCCGATCACGCTGCCGGACTCCACACCGGCGTCCAGGCGCACGCCCGGACCCGACGGCGGGGCGAACGTGGTGACCGTGCCGGGCGCCGGGAGGAAGTTGCGGCCCGGATCCTCGCCGTTGATGCGGAACTCGAAGGAGTGGCCGCGCAGTTCGGGGTCGTCGTAGCCGAGCTCCTCACCGTCGGCGATGCGGAACATCTCGCGGACCAGGTCGATGCCCGCGACCTCCTCGGTGACCGGGTGCTCGACCTGGAGACGGGTGTTGACCTCCAGGAAGGAGATCGTGCCGTCGAGGCCGACGAGGAACTCCACGGTGCCCGCGCCGACGTACCCGGCCTCCTTGAGGATGGCCTTCGACGCCCGGTACAGCTCGGCGACCTGCTCGTCGGACAGGAACGGCGCCGGGGCCTCCTCGACCAGCTTCTGGTGCCGCCGCTGCAGGGAGCAGTCACGCGTCGACACGACGACCACGTTGCCGTGCTGGTCGGCCAGGCACTGCGTCTCCACGTGCCGGGGCTTGTCCAGGTAGCGCTCGACGAAGCACTCCCCGCGCCCGAACGCGGCCACCGCCTCACGCACGGCGGAGTCGTACAGCTCGGGCACCTCCTCGAGGGTCCGCGCGACCTTCAGACCGCGGCCACCGCCGCCGAAGGCGGCCTTGATCGCGATCGGCAGGCCGTGCTCCTCGGCGAACGCGACGACCTCGTCGGCGCCGGACACCGGGTCCGGCGTGCCGGCGACCAGCGGGGCCCCGGCGCGCTGGGCGATGTGCCGGGCGGCGACCTTGTCGCCCAGGTCCCGGATCGCCTGCGGCGGCGGGCCGATCCAGATCAGGCCCGCGTCCAGGACCGCCTGCGCGAACTCGGCGTTCTCGGACAGGAAGCCGTAGCCCGGGTGGATGGCGTCCGCACCGGACTCGCGAGCGGCCTTCAGGACCTTCTCGATGTCGAGGTAACTGGTGCCCGGGGTGTCACCGCCCAGGGCGAACGCCTCATCCGCGGCACGGACATGCAGAGCGTCCCGGTCCGGGTCGGCGTAGACGGCCACGCTCGCGATACCGGCATCCCGGCAGGCCCGGGCCACGCGGACAGCGATTTCGCCACGGTTGGCGATGAGCACCTTGCGCACGATGAGGCTCCCTCCTTGAAACAAGCCGAGTTTAGGGACTGCCGACACGGCACTTCGACCCGTCCCCAATGGTGAGCTTGCCCACACGGAGCGTGATTCGAGGCTCGCTCGACCCGCGAAATCCCTTGTGGCACGGCGGTACGCAGGATTCCTCCGGAAAACCCTAGCCCTCCAATGTGGTCAAGGTCTCTGTGAGAGCGTGCTGCGCCCCACTCCGTTTCTTTGTCGAGTCCCTACGAATGGCCCAACGCATCTTTGCTCTCCGCAGAACCCTTGTCCCGAGGTTTACCCGTTAGTAGCGTTCGCGATGGCTCGAACATACTTGGGGTAACAGCAGTACTGATCGGATGACGCTCGACAGCTCGACGGCTCGGGAAGTGGGTGGGGACCGGTGGTGCGCAGGCCGGTGGCGTGGATCGTGGCGGTCGTGCTCTTCGTGGAGGCGCTCGGCGTAGCGGCACTGAACTGGTTCCTGGGGGTCGTGGTCGACCGGCAGGACATGTCCCTGGCGGGGCTCGACCCGGACATGATGTCCGTGTCCTCGAAGATCGGCGGGATCGTCTTCGGTCTCTACTTCGCCCTGTGCGGCCTGGTCGCGCTCCTGGTCGCCCTGCGCGACCGCGCCCCCGCCGGGCTCGGCCGGGTCCTGCTGATCAGCGCCGCCGTGGTGCACGGTCTGCTGGGCGCGTTCACGTGGGGCCTGGTGGGCTGGACGGCGTTCCTGTTCATGATGGTCGTGCTCGGGCTCATCGTGCTGCTGCTCATGACGTACGACGACCGGGCGGAGCCGGCCGACGCCGTGCCCGAAGGCGGCAAGGGGGGCGACGGCTCCCCGGTCACCCCTCCGCCTGCGCCCACAACTCCGTGATCCCGACGCCCAGGTCGGCCAGCAGCCGGCGGACCAGCGGCAGGCTGATGCCGATCACGTTGCCGTGGTCGCCGTCGATGCCGTCGATGAACGGGGCCGAGCGGCCGTCGAGGGTGAAGGCCCCGGCGACGTAGAGGGGCTCGCCGGAGGCGACGTACGCGGCGATCTCCTCGTCGGTGGGGTCGCCGAAGCGGACGACGGTGGAGGCGGTGCCGGAGGCGTACCGCCCGCTGAGCGTGTCGTAGATGCAGTGGCCGGTCTGGAGCGTCCCGGCCCGTCCGCGCATCGCCTTCCAGCGCGCGGTGGCCTCCTCGGCGTCCGCGGGCTTGCCCAGGGCCTGGCCGTCCAGTTCGAGTACCGAGTCGCAGCCGATCACCAGGGCGCCCTTGACCTCGGGCTTGGCGGCGACCACGGAGGCCTTCGCCTCGGCGAGGGCGAGCGCCAGCTCGGCGGGGGTCGGCGCGGTGACCGCGTCCTCGTCGACGCCGCTCACGATGACCTCGGGGTCGAGTCCGGCCTGGCGCAGCAGCCCGAGCCGGGCGGGGGACTGGGAGGCGAGGACGAGTCGGCGGCGCGGCTGATCAGTCATGCGGTCAGCGTAACGGCGTCGCCCGGGCGGCTCATCCCAGCCCGGTCACGATCATCACGAGCACCATGGCCAGGGCCACGAGAACGCCCAGTCGCCGCACCATCGCCTGCGTCTCACGCAGTTCCTCGGGCGGCTCGTTCTCCGGGTCGGACCACAGCATGCCCTCGATCGTCGGGCGGTGACATCGGGCGGCGCCTGAGTACGCGTACTCAACTTCTGCACGACTTCGGCGACCACCTGGGTGATCGCCGAAGTCGTCGCGGACATGCTTCAGGCGGGCCAGTACGTACGCGCCCAGACCGCCGGGCCCGGCTGGGGCAGGCGGCGGGTGGCGATGCGGGACGGGTCCGACCAGGAGTCCCTCGGGCCGGGCGCGCCGGGCGGTGTGGTGGATTCCGCCGCGGCGCGGGCCCTGACCACCGCCAGGGCGGCGGCGAGCTCCTCAGGGGTCGGATTGCCCCGTACGACCTTGATCGTCATCTCGGCTCCCAGCAGGCCTAGAGGGGGATGTTGCCGTGCTTCTTCGGAGGCAGGGATTCCCGCTTCGTGCGCAGCTGACGCAGCCCGCGCACGATGTGGCCCCGGGTGTCCGACGGCATGATCACCGCGTCGATGTAGCCGCGCTCGGCCGCGATGTACGGGTTGAGGAGGGTGTCCTCGTACTCCTGCATGAGCCGCGCCCGGGTGGCCTCCACGTCGTCCGCCTCGGCGATGGTGCGGCGGTGCAGGATGTTGACCGCGCCCTGGGCGCCCATCACGGCGATCTGGGCGGTCGGCCAGGCCAGGTTGAGGTCGGCGCCCAGGTGCTTGGAGCCCATGACGTCGTACGCCCCGCCGAAGGCCTTGCGGGTGATGACCGTGATGAGCGGGACGGTCGCCTCGGCGTAGGCGTAGATCAGCTTGGCGCCGCGGCGGATGATGCCGTCGTGCTCCTGGTCGACGCCCGGCAGGAAGCCGGGGACGTCGACGAAGGTGATGACCGGGACGTTGAAGGCGTCGCAGGTGCGCACGAAGCGGGCCGCCTTCTCGCTGGCCTTGATGTCGAGGCAGCCGGCGAACTGCATCGGCTGGTTGGCGACGATTCCGACCGGGCGGCCCTCGACGCGGCCGAAGCCGGTGACGATGTTCGGCGCGAACAGCGGCTGCGTCTCGAAGAACTCGGCGTCGTCCAGGACGTGTTCGAGCACCGTGTGCATGTCGTACGGCTGGTTCGCGCTGTCCGGGACGAGCGTGTCCAGCTCGCGGTCCTCGTCCGTGACGGTGAGGTCCGCCTCCTCCGGGAACGCCGGCGGTTCGGTGAGGTTGTTGGACGGCAGGTACGACAGCAGCTGCTTGACGTACTCGATGGCGTCCTTCTCGTCGCCGGCCATGTGGTGGGCGACGCCGGAGGCGGAGTTGTGGGTCCGGGCGCCGCCCAGCTCCTCGAAGCCGACGTCCTCGCCGGTGACGGTCTTGATGACGTCCGGGCCGGTGATGAACATGTGCGAGGTCTGGTCGACCATGACCGTGAAGTCGGTGATCGCGGGCGAGTAGACCGCACCGCCCGCACAGGGGCCGACGACCAGGCTGATCTGCGGGATCACCCCGGAGGCGTGCGTGTTGCGGCGGAAGATCTCGCCGTACGCCCCCAGCGAGGCGACGCCCTCCTGAATGCGGGCGCCGCCGGAGTCGTTGATGCCGATGACCGGGCAGCCGGTCTTCAGCGCGAAGTCCATCACCTTGACGATCTTCTGGCCGTAGACCTCGCCCAGCGCACCGCCGAACACGGTGAAGTCCTGGGAGAAGACGGCGACGGGACGGCCGTCGACGGTCCCGTACCCGGTGACGACCCCGTCCCCGTACGGCCGGTTCTTCTCCAGTCCGAAGTTGGTGGAGCGGTGCCGGGCGAACTCGTCCAGCTCGACGAAGGACTCCTCGTCGAGCAGCAGCTCGATACGCTCACGGGCCGTCAGCTTGCCCTTGGCGTGCTGTTTTTCGACGGCTCGTGCCGAACCGGCATGGGTCGCCTCCTGGATGCGGCGCTGGAGATCCGCGAGCTTCCCGGCGGTGGTGTGAATGTCGATCTCTTCCGGCTCGGACATCGGGATGCGGCTCCCTGCCTGCTCAAAAGGGGGGACGGTTACTCATCCGTAGCGTAGTGCGGGGCCCTTGGATCGGCAGTGCGGCGTTTACCACACCTAGGGTGGCTTGCATGAAGCCGCACGATGCAGCAGAGCCGAACAACAACCGGTGGTCCGACCTGGAGCGGCCGCCCCTCAACGCCACGGCCCTGCGCCGCGCCCTGGTGCGGGAGGGCGGCCTGTGGTCGGAGGTGGACGTGGTGCAGCGCACCGGCTCCACCAACACCGACCTGGTGGCCCGTGCCGTCGAGGGCAAGGCCGGGGAGGGTGCGGTGCTGGTCGCCGAGGAACAGACCGCCGCGCGGGGCCGGCTCGACCGCCAGTGGACGGCGCCGGCCCGCTCCGGCCTGTTCTTCTCCGTACTGCTGCGCCCGGCCGGGATCCCGGTGGCCCGCTGGGGTTGGCTGCCGCTGCTCACCGGCGTCGCCGTGGCGACGGGACTGTCCCGGGCGGCGGGCGTCGACACGGCACTCAAGTGGCCCAACGACCTCCTGGTGACCGTCGGCGGCGAGGAGCGCAAGGCCGGCGGCATCCTGGCGGAACGGGCGGGCGACGACGGCGTCGTCATCGGCGTCGGCATCAACGTGACCCTGCGCGAGCCGGAGCTGCCGGTACCGACCGCGGGCTCGCTGGCGCTGGCCGGAGCGGTGAGCACGGACCGGGATCCGCTGCTCAGGGCCGTACTGCGGTCGCTGGAGGACTGGTACGGGCGGTGGCGGGCCGCCGGGGGTGATCCGGCGGTCAGCGGTCTGCAGGAGACGTACGCGGCCGGGTGCGCGACGCTGGGAAGGGTGGTGCGGGCCGAGCTGCCGGGGGATCGGTCGATCATCGGAGAGGCGGTTGCAGTGGACGGCGACGGGCGGTTGGTGCTGGCGACGGAGGAGGGAGTGCGGGAGCCGGTGGGGGCGGGGGACATCGTGCACCTGAGGCCGGCGTGAGTCTGCCGGTGTGCGGCGCCGGGGACGGTTGCACTCGCCCACGACTGCCCGCAGGCTGCGCAGGCCTGCGAAGAGTGAGCTGGCCCACAGCTGACGTAAAGTTGGGGCCGGTCGATACCTGACCGCGGCAGATCGGAAGGGCAACAGGCGTGAGCGTCGATGACACGGGCTCCGGCACGGGCGCGCACGGCCGAGTGGATCAACCCCCACTCTCGGCATCGCTCGAGCACGGGGACTCCCACGCCACCGACTCCGGCGAGGATCCGCTGGCCCTGCGCCTCGAACAGCTCATCCTCGGCGCCGAACGCCGCTACACCCCGTTCCAGGCGGCCCGCAGCGCCGGCGTCTCCATGGAACTGGCGTCCCGTTTCTGGCGGGCGATGGGCTTCGCCGACATCGGGCAGGCCAAGGCGCTCACCGAGGCGGACGTCCTGGCCCTGCGCCGGCTGGCCGGTCTCGTCGAGGCCGGGCTGTTGAGCGAGGCGATGGCCGTGCAGGTGGCCCGCTCCACCGGGCAGACGACCGCCCGGCTGGCCGAGTGGCAGATGGACTCCTTCCTGGAGGGCCTGACCGAGCCGCCCGAGCCCGGCATGACCCGCACCGAGGTGACGTACCCGATCATCGAGCTGCTCCTGCCCGAGCTGGAGGAGTTCCTCGTCTACGTCTGGCGGCGCCAGCTCGCCGCCTCGGCCGGCCGGGTCATCCAGACCGGGGACGACGAGGAGATGGTCGACCGCCGCCTCGCCGTCGGCTTCGCGGACCTCGTCGGGTTCACACGACTGACCCGCCGTATGGAGGAGGAGGAACTCGGCGAACTCGTCGAGGCCTTCGAGACCACGTCCGCCGACCTGGTCGCCGCGCGCGGCGGGCGGCTCATCAAGACCCTGGGCGACGAGGTGCTCTACGCCGCCGACGATGCGGGCGTCGCCGCGGAGATCGCGCTGCGGCTCATCGAGACCCTGGCGAACGACGAGACGATGCCGGAGCTGCGCGTCGGCATAGCGTTCGGCACGGTGACCACGCGTATGGGCGATGTGTTCGGTACGACGGTGAACCTGGCCTCCCGGCTGACGTCGATAGCTCCGCGTGACGCCGTTCTGGTCGACAGCGCGTTCGCGGAGGAACTGATCCGCACCGGTGAGGCTCCCGCTTCCGAGGCGGAGGCCGCCGAGGCCGTGGCCGCCGCGGAGAAGGAGGGCGAGGAGCCGCCGACGTACCGCTTCGCGCTCCAGCCGATGTGGCAGCGTCCGGTGCGTGGTCTCGGCGTGGTCGAGCCATGGCTGCTCACCCGGCGGGGCGGGGCGTCGTAGGCCCTGATCAGTCGCTCAGCGTATCCACGCACAGGCCGATGACCGGCACGCACAGTCCGGGCTGGTCCGGCTGCGGGGCAGGCGACGGGCTGCTGGGCGTGGGTGTCGGGGTCGGCTGCGGGGCGGAGGTCGTCGGCGCCGGTGGCCGGGGCGGTTCCGTGGTGCCGGGCGCGGACGGGGCGCTGGACGTGGCTGAAGCCGCGGGCGAGGTGGCCGGGGGCGTCGGCGAGGTGGTCGCGGACAGGAGCGGAGCCGGTCCCGTGCCGGTGCTCGGCGTCGCGTCGGCCCCGCCGAGGGGAACGCCGGCCGAGGGGCCGGCGTCCGGGACGTCCGCGACGGTGGCGGACGCGGTCGTCGCCCGGTCGGAGCCGGTCACCGGATCCCGGCCGGGAGCCGCCTGTGCGGTGCCGAGGTCGTCGCCGCCGGACTCCGACGTCATCCGTACGAGGCTCAGCGCACCGGCGGCCAGCGCAAGCCCGCCGACGGCGAACAGGACCTTACGGGGGCGCGGACGCCGGTGCCGCCCCCGCCCGCTCTGCTGCCGGACGTCCGGGTCCTCGCCGACTGGGTTGTTGCTCGCCGAGGTGTGCGTCTTCGTGTTGGTCGTCATGGCGGTTCCTCCCCGGTGCCGTTGCGCCCCCGATGCGCCCGGCGGTGCGCACGTTATGCGCTCGCGCGGGGGACGGGGCGGGAGTCGCCCGGATGTCACTCGAACGGGGTGTCGGGCAGCGGTCACCCGCTCTTTCCTCGGAGGGGCGCGGCTGCGATGATCGGGACGAGTGCTGTTAACCGTCGTTAACCGGGAGGGTGTCGTGAGCGAGGAACGGTTCGGGGAGTTCGTGCTGGTGCGTCGGCACGAACAGGGGCATGTCGCGGAGCTGGCCCTCGACCGGCCCAAGGCCATGAACGCCGTCTCGACCGAGATGGCCCGGTCCGTCGCCGCGGCGTGCACGGCGCTGGGCGACGACCGGGACGTACGGGTCGTCGTTCTGACGTCGACGCATGAGCGGGCGTTCTGCGTAGGCGCCGACCTCAAGGAGCGCAACTCCCTGAGCGACGCCGAGCTGGTGCGGCAGCGTCCGGTTGCGCGTGGTGCGTACACCGGAGTCCTCGAGCTGCCGGTGCCGACGGTCGCGGCGGTACACGGGTTCGCGCTCGGCGGCGGCTTCGAGCTGGCGCTGTCGTGCGACGTGATCGTGGCCGACCGCACGGCCGTCGTCGGGCTGCCGGAGGTGTCCGTGGGGGTGATTCCGGGCGGCGGCGGCACACAGCTGCTGCCCCGGCGGGTGGGGGCCGCGCGGGCGGCCGAGCTGATCTTCACCGCGCGGCGGGTCGAGGCGGCCGAGGCGCGGGAGCTGGGGCTGGTGGACGTCCTGGTGGACGAGGGGCGGGACCGGGAGGAGGCGCTGGCGCTGGCGTCCCGGATCGCCGGGAACTCGCCGGTCGGGCTGCGGGCTGCGAAGCGGGCGTTGCGGGTGGGGCATGGGCTGGATCTGCGGGCCGGGCTGGAGGTTGAGGATGCGGCGTGGCGTTCGGTGGCGTTTTCCGGGGATCGGGCGGAGGGGGTGGCGGCGTTCAACGAGAAGCGGAAGCCGGAGTGGCCGGGGGAGTGAGTCCGGCGTTGGCCGGTGGCCGGCGTTGCGGTGGGGCGGGGGTTGCGCAGCCCGGCGCTTACGGGGTGCCGCCCGCGCCCACCCGTGCCGCCCTGGGGGTCCCCCTCTGGGGGAGGCACGAATGCCCGCGGACCGAAGCGACGCGCGACCGGTCACCCCACCGCCCCGCAAACCTCCCGCTTCCCCATAAACCTCCCTAGCCTGGAGTGATGGGTGAGGACGATCGCCTCGCGGCCGTTGTGGCGCTGGCGCAGGGGATGGCCGCGGCGCACACCCCGCGCGAGTCGTGGCGGGCCGCCGCGCTCGGTGCGTGCCGGGCGCTGGACGCGAGCTTTGCCGCGCTGTCGGTGTGGGAGCGGGACCTCGGGCGCCTTCGGGTCCTGGTCAACGTGGGGGAGCGGGCGCCGGACGAGGAGGAGTTCCCGGAGGACGAGGCCTACCCGGTGCACCAGTTCGCCGAGATCACGGAGTTCCTGCACGAGCAGTGGGCCGGTGGCGGCGAGCCCGACGCCTGGGTCGAGACCGCGGAGGGGCCGACGGCGGGCCGCGCCGGTTACTGTCACCAGCGGGTCGCCGCCCTGCGTCGCCGCGGCCGCAGCAGCTGCGTCGTCGCGCCGGTCGTCCTGCACGGCCGGGCCTGGGGCGAGCTGTATGTCGCGCGCCCGATCGGTGTCCCCGTCTTCGACCGGGGCGACGCCGACTTCGCCACCGTCCTGGCCGCCGTGGTGGCCGCCGGGATCGCCCAGACCGAGCGGCTGGAGGAGGTCAGGCGGCTGGCCTTCACCGACTCCCTGACCGGGCTCGCCAACCGCCGTGCCGTCGACATGCGCCTGGACGAGGCGATCGAACGGCACCGCCGGGAGGGCGTCGTCGTCAGCCTGGTCGTCTGCGACGTCAACGGGCTCAAGCGGGTCAACGACACCCGGGGGCACGCAGTCGGCGACCGGCTCCTGGAACGGTTCGGCTCCGTGCTGTCGCTGTGCGGAGCCATGCTCCCCGGCGCGCTCGCGGCCCGGCTCGGGGGCGACGAGTTCTGTCTGCTCGCGGTCGGGCCGCCCGCCGACGACGTGGTGAAGGTGGCCGACGAACTGTGCCGCCGGGCCGCGGAGTTGGAGCTGGGTGACGGTGTCGCCTGCGGGGTCGCCTCCACCCAGGACCCGGTCGGGCCGGTGCGCTCCGCCCGTCGGCTGTTCCGGCTCGCCGACGCCGCCCAGTACCAGGCCAAGGGGGTCCGCGCCGCCCGGGCGGTCGTCGCCGGACGCGAGGGGCCCGACGACCCGGTGGTGCGCCTCGCCGACGCACCGACCGACGAGCACACCCCGGAGCGGCGCCGCTTCCGGGGCCGCCGGTGAGCAACGCCGTACCTCGGCGGCAGCAGCGGTAAGGACCACATCGCGCACCCACCCGTGACATCTTCGAATTCACTGCGTACGCTCCTGAATATGGATATGCACACTGTGGTGGTGGGGACGTCCGGTGTCACCGCGTCCGACGTCCTCGCCGTGGCGCGCGCCGGCGCCCGGGTCGAGCTCTCCGGCGAGGCGGTGGCCGCGCTCACCGCGGCCCGCGGGATCGTGGACGCGCTGGCGGCCAAGCCCGACCCGGTCTACGGCGTCTCCACCGGCTTCGGCGCCCTCGCGACCCGGCACATCGGCCAGGAACTGCGCACCCAGCTCCAGCGCAACATCGTCCGCTCGCACGCCGCCGGCATGGGGCCGCGGGTGGAGCGGGAGGTCGTACGGGCCCTGATGTTCCTGCGGCTGAAGACCGTCTGCTCGGGACACACCGGCGTACGGCCCGAGGTCGCGCAGACCATGGCCGACGTCCTCAACGCCGGTATCACCCCGGTCGTGCACGAGTACGGCTCCCTCGGCTGCTCCGGCGACCTCGCCCCGCTGTCCCACTGCGCCCTGACGCTGATGGGTGAGGGGGACGCCGAAGGCCCCGACGGGACCGTACGCCCCGCCGGCGAACTCCTCGCCGCGCACGGCATCCAGCCCGTCGAGCTGCGCGAGAAGGAAGGCCTCGCCCTCCTCAACGGCACCGACGGCATGCTCGGCATGCTGCTGATGGCCCTCGCCGACCTGGACACCCTCTACAAGTCCGCCGACGTCACCGCCGCCCTGTCGCTGGAGGCCCTGCTCGGCACCGACCGGGTCCTCGCTCCCGAGCTGCACACCATCCGCCCGCACCCCGGCCAGGCCGCCAGCGCCGCCAACATGCTGGGCGTACTGAAGGGTTCGGGCCTGACCGGCCATCACCAGGGCGACGCGCCCCGCGTCCAGGACGCCTACTCCGTGCGCTGTGCTCCGCAGGTGGCCGGCGCCGGACGGGACACGATCGCGCACGCCCGCCTGGTCGCCGAGCGCGAACTGGCGTCGGCCGTCGACAATCCCGTCGTACTCCCCGACGGACGCGTCGAATCCAACGGCAACTTCCATGGCGCACCGGTCGCCTACGTCCTCGACTTCCTCGCCGTCGCCGCCGCCGACCTCGCCTCCATCGCCGAGCGGCGCACCGACCGGCTGCTGGACAAGAACCGCAGCCACGGTCTGCCGCCGTTCCTCGCCGACGACGCCGGGGTGGACAGCGGGCTCATGATCGCCCAGTACACGCAGGCCGCGCTGGTGAGCGAGATGAAGCGGCTCGCCGTACCGGCGTCCGCGGACTCGATTCCGTCCTCCGCGATGCAGGAGGACCATGTCTCCATGGGCTGGTCGGCGGCGCGCAAGCTGCGTACGGCCGTCGACAACCTCACGCGGGTCGTCGCCATCGAGCTGTACGCCGCCACACGCGCGATCGAACTGCGCGAGGGCCTGACCCCGGCGCCCGCGTCCCAGGCCGTCATCGACGCCATACGGGCGGCGGGGGTCGAGGGTCCCGGTCCCGACCGGTTCCTGGCGCCCGACCTCGCGGCGGCGGACGCGTTCGTGCGGGACGGGCGGCTGCTGGCCGCGGTGGAGCCGGTCACCGGACCGCTCCAGTAGGACGGTTGAGGGGCCCTGCCGTACGACCGGCAGGGCCCCGGAGATCACTTGAGCTTGGCGACCTGCGCCTCGACCACGGCCGCCGGGATCTCGGCCGCCTTGCCGGTGCCGAGCGCGGCGAAGTTCACCGTGTAGAACGTGGCGATGGTGTTGCCCTTGCGCACCACCTCGGTGTGGAAGGTGGCCGTGCCCTCGCCGTCCATGTCGACGTCCTCGGCGAACGCCACCGACTCGTCACCCAGCCCGGAGCCCTTCACCGAGGCGACCTTGGTGACCTTCGAGTCCTCGCCCCCGGTGGTGAGTCCGTACCCGCCGGAGCAGGCCGAGACGCCGTCGGACACGGCCTTCATGGCCTTCTCGGCGCCGTCACCTTCGTACGAGGAGAGGCCGACGAACGTCATGTTGACGTTGAAGGCGTCCGCGATGTCCTCCGGCTGCGCGGTGGCGGTCGACGCCTTGTCCTCCGCGACGGTGTTGCTGGCGTTCGCGTCCGTGTCACCCGGGGCGAGACCGGCGGTGGCCCAGGCGAGCGGGTCGCACTCGGCCTTGTCGGTCTTCACCTCGGTCTTGGACTTCGGCAGGGTGTCGTCGCCCGAGGCGACCCTGTATCCCTTGACCTCGCCCTGAGCGAGCAGCAGCTTCTCCAACTCGGCCGCGCTGAGCGCCTTGGCGGCCTGAGTCTGCGAGGAGGAGGACTCCGTGCCCTTGGAGTCGTCGGAACCGTCCGACTCCCCGCCACATCCGGTGATGAGGGCGAGCGACAGCACGCTCACGGCAGCCGTGGCGCACAGCCGCGCACCCGATGATCTCTTCATGAGCGGACTATGAGGCTCAGGTCAAGGACACGTCAAGCCAGATTTTCCGAACCTTTCAGAACCCAAGTCGTTCCCGGCGCACCGAATACACCACAAACCCGGCGCCCAGTGTCAGACAGAGCGTGCCGCCGACGACGTACGGGGTGCTGTCGAAGCTGCCGGTGTCGGCGAGCCGGGTGCCGTCGGTCTGAACGCCGGTCGTGTCGGTGGTCGTTGCCGCCGCTCTGGCCTGCGTCGTCTGCGTCACCGTGGGCTGCTCCTGCGCCGGGTCGTCCCCGGTCGCGTTCGCGGAGGGAACGAACCACAGGGCGCCGAGCAGGGTGCCTGCGGCGGTGGCGGTCAGCAACGGACGACGAGCGGATGACACGGAATATCGATCCCCTTGTGACGCTGGCGAATTGGCCGTGTGGGGCGATGTTAGTGAAAGGCGCGGGTCACGGGAAAGTCACGGGAGGCACGGGCCGTACTCTCCGAGCATGAGCACTCCAGAGACATCACGTTTTGTACGGGTTCGCGTGGAACTCGTCCTCGAAGTCGACGACAATGACGCCGTGACGCAGGCGGCGCTGCGGCGGATTTCCGACGACGCGGACATGCCGACCGAGGAACGGGCGCACGCGCAGAGCGCTGTGACGGAAGACACCGCGGAGGCCCTCGCATACCTAGTGGACCCGTTCGACCTGGTCAGCGAAGTGCCGGGGGTCGAGCTCCAGCAGGCCTCCTGGAGCAGTGAGCAGGTCGACTACGACCCGGACTCGCCGGAATGGGACCTCGCCGAGGATGATGTCGACGACCAGGAAGACGGAGAGCGGGCCGGCTGACGCGACTTGGGGAAATCGTGACCCCGGGCGGCAACCGCCACCCGGGGTTTCCTCGTCTCAAGGGGCGCACAGACCGACACCTGCACCACCCGCTCATCAAAAACGTGGTGTGCCCCACACAAGCAAGGCATGTGGAACGGGACGAACCGGTCGTAGCGTTGAAAGTTCTTAACGGGGACTCTCGGGGTTTTCGGGGAATCGGCAACGATGGAGAAGCGTGTGATAACGGTCAGTAAGCGGCGCAAGGGCCTGAGGGCCGCGTCCGCACTGCTCGGCAGTGTTCTGGTGCTCTCGGCGTGTTCCGGCGGTAACGAGGCCTCCGGAAGCGACAGTGGCAACGACACCTCGCAGGCGAAGGTCGACGAGGCGGCGGCCCAGAAGAGCTCCGAGGCCCAGATCAGGATCACGCCGAAGGACGGCTCCGCCAACGCCTCCATCAACAACTCCGCCGCCGTCACCGTGAGCAAGGGCACGCTCTCCGAGGTGACGATGACCACGTCCGACGGCACCGCCGTCGAGGGCGAGATATCCGCCGACAAGAAGAGCTGGAAGCCCACCGTCCAGCTGGAGCGCTCCACCACGTACAAGGTCGCGGCGACCGCGCAGGACTCCGAGGGCCGGGAGGCCCACGAGAACGCCTCCTTCACCACGGTCTCGCCGGACAACAGCTTCATAGGCACCTTCACGCCGGACGACGGCGCCACCGTCGGTGTGGGCATGCCCGTGTCGATCAACTTCGACAAGGCGATCACCAACAAGGTGGACGTCCAGAAGGGCATCACCGTCTCCACCAGCAGCGGCCAGGAGGTCGTCGGCCATTGGTTCAACGCCAACCGGCTCGACTTCCGGCCCGAGGACTACTGGAAGGAAGGCTCCACCGTCACGCTGAAGCTGGCGCTCGACGGCGTCGAGGGCGCCGAGGGTGTCTACGGCGTCCAGCAGAAGACGGTCACCTTCACCATCGGCCGCAACCAGGTCTCCTACGTCGACGCGAACACCAAGCAGATGAAGGTCACGCAGGACGGCAAGGTCGTCAAGACCATCCCGATCTCCGCCGGCTCGCCCGAGAACAAGACGTACGAGGGCCAGATGGTGATCTCCGAGAAGTTCAAGGAGACCCGGATGAACGGCGCGACGGTCGGCTTCACCGACGACGACGGCAAGGGCGAGTACGACATCAAGGACGTCCCGCACGCCATGCGCCTGTCCACGTCCGGCACCTTCATCCACGGCAACTACTGGGGCGCCGACTCCGTCTTCGGCAACGTCAACACCAGCCACGGGTGTGTCGGCCTGAACGACACCAAGGGTGCCAACGACCCGAAGACCGAGGGCGCCTGGTTCTACAACAACTCGATCGTCGGTGACGTCGTGGTCGTCCAGAACACCGGCGACAAGACGATCGCGCCGGACAACGGCCTGAACGGCTGGAACATGGACTGGGCGCAGTGGAAGGCGGGCTCCGCCATCTGACGCACCCTCTGATTCTCCGCGAATGCCGCCTCTTGGAGGCGGCATTCGTGTTTTCACAGGCTTACGGGGCCGTTCAGAGGATCGGACACACCCTTCTCATCCTTCTCTTATGCCGGCCTTATGCGGCCATCACGGTGCGTCCCTAGCTTGCGGCGCATGTTCTTCACCTACCTGAGGCGCGAACTGCGCCGCCGCAGAAAGGCGGCCCTCGTCGTCGCCTCCGGACTGGCGCTCGGTATCGCGCTGGTCATCGTGGTCAGCTCCGTGTCCTCCGGCATGGGCAAGGCCCAGGACAAGGTCCTGCAGTCCCTGTACGGGCTCGGCACCGACATGACCGTCACCAAGGCGGCCGCCGCCCAGGAGGAGGGCCAGGCACAGCGGCCCCGCTTCCGGTTCGACGCGCAGGACAGTGACTCCGACGAGGAGCAGAGCAGCGACCGGGTCATGGTCCAGGGCTTCGAGACGCTGTCGAGCTCCACCGTGAGCAAGGTCGGCGCGCAGGACGGCGTGTCGGACGCCGTCGGCGGACTGAGCCTGCAGGTCATCAAGGTCAGCGGCCAGTTCACACGCGGTCAGTTCCAGCAGGACGGCGGCGGCGAGCAGCCGGGCGGCGCCCCCGGCGGCGGCACCGGGCAGCCCGAGGGCCGCGTCCAGGGCGGCGGCGCCGACTTCGACGTCAACAACTACTCCGTGTACGGCACCGACGTCACCAAGCCCGAGCTCGGCCCGCTGACCTCCTCGAAGATCACCAGCGGCCGTACCTTCAAGGCGTCCGAGACCAACGCCGAGGTGGTCGTCGCCGATGCGTCCTATGCCAAGGAGAAGAAGCTCGCTCTCGGCGACACCGTCACCATCAAGGGCGTCAAGTACGAGGTCATCGGCATCGCCACGCCGGAGAGCGGGGACGCGGCGGCCAACCTCTACATCCCGCTGAAGCAGGCGCAGACGCTCAGTGACTCGGCGGACAAGGTCACCACGATCTACGTCAAGGCGACCGACTCGCAGCGGATCGACGCCGTCAAGTCGGCGATCCAGAAGAACATCTCCGGTACGACCGTGACGACCTCCGCGGACCTTGCGGAGACCGTGTCCGGCTCGCTGTCCACCGCGTCCGATCTCGCCACGAGCGTGGGCAAGTGGCTGTCGGTCGTGGTGCTTGCGGCGGCGTTCCTGGTGGCCGGGCTGCTGACGTCGTCGGCGGTGTCCCGGCGGGTGCGGGAGTTCGGCACGCTGAAGGCGCTGGGGTGGCGGTCGGGGCGGGTGACCCGGCAGGTGGTCGGGGAGGCCGTCGTGAACGGGCTGGTGGGCGGTGCGCTCGGTATCGGGCTCGGGCTGGTGGGGGCGTATGCCGTGACCGCGGTCAGTCCTACGTTGCAGGCGGAGCTCGGCGGGGGGGGGTGGGGGCATGAACAGTGGTCCCGGGGGATTCGGCGGTGGACCTGCCCGTGAGGCCGCGTCCCGGACGCTCGATGTCGCCCTGACGGCACCCGTCAGTGTCACGACGATCGCCCTCGCTGTCGGACTTGCCGTCACGGGTGGCCTCGTCGCCGGAGCGTTCGGTGGGTGGCGGGCGTCGCGGTTGCGGCCGGCGGATGCGTTGCGGCGGGTTGAGTAGCCGAACGGCGTTTGTGGGTGGGTCGCGCAGCCCGGCGCTGACGGGGGTGCCGCTGCGCCCACCCTCCCCCACTCTCGGCTTCGCTCGAGCGGGGGGACCCCCATCGCCCTGGGGGTCCCCCCTCTGAGGGAGGCACGACTGCCCGCAGCTACGACCACTGTCCTTATCTCTCCCGGGAGTTGCCCCCATGTACGAACTAAGAGCTGTCACCAAGCGCTACACCCGAGGCAAGGAGACCGTCCACGCCCTCGACGGCGTCGACCTCACCATCGCCGACGGCGACCGGCTGGTCATCCAGGGCCCCACCGGTGGTGGGAAGTCCACGTTGTTGCAGATGCTCGGTGGGCTGGACCGGCCCAGCTCCGGGGAGGTGGTACTGGACGGGGTCGATCTGGCGCGGCTTTCCGAGGCCAGGCTCACCACCGTGCGCAGCGAGAACATCGGGTTCGTTTTCCAGAGCTTCAACCTCATCCCGACGCTCACCGCCCAGGAGAACGTCGAGACCGCCCTCGTGCCCCTCGGAGTGAAGGGGAAGGAGCGGCGCGAACGGGCCGCCGAGGCGCTGAAGTCGGTCGGGCTCGGGGAGCGGCTGGGGCATCTGCCCGGTGAGATGTCCGGCGGTCAGCAGCAGCGCGTGGCGATCGCCCGTGCGCTGGTGAAGCAGCCGAAGGTGCTGCTCGCCGACGAACCCACGGGAAACCTCGACGAGTCGATGCGCGACGAGATCATGGACGTACTGGAGCGCATGTGGAAGGAGCTCGGGCTGACGTTCATCATGGTCACCCACGACTCCTCGATCGCGAAGAAGGCCCCGCGGCTGGCGACGATCCGCAAGGGCAGGATCAGCGTGAAGGAGAACCCGGTCCCGGAGAACGCCTGACGGACACCGAATTCGGCGACTCCTGGCGAACTTTCGCGATGGTCAAGTCGTAACTGAACGTTCTATTGAGGTGTCTGATCACCCCCCGGCATACTGCGTGTCTCCGGGGGGTGCACGCGCAGGTGTGCGGAACGGCCCCCGGCCGGGTGAACGGGGAATTCGCCCGGTTCCTCA
Organism: Streptomyces sp. NPDC127197; assembly: GCF_042672405.1. NCBI lineage: Bacteria > Bacillati > Actinomycetota > Actinomycetes > Kitasatosporales > Streptomycetaceae > Streptomyces > Streptomyces sp. NPDC127197. Next base: position 274,859 of record NZ_JBHXVG010000002.1, on the reverse strand, counting down.
ACTCCAGGGGGAGTTTTGCGCAGACAAGTGAAGAGAGCCGGTGCCGCCGCGGTCGCCACCGCGGCCGCCGTCGCCCTCGCCGCGGGACTGACCAGCCCGGCGTCGGCGAAGCCGGAGCAGCGCGCGACCGGCGCTGCGAAGCTCACGTCCCACCACCGCATCACCCTGATCACCGGCGACCGGGTCAGCGTGGACGCCAAGGGGCGGGTCGTAGGCCTGGAACGGGCCGAAGGGCGTGAGCACATACCCGTACAGATCCGCAAGGCCGAGGGACACACCCTCGTCATACCCGCGGACGCGGCCCGTCTGGTCGCCACCGGCAAGCTGGACCAGCGGCTGTTCGACATCACCGAGTTGAACAAGTCCACGACCCGCAAGGCCCAGAAGAACGGCCTGAAGGTCATCGTCGGCTACAAGGGCGCCGCCACCGCCGCGAAGGCCGACGTCCGTGACGCCGGCACCCTCCGCCAGAGCCTCGAGTCCCTCAACGCGGACGCCGTGCAGACCGCGCACAAGGACGCGCCCGAGCTGTGGGACGCCGTCACCAACGGCGACAAGGCCGTCTCCGGCATCGCGCACATCTGGCTCGACGGCGTCCGCAAGGTCACCCTCGACACGTCCGTGCCGCAGATCGGCGCCCCCAAGGCATGGGCCGCCGGCTACGACGGCAAGGGCGTGAAGATCGCCGTGCTGGACACCGGTGTGGACGCCACCCACCCGGACCTGAAGTCCCAGGTGACCGCGTCGAAGAACTTCACCACCGCCGCCGACGCGAGCGACAAGTATGGCCACGGCACGCATGTCGCGTCCATCGCGGCCGGCACCGGCGCCAAGTCGGGAGGCAAGTTCAAGGGCGTCGCCCCTGGAGCCGAGATCCTCAACGGCAAGGTCCTCGACGACAGCGGCTTCGGCGACGACTCCGGCATCCTCGCCGGCATGGAGTGGGCGGCCGAGCAGGGCGCCGACGTCGTCAACCTCAGCCTCGGCGGCATGGACGCCCCGGATGTCGACCCGCTGGAGGCGGCTGTCAACCGGCTCTCCGCCGAGAAGGGCATCCTCTTCGCCATCGCGGCCGGCAACTCCGGCCCGGAGAGCGTCGGTTCGCCTGGCTCGGCCGACGCCGCGCTCACCGTCGGTGCCGTGGACGACCAGGACAAGCTGGCCGACTTCTCCAGCACCGGCCCGCGCGTCGGCGACGGCGCCATCAAGCCGGACGTCACCGCGCCCGGCGTGGACATCACCGCGGCCTCCGCCAAGGGCAGCGTCATCGAGCAGGAGGTCGGCGAGAACCCGGCCGGCTACCTGACCATTTCGGGTACGTCGATGGCGACCCCGCATGTGGCGGGCGCCGCCGCGATCCTCAAGCAGCAGCACCCGGACTGGACGTACGCCGAGATCAAGGGCGCGCTGACCGGTTCCACCAAGGGCGGCGCCTACACGCCGTTCCAGCAGGGCTCCGGCCGGATCCAGGTCGACAAGGCCGTCAAGCAGACGGTGATCGCCGATCCGGTCTCGGTGAGCTTCGGCGTCCAGCAGTGGCCGCACACCGACGACACCCCGGTCACCAAGCAGCTGACGTACCGCAACCTCGGCACGACAGACGTCACGCTGGACCTGAAGGCGACCGCCACCAACCCCAAGGGTGAGGTCGCCCCGGCCGGCTTCTTCAAGCTCGGCGCGACCAAGGTGACCGTCCCGGCGGGCGGCAAGGCCTCCGTCGACCTGACCGTCAACACCAAGCTGGGCGGCACCCTCGACGGCGCCTACTCCGCGTACGTCACCGCGACGGGCGGCGGGCAGAGCGTCCGCACGGCCGCCGCCGTGCAGCGCGAGGTGGAGTCGTACGACGTCACGGTCAAGCACATCGGCCGGGACGGGCAGCCGACCGACGACTACAACACCGCGCTGATGGGCTACTCGGGCCTCGGCAACGGCCGCGGCTACCAGGTTCCGATCGCCGCGTCCGGCACCACGACCCTGCGCATCCCCAAGGGCACGTACCTGCTGGACGCCTGGATCGCCAAGGACTTCGTGAACCTGGAGGGCGGCCTCGACTGGCTGGTCCAGCCCCGGCTGACCGTCACCAAGAACACCTCGGTGACGATCGACGCGCGCAAGACCAAGACGGCCGACATCACGGTGCCGGACGCCGCCGCCAAGCCCCACTCCGCGATGATCAGCTACGTCTACGACACCGCGGGCGTCGGCTTCGGCGTCGGCGCCACCTCCTTCGCCGACCTGCGCATGGGCCACCTGGGCGGTGAGATCGCGAGCGGTCTCACCCAGACCTGGCACGGCCAGTGGACCAAGGGCGCCACCGCCGAGTACGACGTGGCGACCAGCGCCCCGGTCAGGAAGATCCTGGGCGACAAGGTCCGCCACTTCAAGGCGAGCGAGCTGGCCACGGTGAAGAACAACCTCGGTGCCGCCACCTCCGGCAAGACCGGCGCGCTCACCCCCTGGGGCCTCTTCCCCGAGGAGTTCGTGGTGGGCACCCCGGTGGAGCAGAAGCTGCCGAGCTCGCGCACGGTGTACCTGTCGACGGTCGACGGCATCGAGTGGTCGTTCGACTTCGAGCAGCTCGGCGGCAAGGACGCGAACGGCTACCCGATCTCCGAGGCGTACTACACGCTGAGCGACCTGAAGAAGTTCACGGCGGGCAAGTCGTACTCGCAGACCTTCAACAAGGCGGTCTTCGGTCCGCACCTGAACAGCGAGTTCGGTCTGTTCCGTGAGGGCAACGACATCTACGGCTACGTGCCGCTGTTCGCCGACGGCTCCCAGCACCCGGGCTCGTCGCTGTTCACCTCGGTGAACACGACCCTGTACCGCAACGGCACCAAGGTCGGCACGCACGACGACCCGCTGTTCGGCGAGAAGGCGTTCAGGGTCCCGTCCGGCGACGCCGAGTACAAGCTGACCACCTCGGTCAAGCGGACGACCAAGGTCGCCGCCGCTTCCACCCGGATCGACGCGAGCTGGACGTTCCGCTCGAAGAAGCCGACCACCGACGAGGCCAAGCTCCCGGCGTCCACCGTCCGCTTCAACGCCACGACCGACCTGGCCAGCAAGGTCACGGCCGGCCGCACGGCCACCGTCCCGGTCACCGTCGAGGGCTCCGCCAAGGGCAGCAACCTCAAGGCGCTGGGCGTGTGGGTGTCGTACGACTACGGGCAGACCTGGAAGAAGGTCACCGTGAAGAACGGCAAGATCACCTTCAAGAACCCGGAGAAGGGCAAGGCGATCTCCTTCCACGCCAAGATCACCGACAAGCAGAACAACAAGTCGACGATCTCGATCTACAACGCGTACTACGGCAAGTGAGCCGTTAGCGAAAGCCCGCCGGAAGCACAGCTTCCGGCGGGCTTTCCGTGTGTCCGCCGAGGACGAGGCGGCTGTTCAGGCCCGCTGCCTAACCCGCCGACGGCGCGGAAGCCACTCCGCCCGCCCGAGTCGCATCCGCACCCCAACTCGCCAGCAGGCGCAGCGCCTCCGCCGAGGGCGAGCCCGGCTCCGCGTGATAGGTGATCAGCGACTGCTCGACGTCGTCGGCCATGCGGAACGTCTCGAAGGACAGCGTCAGGTCACCGACCAGCGGATGCCTCAGGTGCTTGACGCCGTGGCTCTTCTCCTTGACGTCGTGCCTGGCCCACAGCCGCCGGAACTCCTCGCTCTTGAGGGAGAGTTCGCCGACCAGGGCGGACAGCCGCGGGTCGTCCGGATGGCAGCCGGCGTCCATGCGCAGATAGCTGACCATGTCGGCCTGCTTCTGCTCCCACTCCACGAACAGCTCGCGGTACGCGGGGTTCAGGAACACCAGCCGCGCCCAGTTCCGCTCCTGCGGCGGCAGCTCCGCCCAGTCGCCGAAGACCGCCGCGGCCATCCGGTTCCAGGCCAGGATGTCCGAGCGGCGCCCCACGATGTACGCCGGGACACCGTCGATCGAGTCCAGCAGCTGCCGCAGCGCGACCCGCACCTGCTGGGCCCGCGCGGCCGGCTTCTTCTTGTGCTGCTTCGGCTTCGCCAGGTGCGTGAGGTGCGCGTGCTCGGCATCGGTCAGGCGAAGGGCGCGCGCGATGGAGTCGAGCACCTCCGCCGAGACGTTCTGCCCGTTGCCCTGCTCCAGGCGTGTGTAGTACGCCACGGACACCCCGGCGAGCTGCGCCAGCTCCTCGCGGCGCAGTCCCGGCACCCGGCGGTGCCGCCCGAAGTCGGGCAGCCCCACGTCCTCCGGCTTCAGCCGGGCACGCCGGGTGCGCAGGAACTCGCTGAGCTCGGCGCGCCGGTCCAGGCCTGTGCGGGGCTCGTGTGCGGGGTCGCGCTGTTCGTCCATGCGTCCAGTATTCCCGGTCGTACGCACAGGAGCCTGACCCCGTCAGTGGTAGGAACAGCAAGCGTACGCAAAGCCATGGCCTGGGTGAATGCGGAAAACGGCGGCACGCTGGATCCCGTGCCCGGTCGGAAGGCAGCCGGGCACGGAACCCCTTTAGGAGAACCCCGGCATGACCACTGTTGCTGCGTACGCCGCACCCGCCGCCAAGGCTCCGCTGGAGCGCACCACCATCGAGCGCCGGCCGGTCGGCGAGTTCGACGTCCTGATCGACATCAAGTTCGCCGGCATCTGTCACTCCGACATCCACCAGGCCCAGGAGGGCTGGGGCGAGGCGATCTTCCCGATGGTGCCCGGCCACGAGATCGCCGGCGTCGTCGCCGAGGTCGGCTCCGGTGTCACCAAGTTCGCCGTCGGCGACCGCGTGGGCGTCGGCTGCATGGTCGACTCCTGCCGCGAGTGCGACAACTGCAAGGCCGGCCTGGAGCAGTACTGCACCGGCGGCGGCATGATCGGCACGTACAACGCCCTGGACAAGAACGGCGAGCCCACCTACGGCGGCTACTCGCAGAAGATCGTCGTCGACGAGAACTACGTCGTCCGCATCCCCGACGGCCTGTCCCTCGACGTCGCCGCGCCGCTGCTGTGCGCCGGCATCACCACGTACTCCCCGCTGAAGCACTGGAACGCCGGCCCCGGCAAGAGGGTCGCGATCGTCGGCATGGGTGGCCTGGGCCACATGGCCGTCAAGATCGCGCACGCGCTCGGCGCGGAGGTGACGGTGCTGTCCCAGTCCCTGCGCAAGAAGGACGACGGCCTGAAGCTGGGCGCCGACCACTACTACGCCACCAGCGACCCGAAGACCTTCGAGGAGCTCGCGGGCTCGTTCGACATCATCCTGTCGACGGTGTCGGCTCCGCTGAACCTCGACACGTACCTGTCCCTGCTGAAGACGGACGGCGCCTTCGTGAACGTGGGCGCGCCCGAGGATCCCGTCTCGCTCAACCTGTTCTCGGTGATCATGGGCCGCAAGAGCCTCGCCGGCTCCGGTATCGGCGGCATCCAGGAAACCCAGGAGATGCTCGACTTCTGCGCCGAGCACGGCTTCGGCGCCGAGATCGAACTGATCCGCGCCGACCAGATCAACGAGGCGTACGAGCGGGTGCAGGCGAGCGACGTCCGGTACCGGTTCGTGATCGACACCGCCACGATCTGATCGTTCACCTTGCCGGTCGGCGGCCCAGCAGCCACAGCAGAACGGGCCGCCGACCAGCGGGGGAAACATCCACTGTGTGCCCGAGCGGACAGGCCCTAGCGTGGAAGTGACCGCTTTTGAGCCTGGACGCAGGAGGAGGCGCACCGTGACGATCCAGCTGAACCACACCATCGTCGCCGCCCACGACAAGGAGGCGTCGGCCCGCTTCCTCGCCGACATGCTCGGCCTCGAGGTGAGCCCGCCGTTCGGCCCCTTCGCCCCCGTCGAGATACCGAACGGCGTGACCCTCGACTACATGGACACCCCCGGCGACATAACCCCCCAGCACTACGCCTTCCTGGTCTCGGAGTCCGACTTCGACACGATCTTCGCCCGCATCCGACGCGCAGGCCTGACCTACTGGGCGGACCCGGCCCACTCCCGCCCCGGCGAGATCAACCACAACGACGGCGGCCGAGGCACCTACTTCGACGACCCGAACGGCCACAACCTGGAGATCATCACGCGGCCGTACGGGAGCGGGGGCTGAGCTGCCGTCGGCCCGTGGCGGAGCCGCCGGTCACCGGGCGGAGCTGAAGGACCTGGGCTGTGGAACTCACCGACTGGCTGCTGACCTCGAGCGAACGCGGCAACAGCGCGACACGTCTGGACACCCGCCGACCGGATCGAACGGCCTGGTCGCGCGGAAACCTGGTGCGGCCCCTGATCCACGGCGCGACGTACTTCCGGGAACTCCTCGACGCGATCCGCGCGCAGCGCGCCGGAGACCTGCTCCTGTTCACCGACTGGCGGGGCGACCCCGACGAGTGCCTCGCCGGCCCCGGCAGCGAAATCGGCACCGTCCTGTCCGAGGCGGCCGAGCGGGGCGTGATCGTCAAAGGGCTGGTCTGGCGCTCCCACCTGGACCGGTTCCAGTTCAGCGAGGCCGAGAACCGCCATCTCGGCGAGGAGGTCGAAGCGGCGGGCGGCGAGTGCCTGCTCGACATGCGGGTGCGCCCCGGCGGCTCGCACCACCAGAAGTTCGTCGTGCTCCGGCATGCCGACCGCCCCGAGCTCGACATCGCCTTCGTCGGCGGCATCGACCTCTGCCACAACCGCCATGACGATGCGACGCACCGCGGCGACCTGCAGTCACAACCCATCGCCGCCGCGTACGGACAGCACCCACCGTGGCACGACATCCAGCTCGCGATACGCGGACCGGCCGTCGGCGACATCGAGGCCGTCTTCCGGGAACGCTGGGAGGACCCGGCGCCGCTCACCCGCAGCCCGCTCGTCCGCCTGCGAGAGCTCGCACACCGCGAGGACACCCGCGCGGACCCCCTGCCACCCCAGGCGCCCGACCCCCGGCCCTGCGGTACCCACACCGTCCAGGTCCTGCGCACCTACCCCAACCGACTGCTGCGCGGCTACGACTTCGCCCCCGACGGCGAGCGCAGCATCGCGCGCGGCTACCGCAAAGCGCTGCGGCGGGCCCGGGCCCTGATCTATCTGGAGGACCAGTACCTGTGGTCTCCGCACGTGGTGCAGTTCTTCGCCGAGGCACTGACCGCACACTCCGGCCTGCGCCTGATCGCGGTCATCCCGTCCCTCCCCGAGCAGGACGGCCCGCTCACCCTGCCGATGAACCTGATCGGCCGGATCGCGGCCCTGGACAAGCTGCGCCGCGCCGGCGGTGGGCGCGTCGCGGTGTACGGGCTGGAGAACCACGCCGGGACACCGGTGTACGTGCACGCCAAGGCCTGCGTGATCGACGACGTGTGGGCCTCGGTCGGATCCGACAACATCAACCTCCGCTCGTGGACCCACGACTCCGAACTCAGCTGCGCCGTCCTGGACGAGAGCGCAGACCCACGCGAACCGCGCGACCCCGGCGGCCTCGGGGACGGCGCGCGCAGCTACGCCAGAAACCTGCGCCTGGAACTCTCCCATGAGCACCTGGACACGCAAGCCCCCCGGACTCCCCAGGAACCCGACCCGCTCTGCGATCCCACAACCGCCTTCGACGCCTTCGCGGCGACCGCCGCCGCACTGGACTCCTGGCACGCAGGCGGCCACCGCGGCCCCAGACCCCCCGGCCGCCTGCGCACCTACCGCCCACCGACCCTTTCCCGTACGGCCACGACACTCTGCACGCCCCTGCACCGCCTCCTCGTCGACCCGGACGGCCGCCCCCTCGGACTGCGCCGCCGCAACGCGTACTGACGACCGCCTGCCCTCAGCGACGCGGCGGCCGCCCGGTTGCTGGAGCGGTCTACTTGCCCGCGGCTTCTGACGCCGGCGCGATGCCGATGGGGCAGGAGAGCCCCGGCCCGGCGAGCCTGTGCTGCCATGTGCCCCATTGGCCGCAGCCGGCTGTGGGGTGAATCACCCCGTCATCCCCGTAGGTGGGCAAGGAGTTCGTCTCCAACGGGATATGGGTGTTCCTGGGGCAGTAGTCGGGCGGCGGAGTCCAGGTCGCCACCGCTGACGAGGGCATGGATCTCGCGGGCGAGCGGGGTCACGTCGCGGATGGCGACCGTCCACTCGTCCGCATAGCGTCGTACGGCCTCACCGGAGAGACCGAGTTGCAGAGACCGGTACGGCAGGGGCTGCAGGTGCAGGTCCCGCTCGGGATCCCACTGCACGCGAGCGGACGCACGCTTCAACTGACGTTGCCAGGTGGCTCGGTCGGGGTGCACCCCGCGGACGCAGCTTGACAGACACGCGTGGCGCAGCGCCCACTCGAAGCCGTCACGGCTGATCTCGACAGCGAGGACGGTTTCCTGCCCCGCCTTCGTGGCCCAGCCGCAGCGGTACATCATCCACAGGAACGACGGTTTGATCCATGTCAAGCGGCGTTCACAGCCCTTTTCGGCGATCATCCATCCCTGAGTAGAAGTCCTGGTCAGAGTCCTTGGCGCCTGGCTGAGCGACTTCGTCCTGGCGTTCACAGCCCTTGTTCCTCCTGGAGGATGACGGGCTGGGCATCGGAGCCCCGATCGATCGGGCGGCCTGTCGAGCAGGTGTCGCGGGCTCGCAGACGTCTCCAGTTGGTGCGGCCGAGGGCTGGCCGACGGCATCAGACGTTCGCCCGCAGGGGCAAGCGGTTGACCGTCCAGCTGGACATGATGGCCTCGGTGTGCGGTCGTCACGAGGCGGCTGTGGAGCTGAGGGAGGTCTCGATGCGGGTCGTGTTCGTCCACGGCGCGTGCGCGCTGGATTCTGACTGGTGGTGGCACCGGATGGTGGAACCACTCGCAGCCCTGGGGCTGGAGAGCCGCAGCGTGGAGCTGCCCAGCTGTGGCGAACGGGCGGGCGCCGCGTACGGGGCGGATTTGTACGCCGATGCCGACGCGGTGCGGGCCGTACTCGATGAGGAGCCTGGGCATCCCGCCTTGCTGTGCGGGCACTCCTACGGCGGGATGGTGATCACCGACGCTGCCGCGGGCCGGGACGACATCAGGCACCTCCTCTACGTCACCGCGGTCGTGCCGGACGTTGGCGAATCCCTCGCAGCCCTGGCAGGACCAAACCCCGCGCCCTGGGTCGTTCCGCGGGATGACGGTACGGTCGTCCCGAACACGGCGGTCGACCTGCGGGGTGCCTTCCTTTACGACTGCGACGAGGAGGCCGTGGCGGGCGCCTTCCGGCGGTTGGGACCGCAGTCACAGGCGGTCTTCGCCCAGGCCCCACGCGGCGTCGCCTGGCACGAAACCCCCTCTACGTACGTCGTCTGTACGGGGGACCGGGCCACGCCGCCGGAGAAGCAGCGGGAGTTCGCCCGGCGGGCATCCCGGGTGCTCGACCTGCCGGTCGGCCACCATCCGTTTTTGTCCCACCCGGGGTTACTGGCCGACCTGATCGGCGAGATCGCCCGCGAGGTCGGAGCGTGACACCGAAGACCGGTCGAGAAGGTAAGCGCCCAGGACAGCAGCGAGAGGTTGTGAACGCGGCTTGGTGACCCATGTCATGCGGTCCCGCTTCCATGCGGCGGGGAAACGGCCCTGGCGAACCGCGGGCATGCCGATCTCGGGGGAGTATGCCTGGTAGACGGTGATCGTGGATGCCGTGTGGAGCGCGCGGATTCTGCGTTGCGGTTCTTCCATGGAGCACAGGGTGATGCCGACGGATCCACGTCGGCCATTGATTTTCGATGCGACTGCTTCCGCGGGACGACCCGGCCGTGGCACCGCGCACCCGACGACACCGGGACCGAGTCCTACCGGCTACCAGGCGGCCCAGGACCGACCCCGCGGGGCGTGACAGACGGCCCATGAGACAGTCACGGCACGGCTCACCGATCGTCACCGCGGAGAAGGATTCATGAGAGCGCTGCCCGCCGTCACCGGCCATGATGAGTTCGATGCCCTGGTCGTCAGGACCGACTACGACGACGACCAGGCGTGGCAGGACGTGGCGGCGGCGCTGATGGAGCCCTGGGGAGACAACAAGCAGTACGAGGCGCACGTCCACTTCATAAACGATCCGGCCTGGGCAGGGGCGACCGTTGACGAGGTGCTGACTGCGGTCAGCGCCGCCGAGGACCTGCCCGTTGTCTTTCTTGCCGACCGGACAACCATGCAGGCCGAAACCCACGCGCTGCTGGCGGTCACCACGCTGACGCGCGAGGAGTGCGAGGACGATGAGGACCACGAGCAGCTGACCGAGTTCGGCCGCGAGTTCCGCACCGTCGCCGCAGGGGCCCACGAGGTCTACGCGAACCTGAGTATCGGCAACCTGGGCTTCGAGGAGTACGCGGCATGGGCCCACGATGATCCCGAGGGGGTCTACCGGTCTTTCTGAGCAGTCGGCTGCTGAGAGGTGAGCGGGTCACGGGTCTACGCCTTCGACCGGTGAGCCACCTGCAGTCGGCAGTATTGATGCCGTCACGGCAGGGCTCTCCGGATGAGGCCACCGACGTGGGGGAGGCAACAGGTCGGTGCGCTCCTCGCGGCGACCGGCGGCCGCAGGACCGGTTGGACGGGCACGGAATCGCTGGGAGCACTCGTGCGTTGAGGCGAGGGCGTATGGGATGCCGGTGGTGTGCGAGCCGAGCAGCCCGAGTGACCGAGCTGACAGATATTGGAGGGCCGCAATGGCTGCGCAGACGCAGAGGGCCGTGCTGGCGGGCGGATGCTTCTGGGGGATGCAGGACCTGATCCGCCGGCTCCCGGGCGTGACGGCGACCCGTGTCGGATACACCGGGGGTGACGTGCCGAACGCGACGTACCGTAACCATGGCACGCACGCGGAGGCCATTGAGATCCTTTTCGACCCCGAGAAGACCGACTTCCGCGCGATCCTGGAGTTCTTCTTCCAGATCCACGACCCGAGCACCAAGAACCGCCAGGGCAACGACATCGGCCTCAGCTACCGCTCGGCGATCTACTACGTGGATGACGAGCAGAAGCGGATCGCCGAGGACACGATCGCGGATGTGGACGCCTCCGGACTGTGGCCCGGCAAGGTCGTCACCGAGGTCGAGCCGGTCGGCCCCTTCTGGGAGGCCGAGCCCGAGCACCAGGACTACCTGGAGCGTTACCCGGACGGCTACACCTGCCACTTCCCGCGCCCGGGATGGCGGCTGCCCGCCCGCGCGGAGGGCTGACCGCGCGAGGCGGCGCGGCGGAGGGCGGAGGCTGACAGGGCCGAGGCTCCGCGGCCGGGCCTTGCTTGCGCCTGCGGCGCATAGGCCGCACGCCGTGGTGAACGCATGCGGGCCGAGTACCGCGTTCCGGTACTCGGCCCGCATGCCGCCACGGACTGCCACCAGGGCGTACGGCAGGTTCAGTGCAGCAGCGTCGCCGGGCTGCCGCCGTTCGCCTCGTAGCCCGCCACGGCCAGCGCCCGGTAGACCGCGAACTCCGCGGCCGGGTCGGGCGACAGCGTCCAGGGCAGGGCGCCCACATGGCCGTCGATGTGTATCAGCTGGCTCATGGCCTCCGACCAGCGCTCGGAGCGGACCAGGAAGAACACCAGCAGATGGCGGACGTGCGCCAGCATCGGGTCGTCGGGGCGGGCCGAGTGCACCGCGTGCAGGGCGCCGTGGATCGCCTTGGTCACGACCTCGCTCTGGTAGAAACTGGCGACCAGATTGACCTCGGGCAGGTGCTCGAAGACCGCGAACAGCGGCATCGCCGCCAGCAGCGAGCCCTGCGGGGCACGGGCCGCCGCGGCCTCCGCGAACTGGGACGCCAGCTCACGCGAGCCGTGCCACTTTTCGCACCAGTAGTGCAGCGCGGCGAGGTGCGCTCCCATGTGGTTCGGCGCGCGGTCCAGGATCTTCAGCCAGAGCTGCTCGAACTCCGCGCGCGGATAGGCCAGGCCCCGCGCCACCGACAGCTCGATGATGTACGGGATCGGGTCACCGGGGGCGAGCAGCGCCGCGTCGCCGCAGGCCGCCTTCGCCTCCTCCATGATGATCCGGAACTCGTCCGTGCCGGGCGTCGCCGTCCGCCACGCCTGCTGCACCAGGAACTCGGCGTGCACCGCCGCGCCGCCCGCGTCCTTGGGCGCCTCGGCCCGCCACACCCGCAGCCACTGCCCGCCCGGCGTCTCACTGACGCCGCCCGGCCGCTGCTGGAGCTCCAGCGACGCCGCGCCCGCGAAGGCCTGCACCCGCTGCCAGCGCAGCTCGCCCTCCGCTTCCGTACCGGCCAGGAGCTGGGCGGCGGCGCGGTGGTCCTGGGTGCGCTGCACCAGGTCCAGCACGTCCACCAGGTCCTGGTCGGGGCCGGGCATGCGGACGTCCAGCTCCTCCTGCCGTACGAATCCGTAGTTCGCGGGGTCCGCGGCGTCCGGGTGACCCGGCGTGACCAGCTCTATCCCCCTGCGCCTGCGCATCACGAACGGACCCAGCACGAAACCGATCATGAGCAGACCCATCAGGACCCAGAGAATTTCCATGCATCAAGCGAACCAGACGCCGCCGACAATTGGCCAACCCCCTCCCTCGCCTGTGGAAAACCGCGTCCGACGGCAGGCGGGCGCCTGCGCCGCGCCGTGGCGGCGGCATGTGGAGGACGAGCGCACTACGCTCGGTTCCCATGAGCGACAGGCACATCAGTCAGCACTTCGAGACGCTCGCCATCCACGCGGGCAACACGGCCGACCCCCTCACTGGTGCGGTCGTCCCGCCGATCTACCAGGTGTCCACCTACAAGCAGGACGGGGTGGGCGGTCTGCGCGGCGGCTACGAGTACAGCCGCAGCGCCAACCCGACCAGGACCGCCCTGGAGGAGAACCTCGCCGCCCTGGAGGGCGGGCGCCGTGGACTCGCGTTCGCGTCCGGACTGGCGGCCGAGGACTGCCTGTTGCGTACGCTGCTCAGCCCCGGCGACCACGTGGTCATCCCCAATGACGCGTACGGCGGCACATTCCGCCTGTTCGCGAAGGTCGTCGCCCGGTGGGGCGTGGAATGGTCGGTCGCCGACACGAGCGATCCCGCAGCCGTACGGGCCGCCATCACCCCCAAGACCAAGGTCGTGTGGGTGGAGACCCCCTCCAACCCGCTGCTCGGCATCACCGACATCGCCGCCGTCGCGCAGATCGCCCGGGACGCGGGCGCCCGGCTCGTCGTCGACAACACGTTCGCCACGCCCTACCTCCAGCAGCCGCTGTCGCTCGGTGCGGACGTCGTGGTGCACTCCCTGACCAAGTACATGGGCGGCCACTCGGACGTCGTGGGCGGCGCGCTGATCGTGGGCGACGAGGGGCTGGGCGAGGAGCTGGCGTTCCACCAGAACGCGATGGGCGCGGTCGCCGGGCCCTTCGACTCCTGGCTGGTGCTGCGCGGCACCAAGACCCTCTCCGTGCGCATGGACCGGCACAGTGAGAACGCAGCCAGGGTCGCCGACATGCTCACCCGGCACGCGCGCGTGACGCGGGTGCTGTACCCGGGACTGCCGGATCACCCCGGTCACGAGATTGCCGCCAAACAGATGCGGTCCTTCGGCGGCATGGTCTCCTTCCAGGTCGAGGGCGGCGAGGAGGCGGCCGTCGAGGTCTGCAACCGCGCCAAGGTGTTCACCCTGGGTGAGTCCCTCGGTGGCGTCGAGTCGCTGATCGAGCACCCGGGGCGCATGACGCACGCCTCCGCGGCCGGTTCTGCCCTGGAGGTACCCGCCGACCTCGTACGTCTCTCCGTGGGTATCGAGAACGCGGACGACCTGCTGGAGGACCTCCAGCAGGCGCTCGGCTAGCCCGCAGCGCTCACCAGCCCGTCAGCGGTGGAGTCGTCTCCGACGGCGGCTCCACCCAGGGGCGGGCCGTCAGCGCCCAGACGGTGAACGCCACGGTCGCGGCGAACAGCAGCAGCCAGCCCAGGCGCAGGGCGAGGGCCCTGCGTCGCAGCAGACGGTTGCCGCGGCGCACGGCGTCGGCGCAGAGGTCCGGCGGCACCCGCGGCGGCGTCCGCTCCATGATCCGCCGCGCGGCAGCCTCCCGTTCCAACCGGTTCACCGCAGACCCCCGCTCACGACGCTGCCACCTTCGCCTCCGGCACCGCCGGTGCAGGCCCCCGGGGCGGGTGGAGGACCGTCGCCGTCGCCCGGTCGCACAGGGCGCGGACACGTTCCGTGGGCAGCCCGAGCAGTGCGGCCGTCTGTTCCTCGGCGACCCCTTCGTACAGCCTGAGGACCAGGACCAGGCGCTCCTGCGGGGTGAGGTGGGCGAGTGCGCCGGTGGGGTGCGGGCGGGCCCGGCCGAAGGCGCCGTACTGGTGCCAGGCGCCGTGCGCGAAGCGGGTGGCGAGGTACCGGCGGGTGCGGTCGTACGGGTCCTCGCCGCGCAGTCGGTCCCAGCAGGCGTAGGTGTGGGCGAGGGCCAGGGTCAGCAGGCGCCGCGCGCGCGGGTTGTCGTCCGGGGCCTCGGCCGTGAGCAGCGTGGCGGTGTGCAGCAGCCGCCCCGCCGCGCCGGCGACGAACGCCTCGAACTCCCGGGCCCGGCGGGCACCTTGGGACGCTTGCCGTTCTCGCACCGTGCCTCCCGCCTGAGGCCGACCTGAGGATACGGATCCCGGTGGCGTACCCGGCCCACCGGATGTGAACCCGCGTACGACCACGAGGACCCGGTCTCATATGAGGCCAGCAGTGGGCTTTCGGTCAAGAGCCCGCGCACCGCGGGACATGCCTCGGTTGCCGTGGAAGATCGCGCGCCACGCGGCGGGCGCGGGGGAGCGGCTGGTGAGGGGCGCTGAAGTCCCGGCACCACGCGCGCGTGTCCGCCCCCGGCCCGGAACGGCATGCGGCGTCTCGTAACTCCCGCCGCACGCGCGCGTGCACGTGTCTCACCCGTGGCTCAGGAAGCCGACGGCGTCTCCGCCCCCGGCACGCCCTGCGCCGCCATCCGTGCGGAGAGCGCCAGGTTGAAGCGGGTGAGGAGCGTGCAGAACGCCTCGCGCTCCTCGGGTGCCCAGTCGTGTGTGAGCTCGGCCATCAGCTGACGCCGGGACGAGCGCACCTCCTCCAGCCGGGACAGCCCGCGCGGGGACAGCTGGAGCACCACGGCACGCCCGTCCTCGGGGTGCGAGGTCCGCTTGACCAGGCCCGTGTCGACGAGGGGGGCCACCTGCCGGGTGACCGTCGAGGAGTCGATGCCCATGCTCGCGGCGAGCGCCTTGACGCCCATCGGCCCTTCCTTGTCGAGCCTGTTGAGCAGCAGGTACGCGGCGCGGTCCATGGAGTTGCGCACCTGTCCGACCCCGCCGAGCCGGGTCTGTTCGGCACGCCGGGCGAACACCGCCACCTCGTGCTGCAGCGCGTCGAGAAGGCCGGTGTCACCGACGGTCGTCATGTCCATCGACATTTCAGGTGTTGTGGGCATGGCCGGGGGCTCACTTCATACTGGGTGCTGGGTTGGGGGACAGGGTACGCGGATGGGAGGTGGGCCGTACCGGCGCTGCGCAAACCAGTCTCGGACGTTGGTCACTACGGCTGTTGCGGCAGGTGAACTGCGAGACTTGAGCCATGAACTACCGCAAGGCCGCCCCCTTGCCCCCGGTCACCCTCGACGACGTACGCGGCGCGCAGAAGATGCTCACCGGCGTCGCACGTGTCACCGCGATGGAGGGCAGCAGGTACCTGACCCAGCTGGTCGGCGCTCCCGTGCACCTCAAGTGCGAGAACCTCCAGCGGACCGGTTCGTTCAAGCTGCGCGGCGCCTACGTCCGGATCGCCGGTCTGCTGCCCGAGGAGCGGGCCGCCGGTGTGGTCGCCGCGAGCGCGGGCAACCACGCACAGGGCGTCGCCCTGGCGTCCTCGCTGCTCGGCGTGCACTCGACGGTGTTCATGCCGAAGGGCGCGCCGCTGCCGAAGATAAGTGCGACGCGTGACTACGGCGCCGAGGTGCGTCTGCACGGACACGTGGTCGACGAGACCCTGGCCGCCGCGCAGGAGTACGCCGCCGAGACGGGTGCGGTGTTCATCCATCCCTTCGACCACCCGGACGTCATCGCGGGCCAGGGCACGGTCGGCCTGGAGATCCTGGAGCAGTGCCCGGAGGTACGCACGATCGTCGTCGGCATCGGCGGCGGCGGTCTCGCGGCGGGTATTGCTGTCGCGGTGAAGGCCCTGCGGCCCGATGTGCGGATCGTCGGTGTGCAGGCGGCGGGGTCGGCGGCGTATCCGCCCTCTCTGGCGGCGGGGCGTCCGATGTCGATCGAGAACCCGGTGACGATGGCCGACGGCATCAGGGTCGGCCGGCCCGGTGACGTACCGTTCGCGATCGTCGGTGATCTGGTGGACGAGGTGCGCACGGTCAGCGAGGACGAGCTGTCCGCCGCGCTGCTGCTGTGTCTGGAGCGGGCCAAGCTGGTCGTCGAGCCGGCCGGGGCCAGCCCGGTCGCGGCGCTGCTGAGCGATCCGGGCGCGTTCGAGGGACCGGTCGTCGCGGTGCTGTCCGGCGGCAACGTCGACCCGGTGCTGATGCAGCGCGTTCTGCGGCACGGCATGGCGGCGCAGGGCCGCTACCTGGCCGTTCGGCTGCGGCTGATGGACCGGCCGGGCGCCCTCGCGACGCTTCTCGGGGTGTTGTCAGTGGTCGACGCTAACGTCCTCGATGTGAGCCACGTGCGGACCGACCCACGGCTCGGGCTCACGGAGGCGGAGGTCGAGCTGCACCTGGAGACGAAGGGCCCGGCCCACTGCACCGAGGTCGGCGAGGCCCTGCGACAGGCGGGGTACCTCGTCATCGACTGAGGCGCCGGGTCGTAGGACCGGTAAAGGCCGAGGTCAGGCCAAGATCACGGGCTCTTTGTCACTCGATCGGGTAAGACCGTTGTGAGACGCGATACATCGCGTTATGGTGTGTCTCGTGCCACTCCTCAGGCAGAACCGAACCCACCAACCCACGCTTCTCGAAGCGACCCGACGACGTGGAGACTCATATGCCAGGCGCCATCTATACCGAAGGCCTGGTCAAAACCTTCGGTGACGTAAGGGCTCTGGACGGCGTCGACCTCGATGTCCCCGAGGGCACGGTCCTCGGCCTGCTCGGGCCCAACGGTGCGGGCAAGACGACGGCCGTCCGCTGTCTGACGACCCTGCTGCGCCCCGACAGGGGCCGGGCCGTCGTCGCGGGCATCGACGTGCTCGCCCACCCCGACCAGGTCCGGCGCTCCATCGGCCTGTCCGGCCAGTTCGCCGCGGTCGACGAGTACCTGACCGGCCGGGAGAACCTCCAGATGGTCGGCCAGCTCTACCAGATGACCGCGAAGGCCGCCAAGGCCCGTGCCGGTGAGCTGCTCGACCAGTTCAACCTCGCGGACGCCGCCGACCGGCCCGCCAAGACCTACTCCGGAGGCATGCGGCGCCGGCTCGACCTTGCCGCGGCCCTGGTCGTCTCCCCGCCCGTGATGTTCATGGACGAGCCGACGACCGGCCTCGACCCGCGCAACCGCCAGCAGCTGTGGGAGGTCATCAAGCAGCTGGTCTCCGGCGGCACGACCCTGCTGCTGACCACGCAGTACCTGGAAGAGGCCGACCACCTCGCGCACGACATAGCGGTGGTCGACCACGGCCGCGTCATCGCCCGCGGCACCTCCGACCAGCTCAAGGCCCGCACCGGCGGCGAGCGCGTCGAGGTCGTGGTGCACGAGCGCGAGCACATGGCGACCGCCGCCGAGGTGCTGCGCGGCTTCGGCAAGGGCGACACCACTGTCGAGGAGCACACCCGCAAGCTCACGGTGCCCGTCACCGGCGGCGCCAAGCTCCTCGCCGAGGTGATCCGCGAGCTGGACACCCGCGGCATCGAGATCGACGACATCGGCCTGCGCCGCCCGACCCTGGACGACGTGTTCCTGTCGCTGACGGGCCATGTGGCGGAGGCCGGCAACGAAGAGGACGGCGCCGACGGCGCGAGCGGTACGCCCGCCGACGCCAGGGGCCGCAAGCGCAAGAAGGAGACCCTCAAGTGAGCGCCGTGACCGACGCCGTACCGCGGCCCGCCCGCCCGAACCCGATCAGCCAGTCCGTCCGGGACTCGCTGGTCGTCGCCAAGCGCAATCTGATCCGCATGTCCCGGATTCCCGAGATGATCATTTTCGGGCTCATCCAGCCAATCATGTTCGTGGTGCTGTTCAGCTATGTGTTCGGCGGATCCATGACCATCGCCGGCACCACGGACTCCGGTGTCTACCGCGAGTTCCTGATGGCGGGCATCTTCGCCCAGACCGTCACCTTCGCCACCGCGGGCGCCGGTGCCGGCATCGCCGAGGACATGCACAAGGGGCTGATCGACCGCTTCCGCTCGCTGCCCATGGCGCGCGGCGCGGTGCTGACCGGCCGGACCCTTGCCGACCTGGTGCAGACGGCGCTCACCGTGCTGGTGCTCGCGATCGTGGCCCTTCTGGTCGGCTGGCGTACGCACACCAACGTCGGCGAAGTGCTCGGCGCCTTCGGACTGCTGCTGCTGATGGGCTACGCGTTCACGTGGATCGGCGCGCTGATCGGCCTGTCCGTGCGGACACCCGAGGCCGCCACGTCCGGCGGGCTGATCTGGCTCTTCCCGGTCACCTTCGTCTCGAACGCGTTCGTGGACTCGGACCGGATGACGCCCTGGCTGCGGCACATCGCCGAGTGGAACCCGTTCAGCGCCACGGTCCAGGCCTGCCGAGAGCTCTTCGGCAACCCAGGTGTCTCCACCTCGGGCGCCTGGCCGATGGAGCACCCGGTCTGGGCCTCACTGATCTACTCGGCCCTGATCATCGTCATATTCCGGACTCTGGCGGTACGGAAGTACCGCTCGGCGACGGCGTGAGAACCCGCGACGGCCTCAGAACCCGTGAGGAGACCGGCTCGACGAGACTGACCTGGGCATGACGAAACCCCCGGCGTCGAGGGGACGCCGGGGGTCGTCAAGGGCGGGTCGGTCAGGCGCAGGGCACTGACCGGGTTCAGCCGCTGTACGGCTCGGCCTTCAGGATCTTCACCGAGGCCGTCTTGCCGTTCGGCAGCTCGTACTCCGCGTCCTCGCCGACCTTGTGGCCCATCACGCCGGCCCCCAGCGGGGACTGCGGGGAGTACGTCTCGATCTCGGCGCTGGCGTACTCGCGCGAGGCGAGCAGGAACGTCAGCGTGTCGTCCTCGTCACCGTCGAAGGCGATCGTCACGACCATGCCGGGCGCCACGGCACCGTCCGTCGAGGCCGGCGCCTCGCCGACCTTGGCGTTCTCCAGGAGCTGGGTCAGCTGGCGCACACGGAGCTCCTGCTTGCCCTGCTCCTCCTTGGCCGCGTGGTACCCGCCGTTCTCCCGCAGGTCGCCCTCCTCGCGCGCGGCCGCGATCTTGGCGGCGATCTCCGTGCGCGCAGGACCAGTAAGGTACTCAAGCTCGTCCTTGAGCTTGTTGTACGCCTCCTGGGTCAGCCAGGTGACGTTCTCGCTGGTCTGGGTCACAGGTGCTCCTCGTCGGTACTGGGAATACAAAGCATCGCCCTACCCAGAAGAATGTTCCTTCACGAGTGGGCGAAACCACGAGCCTAACAATTCAACGGCGGAAGGGGGAGGACATAAGCCAACAAAATCGCTTCATCGCAGGTCAGCCGCTACGCGATATGGGTGACGTCAGTCGGCGTGGCAGCCCAGGAGCTCGGCCGACGTGCCCGGTGCCGTCGTACGGAGCGTGACGACCTCGGTGATGCGGGTGGCGTCCCCGTCGAAGCGGAAGTCGGCCCGGCCCACCTCGGCGCCGTTCTCCGCCTGGGAGCGCACCGTGCAGTAGCCGGAGGCGCCTGCGTCCTTCTCGACCGCCAGCTTCACCTTCACCGAATCGTCCGAGAGATCGAAACTGATCACTTCGGCACTGATCTTGTTCTGGCCGACGTAGTGATAGGCAAAATAGGCCATCACGGCGAGGAGCAGCGCCCCGAGGGCGGCGCCGGCGACCTTCAGTGTGCGGTCCGCGCGCTCGTCCGAGGAGCGGCCGTAACGGCCCTCGGGCAGTCGCGTGCTCGCCGTACTCATGATCGTCCTCTCGGCCGGGGCGGGACCGAGGTCCCGGACGGGGCTCCCGGGTTCGGGGCCCCGGAATTATTCGCCCCCCGATTCGGTCACTATAGAAGCCGCCGTTCGCACCCGGTCACACCGGGCGCCGACCAAACGAGGATTGAGTCTTGACTGACCAGTTGCGACTGATGGCCGTCCACGCGCACCCCGACGACGAGTCGAGCAAAGGCGCGGCCACCATGGCCAAGTACGTGTCCGAGGGGGTGGACGTGCTGGTGGTGACCTGCACGGGCGGGGAGCGCGGCTCCATCCTCAATCCGAAGCTGCAGGGCGACAAGTACATCGAGGAGCACATCCACGAGGTACGCAAGAAGGAGATGGACGAGGCCCGCGAGATCCTCGGCGTCAAGCAGGAGTGGCTCGGCTTCGTCGACTCCGGCCTGCCCGAGGGCGACCCGCTGCCGCCGCTGCCGGAGGGCTGCTTCGCCCTCGAGGACGTCGACAAGGCGGCCGGCGAGCTGGTGCGGAGCATCCGCTCCTTCCGTCCCCAGGTGATCACCACCTATGACGAGAACGGTGGTTACCCGCACCCTGACCACATCATGACCCACAAGATCACGATGGTGGCGTTCGAGGGCGCGGCGGACACCGAGAAGTACCCGGAGTCCGAGTTCGGCCCGGCCTACCAGCCGCTGAAGGTGTACTACAACCAGGGCTTCAACCGCCCGCGCACCGAGGCGCTGCACCAGGCGATGCTCGACCGGGGCCTTGAGTCCCCGTACGGGGAATGGCTCAAGCGCTGGGACGACTCGGGGCACAAGGACCGCACGCTGACCACGCACGTCCCGTGTGCGGACTTCTTCGAGATCCGTGACAAGGCGCTGATCGCGCACGCCACGCAGATCGACCCCGACGGGGGCTGGTTCCGGGTGCCGATGGAGCTTCAGAAGGAGGTCTGGCCGACCGAGGAGTACGAGCTCGCGAAGTCCCTCGTGGATACCTCCCTCCCCGAGGACGACCTCTTTGCAGGCATCCGCGACAATGCCTGACATGAGCGCAAGCGCGAGCCTGGCAATGACCCATCTCGTCACCCTCGCCAAGGAGGTCGACGAGGACAAGGTGACCCCCGGCGTCCTCGGCTTCATCGTCTTCGCGGTGATGGCCCTGGCCGTGTGGGGCCTGATGAAGTCCATGAACCGCCACATGGGCCGGGTCGACTTCGACGAGGCCCCGGACGGGGAGTCGTCCGGCAAGGGCGCCGCGGAGCAGGCGTCGGGGAAGGCCTCACCCGCGAAGGGCTGAGTCCCCCCCGACCGGGCACACACCAGCCCGGCGGCACCGGCAGCGACCGGTCCCGCCGCGCTGGTGCCGGAGCAGGCGCCCGCAGGCCCGCTCCCCCTCCGTCCGGGACACTCACGGGGCCGCCACCACCCCCACCCCCATGACCTCCCGCGCATGCCGGCTCGGCACCATCCCCAGCCGCCAGGCCTGCCACCCGTCCTCCAGGCTCACGCCGCGCTCCAGCAGCAGCTGATACGCCTCCACGTAGTCGTCCAGCTTCTCGTCCCGCGCCGGATGGCCGGTCCGACCCAGCTGCGCCAGCTCCTCCTGCGCCACCGCCGTACCGACCTCCACCCCACCCGGAGCCGCATACGGCAGCAGCGTGCAGCGCAGGAAGTGGGCCCAGTCCTCGCCCCGCCGGTCCCCGTACGACGCGAACAGCCCCACCGCCTCGTCGCACAGGGCCAGCGCCTGCGCCGTACGCGCGTTGCCCGCGTCCACGACGGCCAGCTCCAGACAGGTCCACGCCTCGCCGTGGGCGACACCGATGCGCTGGAAGTCGGCGCGGGCGTCGACGAGCAGCTGCCTCGCGAAGCCCGAGTTCCGCAGCGATCCGGTCTGGGCGGCACGCAGGTCGCGGGTCGCGCGGGCCGAGTGGTGGCGGGCGCAGGCCAGCCCGTACACGTCCCGCATCCGGGAGAACATCGTGCGTGAGCGCTCCAGGTCACGGACCGCCTGGTCGAGGTTGCCCGCCTCCTCCAGCGCCTGACCGAGGTAGTAGAGCGTCCAGGCCTCGCCGCGCGCGTCCTCGTTGTCGCGGTGCCGGACCGCCGCCCGGCGCAGCTCCTCCACCCCCGTGAAGGCGTCGCCCGCGACCAGCCGGGCCCGGGCCAGCTGGGTCAGCGCCCACGCCTCGCCGCGGGCGTCGCGGGTCCGGCCGTACCGGTCGAGCGCCGCGCGCAGTTCGGCCTCCGCGCGCGGCACGTCGCCCAGGCGCAGGTACAGCTGGCCGAGCTGGAAGTGGGCCCACGCCTCGCCGTGCACGGACCCGCCGGCGCGGTGCAGTTCCAGGGAGCGGTTCAGCAGGTCCAGGGCCTCGGCGAGGTGGGCGCGGTCACGCTCGACGGCCGCCAGCGCGTGCATCGTCCACGCCCGGTCGGTGGCCAGCTCGGGCGCGGCCTGCAGGTCCAGCGCCTCCCGCAGCCGGGCCGCCGCCTCGGTGAGGTTGCCCTGGTGGTGCAGGGTGATACCGAGCGAGCACAGGGCACGGGCCGCGCCCGCGTCGTGCTGGGCCTCCCGGTACAGGTCGACGACCGAGGCGAGCGTCGTACGGGCCTTGTCCAGCTCGCCCAGCTGCCGGGCCGCGATACCCGTGCGCCACTGCACCGAGCGGATCAGCAGCCCCTGGTCCACAGCCTGGGCCAGTTCGTTGATCTCACCCAGGCGGTAGAGGTCGCCGCGCAGCAGGCAGTAGTCGCACAGCGCGCCCAGCAGGTTCAGCACCGCCGCCTGGTTCACGCCCTCCGCGAACCGGAGCGTCGAGGTGATGAAGCTCGACTCGTCGTCCAGCCAGCGCAGCGCCTCGTCCAGGGACGTGAAGCCGTGCGACCCGAAGCGGTCAGAGCGGGTCGACATGTTGCCGTCCACCAGCCGCAGCACCGAGTCGGCGAGCTCGGCGTAGTTCACGATCAGCCGCTCCTGCGCCGCGGCCCGCTCGGCCGGCTCCTCCTCGTCCAGCAGGCGGGCGTGCGCGAAGACGCGTACGAGGTCGTGCAGGCGGTAGCGGCTGCCGCGCACATGGTCGATCAGGCCCGCGCGGGAGAGGGCGACCAGGTGCCGGGTGGCCTCCGCCTCGTCCGTGGCCAGCAGCGCGGCGGCGGCCGCCGCGCCGAGCGAGGCACGGCCGGCCAGCGCCAGCCGCCGCAGCAGCCGTCGCGCCGGCTCCGCCTGGTCGGTGTAGCGCAGCCACAGCGCCCGCTCCACCGGCTCCACCGGCCCGTACGCCCCGAGGTCCGAGGCCAGCTGCCGCGGCGAGCGCGGGCCCAGCGAGGAACCGGCGACGCGCAGCGCCAACGGCAGCCCGCCGCACAACTCCCGCACCCGGTCGGCGGATTCGGCGTCGTACGGCCCCGAGGCGTCCTGCGCGGCCGCGCCCAGCAGCTCCTCCGCGCCCACCGCGTCCAGCGTCGTAACGGGCAGCTGGTGCACCCACGCCGGCAGGTCGCCGGGCAGGTCGAGCGGTGCCCGTGCGGTGACCAGGACCAGGCTGTCGGACCGCTCCGGGACCAGGGTGCGGACCTGCTCGGGGTCCGAGGCGTCGTCGAGGACGACCGCGACGGGCACACCGGTCAGATGCTGGTGGTACAGCTCGCTCAGCCGCTTGACCTGCTGGTCGGCCGAGGAACGCTCCCGGAACAGCAGCTGCTCGCGCGGTGCGCCCAGCCGGTTCAGCAGATGCAGCAGGGCCTCGCGGGTGGACAGCGGCGGTTCCTCCGGGCTGTCGCCGCGCAGATCCACCACGCACGCCCCGCGGAACTGGTCCTTCAGATCATGGGCGGCCCGCACCGCCAGCGTCGTACGGCCGCTGCCGGGCGCCCCGTGCAGAACGACCACCGTCGGCCGGGTCTGCGTGCTCGCCCGGGCGGCCTGCACCCACTGCCGGATCCGTGCCAGCTCCTGCCGCCGCCCCGCGAACGGGCCTACAGGCTCGGGCAGTTGACCGAACGACTGCTCCAGCACACTCCGCCCGCGCGCGGCCCCGCTCTTGTTGGCCCCCTTCAGCTGCGGCCCGCTCTTCTTCGGCCCCGTGGACGCGGCCAGCACCCGCTGCTGATCGAGGAACGGCCGGATCCCCCGCACGTCCAGTGCCGTCAGCCACTGCAGCCGCAACTGTTCCGGCCCGCCCGGCTGCCCCGCGGCACCGGCCCGGTGATGCGCGGCCGGCAGATGTGACCCGGCGACCTTCACCACCGTCGTCGCCGCGCCCACCACTCCGACGGTCACGCCCGCACCGACCGCGGTCCCCGTCCCCGTACCGAGTGCCAGATCGGCCACCGCAGCCGCCACAGCAGCCACACCCGCCACAAGCAGCGGCGTCCCGGCCCCCTCCCGCGCATACCGCTGCCCGAACGACAGCCGCCCGGCCTCCGTCTCGTCCAGCGCACGCGTATAGGCCTCGTACTCCTCGGCGGCCGCCTGCGCCATGGTGTCCAGCGCCCCGCGCGCCCGGGCCATGAGCACTTTGCCGTCGATGCGGCCACCCGACCGCCGTACCTCCTCCTCCACCGCGCGCACCAACAGCCGCTCGGCCTCCGCGCGATGACTGTCCCGCATGTCACGTCCCCCTCCGGCGGCAACTGCTTTGCCTATGAGTGTCCTTGCGGGACGCCCCGAACGCGAGGGGGGCGACGATCACCGTCCACTTCGCCGGCCGCGCGACCCGGCGGAAACGGACGACCGGGCGGCGGAGCTTCGCCACGACCGGTCCGGGCCCGTGGGGCAGGATGGAGGTATGCCGAACCGACTGGCCCATGAGACGTCCCCCTACCTGCTCCAGCACGCCGACAACCCCGTCGACTGGTGGCCCTGGTCGGAGGAGGCGTTCGAAGAGGCGCGCAGGAGTGACAAACCCGTCCTGCTCAGCGTCGGATATTCGAGCTGCCACTGGTGTCATGTCATGGCGCACGAGTCCTTCGAGGACCAGGCGACCGCCGACTTCCAGAACGAGCACTTCGTCAACATCAAGGTCGACCGCGAGGAGCGCCCCGACGTCGACGCCGTCTACATGGAGGCCGTGCAGGCGGCCACCGGGCAGGGCGGCTGGCCCATGACGGTGTTCCTCACCCCGGACGCCGAGCCGTTCTACTTCGGGACGTACTTCCCGCCCGCGCCCCGGCACGGGATGCCCTCCTTCCGGCAGGTGCTGGAGGGCGTGAGCGTCGCGTGGCAGAACCGGCGGGAGGAGGTCACCGACGTCGCCGGGAAGATCGTGCGGGATCTCGCCGGGCGGGAGATCGGCTTCGGGGGGACCGGGGCGCCGGGGGAGCAGGAGCTGGCGCAGGCGCTACTCGGGCTGACCCGGGAGTACGACCCGCAGCGCGGCGGATTCGGCGGGGCGCCGAAGTTCCCACCGTCCATGGTGATCGAGTTCCTGCTGCGGCATCACGCCCGGACCGGCGCCGAGGGCGCGCTGCAGATGGCGCAGGACACCTGTGAGCGGATGGCGCGGGGCGGGATCTACGACCAGCTCGGGGGCGGGTTCGCCCGGTACTCCGTCGACCGGGACTGGGTCGTGCCGCACTTCGAGAAGATGCTGTACGACAACGCCCTGCTGTGCCGCGTCTACGCCCACCTCTGGCGGGCCACCGGCTCCGAGCTCGCCCGCCGCGTAGCCCTCGAAACCGCCGACTTCATGGTGCGCGAACTGCGCACGAACGAGGGCGGGTTCGCCTCCGCACTGGACGCCGACAGCGACGACGGGACCGGTCGGCACGTCGAGGGGGCGTACTACGTCTGGACGCCCGAGCAGCTCCGTGACGTGCTGGGGGACGACGCCGCACTCGCCGCCCGCTGCTTCGGCGTGACCGAGGAGGGCACCTTCGAGGAGGCTGCCTCGGTCCTCCAACTCCCGCAGCAGGACGGCGTGTTCGACGCCGAGAAGGTCGAGTCCGTGAAGCAGCGGCTGCGGGCGGCCCGCGCCGAGCGGCCCGCTCCCGGACGGGACGACAAGATCGTCGCCGCCTGGAACGGCCTCGCGATCGCCGCGCTCGCCGAGACCGGCGCCTACTTCGACCGCCCCGACCTGGTGGACGCCGCCCTCGCCGCCGCCGACCTTCTCGTCCGCGTCCACCTCGACGACCACGCCCGCCTCGCCCGCACCAGCAAGGACGGCCGGGTCGGCGCCAACGCGGGCGTGCTGGAGGACTACGCCGATGTCGCCGAGGGCTTCCTGGCGCTGGCGTCCGTGACCGGGGAGGGCGTCTGGCTGGAGTTCGCGGGACTGCTGCTCGACCACGTCCTGGTCGGCTTCGTCGACGAGAAGTCGGGCGCCCTGTACGACACCGCCGCCGACGCCGAGCAGCTGATCCGCCGCCCCCAGGACCCCACCGACAACGCCGCCCCGTCCGGCTGGACCGCCGCCGCGGGTGCCCTGCTCGGCTATGCCGCCCAGACCGGCGCCGAACCCCATCGGACCGCCGCCGAGCGGGCGTTGGGCGTGGTGAAGGCGCTCGGTCCGCGCGTGCCCCGGTTCATCGGCTGGGGGCTCGCCGTCGCCGAGGCCAACCTCGACGGGCCCCGCGAGGTCGCGATCGTCGGGCCGAGCCTCGACGACAAGGCCACAAAGGCCTTGCACCGTACGGCACTTCTGGGCACCGCCCCCGGTGCGGTGGTCGCGTACGGCGTGCCGGGGAGCGAGGAGTTCCCGCTGCTGGCCGACCGGCCGCTGGTCGGCGGTGAACCGAGCGCGTACGTCTGCCGTAACTTCACCTGTGACGCCCCGACGACCGACCCGGAGCGGCTGCGCGCGGCGCTGAGCGGCTGATCCGGGCAGCGCAATTGGGCATGTGTGTGGACACGTCACGCTAGCCGCCCACCAGTACGAAACACGCTATTTATCGGAACAGCCCCCGAGCTTCACAGTTCCCCCCTACTCTCTCCACAGTGCCGGGACGGCGGTGACTCACCGTCTCGGCAGGGGGGTTTTGGGGATCTGGGGGGATCTGTTGCTGACGTCTGTCTTCATCGCTGCCGTTTCACTGGCCCTGTTCTGGATGGCGGCATTCACCCTGTGGTGGCAGATGCACGCGTGGCGTACGCCCGAAGTGCTCGCGTCCACCCGTTTCAGCCGGCCGGACGGCGGTGAGCACCTGTCGTTCTCGCTGCTGCTTCCGGCCCGGCACGAGCAGGCCGTGCTGGACCACACCATCCAGCGGCTGCTGGAGTCCACACACAACGACTTCGAGATCATCGTCATCGTCGGGCACGACGACCCGGAGACCACCGAGGTGGCCCGCCGGGCGGAGGCCCGCGACCCGCGGGTACGGGTCGTCGTCGACACCCACGAGAAGAAGAACAAGCCGAAGGCCATGAACACGGCGCTGCCGCACTGCCGCGGCGACGTCGTCGGGGTCTTCGACGCGGAGGACCAGGTTCATCCGGAGCTGCTCGCCCATGTCGACCATGCGTTCCGGTCCACCGGCGCGGACGTCGTCCAGGGCGGTGTGCAGCTCATCAACTTCCACTCCAGCTGGTACAGCCTGCGCAACTGCCTGGAGTACTTCTTCTGGTTCCGCTCACGGCTGCACCTGCACGCGCAGAAGGGCTTCATCCCGCTCGGCGGCAACACCGTCTTCGTGCGGACCAAGGTGCTGCGCGAGGCCGACGGCTGGGACCCCAACTGCCTCGCCGAGGACTGCGATCTGGGCGTGCGCCTGTCCAGCGTCGGAAAGAAGGTCGTCGTCGCCTACGACTCCGACATGGTCACCCGCGAGGAGACCCCGGGCAGCCTGATGTCCCTGCTGAAGCAGCGCACCCGCTGGAACCAGGGTTTCCTCCAGGTCTACCGGAAGAAGGACTGGAAGCAGCTCCCGGGCTTCCGGCAGCGGCTGCTCGCCCGCTACACCCTCATGACGCCGTACCTGCAGGCGATCTCCGGCGTGATCATCCCGCTGAACGTGGCCATCGCGCTCTTCCTGGACGTCCCGGTCGGCGTCGCCTTCATCACCTTCCTGCCGGCCGTCACCGCGCTCGTCACCTTCGTCTTCGAGCTCGTCGGACTGCACGACTTCGGCAAGCAGTACGGGCTCCGGGTCCGCCTCGTGCACTATCTCAAGCTCATCGTCGGCGGCCCCTTCTACCAGGTGCTGCTCGCCGGGGCCGCGGTCCGCGCCGTCTGGCGTGAGCAACGCGGCCGCAACGACTGGGAGTTGACCAGCCACGTCGGCGCACATCTCGCGCACGTGAACCGAGAGGACGTTCCTGCGTGACCTCCACACTTCCCGCGGCGACCGGAGTCAAGGTCCCCGCGCAGCGGACAGCTGCGCCCAGAACCGGTTCGACCGGCCGAACAACTCCTCCGCTCCGGCTGCGCAGTTCGCGCCCCGACCTCATCCTGTGCGGTGTCCTCCTCGTGGCGATCCTCGTCGTGCAGGGCTGGAACATCGCCGACTACCCGACCTTCAGCGACGACGAGGGCACCTACCTCGCCCAGGCCTGGGCCGTACAGGAGGGCCGGGGTCTCGCCCACTACACGTACTGGTACGACCACCCGCCCTTCGGCTGGGTGCAGATCGCCGTCCTGACCTGGATCCCTGCGTACCTCGCGCCCGAGTCGATGACCGTCGGCTCGATGCGGGTCATGATGCTGCTGATCAGCGCGGTCAGCGCCGTCCTCGTCTACGTCCTCGGCCGCCGCCTCGCGCTGCCCCGCTGGGCGGCCGGGCTCGGCATGGTGCTCTTCGGGCTCTCCCCGCTGTCGGTGGTCCTCCAGCGCGAGATCTTCCTCGACAACATCGCGGTGATGTGGACGCTGCTGGCCTTCTGCCTCGCGGCCTCCCCGAGCCGTCACCTCTGGCACCATTTCGGCGCGGGCATCGCGGCCGCCGCGGCCGTGCTCACCAAGGAGACGATGCTGCTCGTCCTGCCCGCCGTGATGGTCACCATGTGGCGGCACAGTCACCGCGACACCCGGAAGTTCGCGCTCACCGGGGCGATCACCGCGTGCGCGCTCATCGGCATCTCGTATCCCCTCTTCGCCCTGCTGAAGGGCGAGTTGCTGCCGGGTGACGGGCACGTCTCGCTGTGGGACGGCATCGTCTACCAGATGAGCCGCCCCGGCTCCGGCTTCATCCTCGAACCCGGCACCGGCTCCCACGGCGTGCTCCAGTCCTGGCTGTACTACGACCGTGTCCTGCCCCTCGGGGGACTCGTCGGCGCCCTGCTGCTCCTGCTCACCTGGCGCTGGTCGGTCACGGCACGGGCGCTCGCCGGGCCCGCGCTCGCCGTGGCGATCCTCGCGGGGATGGCCATGCGGCCGGGCTACCTGCCCGCCATGTACATCATCCAGGCGCTGCCGTTCCTCGCCCTCGTCCTGGCCGGCGGCACCGCCAGCGTGACCCACCTGGTGCTGCGCCGATGGCGCCGGGACGGCGAGAAGCGGTACGTCACCGGCGGTCGGTACGCGCTCGCGGCCGTCCTCGCGCTCGCGGCCGGCGCCTACGTCGTCCCCCGCTGGTACGACGGCGACCGCACCGCCATGACCGCCGACGCCAACGCCCCCTACCGGGCCGCCTCCACGTGGCTGGCCACGGAAGTCGAGGACCCGGAGGACACCCGGGTGCTCGTCGACGACGCGCTCTGGCTGGACCTGGTGCACGAGGGGTACCAGCCGGGGCTCGGCGTCATCTGGTTCTACAAGGCCGATCTCGACCCCGCGGTGACGAAGACGATGCCGCGCGGCTGGCGGGACCTCGACTACGTGGTCGCCTCGCCGACGGTACGGCGGGACGCGGTCGATCTGCCCAACGTCAGGGCAGCGATGGAGAACTCGACGCCGGTCGCCGTCTTCGGCACCGGTGAGGACCGGATCGAGATCCGGCAGATCCAGACCGTGGGAGGCGCCCGATGAGCGGTCACGAGTCCACCGTTCCCGGCGAACTGGGCGACCCGGCCGCGTACGCTGTCGAGGTTCCCGAGCCGGGCGCCGTCACCATCGTCGTACCGACGTTCAACGAGTCGGCGAACATCCGTCAGCTGCTGCACCAGATCACCGAGTCGGTGCCGTCCCGGCTGCCCTGCGAGGTCGTCTTCGTGGACGACTCCACCGACGACACCCCGCAGGTGATCCGCGAGGCCGCCCAGGACTGCCCGTTCCCGGTGACCGTGCTGCACCGCGAGGAGCCGGTCGGCGGGCTCGGCGGTGCGGTGGTCGAGGGCATGAAGGCGGCCGGCTCCGACTGGATCGTCGTCATGGACGGTGACTGCCAGCATCCGCCGTCCCTGGTCCCGGAGCTGGTGGCGACCGGCGAGCGGGCGAACGCCGGACTGGTCGTCGCCTCCCGTTACATCAAGGGCGGCAGCCGGGCGGGGCTGGCCGGCAGCTACCGCGTGGCCGTGTCCAGAGCGGCCACCTGGCTGACCAAGACCCTCTTCCCGCGCCGGCTGCACGGCATCAGCGACCCGATGAGCGGCTTCTTCGCGGTGCGCCGCAGCGCGGTCACCGCGGAGACGCTGACGCCGCTCGGCTACAAGATCCTGCTGGAACTGGCGGTCCGCAGCCGCCCGCGCACGGTCACCGAAGTGCCGTTCGTGTTCCAGGAGCGGTTCGCCGGGGAGTCCAAGTCCACGGCAGCGGAGGGGCGGCGTTTCCTGCGGCACCTCGCCGGGCTGCGTACGGCCGATCCGCTGGCCCGGATGGTGGTGTTCGGCCTGATCGGCGCGACCGGCTTCGTCCCGAACCTGCTCGGGCTGTGGGCCCTCACCTCCCTCGGCATGCACTACCTCCCGGCCGAGATCCTCGCCAACCAGCTCGGCGTCGCCTGGAACTTCCTGCTCATCGAGCGCCTGCTGTTCCGCGACCGCCGCCGGCACCGGCGCTTCTGGGACCGGCTCGGCCGGTTCGCGCTGCTCGCCAACGCCGACCTGGTGCTGCGTATCCCGCTGATCGCGCTGCTGGTCGGCGCGTTCGGCATGGCCGCGCTGCCCGCCACCGCGCTCGCGCTGGTGACGACCTTCGTCCTGCGCTTCGTCGGTACCGAAGCGCTGGTCTATCTGCCGCGCCGGAGCCGGACATCCGAGCGCGGGAGCCGCACAGCAAGGAGAGCCGTGTGAACAAACGCCGTAGAAGAACCGCACTCCTGGCCGTCGCAGGCCTCACCGGTGGCCTGCTCCTGACCACACCCCAGTCCGCCTCCGCCGCCAACCTCATCAAGAACCCCGGCTTCGAGACGGCCGGCACCGGCGACATGCCGTACTGCTGGTCGAAGTCCGGCTGGGGTGACAACGACTTCAGCTTCACCACGACCTCGGACGCCCACTCCGGCAGCAAGGCCATGAAAGTCGAGCTGACCCGCCGTGTCGAAGGCGACCGCAAGGCGCTGATCACGGAGTCCGCGGACTGCGCGCCGGTGGTGACGGTCGGCAAGCAGTACGACCTCTCCCTCTGGTACAAGACGACGACACCGGACGCCAACATCACCCTGTTCCGACACGACACGACGGCCGGCTGGCAGTACTGGACCGACCTCAAGACGCTGGAGATGGCGGGCAGCTGGACCCAGGCCACGGTCCGCACCCCGGAGGTGCCGGCCGGTACCGACCGCGTCAGCTGGGGCGTCTCCGTCTACGGCACCGGCTCCGCGACCACCGACGACTACACGATGGAACAGGTCGCCGACCCGGTCCCGGAGCCCGAGTGCACGGGCACGCCGGAGGAGTGCGCGAACGGCAGGTGGGACGTGCTGCCCGCGCAGAACCCGGTCCGCTCGATGCACTCGGTCGTCCTGCACAACGGCAAGGTGCTGCTGATCGCGGGCTCCGGCAACGACCCGGAGATGTTCGAGGCGGGCACGTTCACCTCCGCGGTCTACGACCCGCAGAACGGCACGTACAAGGTCATCCCCACGCCGGACGACATGTTCTGCGCCGGACACGTCCAGCTCCAGGACGGGCGGGTGCTGGTGATGAGCGGCAACAAGGGCTATCCGTCGGCGGACGGCACGATCGGCTACCAGGGGTACAAGGACTCGTACATCTTCGACCCCGAGACCGAGACGTACACCAGGACGAACGACATGAACGACGGGCACTGGTACCCGTCGGCGACGATCCTCGGCAACGGTGACGTCATCTCCTTCGGCGGGCTGAAGGAGGACTCGACCGGCTCGGTGACCGCCGAGCTGTGGTCGGACGCCGAGCAGAAGTGGCTCGAGCTGTGGAAGGTCAACCAGACCTGGTCCTACTGGGGCCTCTACCCGTCGATGATCCTGATGCAGGACGGCCGCCTCTTCTACTCCGGCAGCCATGTCTTCGGCAACAACATCCCCGGCACCGGCTCGGCGATCTACGACTACGACGCCAACACGATCACGCAGGTGCCCGGTCTGCAGAACAAGGACGAGCGCGACCAGTCGGCGAGCGTGCTGCTGCCGCCGGCGCAGGACCAGAAGGTCCTCACCATCGGCGGCGGCAACATCGACTCCAACCCGGAGGCGAACCGGCTGACCGATGTCATCGACCTCAAGGAGCCCAACCCGTCCTACGCCGCCGGTCCGCCGCTTCCGCAGGGCACCGTCGACCTCGGCAACGGTCCGGTCCCGCAGACCGGGGGCCAGGGCAAGATGTACGTCTCCGCGGTGCTGCTGCCGGACGGCAAGGTCCTGGAGACCGGCGGCGCCCTGCACAACCGGGCCAACCCGGTCTTCGAGTCGTCGATCTACGACCCGGCGACGAACACCTTCGACCCGGTGGCCGCCGACCCGGAGGCCCGCGGCTACCACTCCTCGGCGTTCCTGCTGCCCGACGGCCGGGTGATGACCACCGGCGACAACCCGGGCAACGGCTCCTGGAACCACAACGTGTCGATCTACACCCCGCCCTATCTCCTCAAGGGCGAGCGCCCGACGATCACCTCGGTGATCGACACCGAGTGGACCTACGGCGACACCCAGCGGATCACGGTGGACCGGCCCATCGCGAAGGCGGAGCTGATCCGCCCGGCGGCGGTGACGCACTCGTCGGACCCGAACCAGCGGTTCGTGGATCTTCCGTTGAGCGTGGACGGCAACACCATCGACCTGAACGTGACGAGCAACCCCAACCTGGCCCCGCCCGGCTGGTACATGCTCTTCGCGGTCGATGCGGGCGGGGTGCCGTCGGTCGCCAAGTGGGTGCACCTCCAAGGCCCGCAGGCCCTCGGCGCCACCGACGCCTCGGCCCACGTCCACTCCTTCGCCGACGACCTGTCCGGCAAGGTCACGGGCCCCGGCAGGAAGCGCACCTCGCAGCAGGTCGGCACGACCGTCGCCGGCTGCGACCGGCACTACGGCTCGGCCAACGTCTGCGTGCCGACCGCCTTCCCGT
Source organism: Streptomyces sp. NPDC127197 (assembly GCF_042672405.1). NCBI lineage: Bacteria > Bacillati > Actinomycetota > Actinomycetes > Kitasatosporales > Streptomycetaceae > Streptomyces > Streptomyces sp. NPDC127197. The sequence continues at coordinate 241,532 of NZ_JBHXVG010000002.1, read as the reverse complement.
CCGAGGTGAAGAAGACGACGGCCGCCCGCTGCACCTGGCTGAAGGCCAACGACTACGGCCGCCTGAAGGTCAACGGCAAGGACGACCCCCTCCGCCTCGACCCGAACAAGGACGGCGTGGCCTGCGGAAAGGGCGACCTCAGGCGCCGCTGAGAATCAGGGTTCCCAGCGTGAGCTGAGCGCCCCACTGCAACAGAACGGCCCCGGCCCGGGCGGGCGTCCACCGGGTTCGGGGCCACAGCAGTGCCAGCACACCGAGCACGACAGCGGCCCAGAAGAAGCCGTACAGCACCCCGCCCGGGATGCTGGAGCACTGCTACTCAACCGTCCTGAGTACGCATGCTCAACGCGTCCTCCACGATGGCCACCAGCTGTTCGTGGTGCGCGCCCTTCCAGTACGCGCGCCCGCACTCCGTGCACTGCGCGAAGACGTCGTACGTCCGCTGGGTCCCGCCCTCCAGCTGGTCCGCCACCTCCTCCTTGGTGGCCTCCTTCAGCAGGCCGTTGCAGGCGGTGCAGCGGGTCCAGGGGTGCAGTTCGGGGCGGAACCGGTCCAGGACGTCGCGGAGTTGGTCGTCGGGGCGGGTGCTGTAGACGAAGGCGCCGGCCCACAGTTCGCGGCGGCGCAGCAGACCACGGTCGCGGCTGAGCATGACGCGCCGCTCGGCGGCCGAGCGGGCGGCGAGGGCGGGGTCGCCGATGTCCGTGGACTCGTACGCCGTGTCCACGCCGAGCAGCCGCAGCCGGCGGGCGAGCGTGCCGAGGTGGACGTCGAGGAGGAAGCGCAGGGGAGCGCCGGGCACCCGTTGCGGGCGTTCGACGGCGCGGACGTGCACGGACTCGCCGTCCTTCGGGATGTGCGCGGTCGGCACCTCGTGGCCGTCGACGACGAGGGCGCCGACCTCGGTGAGCGGGACGCCGACGGACTCGATGACATGGCCCAGCGTCGAGACGCCGTCGGTGGCGAGCCGAGTGGCGCCCCGGCGCCTGGTGTTCGGGACGAACAGGGCCAGTTCGGGGTCGAATTCGACGTGGATCTCGGGTCCGTTCACCTGATCAGGATGGCATGGGCGCGGGCGCGGGCCTCAGGGGTTTTCGGCGCCGAGGCCGCGGTCGTAGACGGCCAGGGCGCGGTCGACGAGGTCGGCCGGGTCGTCGCGGAAGCCGGTGCGCGCCCAGTACGGGGAGATCTCCATCAGACCGCCGATGAGGGACATGGTGAACACACGCACCTCCAGGCTCTCCGGGTCGCGTCCGGTGCGCGCCGCGATGGCCTCGGCGAGCAGGGGCCCGGCGGCGGACATGCTCTCCATCAGCCGGGAGCGCACCGCCGGGACCTCCGCGATCAGCCGGCAGCGCAGCCGGGTGATCTCGGGCTTCTCGCCGAGGCCCAGGCCAATGGACCTGCGGGTGATGTGGCGCAGGGAGTCCTGCCAGGGCTCGTCCGCGGGCCGGTCCCGGAACTCCTCCAGCAGCGGGTCGTACGCGTCCGTGAGGACGATGTCCTCCTTGGTGGGGAAGTAACGGAAGACGGTCGACGGCGACACCTCGGCACGGTCGGCGATCTGCTCGATCGTCGTGACGTCGTACCCCTGCTCCTCGATCAGTGCGTAGGTCGCGGTGCGGATCGCCTCGCGCGTCCTGATCTTCTTCCGCTCCCGGAGCCCCAGCTGGGGGCGGTCGGCGGGGGAGGTGAGATGGGGGGCCGTCATGGTGGTCATTGTCGGGCATCCGGCTCGGCGACAAAAGGGTGAATTGATAGTCACTGTCAAAATCAAGTAACCCTCAATGGGGTGCCGCTGTCAGGGCATGCGAAAGGGCCACGGCCCGCAAGCCATGGCCCTGAAGGGGCGGGGTGCTACGAGTGCTGGTACGCCACCAGGGAGATCCCCACGTAGTGCACGACGAACGCCGCCAGCGTGAACGAGTGGAACACCTCGTGGAAGCCGAACCAGCGCGGTGACGGGTTGGGGCGCTTGATGCCGTAGACCACGCCGCCCGCGCTGTACAGGACACCGCCGACGATCACCAGCACGAGGACGGCGATACCGCCGGTGCGCATGAAGTCGGGCAGGAAGAAGACGGCCGCCCAGCCCATGGCGATGTAGCAGGGCGTGTAGAGCCAGCGCGGGGCGCCCACCCAGAAGACGCGGAAGAGGATGCCGGCCGCTGCGGCGGCCCAGATGCCCCACAGCAGCCACTGCCCCTTCGCGCCCGGCAGGAGCAGCAGGGTCAGTGGCGTGTAGGTGCCGGCAATGATCAGAAAGATGTTCGAGTGGTCCAGGCGGCGCAGTACGCCGTCCATGCGCGGGCTCCAGTCGCCCCGGTGGTACAGCGCGCTCACGCCGAACAGCAGGCATGCCGTCAGTGCGTAGATCCCGCAGGCGAGGCGGCCGCGCGGGGAGTCCGCGAGGGCGGTGAGGACCAGGCCTGCGACGAGCACCGCTGGGAACATCCCGAGGTGCAGCCAGCCGCGGAGCTTGGGTTTGATCGGGTGCGGCAGGGAGAGCGCGCTGGATACCCGGTCGGCGACCGGCGTGTCCCTCGGCGCGTCGGAAGCGGGCGCAGTCATGAGGCGCATCGTACCTACGGAACCGTAAGTTACGGATCAGTGTGGCGACAGGAGTGGCCATCATCTCACGGAAGTTGGGGGTCCCGGCGACCCCTTCCGCCCCAAGGGGCGGTCATCCGAACCCAACGTGCACGTAAAGAAACGGAGAGAAACGCCCAGGTGCGTGGGCCGGCTCACGCCGCTCAGGTGGGCGGTCCTCTGGACAAATGCGCACTCACCTCGGATGATCAAATGAGTGCAGTCGGCACCGGATGAGCGCATTGCGAGCGGTACTGCGCAGCATCCGGGTCGCAGCCCCCACGGGGCACAAGGACAAAAAACCCTCATTTAGGAGCAACCGTGGCGCGCGACATATCGGCTACCCCCGTCATCCCGACCAACCACCAGGAACTGATCTCCTGGGTGAACGAGATCGCCGACCTGACGCAGCCGGACAACGTGGTCTGGTGTGACGGATCCGAATCCGAGTACGAGCGACTGTGCGAGGAGCTCGTCCAGAAGGGCACCTTCCGGAAACTCGACCCGATCAAGCGCCCGAACTCCTACTACGCGGCCTCCGACCCGACGGACGTCGCACGCGTCGAGGACCGCACCTTCATCTGCTCCGAGAAGGAGCAGGACGCCGGCCCGACCAACCACTGGAAGGCCCCTGCGGAGATGCGGGAGATCTTCCAGGGTGAGAAGGGCCTGTTCCGCGGCTCGATGCGGGGCCGGACCATGTACGTCGTGCCGTTCTGCATGGGCCCGCTCGGATCGCCGCTGTCCGCGATCGGCGTGGAGATCACCGACTCCGCGTACGTCGCCGTCTCCATGCGCACCATGACGCGCATGGGCCAGGCCGTGCTGGACGAGCTCGGCTCCGAGGGCTTCTTCGTGCGAGCCGTGCACTCGCTCGGCGCCCCCCTGGAGCCCGGCCGGCAGGACGTCCCCTGGCCCTGCAACCAGACCAAGTACATCTCCCACTTCCCGGAGACCCGCGAGATCTGGTCCTACGGCTCCGGCTACGGCGGCAACGCCCTGCTCGGCAAGAAGTGCTACGCCCTGCGTATCGCCTCCGTCATGGCCCGTGACGAGGGCTGGCTCGCCGAGCACATGCTGATCCTCAAGCTCACCCCGCCACAGGGCTCGCCCAAGTACGTCGCCGCCGCCTTCCCGTCCGCCTGCGGCAAGACCAACCTCGCCATGCTGGAGCCCACCGTCTCCGGCTGGACCGTCGAGACGATCGGCGACGACATCGCATGGATGCGCTTCGGCGAGGACGGCCGGCTGTACGCCATCAACCCCGAGGCCGGCTTCTTCGGCGTCGCGCCCGGCACCGGTGAACACACCAACGCCAACGCGATGAAGACGCTGTGGGGCAACTCCGTCTTCACGAACGTGGCGCTGACGGACGACAACGACATCTGGTGGGAGGGCATGACGGAGGAGACCCCGGCCCACCTGACGGACTGGAAGGGCAACGACTGGACGCCGCAGTCCGGGACCCCGGCCGCCCACCCCAACGCCCGCTTCACCGTCCCCGCCGCGCAGTGCCCGATCATCGCGCCCGAGTGGGAGGACCCCAAGGGCGTGCCGATCTCCGCGATCCTCTTCGGCGGGCGGCGCGCCACCGCCGTACCGCTGGTGACGGAGTCCTTCGACTGGAACCACGGCGTCTTCCTCGGAGCCAACGTGGCCAGCGAGAAGACCGCCGCCGCCGAGGGCAAGGTCGGCGAGCTGCGCCGCGACCCGTTCGCGATGCTGCCGTTCTGCGGCTACAACATGGGCGACTACATGGCCCACTGGATCAAGGTCGGCAAGTCCGCGGACCCGGCCAAGCTGCCGAAGATCTACTACGTCAACTGGTTCCGCAAGAACGACGAGGGCAAGTTCGTCTGGCCCGGCTTCGGCGAGAACAGCCGCGTCCTGAAGTGGATCGTCGAGCGCCTGGAGGGCAGGGCGGAAGGCGTCGAGACCCCGATCGGCGTCCTGCCGACCAAGGAGGCCCTCGACACGGGCGGCCTCGAACTGGCCGACGAGGAGCTCGACTTCCTGCTCACCGTCGACAAGGAGGTCTGGCGCGAGGAGGCCGCTCTGATCCCCGAGCACCTGAACACCTTCGGCGACCACACGCCCAAGGAGCTGTGGGACGAGTACCACGCCCTGGTGCAGCGCCTGGGCTGAGGCCCGACGAAGACTCCGCGGCCGGTCTACCGACAGTGCCCTGACCAGCAACATCGTCACGGCCGGCCGCGGTGCAAGGCACCAAGGACCGGCGAGGTTCCGTACAACGGCGTGCGGGGCTCTGGGCCTGTCGTCGCGCCCCGTCCGCCCCGACGGACGCGCGGCGACAGGTCCTCGCCTGTATGTCGCCGGGTGCGCCCCCTTGATCGAAAGATCTTCACGGCTGTTTCATGTTCATCACAGGTGTATCACTGAATCCAGTGGTCACCCAACACAGCCTGTGGGGGGCACAGTTGAATACTGCACACCGTTCAAGACGCCTGGCGGCCACGCTGCTCGCCGCCACTCTCGCCGGGACCGGCCTGACCGTCGCCGCGGCACCGGCTGCGCACGCGGCGGCCTCGGACGCCGTGGTCAAGCTGCCGATCTCGTCGTACTCGGCGCTGGCCGTCGACAACGTTCATGAGCGGGTCTTCGTCGCGGACAGCAACACCAGCTATTCCGGCAACAGCGGCACCATCGCCGTCTACAACTTCCAGGGCGAACGCCTCACGACGATCACCACGACTTACCATGTCTCGGGCCTGGCCCTGAGCGCCGACGGGTCCAAGGTCTACGCCGGTCTGCGGGACCGGATCGAGTCGTACGACACCACCACCTTCCAGAAGACCCACGTCGCCTACGCGAACACCGACACCTGTGGGCGTGACCTCGCCTACTCCGGCGGCCAGCTGTACTTCACGACGCCGTACTCGCAGTACGTCTCCCAGTGCGCCACCGCCGGTACCTACGTGGACGGGGTCGTCAACGGCGCCCTCACCCGCACCGGTTGGAACGACTACGGCGAGCTCCAGCTGGAGTCCGGCCCCGGCAACAAGATGCTCATGGGCCAGCCGCTCAACGCGAACGCGGCCAACCCCTTCGTCACGGTCTTCGACACCAGCGGCGACAGCCTCGTACGCAATGCCGCGCGCCGCTTCGCCGACAGCGAGGGCAAGGGCGCCATGGACTTCAAGGACATGGCGTTCTCCCCGGACGGCGCCAAGGTCGCCGTCGCCGACGCCGCGTACGGCACCCGGCTGCTGAACGCCGCCGACCTGTCGGACGCGGCGACCGGCTACCAAGCGCTCCCGTCCGGGGCCACCGCCAGCTCGGTCGCCTTCAGCGGCGACGGCAAGTACATCGCGCGGGGCGCGTCGGCCACCGGCTCGACCCCCGACCTGCTGGTGCAGCCCGCCGACCCGACCGACGCGACGGCCCCCTTGGAGTTCGTCTTCGAGGGCAGCCTCGACGGCGACAAGGTCGTGCCCCGCGGCATGGAGTGGTCGGCGGACGGCTCCCGGCTGTTCGCGGTGACCACCAACACGGCCGGCAACCAGTACTGGCTGCACATCATCCAGCCCCCGGCTGTCCAGTACGACGCCCGCTTCACCGGCGGCCTCACCCACAGCCCCGCCCAGGCCGTCGCCGGCGAGCCGCTGGCCGTGCGCGGCAAGCTGGAGCAGGACGGCCCGGCACCCGCCGAGCCCTTCAAGGTCAAGGCCACCCGGACCGACGCCAACGGCACCCACGACCTCGGCACCTTCACCGTCAAGGACGACGGCACTTTCACCGTCCTCGACGAGCCCGGCCTCGTCGGCGACGCCACCTACACCGTCTCCTTCCTCGGCGACCTGACCCACCGCCCCGCCGAGGACATCACCACCACGGTGTCCGTCGGCAAGGCGCCCACCTCGATCGCGCTCACCGCACCCGAGGAGGGCTCACTGAGCACGGGCGTGGAGATCACCGGTACGTTCACCGCCCAGGGCAAGGCCCTGCCCGACCGGGCGGTCCTCCAGGTCACGCGGACCGACCGGCTCGGCACCGGCACGCTGTCGTCGGTGACGGTCGCCGCCGACGGCACGTTCACCGTCAACGACCTGCCGCGCACGCGGGGCGACGCGACCTACACGGTCAGCTGGCCGGGCGACGACCTGCACACCGCGTCGTCCGCCTCGGCGACGGTGTACGTCAGGCGGTAACCCGCCCGGTCAGTGAGTCCCACCCCGGTCCTCCAGATACCGGGTGTGGGACTCCTGGCGGCGGGCCTCCACCTCGCGCAGACCCGCCGCCAGGCGCTCGGTGTCCTTCTTCAGCAGGCCCAGCTGCCGCTCCAGATGGAGCTCGGGCGACTCGGTGCCGGGCGCCATCCGCGTCCACCAGCGCGTCCGTACGAAACTGTCCACGGCCTCCGGAAGATCGCGCCGCACGATGCGGGACAGCACGTGCACGCCCTCCGGGTCGTGCGCGAGCAGCTCGGCGGCCCAGCCGCGGTCGAGCAGCGCGGTCAGCAGCTCGATGAGTTCACGCAGCCGCGTGGTGGCCGTGACCGACAGCTCGACGTCCCTGAGATAGCCGCGCAGCTTCTCGAAGTCGCCCCGCAGTTCGTCGAGTTGGGCCGACGGGTCCGGGAAGTCGGGCGGCGCGGGCCGCTCCGGCGGGGCGATCAGCGCACCCGCGCCGTAGAGGCCGGCGACGACGACGGCCCAGTACGGTCCCGCCACCCCCGTGAAGGTCAGCACCAGGCCGACCAACCCGCACGCGCTCCCGGCGATGTTCTTGCGGGACTCCAGATACGCCAGCGCCTTGCTCGCAGCCGTCTTATTGGTAGCCACGGATCTCCTCGAAGGCGCCGTCCAGCGAGCCCTGCTGGGCGTCGAAGAGGCGGCCGCCGGTCAGTTCGGCGATGTGCTCCAGCTCGGAACGGTCGGAGTCGCCGAACAGGATGGGGAAGACGGGGATGTCCTTCTGGCCGCCGGTGAGCGCACCGTGGAAGTCCTCGAAGTCGCCGGCGGTCGCACCGGTCGTGTTCTCCCCGTCCGTCATCAGCACGATCGACGTGAACGTGTCACGGTCCGCCCTCAGCTGCTCGTACGCCTTCTCCAGCGACGTGTAGATCGCGGTGTCGCCCTCGGCCGTCAACGCCTCGGTGTCCCGCCGGATCCCGTCGAGCCCGGTCTTGGGATCCTCCGGGTCCACGACATGGGTCCGTACGCTCTTCACATCCGACCCGAACGGCATCAGCGTCACCTCCTCCCGCTCCCGGAAGTCGCCGGTCAGGCCGGTCAGCGCCTTCTTCAGTCCGGCCAGCCGGTCGCCCTCCATCGATCCCGAGGTGTCCAGCACGTACACCGTGCGGGACGGGCGGCGCAGCTCGTTCTCGTACGAGTCGAGCAGCCCGTCCGCCACGGACCGGCTGCCCGGGAAGGGCAGTTCGCGCCGACGGGTGGTGTCCAGGCCGGTCGCGGGCTGCACGGACGCGACGACCGGGCGGCGGTGCGTGCCGTCGGTGATCGCGCGCTGGATCTCCGGGGAGCGCAGGGCCTCGGTCAGCCGGCGGACGTCCTCGCGGGCCGGGGCGCCCGCGGAGGCGAGGGACGAGAGCGGGTAGTCCGCGGTGACGACACCGTCGGTGGGGCGGATCACCGTCAGACCGGGGATGCCCTTCAGGATCGACTCGTAGTTGAGCAGCGCGTCGACAGTGCCGCGCCGCTCGTACGCGCTCGCCAGCCAGCCCGACGACCCCGACGTCAGCTGCTGCCCCCGGAAGAACTCCTTCAGACGGGGAGTCGCCTTCTGCACGTCCGCGTCCGTGAGCGCGGACTGGGCGCCGGAGAGGGCGGAGGCGACGGAGACGAGGGTGGAGAAGCCGGAGTTGGAGCGGGCCGGGTCGGTCATGCCGTAGGTGAGGTCGCCGTCGCGCACCGCCCGCTCGACATCGGACCAGGTGACGTCCTCCGGCTGCCAGCCGAGGGCCTTGACGGTGGCCGGCTTGACGCCGATCGCGACCGGGCTCGACATGACCGGTGTCTCCGACACGACCTTCTTCGCCGCTTCCGGGCGCAGCCGCAGGTAGTCGTTGGAGGACAGCCACACCGCGTCGTACGCCCCGTCCGCCTTGCCCCGCGCGAGCAGGTCGACGGCGTCGAGGGTGCCCATGTAGGTGGGCCGGACGGTGATGCCGGTGTCCTCACGGACCCGGTCCAGGACGTCCGTCATGTCGTTGAGCTCGCTGGAGGCGAGGACGCGCAGGGTGCCGGGCTGGTAGGCCTGGGTGTCCTCGTCCGGCTGGTCGTCCTGGGCCGTCGTACAGGCCGTCAGCAGGGCCAGCGCCGCGATGGCAAGGGCGAGCGGGCGTCTCATGAGAGGCCCCCTTCCAGGGCGCTCTGCGAGCGGCTGCGGTCCAGGTAGGCGGAGGCGTGCTGGAGTTCGGCGGTCAGCGACTCGACGGTCGTGGCCATCGCCTCGGTGGCCTGCACCTTGTAGGTGTCGATGGCGTCCAGCGTGCGATAGATCTGCTGGAAGGCGTTGCGCAGCGTCTCCGCGCCGACCGCCGGATCGGCGGCGATGCGCTGGATCTCGCCGGACTGCGTGGCGAGCATCTCGGCATTGCCCCGGATCAGGTCCTCCGTCGTGCCCCGCAGGGCGTTGACCTGGTCGACGACCTTCTTCTGGTTGTCGAGAGCGGAGGCGAGCATGACGGAGATACGCAGCGCCGAGACGGTGGTCGTGGCCGCCCGGTCGACGCCCTTGATCAGCTCGTCGTTGTTGCGGCGTACGACGTCCATGGCGAGGTAGCCCTGCGCGCACACCGCGAGCTGGGTGAGCAGGTCCTGGTGCTTCTGCCGGACGGGGAAGAGAACGTCCGCGCGCAGCGAGTCGGCGGCCTGCGGGTCGCTCGTCTCGACACCGGCGATGTGCTGCTCGACCGCCGTGTCCAGGGCCTCGGTGAGGACGACGTACTCCTGGAGCTTGCCCATGGTCTCCCAGAGCCGCACCCGCTCGGTCTGCAACGCGGCGTTGTCCCGGCGCAGTTCGTCCTGCCCGCCGCGCAGCGAGCCGACGATCTTGTTGAGGGTGCCCTGCGCGGAGGCGTACTTGGCCACGTGATCGCGCAGCTTGTTGCCGCCCGGCAGCCGGGACAGGAACTTCCGCCCCTTGGCGGCGGGAAGATCACGCGGATCGAGATCCTCCACGACCCTGCGCAGTTCGACGAGCGAGCCCGCCACCTGCGACTGCGCGTCCCCGCCCTTGGACGGCAGACTCCGCACGGTCCGCTCCAGCATGCGGTTGGACTGCGCGGCCGCGGTGCGCATCTCACCGGCGCCGAGGGCGGTGATCTCGCCGACCTTGCCGGCGAACTCGGGCGAGCGGGCGTCGAGGGCGGCGAGTCCGGCGACGTAGTCGGAGGCCTTGCGGGCCATGTCGTCACGGACACCGTCGTCGACGGGCACGAGCCCGCCGGCCTTCTCCCGCGGGACCCGGGCGACGGGCTCGGGCGGGATGAGGGTGAAGGTGTCGTCGTGACTGGGGCTGGTGTTCTGGCTGGTGCTGCTGCTGTGGTCGGTCATCTGCTGATCCCCCTATCCGCGCGCCCGGCGCGCCATCTCGTGCAGCACCGCGGAGGTGGGCACGGGCGCCTGCCGTACGCCGGTCAGCTTCTGGTTGAGGTAGTCGGTGTGGCCGGCGGTGGCCGACGTGAACTCGCCGCTGGCGCCCTGCGGACGGAACCCGTGCCGGACAGCCAGCTTGCGCAACTCCGGGTCGGTGGAGAGGAGTTCGCCGACCTCGCGGCCCTCCCCGGTGAGGGGTACGACGGTGTGGTCGCTGGTCGTGGTGGTGTCCGGGTAGAGGACGGTGAGGTCCTCCACGCCCTGGCCCTGCGTGAGCAGTGCGGCGACCTGGGACTCGTAGACGAGGACGAGCGGGTTGCCGGCGCCGCTGATGAAGTCCCGGAACGCGCCGTCCGAGCTGGACTGCTGGGCGCCCTGGACGGTGACCAGCTTGCGCAGCAGGGGCGCGGTCCGCTCGACGTCGGCGTCGCTCGCGACGACCCGGCCGTCGTTGTCGACGTAGGAGGCGGCGGCGAGGTAGAGGGCACCGGAGTTGGAGGTCACGGGGTCGGTGCTGGTGATGTAGAGGGTGCCGGTCAACTCGCCGTACTTCTCCGCCCCCTTGAGCTGCTGCCAGGTGCGGTCGTCGCGGGCGGCGTCGAGGTAGGCGCCCATCTTGAGGGTGCCGTGGTTCTTGTCGAGGGTGACGAGACCGTTGGCGGCCAGCACCTCGGCGGCGCCCCGATGCGCGACGACGACGAGCGGCGAGTAGAAGGGCCGCGGCAGCGGCTGCTGGACGTCGTACTTCTCGGCGAGCGCGTCGGACGGCGCCTTGCTGGACGGAAAGGCCAGGTCGTAGCCCTTCAGGTCCAGCCCCTCCATGGCCCACGAGCCGGACGTCTCCGTCTCCACGGTGTAGCCCTTGGCGGCCAGGGCGTCCACCACCTTCGGATCGGCGAAGAACTCGGCCTTCTCCGACCCGATCACTGCCCGCACGGTCTTCGTTGCCGTGCCCTGGTCCCCGTTGTCCCGGCCCGCTACGACGGCTGCCACCACTCCGCCGATCAGCACAACCGCGAGGACGATACCTGCGATACGTCTCACGCCGGGAGCGTGCTCCCGGAACCCAACGTTCCCGGGCGAGACGGGTGAACGACCGGTGACTTACCGGTCCCGGCAGCGCAACGCCCTAAGGGGCGCGGGGAACGGCGCGATCAGCCACGGACAACCCGCAGCCGCCAAGCGACCAGCCGCCCAACGGCGAAACGCACCCAGACGCCCCGCACTGATCAACCGGCGTCAACAAACGACCGCCGCTCAAGCCAACGCAGTGCGCTGCTCGAGCGCAGCGGCATGCGCATCCATGCGTTCCGCCGTGAGGATCGCCGCCGCCGTGTCCGCGCGGGATGCCGCGACGACCAGGGCGCGGCCCGCGAGGGTGTGGGCGCGTCGGTGCAGGGCGGCGAGACGGGGTTCGGCGGCGGTCGCGGTCACCGACGTGCGGGCCGGCGCGGCTCCTCCCCGCAGCCGGGCCACCTGGTCGGCGAGCCGGGTGGCCGCGGTGTCCAGGTCGGCGGACGGGGCCAGCGCGCGCAGCTCGTCGGTGACGGCGAGCAGTGCCGCGAGATGGCCCGCGAGCTGGATGTCCAGCTCTTCCTCACGGGACCGGTGGGGGAAGTCGGTGGTGCCGGCCATCGTCGTGTGGACCGACTTGGTGCGGATCGGCTCGTACATGGGATGGCCTCCTGTGTTCGGCAGAAGCCATCCTAGCTTGGATTTCGTCTAAAGTTGAGCCCGTTCACAAAAGTGAGCCGGGTGTCCACGCAGCGTGAGCGTCAGTGCTGGCTGTAGCCGTCCAGGAACGTGCCGATCCTGCCGACCGCGTCCCGTAGATCAACGACCGTCGGGAGCGTCACGACCCGGAAGTGGTCTGGTTCCGGCCAGTTGAAGCCCGTGCCGTGGACGACCATGATCTTCTCCCGGCGCAGCAGGTCCAGGACCATCCGGCGGTCGTCCTTGATCTTGAAGACCTTGGGGTCGAGACGCGGGAAGAGATACAGCGCCCCCTTGGGGCGGACGCAGGTGACGCCGGGGATCTGCGTCAGCATCTCGTAGGCGACGTCCATCTGCTCGCGCAGGCGCCCGCCCGGCAGTACGAGGTCGTTGATCGACTGGCGTCCGCTCAGCGCGGCGACGACCCCGTGCTGGCCCGGCATGTTCGCGCACAGGCGCATGTTCGCCAGGATCGTCAGACCCTCGATGTAGGAGTCGGCGTGGGCGCGCGGGCCGGAGATCGACATCCAGCCGACCCGGTAGCCGGCCACCCGGTATGCCTTCGACATGCCGTTGAAGGTGAGGGTGAGCAGGTCGGGTGCGACCGCCGCGGTGGGGGTGTGCGTGGCGCCGTCGTAGAGGATCTTGTCGTAGATCTCGTCCGAGCAGACCAGCAGGTTGTGCCGGCGGGCGATGTCCGTCAGGCCCTTGAGCATCGCCTCGTCGTAGACCGCGCCGGTCGGGTTGTTCGGGTTGATGATGACGAGCGCCTTGGTGCGGTCGGTGACCTTGCGCTCGACGTCGGCGAGGTCCGGCATCCAGTCGGACTGCTCGTCGCACCGGTAGTGGACCGCGGTGCCGCCGGCGAGGGAGACCGCCGCCGTCCACAGGGGGTAGTCCGGGGCCGGTACGAGGACCTCGTCCCCGTCGTCCAGCAGGCCCTGCATCGCCATGGTGATCAGTTCGGAGACGCCGTTGCCGATGAAGACGTGCTCGACGTCCGTCTCGACACCGAGGGTCTGGTTGTGCATGACGACCGCCCGGCGTGCGGCCAGCAGGCCCTTGGCGTCGCCGTAGCCGTGGGCCGTGGAGACATTGCGGAGGATGTCCTCCAGGATCTCCGGCGGGCACTCGAAGCCGAAGGCCGCCGGGTTGCCGGTGTTCAGCTTGAGGATGCGGTGTCCGGCCGCCTCGAGCCGCATCGCCTCCTCGAGTACCGGGCCCCGGATCTCGTAACAGACGTTGGCGAGCTTCGTCGACTGGATCACCTGCATGACAGGGAGCTTACGGTGGGGTAACGCCGCACGGCTCGTGCTTTCCGCCACATGAGACGCGGCGGTTTGGGTGGTTATCGCCGAACGCTGTCCCGCCAGCCCCTCCCGTCCCTAGAATGCACGGCCATGTCCACGCCACCTCACTACGGCAACGGGGCGACCGGCCCTTACGAGCCCGCGGGGCCGCCGAACGTGTACCACCCGCAGGCCGCCCCGTCGCCGGCGTACGACGAGTACGCCGATCCGGCGGCCGCCCACGGTTGGCAGAACGCGTACGACGAGACGCGCGAGCTGCCTCCGGTCGCGGGCGGCGAGAGCGGTGAGGGCGGTGTGATCGGCGAGGGCCGGGGAGCCGGCCGGGCCGGTGCGGACTCCCGCCGGCACGGCTCCGGTCGGCGTGCCAGGCGCAAGCCCGGTCCCTGGCGCTCGCGCCGCGTGGCGGTGGCCGCGGGAGCGGTGGGTGCCGTCTCGGCGGCCGCGCTGATCGCCGGGTTCTCCTTCTCGGGGTCGCCGTCCGGCACCCAGGGCAAGGGTGACCGCACGGGGTCCACGACGGGGGAGTCCGCGGAGTCCGAGGAGTCCGCGGTGCCCACGGAACCGGGCCGGGCCTCGGCGTCGGACGCGGCGCGGACCGACGGCCCGTCGGGCACGGGGGAGTCGTCCGGCTCGGCGTCCGCCGCCCCGTCCCCCTCGGCGAGCGGCTCCGCCCCGGCCGGGACGACGACGAAGGACCCCTCGACCGGGTCCCCCACCGCCGACGCGACGACGACCTCCGCTCCCGTCACGACCACCCCACCCCCTGGGCGGTCGAAGGACAATCCCGGCCACGGGCAGGGCGGCACCAAGGGTCCCAAGTAGTCGCCGCCTTGCGGTGATCCCATGCGGTGATCGTGGAGATCCGGCGATGTCCGGCGCGAAACGGCCCCCGGCCTGAAACAACTCCTTGTACCCCTCGCGTGCGCCTGTTCACAATGCGCATGACAAACCTGCGGGCGACCGGAAGATTTCCGGTCGCCCTCGTCGCAAGAGGGGACCCCCACACATGAGAAAACCTCTCGTCGTCGCGCTCTCGGCCCTGGCGATAGCCGGGGCCGGCGCGACTCCCGCGGTCGCGGCCGAGCCCACCCCCACGGGCTCGAGCACGGCCGCGGACACGGACACGATCACGTCCGTGGTCCACGACGTGGTCACGTCCGCCACGGCGAGCGTGTCCCGGCTCACCGCACCGTCGGCCCAGGCCGTCGACTTCGCCGGCACCGTCTCGCTCAGCAACTGCTCCGGCTCCGTCGTCCGCATGCCGGACTCCGAGGACAACGACCCGGCGCTCGTGATGACCAACGGCCACTGCCTGGAGTCCGGCTTCCCCGGCCCCGGCGAGGTCGTCGTCGACCAGGCCTCCAGCCGCAGCTTCGGCCTGCTGAACTCCTCCGGTTCGCGGATCGCGACCCTGCGCGCCAACAAGATCGCCTACTCGACGATGACCGACACGGACGTGGCGATCTACCAGCTCACCACGACCTACGCGCAGATCAGCAGCTCGTACGGCATCAGCCCCCTGACGCTCAGCGACACGCGCCCGACCGCCGGCACCGCCATCAGCGTCGTCTCCGGCTACTGGAAGCGGATCTACAACTGCTCCATAGACGGCTTCGCGTACGGCCTGAAGGAGGCCGACTGGACCTGGAAGGACTCCGTCCGCTACACCTCCGCCTGCAACACCATCGGCGGTACGTCGGGTTCGCCCGTCGTCGACCAGAGCACCGGCCGCGTCGTCGCTGTCAACAACACCGGCAACACGGACGGTGAGCGCTGCACGATGAACAACCCCTGCGAGGTCGACGCGAACGGCAACGTCACCGTCCGCCAGGGCATCAACTACGCCCAGCAGACCCACCAGCTCGCCGCCTGCTTCGGGATCGACAACAAGCTCGACCTGTCGGCGAGCGGCTGCACCCTGCCCAAGCCGTAGGCATGCGAGGGGCGGGCGGTCACACCGGAGTGCGGCGGACCGCCCGCCCCGCCAGTACGTCCGTGCGCCGGCCGTCCTCGATCACGAACCGGCCGTCGACCAGCACGTGCGGGATGCCCGTCGGCAGGGTGCGGGGCTGCTCGAAGGTGGAACCCGCCGCGACGGTCGCCGGGTCGAAGAGGACCAGGTCGGCCCGGTACCCCTCGCGGACCAGCCCGCGGTCCGGCAGCCGCAGCCGCGCCGCCGGGCGCGAGGTGAGGTGGGCCACGCACTCCTCCAGCGACAGCACCCCCAGCTCCCGTACGTACCGGCCGAGGTAGTGCGGGAACGTGCCGTACGCGCGCGGGTGCGGCTTCGCGCCCTGCAGGATGCCGTCGGAGCCGCCGGTGTGCACCGGGTGCCGCATGATCGCCTGCACGTTCTCCTCGTGGCCGACGTGCTGGAGGATCGTCGGGCCCAGCCGGTCCTCGACCAGCAGACGGCGGGCGGTGACCCAGGGGGCCTCGCCGCGCCGCGCCGCGGAGTCCTCGACCGTACGGCCGACATAGGCGCCGAGGGCGGGATCGGTCACGCCCGAGATCTCGATCGTGTCCCACTCGACGGGCACGCCGTGGCAGCCGTCCGCGCCGGTCACCTCCAGGTCGTAGCGGATCCGCTCGGCGCTCTCCTCGTCCGTCAGCCGCCGCAGGATCTCCTGAGGGCCGCCCTCGCTCGCCCAGCTCGGCAGCAGCGCCACAAGAGTGGTGCAGCCCGGGGTGTAGGGGTAGGTGTCCAGGCTGATGTCCGCCCCGGCGGCGAGCGCCTCGTCCAGGAGGGACAGCAGCTCCGGCGCGCGGCCCTTGTTCACGCCGAAGTTCATGGTGGCGTGGGCGAGGTGGAGCGGACAGCCCGCTTCCCGGGTCAGCGCCACCATCTCCTCGTACGCCTCCAGTGCCCCCGCGCCGTACGAGCGGTGATGCGGGCAGTAGTAACCGCCGTGGGCCGCCACCACCCGGCACAGCTCGGTCAGTTCGGTGTCCGCGGCGTACATGCCGGGCGTGTAGGTGAGCCCGGACGACATGCCGACCGCGCCCTGCTCCAGGCCCTCGGCGACCAACTGCCGCATCCGGTCCAGCTCTTCCGGCGTGGCCTCCCGGTCCTCCCAGCCGACCGCGAGTGCCCGGACCGTGCCCTGCGGGATCAGATACGCGGCGTTGACCGCGATGCCCCGGCCGTCGAACCCGCGGTCCAGGCGGTCCAGGTACTCGCCGACCGACCGCCAGTCGAAGTCGATGTCGTCGCCGTACCCGTTCCAGCCGGTGATGGCGCGGCGGACCTCGGCGAGGGTGCGGTCGTCGACCGGGGCGTACGACAGCCCGTCCTGGCCGATGACCTCCAGGGTCACGCCCTGCGCGGCCTTCGCGCTGTGGTCGGGGTCGCGCAGGAGCGCCAGGTCGCTGTGTGCGTGCATGTCGATGAAGCCGGGGGAGAGCACCAGGCCCTCGGCATCCAACTCCCTCATGGCGCTGGGCCGTTGACAGCCCGCCGCCGCTGCCTCCTGGACGATCGACACGATCCGGCCGTCGTTCACCACCACATCGGCGCGGTACGCGGGGGCGCCGCTGCCGTCCACGACGTCCGCGTCACGGATGACGAGGTCTTCCATACCGGGCCTCCTAGAAGAACGTACGGATGTACTCGACGACCGTGCCGTCCGCCTCGGCCACCGGGATCAGCTGCCACTTGTCGAACGACGTGCACGGGTGGGACAGGCCCATGCCGAGCCAGTCCCCGACCTCCAGATCCGCCTCCGGCGCGGTGCGCAGCCAGGCGTGCTGGTCGGACAGGGCGGTGACCTCGATGCCGGTCGCCGGGCGCTCCACACCGTCGCGGCGCACCACCTGGGCGAAGGGCAGGTCCAGGTCGTAGGCCGCGTCCCGCTTGCCCGCGTTGACGAAGGCCTGCTCGGGGGAGGGGCGGGAGACGACCTGTGCCCACAGGCGGAACGCGGGCTCCAGGGCGCCCTCCTCCGGGACGCGGGTGAAGGGGGTCAGCTTGCGGTAGTGGCCGTCGTCGTGCGAGACGTACGCGCCCGAGCGCAGCAACTTCAGTACGGGGGCGGTCAGTTCGGGGACCTCGGCGAACACGTCGGCCACCGCGTCGAACCAGGCGCTGCCGCCCGCGCTGACGACGATCTCGTCCAGGCCCTGGAAACGTCCGGCCTTGTCGAAGTCCGCGGCCAGCGCCACCAGCCTGCGCAGCCAGGCGTGCACCCGCTCCGGGGTCGCCTGCGGCACCTCGCCCTCGTAGCCCGCGACGCCGACCAGACGCAGGGCCGGCACGGCCGCCACCGCGTCCGCGATCGCCGCGCACTCCGCCTCCGTACGGGCCCCGGTGCGGGCGCCGTCGCCGGCGGCCAGCTCGACCACGACGTCCACGGGACGGGGGCTGCCGTGCAGGGCGGCGGCCATCTGCTCCGCACCGCGCACGGAGTCGACGTAACAGATGAAACGGAAGTCCGGGTCGGCGGCCAGTTCCGCGGCGATCCAGCGCAGGGCCGCGGCGTCCACCAGCTCGTTCGCGAGGAAGATCCGCCGGACGCCGAACGCCCGCGCCACCCGCACCTGGTGCGGCACGGCGAGCGTGATGCCCCACGCGCCGCGTTCGACCTGGCGGTGGAAGAGCTGCGGGGCCATGGAGGTCTTGCCGTGCGGGGCGAAGGCGAGGCCGTGCCGGCTCGCGTACCGCGCCATGAGCGCGAGGTTGTGCTCCAGGTGCTCGGCGGACAGGGCCAGAACGGGCGTGGTGAAGCCGTCGGTGAACAGGTTGCGGCGCTGGGCGGCCAGCTCGCCGACCGTCAGCCCGTCGGCATCCGGCGGGAGGCCCTTGAAGCGGTGGTCGACGCGTTCCTCGGCGAGGCGGGCGAGCGCTTCTCCGGCCATAGGGGCCTCCCTCATCAGGTGCGTTGCATGTACTGCAACGTTCATTGCGTATATCGCTTACCGCTGTCTAACATCTCGGCCAACGCGGGGTCAACGGAGCCGCCGCCCCGCGAGACGACGAGGAGTCCCGACCATCGTGACCGCCACCGGCCCCACCACCGCCCCCGACGTCGTGGACGTCGTCGCGCTCGGCGAGTCCATGGTCACCTTCCTGCCCTCCCGCCCGGGCCGCCTCGCCGACGTCCCCTCCTTCGACCGCGCCATCGGCGGCGCCGAATCCAACGTGGCCTGCATGCTGGCCGCCGCGGGGCACTCGGCGCGCTGGGTCAGCCGGGTCGGCGCCGACGGCTTCGGCGACCACCTGGTCCAGGCGATCGGCGCGTACGGCGTCGACGTCTCGGCCGTACGGCGGGATCCGGCGCGTCCGACGGGCGTGTACTTCCGTACGGCCGGGGACCGGGCCGGCGAGGGTCACGAGGTGGCCTACTACCGGACGGGCTCGGCGGCATCCGCCATGTCAGCGGAGAACATGGACCTGGACGCGGTGCGCGCAGGACGCGTCCTGCACCTCTCCGGAATCACGGCGGCCCTCTCCGACGAGTGCTTCGCCCTGCTGTGGCAGCTGACGGCCCCCCGGCCGGACCGGCCCCTCATCTCCTTCGACGTCAACTTCCGCCCCGGCCTGTGGCAGGACGCCGACGGCCCACACGTCCTCCTCGACCTCGCCCGCCGCGCCGACATCGTCTTCATCGGCACCGACGAGGCCCACGCGGCCTGGGGGGTCACGGGCGGCCCGGCGAAGATCCGCGAGCTGCTTCCGGAGCCGGAGGCCCTGGTGGTGAAGGAGGGCGCGCGGGGCGCGACGGCGTTCGTCAGTCCGCGGGCAGTCGTGCCGCCAGGGGCGGCACGGGTGGGCGCGGGCGGCACCCCGACAGCGCCGGGCTGCGCGACCGCCCCCCGGCCGGCCGCAGCGCCGCCCACCTTCGTACCCGCCCTCGACGTCGACGTCGTCGCCGCCGTCGGTGCCGGCGACGCCTTCGCCGCCGGGTTCCTGTCGGCCACCCTCCGCAACCTCCCGGTAGGGACCCGCCTCCGCCACGGCCACCTCTGGGCCGCCGCCGCCCTCACCGCCCCCGGCGACCTCGCCACGCCCCCCACCCGCGACCACGCCGACCGCCTCGCCGCCCTGGACGACGCGGCGTGGGGGAGACTGCGACTCGGCCCCGGTTGGACAGCCGCCAGGGACCGGGCCGAGGAGGAGGTACGTACGCCATGAGCCAGACCGTCGACCGCGCGCTGAGCATCCTGCCGCTGCTCGCCGAGGGCCCCGCCGATCTCGGACAGGTCGCCGACCGCCTCGGCGTGCACAAGTCCACCGCCCTGCGCCTCCTGCGCACGCTGCACGAGCACGGCTTCGTCTACCGCCAGTCCGACCAGCGCTACCGCCTCGGCGCCCGCCTCTTCGCGCTCGCCCAGGAGGCGATGGAGAACCTCGACATCCGGGAGATCGCCCATCCCCACCTCGTACGGCTGAACGAGCAGTGCGGACATACCGTGCACCTCGCGGTGTACGAGGAGGACGAGGTCCTCTACATCGACAAGGTGGAGAGCCGCTACCCGGTGCGCATGTACTCCCGGATCGGCAAACCGGTCGCCATCACGGTCGCCGCCGTCGCCAAGCTCCTCCTCGCCGACCTGCCCGAGCACGAACGCCGGGCCGTCGCGGAGAAGCTCGACTACCCCCTGTACACGGCCCGTTCGACCCCCAACGCCGGGGCCTTCCTCAAGGAACTCACGAAGGTGCGCGAACAGGGCTGGGCCACCGACCTCGGTGGCCACGAGGAGTCCATCAACTGCGTCGCGGCGCCCATCCGCGGCGCCGACGGCCGGGTCGTCGCCGCGATGTCGGTGTCCGCCCCCAACGTCGTCGTCACCGCCGACGAACTCCTCACCCTGCTCCCGCTGGTCCGCCGCACCGCGGACGCGATCAGCGGCGAGTACTCCGGAAGGACCCCGACCAAGGACGTCGTATGACCGAGAAGACCGCCCTCACCCCCAAGACCCACACCACCCCGCCCGCGAAGTTCTCCCACGGCGTGAAGAAGGGCAACATCCTTCAGGTCGCCGGCCAGGTCGGCTTCCTGCCCGCCGAGGAGGGCAGGCCCCCGACGCCGGCCGGCCCCACCCTGCGCGAGCAGACCCTGCAGACCTTCGCCAACGTCAAGGCGATCCTCGAGGAGGGCGGCGCCTCCTGGGACGACGTGATGATGATCCGCGTCTACCTCACGGACGTCGCCCACTTCGCCGAGATGAACGAGATCTACAACGCCTATTTCGAGGCCCAGGGCCTGACCCAGCCGCCCGCCGCGCGCACGACGGTCTACGTCGGTCTGCCCGCCGGGCTCCTCATCGAGATCGACGCGCTCGCCGTGCTCGGCTGACGCCCCCTCACTCCCGCACGTTCGTCAACGGCATGGCGCCCACCGGGGCGCCGTGCCGCGATCCGCCCTGCCCGAAAGCAGCACGTGCTTACGCAGAGGACCCATAAATGTCCCCACTGTCCCTCCCGCTCGCCTCATCCGCCCCCGCTCAGACCCCATCCCACACCGGCGGACTGCTCCTCCTCATCGACGGCACGGCAGGACTCCTGACCGTCGCCGCGATCGGCATCGCCCTCCTCCTCTTCCTGATCATCAGGACCCGGCTCCAGCCCTTCGTCGCCCTCCTCGCCGTCTCCATAACCGTCGGCCTGCTGGCCGGCCTGTCCGTCACCGAACTCTTCGGCACGGTCCAGCGCTCGGACGCCGTCTCCACCATCGAGTCCGGCATGGGCGGCATCCTCGGCCATGTCGCGATCATCATCGGTCTCGGCACGATGCTGGGCGCGATCCTCGAAGTAAGCGGCGGCGCAGAGGTGCTGGCGTCCCGCCTCCTCAACCTCTTCGGCGAGAAGCGTGCGCCGATCGCCATGGGCCTCACGGGCCTGATCTTCGGTGTCCCGGTCTTCTTCGACGTCGGCATCTTCGTCCTCGCGCCGATCGTCTACGCCGCCGCCAAGCGCTCGGGCAAGTCGATCCTGCTCTACTGCCTGCCCCTGCTGGCCGGCCTCTCCATGACCCACGCGTTCCTGCCCCCGCACCCGGGCCCGGTGGCCGCCGCCGGTCTTCTCCAGGTGGACCTCGGCTGGGTCATCCTCATGGGCATCGTCTGCGGCATCCCCGCGGTGCTCGCCGCCTGGGCGTTCTCGGCGTGGATCGGCCGCCGCATCTTCGTCGCCGTACCGCAGGACATGGTAGAGGCGGCGGGCGAGGCCAAGCAGGCCGTCCTCGCCGAGCAGCGCGCGGCGGGCGTGGAGCCGCGCGAGCAGCCGGTCGCCCTCGGCACGGTCCTCGCCATCATCGGTACGCCGCTGATCCTCATCCTGGCCGCCACGTTCTCGTCGATCGCCCTGGACCCCTCCACCCTGCGCTCGGTGATCGAGTTCTTCGGGCACCCGTTCGTGGCCCTCACCATCGCGCTGCTGCTGGCGTACTACGTCCTCGGCATCCGCCGCGGCTGGTCCCGCAAGTCCCTGGAGACGGTGTCGACCTCCTCCCTGAAGCCGGTCGGCAACATCCTGCTGGTGGTCGGCGCGGGCGGTGTCTTCGGTGCCGTCCTCAAGGCGAGCGGCGTCGCCCAGGCCCTGTCCGACACGTTCAACGACGTCGGCCTCCCGGTGATCGTCCTGTCCTACCTGATCTCCGTGGTGCTGCGGGTCGCCCAGGGCTCGGCGACGGTGGCCATCGTGACGACGGCCGGCATCGTTGCCCCCCTGCTTGCCGAGGGCGACCACTCGCAGGCCTTCGTCGCGCTGGTCATCATGGCCATCTCCGCCGGCTCGATCTTCGCCTCGCACGTCAACGACGGCGGCTTCTGGATCGTGGCCAAGTACTTCGGCATCAGCGAGCGGGACACGCTCAAGACCTGGACCGTGCTGGAGTCGGTGCTGTCCGTCGCCGGGTTCGTGGTGGCCGCCGCGTTGAGCATCTTCGTATAACGAAGTAGGGGGCTGACTGTCTCGGACACAGGATCGTCGACCATACTGCTCCGCTGTGGAGCAGCGCATAGGTACGAGCAGTCAGCCCCTGGACGCCGGCGTCAACCCGGCCCACATCCCCGGGCTCACGGCGCCGGACAAGGCCGCCGAGCCCGAGGACGCGGTCGAGCCCGAGGAGGCGGCCCCCGTCGAGGACGCGGCCCCCGAGGAGGCCCCGGCGGAGGAAGCCGAGGAGGCCGAGGACACGGAGGCGGCCGACGGCCCCGTTTTCGAGGCCGCCGACCGCCGCGCACGCATCGTCGCCGACGCCAGGGGCGTACGCCTGAGCCTCGACGACGAGAAGTGCGAGTTCCGCTGGGACGAGATCGGCGCGATCGAGACGGAGTCCCCGCGTTTCGGCAAGCGGTTCACCGTGACCGTGCACACGCCGGACCGCCGCTGGTACCCCATCGAGATCGAGGCCACGTCGAAGTCCCAGCACAAGGAGTGGGACTCACGGCTGGACGAGGTCCTCGACGCCTACTTCGAAGAGGACGAAGAGGACACCGACTAACTGCAGTACTGGGCTTCCTTACCGATGGACCGGTACATACAGTCCGCGTTCTCCAGAAGCTGCAGCACCGCATCCCGGTTCCGCGAGGTCTCCCGCTCGATCACCTCATCGGGCGGGTAGAACCCGCCCCCGGACGCGGACGACGGATACATCTCGAAGGTGTACCCGAAGATCTTCTGAGAGCCCCACAGATAGTCGTCGATCGACCCGTCGGTGATGTACAGGTCGCTGGACTGCTCGGCCGTGTAGCCGTTGCTGGCGCCCATCTTCTGCCCCACCGCGGCGAAGGCGTTCCGGTCGTCGGCCGTCATCCCGGTGGTCGTGTCGGAGTACGTGTACCCGAACGGCCACAACACCAGCTCGCTGTAGGTGTGGAAGTCGATGCCGGCCTTGATCTGCTGCGTCCCGCCGACGACCCGGCTGCGCACGAAGTTCGCGACCACCTTGACCTCGGGCGCGGATTCGGGCGCCGAGCCCCGGTAGGTGTCCGAGGACGGCGAGCCGGACGACCCGCCGCAGCAGCCCCACCGGTAGTTCCAGTTCCGGTTCAGATCCGTACCGACGTACGAGGAACCGGAGTTGGGCTGCCGGTTCTTGCGCCACGACCGGTAGGAGCCGGTCGCGATGTCGTACTCGCCGCCGTCCGGGTTGAGGTCCGGGATGATCCATATCTCCCGGTTGTTCACCATGCTGGTGACGCGTGAGTCCGTGCCGTAGTCGGAGGTCAGTTCCCGCAGCAGATACAGCGCCATCTCGACGGTGAGGTGCTCACGGGCGTGCTGGTGGTGGGTGAACAGCACCTCCGGTTCGGACTCGTCGCTCGCCACGTTGTCGCTGATCTTGATGGCGACGATGTTCCGGCCCTGGTACGACGTGCCGATCACGCGCTGGCTCGCGATGCCCGGGTTCGCCGAGACGACCGAGTTGATCTCGCTCGTCATCTCCGCGTAGTTGTGGTAACGGGAGTCGCCGGAGGGGAAGTCGTAGAGCCGGATGTCGTCCTCACCGGCCGAGCGGTCGGGGACCGCGCCGAGTGCGGTGATCTCGTAGCCCTGTGAGCGCAGCTTTCTGACCTGGTCCGCGCGGCCGGAGATCACGACCCCGTGGTCGTGGACCTCGTCCACGGTCACGCCCGACCGCTGAAGTGCCGTACGGTCCTTGGCGGTCGAGTGCATATGGATCTCGTACTGGCGGATGTCGTCCGCCGAGGCCGACGCCCTGTCCGCCCCGTCGGCGGTGGCGTCGGTGGCCGTCGCCGAGATCGGGGCCGCGAGGGCGAGGGCCAGCAGGGCGGCGAGCGCGGCGGTGCGTCTGCCGCTGCGGACGCCTGAGCCGCGGATGCGAAGTCGCATGAAATCTCCTTGTTTCTCCAGTGATTCCGGGGTCTCCGGAAGTGGGGAGTGGAGCCGTGGGGGTGGTTCTTCCGTGCGACGTACGACGTACTGGTGCGGGTGTGGCGCTCATCGTGGGCGTATGGCATGGCCAGGTCAAGGGTTGGCTGTGAACGGGTGGCTGAAACCACGCCAAAATCGGCTGTACGACAGGGGATTGAGCGTCCGCGCAGTGTACGCATGACGCCTTCACCCGGCGCCGTCCCCGGCAAAGTGCACCCGTCGGTGTGAGCAGAACGTGCATATATGTAGGCGCCGGGAGAGAGTTGGAGTGTCCGCGTAAGGGCGAACCCTCCCCCCACCCAGAGGACTGGCTGATCATGGGCGGATCAGCGCCGCACCGGGACGGTCACCTGCCGGTCGAGACGACCAGCTTCGTCGACCGGCGGACCGAGCTCACCGAAGGCCGCGAACTGCTGGCCCGCGCCCGCCTGGTCACGCTGACCGGCCCGGGCGGCGTCGGCAAGACCCGGCTGGCCGGACGCCTGGCGTCCCGTGTCGCCCGCGCCTTCCCGGACGGCGTGCGGTTCGTGCACCTGTCGGGGCTGCACGACCCGGCACTCGTGCCGCTCGCCGCCGCCGACGCCCTCGGCCTGCACGACTACTCCGCACAACCGCCGCTGGAAACGCTGGTGGAGCACTTACGGGACCGGCGACTGCTCCTCGTCGTCGACAACTGCGAGCATCTGCTGGGCGCCTGCACAGAACTGGCCGCCGCCCTGCTGCGCGGCACCACCGGCGTCCGGGTCCTCGCCACCAGCCGGCACCGCCTCGGCCTCACCGAGGAACACCTCCTGGAAGTACGTCCCCTGCCGGTCCCCGACCCCGACGGCGACCTCTCCGCCGCCGACGCCAACCCGGCCGTGGCCCTCTTCGCCGACCGCGCCGCCGCCGTCGTCCCCGGCTTCCGGCTCACGCCCGCCAACCGGCCCGCGGTCGTCCGCCTGTGCCGCCGCCTCGACGGCCTCCCCCTCGCCATCGAGCTCGCCGCCGTCCGGATGCGCGTCCTCGGCGTCGAACAGCTCCTCGACCGCCTCGACGACCGCTACCGCCTGCTGTCCGCAGGCAGCCCCGCGGCCCGGCCCCGCCACCAGACGCTGCGCGCGGCCGTCGACTGGAGCCACGAACTGTGCACCGAGCGGGAGCAGTCGGTGTGGGCGCGGCTGTCCGTACTGGCCGGCAGCTTCGACCTGGAGACGGCGGAGGCGGTGTGCGCGGACGAGGAAGGGCTGCACGCGTACGACGTCCTGGAAGCCGTAGCCGGGCTCGTCGACAAGTCCGTACTGTGCCGCGAAGCAGGCCCCGACGGCGTGCGCTACCGCCTCCTCGACACCCTCCGGCACTACGGCCTGGAGAAACTCCGGCACAGACCCGAGGACGAGACCGCCGCACGCCGCCGCCAGCGGGACTGGATGCAGCAACGGGCCGCCGCCTGCGAACGCGCCTGGTTCGGGCCCGGCCAGCGGGAGACCGTGGCCCGGCTGCGCGCCGACCAGGACAACCTGCGCGCCGCCCTCGACTTCAGCCTCACCACCCCCGGCGAAGCCCTCGCCGCCCTGCGCCTGGCCGGCACCCTCTGGTTCTACTGGCACGCCTGCGGCGCCCCCCGCGAGGGCCGCTACTGGCTCGACCGCGCCCTCGACGCCAACCCGGAACCGACCCCCGAACGCGCCCGCGGCCTGTGGGTCTCCGGACTGCTCGCGCTCTGCCCCGAAGACCTCACCCGAGGCCGCCGCCGCGCCGAAGAGGCCCGCACCCTGGCCCGGCGGCTCGGCAACCTGGCGGAGGCGGCCCACGCCGAGTACGTCCTCGGCGTGATCACGCTGTTCAGCGACGACCTGCCCGCCGCCCTCGACCACTTCCGGGCCGCCGTCGCCCACGGCCGGGTCCCCGGCCAGCACCTCAGCCTCGTCGGCCTCGACCGGGTCGAACTCGCCTGCGCCCTCGGCTTCCTGGGCGAGGCCGACCAGGCCATCGAGGTATGCGAGGAGACCCGCCGGCTGTGCGAACGGCACGGCGAGGAATGGGTGCTGTCGTACGTCCACCGCATGCTGGCCCTCGCCCACAGCGTGCAGCAGGACCACCGGCAGGCCGAACGGCACGCCCGCGAGGCCCTGCGCCTCAAACTCGCCGTGCACGACGTCGTCGGCATCGGCCTCACCCTCGACCTGCTGGCCCACACCGCGAGCCGGACCGGCGCCCACGACCGCGCGGCCGTCCTGCTCGGCGGCGCCGACCGCATCTGGGCCGACGTCGACCGGAACCGCTGGGGCTCCGCCGCCCTCAACTCCGGCCGCCGCGACACCGAGACCCGAGTGCGCGAGGCCCTCGGAAGCGCCGCCTACGAGCGGTCGTACGAGCACGGCGCCAGACTCGGCCTCACGGACATCGTCGGTCACGCCCTCGACGAACACCGCCCCGAACAGACCACGGGCGAACGCCCCCAGCCCGACGCCCGCCTCACCCGCCGGGAGAGAGAGGTCGCCGAACTTGTCGCCGAGGGCCTCGCCAACCAGCAGATCGCCGACCGTCTGGTGATCGCCCGCCGCACCGCCGAGGGCCACGTCGAACGCATCCTCAGCAAGCTCGGCTTCAGCAACCGCAGCCAGATCGCCGCCTGGGTCACCGCCCGGCGCTGACACCCCACCCCTACCACCGACAGGAAACCCATGCCTGCGCGACCCGCACTTGCCCACGGCACCTTCGACCACCGCATGGCCGTCTTCGACACCGACGAGGAGTTCCTGGCAGCCGCCCTGCCCTTCCTCGCCGAAGGCCTCGCCGCCCCCGACGAACCCCCGCCCGTGGCCATCGCCGCCCCCGCCAAACTCGGCCTGCTGCGCGACGCCCTCGGCGGCGACGCCCGGCACGTCGGCTTCATTCCGCACACCGAGTGGTACACCGGTTCCGCCGCCAACGCCGTCGCACAGGGCGCCGGCTACCTCGCCGCGCACGCCGCCCCGCACGGCCGTATCCACCTCCTCATGGAACCCGACTGGAGCGGCCGGGCCGGCCGCTCCGCCCGCGAGACCAGCGAGTGGATCCGCTACGAGGCCTTCGCCAACCTCCTCTTCGCCCCGCTCTCGACGACCGCCCTGTGCGCCTACGACACCCGCACCGCGGGCTCCGCCGTCGTCGCCGCCGCCCGCCGCACCCACCCCGGCACCGGCGTCTACGAGGACCCGCTGCACATCGCCGCCGAACTGGACGCCGTACCCCTGCCGCCGCCCCCGCCGGACGCCCACCCCCTGCCCGCCCCGGACCCGCACTCCGTCCACACCTGGGCCACCACCCGCGGACTGCCCCCAGCCGACGCCGACCTGTTCGCCGCCGCGGTCACCGAGGCCGCGGCCCCGCTCGACCCCGTCACCCGCGTCCTGCTGTGGGGCGAGGCCCCCGCCTGCGTCTGCGAACTGCGCTCCCCGCGCCGCGTCGACGACCCCCTCGCCGGTTTCGTCCCACCGCCGGACGCGCAGCCCGCACCCGGCCAGGGGCTGTGGTTCGCCCGGCAGGTGTGCGCGTACGTCGACGTACGCGACGACGCTGCCGGTGCGGCCGTACGCCTGCAGTACACGTAACCGATCCGTATGCGCACCCCCTGCACAGGTATGGAATCGGGTAGTCCTCCCCGTGTGCCGTACACCCGGTACGGACACCCTGGAGACATGCTGCAACTCTCCGGGGGAGGCCGCCCGGACCCCGACCCCCGGTACGGCGCCTATCCCCAACCACCCATGCGCGCGGGCCACTTGAGCGTCGAGTACGACCCGCAACCCTCCGCCGTCCGCGAGGCCCGCACGGAGGTCCGGCGGCAGCTGGAGGCATGGGGGCTGGCGGAGCGGGACGGTACCGGCGACGACGACCTGGTGGCCACGGCCGAACTGCTGGTCAGCGAGTTGGCCACCAACGCCCTCCTGCACGCCGCGACCCCCTTCCGGCTGACGCTGACCGCCGCGCACGGCGTCCTGCGCTGCGAGATCGCCGACCGCGGCCGACGACCGCCGCGGGTGGTCGACGCGGGCACCTCGGAGAGCGGCCGCGGGATGTTCCTGGTGGACGCGCTCGCCCGGCGCTGGGGCCACCACCAGGACAGGCCGGGCACGACCGTCTGGTTCGAGCTCGGCACGTGCGCGTGCGACGGCTGCGGTCGGCGGCAGCCGTAGCACGCGCGTCGGCTGCGGTCGGCAGCCGTAGCACGCGTCGCACACATCGGGTGAAGATCCCGTCCGCCCTCTTGTCGCCCGGCCGCCCATGGGCTTACTTGACCTTCATGGCGGACACCACGGGAAACACCAGTGAAACCGGCGCATCACCGGCCCAGAACTCCGACTCCACCCCTCGTAAATCCAGTTGGAAGTACATCGGCCCCGGCATCGTCGTCGCGGCGACCGGCGTCGGGGCCGGTGACCTGGTGGCCACGCTCATCGCGGGCAGCAACTTCGGCTACACCCTGCTGTGGGCCGCGGTCATCGGCTGTCTGGTGAAGATCTCCCTCGCGGAGGCGGCCGGCCGCTGGCACCTGTCCACCGGCCGCACCCTCTTCGACGGCTGGGCGAGCCTGGGCCGCTGGACCACGTACTTCTTCGTCGTCTACGTGGTGATCTGGGGCTTCGTCTACGGCGCGGCGGCGATGTCGTCCAGCGCGCTGCCGCTGCAGGCGCTGTTCCCGGACGTCATGGACCTCAAGTGGTGGGGCATCGCCTGCGGTCTCGTGGGCCTGGTCTTCGTCTGGTTCAACAAGTACGCCGTCTTCGAGAAGGTCATGACGGTCCTGGTCGGCGTCATGTTCGTCGTCACCGTCTACCTGGCCATCCGGGTCACCCCGAACCTCCCCGACGCGCTCGCCGGTCTCCTCCCCGTCCTGCCCGACGAGAAGGACTCGATCCTCAACACCCTCGGCCTGATCGGCGGCGTCGGCGGCACCATCACGCTGGCCGCGTACGGCTACTGGGTCAACGCCAAGGGCTGGACCAACACCGGCTGGATGAAGGTCATGCGCCTGGACAACCGGGTCGCCTACGCCACCACCGGCGTCTTCGTCGTCTCGATGCTCTTCGTCGGCGCCGAGCTGCTGCACGCCGCGAACATCGCCATCGAGAGCGGCGACAAGGGCCTGATCCAGCTCGGCGACATCCTGGAAGACGAATACGGCACCGCGACGGCCAAGTTCTTCCTGATCGGCTTCTTCGCCACCTCCTTCACCTCCCTGATCGGCGTCTGGCACGGCGTGAGCCTGATGTTCGCGGACTTCGTGGCGCGCTACCGCCGCCGCGACGCCGCCAAGGGCGAGGAGATCGCGTCGGGCGAGCGGGAGCGCTCCTGGCCGTTCCGCGCGTACCTGCTGTGGCTGACGTTCCCGCCCATCGTCCTGCTCTTCCAGGGCCAGCCGTTCCGCCTGGTCGTCATCTACGGCGTGCTGGGCGCGGCCTTCCTCCCGTTCCTCGCCGGCACGCTGATCTGGCTGTTGAACTCCGACCGCACGCCCCGTGAGTGGCGCAACGGGTGGGTGAGCAACGGCATGCTCGTCATCGCGGGGCTGCTGTTCCTGGTGCTGTGCGTGAAGCAGATCTGGGATCAGCCGTGGTCGGAGTTCTTCTAGCGGTTACAGGAGGTCGGCCCACTTCGGGCTGAGGGCGATCTCCCGAAGCTGCTCCATGGTCAGGGCGGGCGTCTCGCGGGTGGCGGCGCTGTGCTGGTCGGCGGCGTTGAAGGCGCTGACGGCCACGCGCAGACCGTCCTTCCTGAGGGTGTCGGCGGTCCACATCACGACCCCGTCGACGCCCTTGTCGCCGGATCCCTCCCGGGTGACGACCTTCGTGCCGTCGTCCAGGGTCTCGGCCTCGGAGCCGAAGAGCTCGGCCTCGATGTCGGACATGCCGGGCTGCACGTCGACCTGGACGAGGCTCCTGCCCTTGCCGTCGTCGAGGACGAGGTACGAGTACGAGGATCCCTTGTCGACCACCTCGACGTCGTCCGGGAGGAGTTCGGTGAGCGTCGTCACGATGTCGGCGACCTCGGGACCCTCGGGCGGAGTGGGCGCCTCCGGCACCGGCGCGCCCCCCTTCGGGTTCTCGGGGATGGCGTCGACGGCGGCACGCCACTCCGGAGCCGTGACGACCTTCTTCAGCTGAGCCGGGGACAGGGGCGGTTCGTCCCTGGAGATCGGCTTGTCCTTCTCGGCGGCGGAGTTCCACTCGCTCAGGCTGACCTGCTGCCCCTCGGGCGTGACGAGCTCCGCGTGCCAGTGCTTGGTGTCGACGCGGCGGTCCGGATACTCGTACCCCTGGAAGATCATGAGCAGCGAGCCGTCGCCCAGCCTCGTCGTGCGGCAACTGTCGTACTGCACCAACGCCTTGTCCGGGCAGGTGGTCGTATCACGGGCCTGATCGCTGCCCGGCTCGACCCGGCTCAGGCTGATGCCGATCGCCGCCGGGCCCTCACCGTCGTCGTACACGAGGTGGGCGTACGGCCCAGGCAACTCGCTTGTGCCCCGCGCCGCCTCCGCACTGAACTCCCCGTCGGGAAGAAGCCTCTTCAGCGTCTTGAGCAGCTCGTCGCCGGAGACGGGGGCCGGCGTGGACGATGCGGGAGTCGAGGAGCCGTTCCGCCCCACGGACTGCTGCGAGGTCCCGCTGCCGTCCGTGCCGTTCCCGGGCAGGACCAGCGCCCCGGTCACGCCCACGAGGGCGATGCTCGCGACGCCGCCGAAGACCGCGGCCCGGCGGCGCAGCCGCAGCTTGCGCCCGCGAGCCTGACCGGCGACGACCAGGGCGGGGCGATCGGTGTCGAACGTGTCCCCGGCCTGCCGCAGGGCTGCGCCGAGCCGGTCCTCGAAGGGGTCGTCGAAGGGGTCGTCGTGGTGTGGAGTGGGCATGGCGAATCACCGTTTCTCAAGACGCACAGATGAAGTGAGACGTAAGGGGTCAGGGGGTCACGTACTCGCCGAGGTCCTCGCCCAGAAGCTCACGCATCCGGGCGAGCGCACGGACACAACGCGTCCGCACGGCGGCCGAACTGGCGTCGAGTACGTCGGCGGTCTCCTCGATGCTGCGGTCCTCCCAGTAGCGCAGCACGACCACCGCCCGGTCCTTGGCAGGCAGCCGGGCGAGGGCCTCCAGCAGGGTCAGCCGCAGGGAGGCGTCACCGGCGCCCGCGTCGGGCCGGTCCGGCAGTACGTCCATGGCGCGCTCGGTACTGCTCCGCCGCCGCTGATGGGCGAGGAACGTACGGGTCAGCACGGTCTGCGCGTACGCGGCGGGGTTCCCGACCCGCGCAACGCGCCCCCATCTGACGTACAGCCGCCCGAGGGTCTCCTGCACCAGATCCTCGGCGAGATGCGTGTCCCCCGCGGTGAGCAGACACGCGGACCGGTACAGATGCCCGGCGCGCGCCGCCGCGAACTCCGCGTACTCGTCCCCGCGGACCTGCATCGTTGTCCCCCCGTCGTAGCGCCGTCACTTCATTGATGCGGTGGGCCCCGGGAAATGTTTCACGACGGTCTCACGTTTTTCGGAGTCTCAGAGCAGGTGATCGGCCTCCCCGGCCTTGATGCCGAGGATGAGGCTGCGGAGGGCTTCACGGCTGTCGGTGAGGTAGGTGTCCTCGGCACCGGCGACGGCTATGTAGGCGTTGCCTTGGGGGTCGGTGCCGAGGCGGAAGCAGGCCGATCCCTCGGCGCAGAACGGGTCTTCCCACGTGATGTCGGGCACGGGTCTCTCCTCAGAGCGGGGTGGCGATGTCCTGGATGAAGGCGGACGACTCCGCTGGCGCAAGGGCACAGCGCTCCATCCAGTCCAGTTGGGCTCGGTACTTGGACAACTGAGCTTCCTGGTAAAGGAATTCCGGACCGTGAGCACTGTCGATCTGAACGGTGTCGAGCTTCGCCACGGGCCCCTCCATGTAGATCACAGTCTGCCCCGCGCCAGGGAACGCCCCCGCCTCGAACGGAATGACTCGCAGCGACACGTGCGGCAGCTCAGACATGGCGAGCAGGTGTTCGAGCTGCGCGCGGGCGACCTTGCGACCGCCGAACTGCATGCGCAGCGCGGCCTCGTGGATTATGCCGACGTACTCGGTGGGGTCGTCGCCCTCGAGAACACGCTGACGTTCCAGGCGGTGCGCGAGGCGCAGGGCGATCTCGTGCTCGGGCAACGGTGGCAGCCCGGCCTTGAAGACGGCCTGGGCGTGGTCGCTGGATTGCAGGAGTCCGGGCATGTGGATCAGGTGGACACTGCGCAACCGCACCGCATGGTGTTCCAACTCGGCAATGTCGAGCAGCCCCGCCGGAAGGCTGCCCCGGTACCTCTCCCACCAACTGCGCTCGGTGGGCTGCGCCATCTCGACCAGAGTGGGGGCCTCGTGGTCGAGGATCTGCTGGGTCAGCCGCTGGGCGCCGTCGAGTACGTCCCGGTAGGCCAGGACCGCCAGACCGGCCTCGACGAACGCGTTCAGCGCCGTGTCCAGTTCCTTGGGCAGCCGCTTGACCGTGTTGCGAAACTCCTCGGCCGCCTCGCCCTGCCAGGCGTCGGTCTTGAGCTTGCGCAGCTGCTCCGCACCCTCACCGAAATGAGCCGCCGCGCCGCCCAGCTTCTTGATCAGCTCGTCGAGTTCGGATGCTTGCCCGGGACCCAGTCCTGGACGGTGTCCTCGGGGCCGATCCATATCCTGCGGAAGATGACCTGCTTGTCCGACATCGCTTCGGGTACCCCTACTCCTGGCCCTGGTTCTGGCCGTGGTCGACGGGGTCGATCCGGTCGCGGAACACCGTGCGTTCGTCGCCGATGCCCTGGTCCTCCAGCCAGCTGGTGAAGGGATGGTCCTCTTCGAACTGCTTCTGGCGCTGAACCATCATCAGGTCGTACTTCACCTTCGTCTCGGTGACGAGGAAGTCGTTGATCGTCGCGCTCAGGGCGGAGACGATCACGTCCGCGTCCTCGGCGATGCAGCCCAGACCGTGGCACCACTTGTCCAGGAAGTCGTCGACGGCCTGCGACACCTCCTCGGTGCCGGTCTTGGCGACCTCGGTCATGCCGGCGAAGTCGAACTGTTCCTCCGCCTGTTGCTTGGCGATCTTCCGGGCGACCTGCGTCGACTCCGCCAGCGGCCGGGCGATCGACCGGAGGAACTGAACCTCCCACTTGAAGTCCCCGCCGTCGGCCCCCACCGGAATCAGCCACGACTGACCGTCGCTCACGCCGACCTCCCCCGATCCCGATACGAGATCTGAAGTACCGGCTCGACCTTGGTGGCGGACGACGCCAGCCGCACCGTGTGTTCGGCGGCCGGGTCCAGCCACACATCAAGCCCCGGCGGCAGCAGGTTCAGCACGTCCGCACCGGTGGTCGAGAACCATGCACCCTCGCCCACGAACAGAGCGAATTGCTCCAGCGACGAGAACACGGGCACCAACCGGACCGGCGGGTCAGCCTTCTCGGACAGCCCGTCGATGAGGTCCAGGAGCCGGGACCGGGGCTGAGCGTCGTCGCTCCCCGCCGGTACGGGAACCGTCAAGAAACCAGGCGCCTCGGGGCGTTCGCAGTACACCCGAGCCTGAAGGAACGCCTCGAACACGTCCTGCGGCGACGCCTCCCCACCCTTCGTCCGCCGCACCGCGTCGACCAACTCGGCCGCAACACTTGACTCTTCCGGCCTTGGTATGCCGCCCCCGCCCGCACACATGTGCCCAAAGATCACACAGGCCGATTACGGATTGCAACGCGGCTTTCCGACAACAACAACGTGACCTCCACGACAGCGCCGGCCGCATCGGGACATGCGGCCGGCGCCAAGGAGAGCGAGGACTACGGCAGCGCGTGCACGTGCGGTCCCACCGCGTTCGACCAGGCGTTCCCCGCCGTCGCATCCCAGTTTGTCGACCACGTCATCGCGCCGCGCAGGTCGGGATACGTCCTCGACGGCTTGAAGCTGCCGCACCCGGTCCCCCGAGTCAGGCAGTCAAGCGCGTTGTTCACCACCGACGGTGACACATACCCACTGCCCGCGCCCCGCGTCGATGCCGGCAACCCCAACCCCACCTGGGACGGAGCCAGACCACCCTCCAGCTGGATGCAGGCCAGCGCGGTCAGGAAGTCCACCGAGCCCTGGCTGTAGACCTTGCCGTCGCAGCCGAGCATCGAACCGCTGTTGTAGTACTGCATGTTGACGACCGTGAGGATGTCCTTCACGTTCAGGGCCGTCTGGAAGTACGAGTTCGACGTCGACTGCATGTCGATGGTCTGCGGGGCCATCGTGAGGATCATCGACGGGCCCGCCTTCGCGGACAGCGAGCGCAGCGCCTGCGTCATGTACGTCGCGTTCAGGCCGTTCTCCAGGTCGATGTCGACGCCGTCGAAGCCGTACGTCTGCATCAGCCCGTACACCGAGTTCGCGAAGTTCGTCGCCGACGCCGCGTCGTTGACCGTGACCGTGCCGCGCTCGCCGCCCACCGAGATGATCACCTTCTTGCCGGCGGCCTGCTTCGCGCGGACGTCGGCCTTGAACTGGTCCACCGTGTAGCCGCCGAGGCCCGCCGAGTCCAGGTTGAAGGTGACCGCGCCCGGCGTCCCCGTCGCGTCGGCGAAGGCCACCGCGATGATGTCGTACTGGGACTGGACGTCCGCCAGCCGCTGCACGGTCGCGCCGTTGTTGAAGTTCTGCCAGTAGCCCGTCACCGCGTGCCGGGGGAGGTCGGAACCGGTGTCGCCCGTCGGTGCCGTGGTGCCTGTCACGGTCGCCGACTTCGGTGACTCACCGGCCGCGTTCGTCGCCGTGACCTGGAAGGAGTACGACGTCGAGGCCGCGAGGCCGGTCACCGTCGCCGACGTGCCGGTCACCGCCGTCACCTTCGTGCCGTTGCGGTAGACGTTGTAGCCGGTCGCCCCGGAGACCGTGTTCCACGCCAGCGACACGGACGAGGACGTCGTACTCGATACCGAAAGACCGCTCGGCGCGCCCGGGATCGTCGGAGCCGGGTCGCCGCCCCCGCCGCCGTCGGGGCCGTGCACCGAGATGTCGTCGGCGTGGTAGGCCGCCTGGCCGTACCAGCCGTGCGTGTAGATCGTCACCGACCTCGTCGAAGCGCCTGTCGAGAACGTCGTCGACAGTTGTTTCCACGTCGTCGAGTCCGGCGTCCATGTCGACACGTCCGTCGTGCCCGTGCCGGTGACACCCAGGTAGGTGTAGCCGCCCTGGACCCATCCGCTCAGTGTGTACGTCGAGTTGGGCTGCACCGCCACCGTCTGGGAGCAGCGGGCGTTGTCCTGTCCGGCCGGGGTGGCTTTGAGCGCGGCGGTGCCGCCGTGTACCGGGGACGAGACGGTCGTACCGCTGTTCGCTGAGCAGGTCCAGTTGCTCAGGCCCGACTCGAAGCCGGCGTTCTTGGCGTTGTTGACGTCGGCGGCGGACGCCTGGCCGGTCGTCGGCACGGTGAGGGCGAGAGCGGCGGTCACCGCCCCCGACCACATGCGTATCCGTCTCCGTCTGCGTGCGCGGTCCACTGGGGCCTCCGGTGGGGGAGTGGGGTTGCGATGCGACGGTGGCCACCGTTGGACCTACAAGTTGGTCCAGACCAATTCAACTGTCAAGAGGTTCAGGCCAATTAGCCCGTCAGGCCGCCCAGTCAACTTCCCGTCAGGAAGCCCACACCAACCTGTCCAGCAGCAACCCCACCGCACACCCCGCCAGCAGCACCCCCGTCGACATCCACAGCGCCAGGCTCGCCACGCCCACCACGTCCCACCGCAGCGTCACCGTCAGCAGCTGCGCCGCCGCCGGCACAGCGCACGCCGCTGCCACGTGCCGGACCGGGATCTCCCGCCACGGCTCCGGATGAACCCGCGCGGCCGCCCAGGTTGCCAGCACCACACAGACGAGGTTCGGCAGGTGGACGAGGGCCAGTGCCGCGCCGAAGGAGTCGACCCCCGACGGGCCGACGAAATTGTCGTGGATCAGGGTCATCTGGACGTACTCGGTGAGGACCAGGACCACGATGCCCGCGGCCCAGGACCGGATGAGAGCCATGGGTCAGCCTCCGAAGACCTCGTAGAGCAGCAGCGTCGTGAAGCCGAGGGCCGCCATGCCACAGCCCGCCGTCAGTGCGAGGGACTGCAGGATCGGGGACCAGCTGTCCCGGCCGGCAACCGTCGCCGTCCCCTGTGGGTCGCGGGGGTCGTAGGTGACGGTGACCGGCGTACCCTTCGTCGTCGACCAGGCCGCCAGGTCCTCGAATTCGACGCGGGTGCCGTCCGCCGTCACGAACGTGAAGAAGTGGCGCTTGGCGTCCGACTCGTGGGGCTCCCACTCCACGCGGACGCATTCACCGTCCGTGCGCACTCCGCGGCGCAGTACGTGCGCGACGGTGAGCAGTCGCCGGGCGTACTTCAGTGACAGCGCGCCGAAGAAGGCGGCGAGGAGGGTGAGGACGACGTAGCCGGCGCCGGGGACCTCCATCGGCTAGTGCACCTCCACCGAATCGATGATCCGGTCCAGGTCGGCGTCCGACAGCTTGCCCTCGGCCGCGTCGATACGGATCGCGAACGTCGTGTCCGTCGAGTCCAGGCCGGTCAGGATCACGCCCTCGATCGGGGTGCCCTTGGGCGGGTCGGAGTCCTCGCCGGTGGACTTGAACGTGAAGTCGATTCGCTTGGCGTCGTCCGTGCCGGTCAGCTCCACGTCCCGCTGGCCCCGCACGTCCGCGCCCATCTGGATGCCGGCCTCGGCACCGATGGCCGCCTGCTCCGCCGAGTTCGCCTGCGTGAAGTCCAGCTGCACCGTGATGACCGAGACGGTGCGGCCGGATTCCGTTCGTACGGCCACCGCCGCGTTGTGCTCGGTGGGGTTCTGCTTCCCGTACGACGGTGGATACGACACGGAGACGCCCTTCGTCTTCAGCGTCCCCCAGCCGTCGGGTACGGAGGCCGCGTCCGAGTCGCCGTTCCCGCAGGCCGTTAGGGCCAGCAGCGCGGCGGTCAGCAGGCCGGCGGTCGCGAACGTGCGGCGGGTCTTCATCGGCGGGGCTCCTGTCTCGTTTCAGTTCGCACAGTAGCTGTAGGGCACGTACGAGCGGTTGGTGCCGCGGGGTGCACCCAGGAACTGTGCGTCCGTCAGCGTCTCCGACTTCTTCTCGGTGCTGATCGACATACCCAGGCTCAGCCCGACGTTCAGCTCGAAGCCGTACTCGGCCGCGTTGACCTCACCCGTGTAGATCATCTTGCTCGACTTGCCCTTGTCGAACATCAGCTGCCCGAAGGGGTCGTCCGCGCCGGGGCGGGACGTCGGCGCGTGGTCGTCGAACATGTACTGGAACGGCGTGACCGCCTGCTCGTTGTTGCTGTCCAGCCACTGCTCGGCGACCGCTCGGTCCTGGTCGCCGGCGGGACCCGGGTCGAAGGTGACGGTGTTGGTGACGACCTCGATGCCGACCGGACTGTCGGTGCCCTTCGCGCCCGCGTTGCCGCCCCGCTTGTCGCCGTCGGTCTTGCCGTTGTCGCCGCCCACCTTGGCGCCGTCCTTCTGGCCGCCCTCCTCGACCGTGCGGGTCATGTCGATGCGGACCAGCTTTCCGGTGGCCTTGTCGTAGGTGACGGTGATGGTGCCGGTCTGGACGGTGTGCGCCGAGTACTCGCCGCTGACGGGGCCCGCCTCGTAGCCGACCTTCGTGCCGTACTCGATGGACGAGGTGTACGTGTACGCCTTGGTGTTCTTGTAGGCGTTGTCTGTCCAGGTCACGTCGGGGGAGTACTTGAAGGTGCCGCCGAGCTGCGCGCTCAGTTTCTTCTCGTCGGCCGCCGAGATCTTCATGCCGCCGGACGCGGAGGCCTCCAGGCCGACCTTGCCGTAGGTGATCTGCCGGTTGGTGCCGAGGCTGTTCTCCACGCGCTCGCGGGTCTCCTCCTCGTCCTTCAAAGGCCCCGTTCCGAAGAGGTAGAGGATGCTGTCGCCGACACTGGCCTCCGCGCCGCCGGGCATGGTGCGCCGCATCTCGTACATCTGCAGCTTCTCGATGTCGTCCCGGAACTTCGCCGCCTCCTCCGGGCTTTCGAAGACCCAGGTGTCACCGTTGGTGACCTTGATCCCGGCGCCGAGTTCGACCTTGTCGGTGCCGAACCTGCCCACCTTCATTCCGGGTTTGAAGTCTTTCTTCACGCCGACGGACGCCGCGTCCGTGAAGGTCAGATAGACCAGCTCGTCCTTGTCGTCGACCGTGCCGTCGCCGTTGACGTCGGTGTTCGCCCTGAGGTGCTGCTCCTGGAAGCCGTACTCCTTGCCGATCTCCCAGAACAGGATCTTCGCCTTGGAGCCGGCCTTGTCGGTGACCGACGAGATCTGGCACAGCGGCGGTTCGAAGTCGGCGTCGGTGAGCGGTTTGCCCGCCTGGGTGGTGGTTCCAGGGCCGCAGTTGCCGCCGCCGGTGACCTTGCAGATCTGCTCGGCGATCTTGTCGAAGATCGTCTGGCCGATTCCGGTGGCGGTGATGCCGAGGACGACGGCGACGGCCACCACGATCATGCCCAGATACTCGGTGCCGGTGGCTCCCCGGTCATCGCATCTGTACGTCCGTGTCCACGCCCGTATGCCGCCCCCGCCCGCCATACGGCACCCCCTCCCACCCCTTGGCAACAGCGCCTTTTCGGACGGTGAGCGTAGGTGCGGCGGCAGTCGGGCGGCGTGGGCCCACGGACCCAAACGGAGGCCCAGCGTCAGCCCCGTTACCAGGACCCACTCTTTTGGGTTCGGTCGGGATGCTCAACCTGCCCCGATTTGACGTGTCTTGTGCGACGACAGTTGCAGGCCAGCTACGGAAACGCTGTTCTCCGGTCATCGAGGCGTGGATACAGTGCTGAGGTAGTCACGCAATGAAGTCACTTCGGTACACCGGAGTTGCGCCGGTGGGCCGACCGGGCGGGAAACGGGGAGCTGCGCGTGCCAACAGCCATTGCCGTGACCAGCGTCGACATGGCCCTGCCGGCGCAGGACGAGCGGACCCTGCCCGCCGTCGTCCTGCAGGACGTGCACCAGCGTCCGCTGGAACAGGCGCTCGCGGAGATGCAGACGCTGATCGAGACGCACGGGCATGTGATCGTCGTCAGCTCACGGGCCGTCCCCGCCGCGGTGGACCGGCGGCTGCACACCATCCGCTCGATCCTGGAAAGCGACCGGATCGCCCTGTTCCGCCCCGATCTGCCGCCCCTCGGACTCGCTGTTCTGGCCCGGCAGTTGAGACAACTCGCCTCCTGCGACCTCAGCCCCGGCGTCCTCGCCTCCGCAGGTCGGCTGCTCACCCACTACATCCACGCCGGCGCCCTCCTCGGCTCCGTGGCCCGGCTCGACCGCGTCCCCGTCAGCCTCAAGTCGCACGCCAAGTCCTGGATGCCGGGCAGCCAGTTCGGTGTGATCGCCCACCCCGAGCCGCAGCTGGTGAAGATCGACCCCCAAGCCACCCTGAGCGGACCCGAGTTCGGCACCTGGATGCTCGTCGCCAAGGGCCAGCTCCAGTCCGACTGGGTCACCACCTCCCTGGCCCCGGCTTGGAAAGTGCAGGGGCTGCGCGAGGCCCAGCTGCCCGCCGAGTCGGCCGGCTGGTGGGGGACCGGCAAACTCATCGAGTTCTGCACCTACCTGCCCGACCTGTCCGTGCTCTACCAGCTGGTCAGCTCGGTACGGCAGGGCCGCTGCCACTGGTGCGGCATCGACGTCATCGGCGACCGGTGCGTGTTCTGCTCCGCCGTCGCACCGGACCACGAGCAGCCCTACGAGAACCAAATCCCCGCGGGGTGAGTCCTGAACCACAGGGCGCGCACGGGGCCCCGGCACCCCGCGGGGCCGCACACGACCCCTCACCGCTCACACGAACCCAGCCCACTCGACCGAGATCCCCAATGAGGTTGCACGGTTCATGAACTCCCGTCAGCGCCGCGGCGTGATACTTCTGCTTCTGTCCGTCATCTGCGCCCTCGGCGCGTTCGCGGGCGTCCTGTCCGTCATCAGCGACGTGAAGTCCAAGGTCGGTCCCGAGGTCACCGCGTACCGGCTCAAGGCGGACGTGGAGCCCTACACCACCCTCACCACGGGCCAGTTCGAGAAGATCTCGATGCCCGAGCGCTGGCTGTCGGCCAACGCGGTCACGAATCTCCGGCAGATCGAGGGCAAGATCGCCGTGACGACCCTGCGCGAGGGCTCCCTGCTGCAGAGCGACATGATCGTCGACCAGCCCGCCCTGCAGCCCGGGCAGCAGGAGGTCGCCATCATGATCGATGCGGCGACCGGCGTCGCCGGCAAGATCACACCGGACTCCACCGTCAACGTGTACGCCACCTTCGCGGGCGAGCGGGAGGGTGACCCCGCTCAGTCCAAGATCATCGTAACAAATGCGCGGGTGATCGACGTCGGCAGGTTGACGTCCCTCAACCCCGACGAGGACGACCGCAGCCGCCGCACCACCGACGCCGTCCCCATCACCTTCGCGCTGTCCACCATCGACGCCCAGCGCCTCACCTACGCCGAGTCGTTCGCCGACCGCGTACGGCTCGCCCTGGTCGCGCCCGGCAGCGACACCACCGTCCCGGACGAGGACCGCACCTACGAACTCGCGAAGGACAAGTGAGGCCCGTATGCCCACGAGGATCCTGCCGGCGGTCGGCGACGCGGACGCGGTCCGCTCCGTCACGACCCTGCTCAGCCAGCTCCCGGACGCCGAGCCGGTGGCCCCGGTGGTCGACTCCACCCAGCTCATCGACACCCTCGCCCGGCTCGCCGCCGAGTCCGTCGACGAACTGCCCGAGGTCGTGGTCGTGCACGAGCGGATCGGCCCCGTCCCGGCACTGGAGCTGATCCGCGAGGTCGCCCTGCGCTTCCCCGCCGTCGGGGTCATCCTCGTCACCTCCGACGCCGGCCCCGGCCTCTTCCAGGCCGCCATGGACTCCGGCGCCCGGGGCCTGGTCGCCCTGCCGCTGAGCTACGAGGAACTCGCCAACCGCGTCCAGGCCGTCGCCCAGTGGTCGGTCGGCGTACGCCGCCACCTCGGCCACACCGGCGACGTGTTCACCGGCGTCGGCGGCACGGTCGTCACGGTCAGCGGCGCCAAGGGCGGAGTGGGCGCGACGGTCACGGCCGTCCAACTGGCGCTCGCCTCCCAGGCGTCGGGCCGCAGCACCGCCCTGGTCGACATGGACCTCCAGACCGGGGATGTGGCTTCGTACCTGGACGTCCAGTTCCGTCGGTCCGTCGTCGACCTCGCCGCCATCGCGGACATATCCCCGCGCGTCCTGGCCGACGCGGTGTTCCGGCACGACACGGGCGTCGCGCTGCTGCTCGCCCCCGGCGAGGGCGAACGC
Organism: Streptomyces sp. NPDC127197; assembly: GCF_042672405.1. NCBI lineage: Bacteria > Bacillati > Actinomycetota > Actinomycetes > Kitasatosporales > Streptomycetaceae > Streptomyces > Streptomyces sp. NPDC127197. The sequence goes on along the minus strand of NZ_JBHXVG010000002.1, from coordinate 200,176 downwards.
GGCGAGGAGGTCACCGACCGGGCCACCCGGCAGATCGTCAGCGCCCTGCGCTCCCGCTACGAGACCGTCGTCATCGACTGCGGCGCCCAGATGAGCGGCGCGGGCGCGGCCGCGGTGGAGATGGCCGACCGGGCGCTGCTGGTCACGACGCCGGACGTGGTCGCGGTCCGCGGCGCCAAACGCACCGTACGGATGTGGGACCGGCTGCAGATCCGCAAGGCCGAGGAGACGACCGTCGTCGTCAACCGCAACTCACGCGCCACGGAGATCCAGCCGCCGCTCATACAGAAGATCACCGGCACGCCGGTGGCGGCCACCGCCGTCCCCGCCAACTTCAAGGAACTCCAAGGAGCCGTGGACGCGGGCCGCCTCCACGAACTGGACAGCAAGAGCGCGGTCAAACAGGCCCTGTGGGGCCTCGCGGGCGAACTCGGGCTGGTCAAGGTCCCCGAGGCCGACCGCAAGGGCAGCCGGCTGCGGGGCGACCGCGGCGCGGTGAGCTTCCGGAGACGGAAGGACGGAGGGGGATGAACGTGCGTGCACTGCTGAGACGGGACCGGGGGCAGGTCACCATCGAGTTCCTCGGCATGACCCCGCTGATCATTCTGACGCTGGTACTGCTGTGGCAGTTCGTGCTCGTGGGGTACACGTTCACGCTTGCGGGGAACGCTGCGGACGAGGCGGTACGGGCGGGGACGGCAGCGGTCGACCGTCAGGCCGCCTGCGAGGAGGCGGGGCGCCGGCATCTGCCGGACGCGTGGGAGGGGGGCGCAAGCGTGCAGTGCGGCGAGAACGGCGGCCTGGTCACGGCAGACGTCCACCTCGACGTGCCGGTCCTCTTCCCCGGCTCCGTCGGGTTCCCCTTCCCGGGCGTCGACGGGCATGCGGGGGCCGTCGTGGAGGAGGTGGGCTGAGATGGCGTACCGGCGGAACACTCGTGATCGCGGCCAAGTCGCCCTCGAGTACCTCGGGTTCATCCCGATCCTGATCCTCGTCGCGATGGCCGCCGTACAGATCGGGCTCATCGCCTACGCCGGACAGCAGGCGGGTACGGCCGCCCGGACCGGCGCGCGCAGCGCTTCCCTCGACGGGCCCTACGCACAGGACTGCCAGAACGCCGTCAGCGACTGGCTGGACGTCAGCTGCAACGAGGCGGAACTGGGTGACGAGGTCGAGGTCACCGCCACCGTCGACATCCCGTCGATCGTCCCCGGATGGGACTTCGGCGACGCGAACAAGACCGCCACGATGCCGATCGACCACTGAAACAGGGAGCACGGCGATGAGCCTGCGGGCACGGATCAACTCCCCCGAGGAGAACGGCACCCGGGGCGAGGACGGCCATCTGGTCGCCTCGTACCGCGCCAAGCTCCTGGAGGAGATCGACCTCGCGGAGATGAGTTCGCTCGCGGCGGCCGAGCGCAGGGCGCGGCTGGAGCGGGTGCTCGGGCACATCATCAGCCGTGAGGGCCCGGTGCTGTCGACCGTCGAGCGGTCCCAGCTGATCCGGAGGGTCGTCGACGAGGCGCTGGGACTCGGCATCCTGGAGCCCCTGCTGGAGGACGCGTCGATCACCGAGATCATGGTGAACGGGCCGGACGCGATCTTCGTCGAGCGAGGCGGCCGGGTGGAGCAGCTGCCGCTGCGCTTCGCCTCCAACGAGCAGCTGATGCAGACCATCGAGCGGATCGTCTCGACGGTCAACCGCCGCGTGGACGAGTCGAACCCGATGGTCGACGCCCGCCTCCCGTCCGGCGAACGCGTCAACGTCATCATCCCGCCGCTGTCCCTCACCGGCGCCACCCTCACCATCCGCCGCTTCCCCCGCTCCTTCACCCTCCAGGAACTGATCAGCTTCGGCTCACTGGACGAGCACATGCTGTACCTGCTGGCGGGTCTGGTGCAGGCGCGGTTCAACATCATCGTGTCCGGGGCGACCGGCACCGGAAAGACCACCCTGCTCAACGCCCTCTCCGGCCTCATCCCCGAGGCCGAACGCATCATCACCATCGAGGACTCCGCCGAACTCCAGCTCCAGCAGCAGCACGTCATCCGGCTCGAGTCGCGTCCGCCGAACGTCGAGGGCCAGGGCCAGGTGACGATCCGCGACCTGGTCCGCAACTCGCTGCGCATGCGCCCCGACCGGATCGTCGTCGGTGAGGTCCGCGGCGGCGAGTCGCTGGACATGCTCCAGGCGATGTCGACCGGCCACGACGGCTCGCTGGCCACCGTCCACGCCAACAGCGCGGAGGACGCGCTGATGAGGCTCCAGACCCTGGCCTCCATGTCCGACGTCGAAATCCCCTTCGTCGCCCTGCACGACCAGATCAACAGCGCCGTCGACGTGATCGTCCAGCTCACCCGGTTCGCCGACGGCGCCCGCCGGGTCACCGAGATCGCGCTGCTCGACAGCCACGGCAGCGAGCCCTACCGGCTGGCCACCGTCGCCCGCTTCAACGCCCAGCCCATGGCCGCCGACGGCCGCATCTACGGATCCTTCGAGTACTTCCCGCTCACCCGCCGCACCGCCGACCGCCTCTACATGGCGAGCCAGCCCATACCCCAGGCCTTCGGCGTAGCCCAGTCCGCAGACCAGCTAGCCACCCGAGAAGCCAGGTAGGCAGGAACCGTCCCCATGGAACTCCAGACCCTCGTCTCGCTCACCACCGGCATCACCCTGCTGACCTGCGTCCTCGCCGTGGCCGGACTGCACGCCTACGCCACGGGAAAGGCCCAGCGCCAGGCACTGGTCGACCGCCTGTCGTCCACGGGCCAGATCCCGGTGGTGGGCCGCCGGCGCTACTTCCGTGATCTGGACCGCCGGCTGCGTCGCACCCGGCCGGGCCGGAAACTGGAGCTGCGGCTGGCTGCGACCGGCCTGGACGTGACACCGGGCGAGTTCTTCGCGGCGATGCTCGCCACGGTCGCGGGTCTGTGGCTGATCGGCCAGGCCACCCTGGCCCCCTTCTTCGGCCCGATCGCCGGACTGCTGGGCATATGGGTGGCGCTGCAGTTCATCAACTGGCAGCGGCAGAAACGCATCGAGAAGTTCATCAACCAACTCCCCGAACTGGCCCGCATCCTGGCCAACGCCACCCAGGCCGGCCTCGCCCTGCGCACCGCGATCGGCATGGCGGCGGAGGAGCTGGAGGCGCCCGCGGGCGAGGAACTGGCCAAAGTGGCCAACCAGTTGGCGGTCGGTGCGTCGATGGACGACGCGCTGGGAGAGTTGGCGGACAGGCTCCCCTCGCGTGAGCTGGTGGTCCTGGTGACCACCCTGGTGCTGTCCAACCGGGCGGGCGGCCAGGTGGTCAGCGCCCTCAGGAACCTGACGGAGACGCTGGAGGAACGCAAGGAGACCCGACGGGAGATCCGCACCCAGCTCTCGCAGGTGAGCATGACGTCGTACGCGGTCCCGGTGATGGGCGTCGGCTCCCTCTTCCTGATGAACGGCGTCAAGGACGGAGCCCTGGACCGTATGACGGCCTCCCCGGTCGGCCAGGCATGCGTGATCATCGCGTTCGCCCTCTACGCCGTCGGCTTCGTCCTGATCCGCCGTATGTCCCGAATCGACGTCTGAGGCGGAGGGATACCTCATGGCACTTCTGCTCGCACTGCTCATGGGCCTCAGCGTCTGGGGCGTCTTCGCCGGCATCCGGATGTACCGGGCGGAGGCGAAACTGCCCGGCGACCTCGCCCTCGCCCTGGAGGTCGGCTCGACCCGCACGGGCGCGGTGGACTCGCTGGTCGACCGCCTGGGCATGCGGTACGCGCCCGCCGTACTGCGCATGATGGGCCCCAGGCAGGTCGCCAAGTACCGCCGCAAGATCGACCTGGCGGGCAACCCCGGCGGCCTGACGATCGACCGGTACGCGGCACGGCGGGCGGTCTACGGCTTCCTGGGCGGCCTCGGCGGCCTGGTGTTCCTGCTCCAGGGCAACGTGTTCATGGCCCTGCTCCTGTTCGCGTTCGGCGCGTTCTGGACCGAGGTCGGCATCTGGTCGGCGATCCGGCTCCGCAAGGACGTGATCGAACGGACCCTGCCCGACTTCCTCGACGTCCTCGCCGTCGTGGTGAGCGCCGGCCTCGGCTTCCGCCAGGCCCTGGACCGGGTGTCCTCCCGCTACGAGGGCCCCTGGGCCGACGAGATCCGCATCACCCTCCGCCAGATGGACCTCGGCATGAGCCGCCGCCAGGCCTTCGCCGAGCTCCGCCGCAGGAACGACTCCGAGCAGGTCGCGATGTTCGTCACCGCGTTGCAGCAGGGGGAGGAGCTGGGCGCGCCGATCGTCGACACGCTGGTGTCCCTGGCGAAGGACATGCGCCGCACGGACGCCCAGAACGCCCGCCGCAAGGCGGCCCGCGCCGTTCCCAAGGCCACCATGATGATCACGACGTTCATGGTGCCGGCGACGATGCTGCTGTTGGGGGCGGGCCTGTTGCTGGGCTCGGGGACGGACTTCGGCTCGATCACGGGTGAGTGACGACCATGACGACACCGCCGACGATGAAGGAGGGCACGGGCCTTCTGCGCCGCCGCCCCAAGCTGCCTGAGATCACGACGCCGCCCGCGGGGACGGTGTTGCCGGCGCACGTGCGATCGGGGGCGCCGGACATCCCGGTGACGTCGGTTACGCCGGCGTTGCCGGCGGGGTGGGTGCGGGCGGATGGGGTGAGGGCGGACGGCGAGAGGGCGCCGGAGACGCCGACGGAGCCGCCTGCGGTTGCCGTGCACGGCGGGAAAGCCGCCGATGGCGCTCAGCCCCCCCAGGGGCCACCCGCACCTGACCACGATGGCCGCACGGGTGGTGCGGGGGGGAACCCAAACCCGGCCAAAGGCCGGGTGCTCCCCCACACACCCGCACCTTCCATCCAAATCAACGCCCTACAAGCAATGTGCCGGCAGGTATTCGGCTTCCGCCTGGCCATGATCGCCCTCGCCGCCCCCGCCGCCCTCCTCAACGCCAACCCGGGCGTGGGCGCATACCTGGTCGGCGCAGCCGTAGTCGTCACCTTCATGGCGTCCTACGTCCTCTTCAGAGACTGGGAACGCTTCGGCCCCCTCCTCCTCCGCCACCCCTCCCTCCTCGCCCTGGACACCCTCCTCGGCTCCCTCCCTCTGATCTCCGCCGGCCCCGACACCACCCTCGCCTACGTCAGCGTCTGCACCCCCCTCCTCGCCGGCCTCGTCTACAGCTGGCGGGGCGCCGCAGTCTTCGCCTCCCTCCAGTCCCTGATCCTCGTCCTGGTCCACGCCACCCTCACGGACACCTCGGACGCCACCCCCGCCGAAACCCTCCTCCTCCCCGGCCTCTGCGTCATCGCAGGCGCGGTCGGCTCGACCCTGCGCAACCTGATGCTCCGCTTCGGCGAGGCCACCCACGCCCTGACCACGGTCCAGGCCCGCCTGGCCGTCACGGAGGCGGTGGCCGCAGAACGCGCCCGCCTGGCCCGCGAACTCCACGACTCCGTCGCCAAGACCCTCCACGGCGTGGCCCTGGCGGCCGACGGCCTGGCAGGCTCGGCCGGCAAATTGGACCCACGCCTGGTCAAACAACAGGCGGAACTGGTCGCCCGCTCGGCCCGCCGAGCCGCCGCCGAATCCCGCGAACTCCTCACCGACCTGCGCCGAGAGTCGGACCCCGACCACGGCACGGACGTACTCGTCGAACTCGCCGCCCGCACCCGGGACTTCACCACCCGCACCGGCCTCCTGGCCACCTACCGCCCCACCGGCGAACATGCGGTACCCCCCGTCCCCCCAGCCGTGGCCCGCCAACTCCTCACGATCGCGTCGGAGGCGATGGAGAACGCCCACCGCCACGCGGCGCCCACCCGGGTCGACGTAGCAGCAGGCGTACACGGCGACCTGCTCCGCATCACCGTCTACGACGACGGCCGCGGCCTACCCCCCGGCACCACCCTCGAACAACTCCGCCGCGCAGGCCACTTCGGCCTGGTCGGCATGGTCGAACGCGCCGCCTCGGTGGGCGCCCGCATCCGCATCGGCCGCGGCACCCACCCCCGCGGCACGGAAGTACGCCTGGACCTCCCGCTCGCAGCCCTCAACACACCCCCGGCCTGACCGCCGCTTCCGCCCCACGGCCAGAACCAGAAAGGAGGCCGAACGATGCCGGACACCCAGCCCCACCTGCCCCACCCCGGCTCGCCGCCGCCTACTCCGACGTATTCGTCCCAGACCCCGTTCGCCGACTTCCCGCCGCCCCCTCCAACGACCCCCCTCCGCGTGGTCGTTGCCGACGACAACCCGGTGGTACGCGCCGGCCTGACCGCTCTCCTCTCCGGCCGCGAGGACATCACGGTCGTGGCGGAGGCCGCCGACGGCCGCGAGGCCTACGACGCGGCCCAGGCCCACCACCCCGACGTGGTCCTCCTGGACGTCCGCATGCCCGGCGTGGACGGCATCTCGGCCCTCCCGTACCTCGTACGCCTGGCTCCGGTCGTCATGCTCACCTACAGCCGCGAGTCGGAAGTCGTCCAGGAGGCCCTGCGCCGGGGAGCGGGCGGCTATCTGGTCCACGGCGAGTTCACGGCGGATCAGTTGGTGTCGGCGGTACGGGACATCAAGCAGGGCAGGGCCCACTTCACCCCCACAGCAGCAGGCGCGCTCCTGGCGCAACTCCGGCAGGGACAAGGCGGCACGCCCGGTGAACCGCCACTTCCTGACGGCCTGGGCGGAGCGGATGCGACTGCAAACCCCGAAGTCGCGGTGCAAACTGGAAGTCCCCCTCTCAGTCACGTACCTGCACCGCCTATTTCTCCAGAAAACCTTTCGCAGGTGCAACCGGATGTGGCACAGTTGTCGTCGTACCGAGCAAGGTTCCAACTCAGCACGAGGGAGGCGGAGATCATGGACCTCATCGCATCCGGCATGAACAACCAGCAGATCGCCGCCACCTGCTTCATCAGCGAGAAGACGGTCAAGAACCACATCAACCGCATCTTCGCCAAGCTCCACAGCACAAGCCGCTCCGAAGCCGCCGCCAAGTGGCTGGGCACGGCCCCCGGTTCACAGCGGGGACTGGGGTGACCTGCGGTGACCAGTGGGGGGACGAACAAGAGGCGATGGGCCTCGGGTTGGGCCCGTGATTGGGCCCTGGGGCCCTCTGGCGGGAGGGGTGTTCCGCCGTACGTTTCCGGTATCGCAAGCGGCACCGAAGCCGACACCGGAGGGGAACACCATGAGCAACTGGATCAACACCACGGTCACGTACTTCCAGGCCCGCGCCGCCCGCAACGACAAGGGGCAGACTGCGGTGGAGTACCTGGGGATCATCGCGGTGGTGGTGGCGATTGTGCTGGCGATCACGGGTACGGACATCGGGCAGTCCATCTTCGACGCGATCACCACGAAGATCGGCGAGGTCACCGGCGGCTGATGCATCCCCGTAGGTACGGCGACGCAGGGCAGGCCTTCCCCATCTACATCACGGTGGTGGCGGGCCTGCTCTTTCTCGCGTTCGCTTACCTTGCGGTCGGCCAGGCCGCGGCGACCAGGAACGAGGCCCAGACGGCGGCAGACGCCGCAGCGCTCGCAGCAGCCCAGGACAGACGCGACCAGCTCGCGAGGCAGTGGCTGGAGAACGTGCTGGACCCGACCCTGTGGCAGGGCATCTTCGACGGCGATGTGGATGGCCTTGACCTTTCGTGCTGGCGCGCAGACCAACTCGCGGCGCAGAACGGTGCCCACGTGGAGGACTGCGATCCGGGCCTCCTGAGCTACACGGTCAAAGTCGAGACCGACGAGCCCGTGGGGGAGACCATCGTGCCCGGTACGGAGGGTCAGTACGCCACGGCGTACGCAACCGCCGTCATCGAGCCCCGCTGCACTTTCGACCTCCCGGCCGAGGACGCCGGGGACGAGGTGCTGCCCGGGCTCACCTGCAAGGACAACAGGAACTGGGACCTGAACCCGGAGGATCTCATCGAACTCCCGGGACCCGAGGACCTCTTCGACGTCCATCTGGCCGATTGACAAGCGAACGACGAGTGATGAAGGAAGCAGAGGCATGAGCATTCGGTTCACTACGAAGGCCCGCAGGGGGATGGTCGCGTTGGCCGCTGCGGCCGGACTGGCCCTCGGCGTGGCCGGCTGTAGCGGCGGTGGCGGCGAGGACGAGAAGCCGGACAGTTCGGCTTCTGCTTCCAAGGACAGCGGGTCCCAGCCGAGTGCTCAGGAGGGAGAGGCGGAAGAGCCTCTGGCCGAGTTGAAGGGCTCGAACGGACTGCTTCTCCAAGTCACCTCCGCCGAACGGGATTCCGGCGGCTTCGTCACAGTGAACGGCAATCTGAAGAATGACGGCGGCAACAGCGTCGCGGTCCCCGCCGCGCTGAGCGGCAACGAGACCGAGATCATCAGGAACGGCAGGTCGCTGGGCGGCGCAACGCTCGTGGACTCCCAGGGCAAGAAGCGCTACTACGTGTTGCGTGACACGGATGGCCGGCCGTTGACGACCACTGGCCTGTCGACGATCAAGTCCGGCGAGAGCGTGGCTGTCTTCATGCAGTTCCCATCGCCGCCGACGAGCACGACCGAAGTCACCTTCCAGCTCCCGACGTTCGCCACCGCCACCATCGCGATCTCCGGGTGAGGCCAGTCATGACCCACACCCGCCTCACCCTGACCCTCACCGCCGCCACTGTAATGTTCGCCACGAACCTCTACGGCGCCGCGACAGCCCACGCCGACGAGAGCCCCAGCGTCCCCCCGGGCACAGAGGCCAGCGCCTCCGCACCCGTCGAGGTGGACGGGAACGACCCCGACCTGAAGATCCCGGAGGGCGCGACCCTCGCCGAACCGAAGGTCCTGGATATCAAGCAGGTCGTAGAGGACCAGAGCGGAGACGAACGCCGGGAGGACACCAACGCGGACGTGAAGTTCGCCCTGCAGGCGGAGGTGCTGTTCGGCAAGGACAGCGCGAAGCTCAGCGGCGAGGCGAAGTCCCGTATCGCGGCGATCGCGGAGGAGATCAAGACGCAGAACGCGACGAAGGTCCGCGTCTTCGGCTTCACCGACAACCTCGGTTCGTCCGCCCACGGCGACGTCCTGTCCAGGCAGCGTGCCAACGCCGTACACGACGTCCTGGACGGAGAACTGAACGACCCCAACATCACGTTCGAAGTACGGGGCTACGGCGAGCAGTACCCCATCGCCGACAACTCGACGGAAGCCGGTCGCAAGAAGAACCGCCGGGTCGAGGTCTCCTTCCCGCGCACTGAGAGCTGAGGGGGCCCGCCGGGGAGTACCTCGGCGGGACCGCTGCTTCCAAGTGACCGTCGGGGCCGCCCGCTTCTTTGTCAGTGTCGTGCTTCCACGAGCCGCGTCAAGGGCGCTCCACTCCGCTGCGCTGCGTTCCGCGTCGGCTGCGCCGATCGGCCTGCGGCCGACCCTTGACTCGGCTCGTTCCAGCACGGGTGAGAAGCGAGCGAGCGGCCCGGAAAGGCGGGTGTCCCAGGTCGGCCGGCCATGCGGGTGGGTTGGGGGGTGGCCGGGGTTGGGGGCGCGTCAGCGCCTCGCATGCACGCCGGGTGGGCTCAGCGGCCTGCGGGCGGTGGGTGGCGGGCGGGTGGCAGCGTCCGGGGTCTTTGACTGGTAAGCCTTCCTCGGGTTCCGATGCCAGGCGCTGGCCCTGGCGCTGGAACAGTAATTGGCCGATTTGGCTCACCCAGCGGGAGAGAAAGACCAGGTGGGCACTGCCTGCCAGTAAGCCAAATGGGCCAATTACCTACTGGGGTGCGGTCCGTGAGGCTGGTGTGACATCCGTGACTTGCCAGGGTCACCGGCAAGTCCGCGTCCCCGCCCCGCGCCCCTCACCCCGCCTCCCGCCGAGCGGAAGCCGCTGTGCCGACCGGCCTGTCGCGACCGCTTGGCGCGCCCCAGCCACCCACCACCCGCAAGCCGCTTAACCGAACCACCCCCATCGGCCGCAGGCCGCTGAGCCAACCCGGCGTGCATGCGAGGCGCGACCGCGCCCGCCACCCCGGCCCGCTCCGCAACCGACGGAGGCGACCGCCAACCTGGGCCACCCCCGACGGTCACGTCTACAGCAGGTGGTCGGCCTTGCTGGCCTTGATGTCCCGGATGAGGGTACGGAGGGCATCGCGGCTGTCGGAGACGCCGAAGCACGGCGGCAGTGCCCGCCAGGCGCACCCGCTGACCAACACGTAGATGATGGCCGCGAACAACGTCTCATCAGGAGCGTTCGCTGTTCCGCCGCCCTGCGGCCGTGCACGTTGCTCCGGGATCAGCGGCCTGGCGATCTCCCATAAGCCGTCCGGCACGATCCAGCTCCACGTTCCCCGCCCCATGGCGGGTCAACGCCCGCCTCACCACATAGGACACGGTCTTAGTACTCCGAGGGACGTTCGCGCGGGTCGAAGTCGGCCCACAGCATCTCGGAGTCGTGGATCTCGCCGGTCGGCTTCATACCCAGGGCCCTTGCGATGCCAGCTGATGCTCGATGGCCGGGATGCACATGGGCCACGAACCCGGCGACCCCCTGGGTACGCAGCCAGCGGGCCGCGGTGGAGGCTCCTTCCTTGCCGTAGCCGACCCCTTGGAAGGCGTGGCCGACGACCCAGGCGAGCTCGGCCTCCATGCGGTCGGGGCGGGGTCGGTAGAGCGTTGCCTGCACGGTTCCGACCAGCTGTCCCTCGGCTCCCTTCCGCATCATCCAATTCAGCCAACCCTGCCGCCCGTCGGGTGAACGGCCGACGACCTGCCGTCGATAGCGCTGCTCCAGTTCCTCTCGAGTCGGCGGAGTGCCCCCAATCCATTCATGCAAACGCTTATCGTTGAGGATTTCCGCAGCTTCTTCGGCGTGCGCAACCAGTAAGGGTTCCAGATGCAAACGTTCCCCCTGGAGTGGGGTGGCGGTCAGCCAGCAATTCGTTTCAGGCATGGGCCGATCTTAACCCCCGATGGCAAGAGCGCGTCTCCGGCCATATTCGACTCCGCTCACGCAACGGCACTCTGGGAGAAGAAGGGTGATCCTGCTAGCTTCTTCAACTGTTGTACCGAGCAAGAAGATGGGTGTGATACCCGAAAAGGGAGGTACAAGGATGGCAAACGAAACGGAAACGGGAACGGAAATAACCACTCCGAACCCCGACCTTCTGCTCGACGCCGAACTGGACGCGGCCGCTCTGGAAGCCGCGCTTCCCACGCTGGCCGAGAAGCTCGGGCTTCTGTCCGCCGACCTCACCGTGGACGAGCGCGCCGTGCTCAGCTCCATCGTGACCTCGGCCAGCCTGCACCTGCGTGAGCTGCAGAAGGACAACGAGGATGCGCTGTTCATCTTCGCGAAGCCGATCTCGGCGGCGGCCACGCCGGAGATCCGGATGGGTCTGATCGACCTTCCCGAACAGCTCGGGTTCACCGGAGAGTAAGTACGCGCAAGCACCGTCTGTAAAAACTGGAGCGAAAGTCAGGGGATCGAAATATGGCGTCTGCGGAGGAAGCTTCGGCGTTGGTGCAGCGGTTGTCTCAGCTGTCGACGGATCTGACCGCCGCAGAACGGGAGAACCTGAAATTCCTCCTGAGCATGGCCGCGGGCGGTGTGCTCAGCGGCCATGCTCAACAAATTCCGGAGAACTTGAGGGAGAGCGCTCTCGGGGCTACACAGCATTCGCTGCCGAAACTCCAGGCCGGGGGCCGCGACAAATTCCCCACGGGTGTGGTGTTCTACGGGCGGGCACCCTTCTTCTCCGACGCGGACCTCGCCGCGCTGGACCAGGAGTCCCGCGACTGCCGTCCCATCGCCGAGCGCTTCCTCGACCACTACGTGGCCTCCAGTGCCCCCGTGGCCAGGGACATCTCGCTCTCCCAGCCCATCCGCGCCTTCCTCAACGAGGTCGTAGGGCCGGTCGCGCCGACGCGCCGGGCGAACCACCTGTACTACGACGAGCCCGACCTCGGTATCGATCCGCACGTCGACAAGGACGAGTTCTCGCTCAACATCCTCACCATGCTGGAACACCGGTCGAGCAGCGGACAACGGTCCGAACTCATCCTTCATCCGCCGGACCACGAGGCGATCCACTTCCATCTGCGGGCCGGGGAATCCCTGGTCTTCTTTGCGGACAGTGTCACGCACCAGCGCACCCGAACCGTCGAGGGCGAGGCGATCCGGCTGGTGTCCTTCGGCTACCGCACCCTTGGAGGAACACATGAGTGACACGTCGACCATGGGCCGCCGCCTCGCCGGTCTGCACGAGCGGCTCACACCGGCCGAGCAGGCGAACCTGAAGCTGATCCTGGGGCTGTCCGCCGGACGCCTGGTGGCCTCGACCGAGGCCGAGGCGGCGCCGGGCCGCGAAGCGGTGACCGACGCGCTGGAGATGCTCTGCCCCTACGATGTACCGGACCCGCGCGGGGTGCGGTACCGGGGACGCCCCGACTTCCTCACCGACGAACTGCTGACGTCCCTCATCGAGGAGTCCGGGCAGGTCGGCAAGACCGCGCTGCCCTACGACGAGCACTACCTCGGCTACGGCGGCCCCGTCGCCAGCAGCCTGGCGACCAGCCGGGAACTGGCCGACCTGGTGGCCACGGTCGTACCGAAGGCGGAGGCGACCGGGGTGGCGAGCTATCTGTACTACCGCGACGTCGGCCAAGGCATCGTCCCGCACATCGACACCGACATCTTCTCGCTGAACGTGCTGATGATGCTCGCGCACGACATTCCCGAGGGGACACCGGAGCCCTCGGCGCTGCACATGCACTACGCGGACGGCAGTAAAGAGCGGTTCCAGTTGGAGCCCGGCGAGGTCGTCATCTTCCTGGCCGGCACGCAGGCGCACAGCCGCACGCCGATCCGCGAGAACGAGCGGGTTTCCATCCTCACGTTCGGATTCATGCCCGAGGGCGCCCCGCTGGAGAACTACAAGCGATGACAGTCGCCCTCGGAATCCACTGCGGACACGAGTCTTCCTGCGCCGTCGTCCGGGACGGCGTCCTGCTGGCCGCGATCCAGCAGGAGCGGGTCACCCGGCGCAAGTACGACGGCCAGGAGGCGCTGACCAACAGGCTCCCGGTCCGGGAGGTGCTGGCCGCGGCCGGCCTGGCCCTCGAGGACGTCGACGTGATCGTCAGCTCCTTCCAGGCCGCGGGCCCTTCCGGTGTGGGCCTGCAACGGCCGCTGGTGTCGTCCTCCTTCGATCTCTTCGACCCGTTCGACGAGCGCCACCAGGTCGTGTCCCACCACCTGGCGCACGCGGCATCCGCCCTGTACGCGTCGGGCTTCCCGGAAGCGACGGTGCTGGTCTCGGACAGCGCCGGCACCTCGTCACGGGACGGCGCGGACTTCCACGTCCCGTTCGCGGAGTTCTTCCGCACGTACTACAGCGATGCGACGTCCTCACAGCTCTTCACCGAGATGCGTTCCATGTACGCGTTCCGGCAGGGACAGTTCGAGCTGCTGGAGCGGGCGTTCAGCGAACCGCACAACCAGCCGGACGTGTTCGTGCAGAGCGAAGCGAGCCTGTACGACAATGTCGCCCGGTTCCTCTTCCGCAAGGAGCACGCCCACGGCCAGCTGATGGCACTGGCCGCACTGCCCTTCGACCGGCCCGCCCGGGTGACCGCTGACGACATCCTCACTCCGGGTCTCCGGCCGCGGCTGCGCAACGGCTGGCAGATCCTGGAGACGACCACCGACGTCACCCAGAGCGCCGATCTCGCGCACGCGGTGCAGGAGGCGTTCAACCGGCTCATCGTCAGCCATGCCGCACACGCCGTCGAACTCAGCGGGATACCCGACCTGTGCTGCGCGGGCGGTGTCTTCCTGAACCTGTCGGGGAACACCGCCATCGGCGCGCTGCCGCAGGTGCGGAACCTGTACGTGCCGTCCTGTCCCCACGACGCGGGCATCTCCGTCGGCGCCGCCTACCTCGGCTGGGCGCGCACCTCGCGGACACCGCCCGTGGCTTCGGCGAAGGTCACCTCCGATTTCCTGGGACGCGCCGCCGAACCGGTCACACCACAGGAAGCGCAGCGCCAGGGATACGCCGTCTCCGCTACGGCGGACCTGCCCCGGCGGGCCGCTGAGGCACTGCTGGACGGGGCGATCCTGGTCCGGTACGCGGGCCGGGCCGAGTTCGGTCCGCGGGCGCTCGGGAACAGGTCGATCCTGTGCCACCCGGTCGCCTGCGACAACGCCCGGTCCAAGCTGAACCGGATCAAGAAGAGGCAGTGGTGGCGGCCCGTCGCCCCGATGGTGCGGACCGAGGACCTGGAGACCTATTTCATCGGGCCCGGGGAAGCGCCGTTCATGAACTACGACTTCGAGGTGCGCGAGGAATACCGTGCCGTGCTGAAGGAGATCGTGCACGACGACGGCTCGGCGCGGGTGCAGACGGTCACGGCCGACGACAACCCCGCGATCCACGACATCCTCACGCACATAGCGGAGATGGGGCAGATCCCAGTCCTGGTCAACACATCCCTCAACGGGCCCGCCCAGCCGATCATCGAGTCCGCGCCGGATGCGCTGGCCTTCTCCCGGCACCCGGACATCGGGTTCCTGCTCACCGAGGACGGCCTGTTCGCGTCTCCCGCACCGCGCAAGATCCCCGTCCGCCGCGCGGACGCAACGGTGATGGCGGTCTTCGGGACGGGCGATAGCACCCGGTACGTACTGAGCAACAGAGGCGCCCAGGTCTCGGTCGGCCGAGACCTGTTCGTGTCCCTGCTGGAGCAGGAGTCCGTGCTGACCGACAGCACCGCCGCCGACGTCGTCGAGTGCCTGCGCACCGGCGTACTGGCGGAAGCCTGAGAAACCGAACACCCGAGAACAGACACCTGAGAAGAGCCCGAGAACGGATGACGACCACCACCGAACCACTGAGAAGGAGCGACTCGCTGGCGGTATCTCTGCCGGTGGCGAACTTTCTCTCGTTCTTCGCCATCGCCGCCGTCGAGTTCTCGGTGCCGTTCGTCGCCGTGGACTCCCTCGGCGCCAACTCGACGATCGTCGCGCTGCTCGGCATCTGTCGCTTCGCTCCGCAGGTGCTGCTGGCCGGTCCGGCGGCCCGACTCGTCGAACGGTTCGACCAGCGGGCCGTCATGATCGGCTCCGAGCTGCTGCGAGCAGTCGCCTTCGCACTCGCGGCGCTCGGCCTCGCTTTCGCACCTGGCGTGGCGATCGGCGTCTTCTGCCTGGCGAACATCTCCCTGGCCTGCGGCTCCATCCTGACCGCGGTCTCGACCCAGGTCCTGATCCCACAGGCTTTCGCCGACGAAGCCTTGCCAAAGATCTACTCACGCCTTGGTATGGCAGAGTCGTCCGCCGACGCGGCGGCACCTTTTGTGACCGGCCTCGGCCTGGCCGCTTTCGGCCTGACGCCCACGTTCGGCTCGGCTGCGGCGCTGGCCCTGGCCGCGTGCGGGCTGCTGGCGCGCATCCCGCGCGTGCGAGTACCGAGCAGCAGCGAGTCCGACGAAAAGGTCGGGGAACCGGGCCCCACGCAGGCAGACCCGGCGGAGGGCGCCGCCCCTGCCCAGAAGAGCACGCTGCGCGGCGGCCTGGCCGTCAACTTCCGCACACCGGCGCTGCGCACCGTTACCGTCTGGTCTCTGTCGTACAACTTCGGACAGTGCGTCATCGAGGCCGTCCTGCTGATCACGCTGCTTCATACGACGCCCCTGTCTGCGGCGGCTTACGGCGTCATCCGCAGCTGCTCGGTGCTGTTCGCCGTTCTCGGTGCATATGTCGCCGAACGGCTCCCGCGAGCGCTCCGCAGCGGATGGGGGACCTCGCTGTTCGGGTGCGGGGCGGTCGGCGCCTACACAGTGATCGGGCTCGGAGCGTACTGGGGCGGCACCGGGGGACTGCTGCTTGTGCTCGCGGGATTCGTCATCGACGAGTTCTGCTCGGGTGTCGTCTTGGTCCGAGTCCAGACGTTCCGCGCCCGGGCCATCACCGACGCGGAACGGCCCATGGCCACAGCCTCCTACCGCGCTGCGAACCTCACAGCGGTACCCGCAGGGCTCGCGGTCGGCGGAGTCGCCGGCGTGCTGATGAATTCAGCCACCCTGTTGCTGACCATTGGGCTCCTCATGGTCATACCAGCAGTCATGATCTGGTCCCAGGCGGTTCGGGAATCCGAGCCCACCACGGCCTGACCGCGCGCTGATGCGGAGAAGATGAAATTCGGCGAACGACAGTTCCTGTTCCAATCGTTGAGCCGGCCCCGAGGGGCGCTCACTCCGGACGCCCCGTGCCACCATCAAGGGGCGCCGCCTCACCACCAGCGCGTGCCGAGTTCGTCGAGTTCGGCACGGCGTCGGTCGGCCAGCGTCTCCGGATCGACGTCGAGCGTTGGCGGCCCAAAGGCGGAGCTCGACCTCCTGCAGGCCGTCAGCGTCCGCTTGACGGCCTGCGACAGTAGCGACGGCTCCAGGCTCAATGTGCTTCTGGTGACGTTCAGATGGCCTTTGCGGGCGGGGAACTGGCGGGCGTCGCGGCGAGGTTGAGGATCCGCTTGCGGTCATGTGTGCGCTTGATCGGCCGCTCGTGCTCGACGGCGGATTTGAGGGCGAGAATGTTCTCGAGCAGCCAATGCCGTGCAGGCAGCGCCTTCTCCTAGCCGAGTTGCTGCGGCCTGCACCCAGCGCCCCGGGTCCTAACCGGTGCCGCGATGAGCAGCGCCAGCGGCACACAACCCGCGAACGCCTGAGCAGGTGGCCCAACCTCGGGCAGTCTCCCGCCGAGTGAATCTTGCGCCGGGCTCCGTGCACCACACCTGTTGCACCCGCTATGGTCGTCCCGACCGCTTCTGAGCTGCGTGAACTCGAACCGCACGCTCGCGGCGCCCTGGAGAAACTCGCTGCTCACGGTTCGGGACTTCGATGCGGACCTGGACCGCCGGGAGGCGACCGCACGTCGGATCTTCGACAACCTCAGCGCTGTCGGACGGTACGAGCTGATCCTCGTACGGGACCTGCAACAGTTGATTGCCTACAGTGGGCCCCGCTCGGAGACGATGCCTACGGCGTGTCGGGAAGCCGGACCGTGACGAGGAGACCGCCGGCGGGGCGGGGGACGAGGTCGAGGGTCCCGTCGTGGGCGCGGACGATGCTGTGCACGATGGCCAGGCCGAGGCCGACGCCGGCGTGCTCGTCGGTGCGTACGCGTTCCGTTCCGCGTTGGAAGGGTTCGGTGAGGGTCGGTACCAGTTCCGGTGGGAGCCGACGGCCCGTGTTCTCGACCCGCAGCACGCTCGTGTCGCCGTGCGCCTCGGTGTGGACCGTCACGGTGCCGCCGGCGGGGAGGTTGTGGACGATGGCGTTCTGGACGAGGTTCGTCACCATCCGCAGCAGGAGCTCCGCGGAGCCGCTGGTCCGGGCCGCCCCGCCGGTGACGTCGAGCGTGATCCGGCGCTGTTCGGCGAGGGGAAGCAGCGTTTCGGCGGCTTCTTCGGCGATGAGGGAGAGGTCGACGCTCTCGCGGGTGAAGTTTCCGCGGTCGCCGCGGCTGAGCAGCAGGAGGGCCTCGGTGAGGTCGATCGCCCGCGTATTGACAGCGTGCAGGCGTTCGATGAGTTCGTCCCGGTCCCGCGTGGGGTCCTTGCGGGCGACGTCGAGGAGCGTCCGCGAGATCGCCAGCGGGGTGCGCAGTTCGTGGGAGGCGTTCGCGGCGAACCTCCGCTGCTCGGCGACGTGGGACTCGAGTTGTTCGAGCATCGAGTCGAACGCGTCGGAGAGTTCACGGAATTCGTCCTGGCGGCCCTTCATACGGATCCGGTGGGACAGCGACCCGTTCCCGGCCATCCGTGCCGCATCCGTGATCTGTGTGAGTGGTGCGAGCATCCGGCCGGCGAGGATCCATCCTCCGACGAGGCCGAACACGAGCAGCAAGGCCAGTGCTACGGCCGCGGCGCGACCGAAGACGCGCGAGAGGAGGTACCGGTTGGGTGAGATCCCGAGCAAGCCCTGGGGACTGTCGGGTACGTAGCGCAGCAGGAACACCCACACCACGGCCAGCAGGACAGCGCCGGTGACGAGGACGAGTCCGGCATAGCTGATGGTGAGTTTCAGGCGGGCGCTGAGTCCTGGGCGTCTATTCATCGCCACGGTGCCCGGTGTCGATGCGGTAGCCGACGCCGGGCACCGTGGCGATGACCCATGGTTCGCCGAGCCGTTTGCGCAGTGCGGAGACGGTGATGCGGACGGCGTTGGTGAGGGGGTCGGTGTTTTCGTCCCAGGCCCGTTCCAGCAGCTCTTCGGCGCTGACGACCCCGCCCTCGGCGGCGACGAGGACTTCCAGCACGGCGAACTGTTTGCGGGTGAGCGCGACGTAGCGTCCGTCGCGGAAGACCTCCCGGCGGAAGGGGTCGAGCCGCAGGCCCGCGATCTCGCGGACCGGGGGCCGGGCGTACGCGCGTCTGCGGTCGAGCGCCCTCAGCCGCAGGACGAGCTCCCGCAGCTCGAACGGTTTGGTGAGGTAGTCGTCGGCGCCGAGCTCGAACCCGGACGCCTTGTCGTCGATCCGGTCGGCGGCGGTGAGCATGAGGATCGGGATGCCGCTGCCGGAGGCGACGATGCGCCGGGCGACCTCGTCGCCGGAGGGGCCGGGGATGTCGCGGTCGAGGACCGCGAGGTCGTAGGAGTTGACGCTGAGCAGTTCCAGGGCGGAGTCGCCGTCGCCGGCGATGTCGGCGGCGATCGCCTCCAGCCGCAGACCGTCACGGACGGCTTCGGCCAGGTAGGGCTCGTCCTCCACGATCAGTACGCGCATGTCCGAAGCCTAAGCAGCGCAACATATCGCCGACGTATGCAGAGACGTGTGCACACCGGACACGCGACTCAGCCTGCCGGTGCCGGCGCGGGGCGAGGCTGGTCCGACGGCTCTTCCGCCGTAGTGCGCCACCAGCGGCGCGACGCCAGCGCGGCCAGCACGGTGCCGGCGGTGTTGACCAGTACGTCGTCCACGGAGGACACCCGGTCCAGCCGCAGGACGTACTGTGCGGTTTCGACCAGGACCGAGCAGCCCGCCCCGAGCGCCAGGATCCGCGGCACGGACGCCAGCGCCGCGAACCGCATCGGGGCGAAGAACCCCAGCGCCGCGAAGACCAGCAGGTTGCCGACGATCCCGAGCGGTCCCATCGTGACCAGGTCTCGCAGCGGCACCAGGCTCACCCGGGCGGGGACGATGCCGGCCCCGGCGCCCGGCATCATGGTCAGCCACAGGAACGGCACCGTCCCGTGGACCATGCCCACCTCGGCCAGCGACATCCGCCACGCCGAGGTGACGCCGGCGGCACGCCGACGGCGCGCCAGCGCCCACACCACCAGCCCGGCCAACGGCAGCGCGACCAGCGTCATGAGCACCACACCGTTGAACGTGTCGAAGCAGCCGTGCCACCGCCCGGCCATGCACCTCGGAGCGGACATCATGAGCGGCCCCCGCACGATGAACACGGCGCCCGCCAAGCCGAGGATCGCCAGGCTGAGGAGCACGATCCTGCGCGCGCGGCGGGGCCGTGTTGACAGGGATGCGTCGTGGTTCATGCCCTCATTGGAGACGGAGGGCCGTTGCGGTGGCGTATGCGATTTTCGATACGCCCGCGATACACGGAACTCCCGGCATCAAGGAACTGGCGCAAGCCGGCAGTGAGACGGTCCCGCCGCTGGTGATCGCGCCGGCCCAGCTACTGCAGGTGCTGGACGACTCGTCCGTGAACATCGCACTGCCGCGCATCCAGGACGAGCTCGCCGTCACGCCCGCACATCTGCGCTGGACCGTGAACGCCTGAAGGCTGTAGGCGAGGTGAGGCCCCTCACAGCCGGTTCCTATCGGGTGCCGCGTTCTGAGGGAGTAGCGGCACGAGCATGAGCGCGAACCTTCCTACTTGTCGTGCTGTCGGCGCACCATCTCGGTGATCCAGATGGGCGCGAACGGAGACGTGCAGCCCGGGGAAGTCGGGTAGTCCTTGAGTACCTCCAGGCGCTCACCGATGTCGATTGCACGGGTGCGGTGCTCGGCGTGCTCGATCCCGATCTGAGCCAAGCAGTGATTCATCGCCCACTGCAGGCGATCCGGGGCGTCTTTCATCTCCGCCTCGATGACGTCGAGCAGTCCTGCGAGGTCGAGGCCCTCGGGCTTCTTCGTCACGCGTTCGGTGGTCAGTGCCCAGCCGGCACTCGCGACCACTGGATCCGGATCGGCGGACCAGGCCAGGCGCAACTCTTCGGCGTGCGGGTTTTTCTTCACCACGTAGTTCACGAGCCAGTCGTGCACCTTGGGTGCGCGCGCCTCGCGCACCATGACGTCCAACTCGTCACGCTCGAACGCCTTCGGGCGGCAGATCAGGATGGCCAGCAGTCTCGCCGCGGTGTCATCCGTCTCCCAGAGCCGGCACGCGAGTTCCTGCTGCGTCTTCAGCCGCTTCGCGAGCGCGCGCAAGTTGCTGAGGTTCACACCGTGATCGTCACCGTGCTTCTCGTTCACCGCGCGTGTCTTCGGGTCCTCGAGCTCGGCCAGCTCGGCCATCACCTCGGCGACCGTCGTCTCGGTCCGCGTCGTCTCGGCCACCTCAGCCTCCTGTCCGTCACGTGCGGGATTCACCCTATCTCCGACCACCTGACCCACCCGGTGCCTGTGGAGTGGGCGTGGATTTGGGTCCTCGGGCCCATGTCCGCAGGTGGTCCCCTCCCTAGCCTCTGGCGGTGAGGTAGGGGCTGAACGTGCCTCTATCCGGCCTGAGTTGAGGAGGCGGGGGCATGGCCTCGGTCGGGGGAGTGCCGGAGTTCGGGGGTGCGGGGCCGTCGGAACGGCATGGGCGGCGGGACATGCCCGGGCCGCTGTCGGCGGCTCTTGTTCTCGTCCATGTGCTGTTCGCGGTCACCGTCGTGGGCGGGCTCGGCCTGCTCCTCACGGCGGCCTCCGTGGACGCAGTGGATGGCTGGCTGCTGGCGCACGTCGCGTACGCGGCCACGCCCGGGGTGCTCGGGTGGTGGCTGGCCCGGCGTACCCGGGTGGGCGGGAGCTGGGTCTGGGGCGGGCTGATTGCCGTACAGGCGTGGCTGGTTCTGGGCTCCTTGTCCAACCTCACCGACGGGTCGGCCCGGGGGTTCACCCAACTCCTGCTGCCTGTCCTGATTCTGTACTTTCTGA
Organism: Streptomyces sp. NPDC127197; assembly: GCF_042672405.1. NCBI lineage: Bacteria > Bacillati > Actinomycetota > Actinomycetes > Kitasatosporales > Streptomycetaceae > Streptomyces > Streptomyces sp. NPDC127197. Next base: position 179,039 of record NZ_JBHXVG010000002.1, on the reverse strand, counting down.
CGCGGTCGGAGAGTCGCGACTGGTATCGCCTTCCCGTATCCGATCGGCCTGCCCGCCGTCCGTTCTCCCTGTCCCGGATGATCCGCTGGCGCCGGGACGAGGGACAGACCGCGGTGGAGTACGCGGGACTTGTCGCGGTCGTCGTCGCCATCGTCGGGGCGCTCGTCGTCAGCGGGCTCGGTACGCAGATCCTCACCGGGATTCAGGCGCAGGTGTGCCGGGTGACCGGTACGGCGTGTCCGGCTCCGGAAGGGGGTGGCGATGTCACGGCCGGGGACGGAAGCGACGGCAACGGCGACAGCGGCAGCGATGGCGGCAACGACGGCCCAGGCAGCGGCGACGACGCCCCTCCTGCCGACGACGGCTCCACGTCCGACGACCCCTCCGCCGAGGATCCCGCCCCCGACAGCCCCAACGACCCCGCCCCCGACGACCCCTCCGTAACCGACCCCGTCTCCGCCGAGGACGAGATCGACGAGCCCCCGTACGAAGACCCCACCGCCGACGACGGGGGCGACGAGGGCGACGAGGGCGGGGACGACGGCGAGGGCTGTTTCTCCGGCTTCGGCGCGTTCTTCAGTTGCGCCGGTGATCAGGTCACGCAGGTCGGTGAAGGACTCTTCGTCGACGGTATCGGCGGCGACCTCGCCGGGATCTGGAACACGGTCACCAACCCGGTCGACACCTGGAACGGCCTGATGGACTACGGCCGTTCGCTGGGCGAGGAGTGGTGGGACAGCACCGCGGACGCCCGCGACATGTGGGGCGACGGCGATTATCCGGGCGCGGTCCTGGACTGGGGCGGCGCTTCGCTGGGAACCGGTGGCACGGTTCTGTTCGACATGTTCGTCGGCGACGACGTCGTGGATCAGTGGAACAGCGGCAATGAGACGCGTGCCGTCACCACCGTCCTCTGGAACGTCGGTTCGCTGTTCATTCCCGGCTACAACGTCGCGAAGGTCGCCGAGAAGGCCGGCACCCTCGGCAAACTGAGCCGACTCGCCGACAACGCGGCCGAGGCGGCGCAGGACGCGCGGCGGGCGGCCAGGGCCGGCGATCTCGACGCGCTGGAGGATGCGGCGAGGCGGGCCGACGAGGCGGCGGACGAGGCGGAGGAGGCGGCCCGTAGGACGGGCTGCACCATCACCGCTCCGGTTCGGGACGTCCCGTACGGCACGGCCCCCGGCCTCAGTGGTGACGCCGGTTCCGGCACCACCGTTCTCGCCGCCGCGCCCGCCCGCGTCCCCTACGGCGTACGGGCGAACGGCGGCTGCGACGAGGAGGCCAGGGAACAGGCGAGGCAGGCGCGCGAGCAGGAGCGGCAGGCCTACCTGGAACGCAAGCGCGCAGAGGAGCCGGCGCGGGCCCAGCAGGCCCTGGAGAACCGGCGGCAGTGGCCCGAACCCGAGCACGGCGACACCCGCGACCCGCGCAACTACAACCCGCCCGACTGGGCCGACGACCTGGAGAGCCGCACCTACGGAGACGCCGACGGCGGCGACGGTTTCTGGGCCGGTCGGGACCGGAACCCCGAGCCCAACTGGAGGAACGAGTCCTGGCTGCGCTACCAGGAGCAGGTCACCGGTACGCAGCGCGGGTACGAGTACGTCGTCCCGCACCCCGACCCGGACGTGCCGGACGTCGAGTTCGACGGCTGGGACGGCTCCCGGGGGACGTATCTGGAGGCCAAGAACGGTTACGACAGTTTCCTGACCGCCGATCGGACGGAACTCACCCCGTCCGGCCGCGAACGGCTGCTCACGGAGGCCCGCCGGCAGTCGGAGGCGGCGCGGGGCAGGGGCATCGAGTGGCACTTCTCCAATCCGGAGGTGGCCGACGCGGCGAGGGACGCGTTCGAGGACGCGGGCCTGGACATCGAGGTGGTCCACACCTCGCCGGAGCCGGTCGCCGGCGACCGCAGGCCCGAGGCGTTCGACTAGCGGGGCGCGGACGCATCCGCGTCCATAAAGTGGGGACAGCCGTACGAGGAGGCAGGAGCAGGGCATGCGACGAGTGGTGCGGGGCTTCTGGGGGCCCCGGCAGGAGTCGGTGGAGGAGCTCGCCGGACGCTGGAGCGCGACGTTGGACCGGTTCGCCCAGCTCCTCCCGGAGGCCGGGGCGGCGGGCGCCGGCGCGGAGTGGACGTGGCGGACCGTTCCCGCCTCCGGGCCCTCCGCGGCCGTCCGGTCGGACGAGGCGTCCCTCGCGGGGGCGCTGCGTACGGCTCAGGCGGCCGACGACTGGTCGGCGGCGAACGGCACCTCTCTGCGTCTGCTCGCCGACAGCGCCCCGGGCTGGAAGGTGGAGGTCGCCGGACTGGCGGGCGGCACCCCGGAGTTCCTGCTCCAGTCGATGGTGGCCACCCTGGTGGCACCGGATGACCTCCGACTGCCCGACGCCGAACTCCTGACGGCCGTCGCCGAGGCATGGCAGCCGGACTTCGGCGATGTCGGCGACCGGGCCGTGACGGCCGCCCTGAAGAGCGAGGCCGGCTTCAAGGTCGGTACGCCGTCGGTGGGGTGGGTCGGCTTCCTGTCCCCGGGGCGCGCAGCCCGGGTTCCCGACGGGCTCGTGGCCCTCCAGAAGGAACTCCCGGACGCCGGTGTGCTCCTGGAGATCGCCGCGCCCGGCGACACCGAGGCGGTGGTCGCGGCGTACCAGGCGCTGAAAGAGGCCGGGGCTCTGGAGCAGCTGCCCCGCCCGCTGGACCGGGCCGCGCTGTGACCGCCCGGTTCGGGGAGGGCTTCGACACCGGGCGGGCCCTGTCCGACCTCGAGGCCCTCCTGGCCGAGCCTCTGCCCGCGGCCGGGCCGACGACCAGGGAAGGCGCCCCGGACACCGGCGAATGGTCGGCGACCAGGGGCGAGGGCTTCGTGCTCGTCCCGCTCTGGGAGAGCGAGGCCCTCACCGGAGTGTACGGGCGGGAGTGGGACGCGGCCACCACCAAGGCCCAGGAGCACCTGGTCTCCCTCGCGGCGGAACTGGACCGTCGTTGGGGCGCGCATCGGGTGGTGGGCATGCACGTACCGCTGTTCCGGAAGCAGGCGGGGGAAGCGCTGCCGGAGCCGTTCCAGGCGCTGAGCGACCACGACTTCTATGGCGATCTGGCCGTGTGGGGGCCGGTGACTGCAGGCTCGGACGCCGGATCGCGATGGGTCGCCGTCTCCCTCAACCATTACGACGGCGACGCCCCGATGATCATGATCGCGGTGGTCACCGACCGGCCCATCACCGAACTGGAGGAGTAGAGAAGTGGCGCGCGACGAACGCCGCGCCGCCTACCCGCCGCCCTCCACCGACACCCGCACCCCCACCCGCACCCCCCACCCCGCCATCACCCCCGCCTCCGCCTCCAGCACATGCCGGGAGCGGAGCCGTGGCAGACCCAGGCGCCACGGTTTCATCGTGTGGACGGCGATGACCGTCAACTCGCGGTCGAGGTAGGCGACGTCGATGGGGATGCGCATACGGAAGGTGTGGACGCTGTTGGCGGGGGAGAGGAGGATCGCGCCGTCCAGGGAGTCGCGGCCCAACAGGCCCTTCGTGCGGGCCCGGTAGGACGTCGCGATTTCCAGAGGGATCGTCAGGGGGACCGCGGTGGGCGTTCCGTCCCCGTGCACGATCAGCTTGCCCCGCCCGTCCCGCCAACGTCCCATGCCCCGGCCACCTCCGCCGTCCGCCTCTGGTCCTCCGGTGTGCGAACCGACCGTATCCGCCGGGGAGCGACGCCCACCGGCGGATCGACGATGTCAGCGGCGCAGCGCCCACCGTTGCGCCGACTCCAGCGGGCCCTGGGAGAAGCGGCGCAGCCACAGGGTAGAGGCGGTGACGAGGAGTGCGCAGACGGCCGCCCACAGGGTCATCACCCACCAGGGCCCCTCGTCCGCGAGCCGCTCGGCCAGGCCGAGGCCGAGGCCGTAGCAGGCCAGCATGCACAGCAGGTTCTGCAGGACGTAGCAGGACAGGGCGGTGCGGCCGACCGACGACAGGCCGTTGGTCAGGGGAGTGGGGAGCCACCCGCGGTCCAGCACGACACCGATCAGGCCGATGTAGCCGAGCGCCACCACAGGGGCGGCCACATAGCGGCCGAGGAAGAAGAACTCCTCGCCGCCCAGGGTGAGGGCCGCGTTGAACGGGATGCCCAGCCCCAGACCCCGGACCGCCATCCGGGAACGCAGCTGACGGCCCCGCTCGGTCGCGGTGAAAACGCCGGTGCGGTGGAGGTGGACGCCGAGCAGGAAGAGGAAGACCAGCAGGCCGAAGGAGATGACCGGCTCCAGGCGCAGGGAGATGGCGTTCTCCAGGCGGAAGGCGACCTGGTCGAGCCAGCTGCCGTGGGCATAGAGGTCCACGGTCTCGGCGGAGACCGACGCCTCGTCGGAGGCGGAGTCGGAGGCCGGCAGGGCGAGGGTGATCAGCGACATCAGGGCCACGTGCAGGCTCACCGACGTCCACAGCACCGCGCGCCGCACCCGCTCGGAGCGGGTCAGCAGCCGGGCGACGAGCAGGGCCGTGACGGCGTACCCCATCAGCACGTCGAAGCCGAAGACGAGGACGAAGTGGAGCGTGCCCTCGGCGAGGAGGAAGAGAGCGCGGGGCCGGTAGCCGCGCGGCCAGGGGGTGCCGCGGCGGGCGGCGGAGTCGTACTGGATGGCCAGGCCCACGCCGAAGAGGATCGTCAGCAGCGTCAGGAACTTCCCGTCGGCGAGAAACCGGAAGAGCGCCTCCGCGGGCTCGCCTAACGGGTCCGCGGTGGCCGCACCCTGCAGGAATGCCCACTCGGAGCCCGGGGTGGCGAAGATCCACACGTTGGTCATGAGCGTGCCGAGGATCGCCGCCCCGCGCAGGACGTCCAGCAGCGGCAGCCGGGCCGGCGGGGAGGTGTGGGGGGAGGCGGCGTCCACCGACGCGCGCAGGATGTTCGACATGACACCAGGCTCGCGGAGCGTCGCGGCGCAATCTTCGTGCCGCCGGACGAAACCGGCGTACATCCTTCGATGCAGCGCTTGGGACGCGGGTGGGACACCGGTGGGGTGAGCCGTGCGCGGCGTGTGGGGGTGTTCGGGCGGGCGTCCGCCGGATAGGAAGAAGGCATGACCGAACTCGGCGCAGTGTTCCGTCCGCAACTCCCTCCTGAGCGGCTGCGTGCCCTCGCCCGTCTCGCCGACGAGACGGGGCTCGACCAGCTGTGGCTGTGGGAGGACTGTTTCCGTGAGGGCGGCATCTCCACGGCCGCGGCCGCTCTCGCCTGGACCGAACGGGTACGGGTGGGTGTCGGCCTGCTGCCCGTGCCGCTGCGGAACGTCGCCATCACCGCGATGGAGGCCGCCTCGCTGCACCGTATGTTCCCGGGCCGCGCGATCCTCGGCGTCGGACACGGGGTGCAGGACTGGATGGGGCAGGTCGGAGCGCGCGTCGAGTCGCCGGTGACGTTGCTGCGCGAGCATCTCCTTGCGCTGCGCGCCCTGTTGAACGGGGAGCGGCTCACCACCGAGGGCCGGTACGTCATGCTCGACGACGTCGCCCTCGACTGGCCGCCGCAGACCCCGGTCGAGGTGCTCGCCGGCGCCACCGGCCCGCGTACGCTCCGGCTCTCCGGCGAGGCGGCGGACGGCACGATTCTCACCGCCGCCACACCGCCCGAGGGCGTACGCCGGGCGCGTCAACTCGTCGACGAGGGCCGCAAGTCGGCCGACCGCACCGGCCCGCACCGCATCGTCGTCTACCTCCTCACCGCCACCGGCCCCGCCGCCGCCACCCGGCTGCACGCCGAACTCACCGCCGAGGGTCTCGCCGCCGTCCCCCACCTGGGTGTCGCCGGTGACGCGGCCACCGTGGCCGAGGCTGTCCGACGCCTCGGCGAGGCCGGCGCCGACTCGGTGATCCTCCAGCCGACGGCCGACGAACCCGACCCCGAGGGCTTCCTGCGTTTCACGGCGCGGGAGGTGCGGCCTCTGCTCCCGTAGGGCCGCGGCGCGGGCACCGTCGTAGCAGGCGAGGATCTGCTGCCGGGAAAATCAGCAGCGGCCACTGACAAAGCCCTGCGACGATCACGGCATGGATCACGACCAGCGCACCTTCGAGGAACTCGTCGCCGAAGGGGCCTCCGTCCCCACCGAGGGCTGGGACTTCTCCTGGTTCGAGGGCCGGGCCACGGAGGAGCGGCCCGTGTGGCGGTACGCGGAGTCGATGGCCGGGCGCCTGGGCCGGGCGAGGGCCGCCCTCGACCTCCAGACCGGCGGAGGCGAGGTCCTCGACTTCGCCCTCGGCGCGGCCCCGCACCCGCCCCGCCTCACGGTCGCGACGGAGGGCTGGCCGCCGAACGTCGCCAAGGCGACCGCCCTGCTCCGCCCCCGCGGCGTCGCGGTCGTCGCAGCGCCCGAGGACGCGCCGCTGCCCTTCGCGGACGCCGCCTTCGACCTCGTCGTCAGCCGCCACCCCGTATGGCCGCGCTGGGCGGAGATCGCCCGCGTCCTCGAGCCCGGCGGCACGTACTTCGCCCAGCACGTCGGCCCCAGCAGCTGCTACGAACTCGTCGAGTACTTCCTCGGACCGCAGCCGGAGGACAACCGCAACGCCCGCCACCCCGACCACGAACGCGCCGAAGCCGAGGCCGTCGGCCTGGAGATCGCCGACCTGCGCGCGCAGCGGCTGCGGATGGAGTTCCACGACATCGCCGCCGTCGTCCACTTCCTGCGGAAGGTGATCTGGATGGTGCCGGACTTCACCGTGGAGGCCTACGAGGACAAGCTCCGCGCCCTGCACGAACGCATCCGCGCCGAGGGCCCCTTCGTCGCCCACAGCACCCGGCACCTCTTCGACGCCCGCAAGCCCGCCGCCTAGGCGGGCCGGCTCACGCGTGCGGCCCCGTCGTCACCTCGCCGATCACCAGCTCCGCCCCGGCCGTCGCCTCCAGCACCTGCGCCACCCGCTCGGCCTGCTCGCCCAGCTCCCGCTCCTGCCGCGCCGTCAGTCGGACCAGCGGCTCCACCGTGATGGTCGTACGCCGTCCCTGCCGCCGCTGGTGCCAGACCCCGGTCACCACGCCGTCGACCAGGAGCACGGGGTAGTTGCCCGCCTGGCCGCGGGCCAGCGCCCGCTCGTAGGCGGGCCCCGGGAACAGCAGCTCGCGCGGCTGGGCGGCGATGGCGTACGCGTCGAAGTACGGCAGCAGGCGTACGCCCCGCACCGGGCCCTTCGGGAACGCCGTGTCGCCGGCCGCCACCCACGCGCGCGTGCCCTCGAAGAGGACCTCCTCGATCTCCCCGGCAGCGGCCAGCGACGCGAACAGCTCGGCGGCCCAACCGGCGGGCCCGGCCAGCCACTTGGCGAAGTGCTGCGGTGTCGCCGGCCCGTAGGCGTGCAGATAGCGGCGTACGAGGGTGCGCACCGCCTCCTCCTGCGGCAGCGGCGTGCAGCGGGGCGGGCGGGTGTACGTCGTCCGGCGACCGCGGTTGGGGCCGAAGCACAGGGCGCCTGACTGGCCGGCCCGATGCAGCACCGTCCGCCAGCGCGGCCAGAGGTCCTGGAAGGCGGGCATCACCCGCTCCCCGGCCCAGGGACCGGTGCGCGCGACGATTTCCTCGCCCAGCTCGTCCACCGTGAGGCACGCGTCGGTGAGTGCGTCGCCGATGGCCGCCACGACCTGCTCGGTCTGCTCGTCGGTGAGCCGGACGTCCGGCGGGAAGTTGTTCGGCCCGGTCGGCACCGCGGTCAGCGCGACACTCCAGACCGGGAGCTCATGTACGTCGAGCAGATGCACGGTCCCGCGCGGTCCGTACGTCTTGACCAGAGACCGCTCCTCCCACAGTGCGGTGCGCACGTCCGCCCGGGTCACCCCTGCGGCCCTCGCCCCCACCGACAGCTCGGCCGCGGACAGCACCTGCGCATGCGCCCCGAGCATCGCGGCGACGACGTCGGCGACCGGTGTCCCGGCCGCGGCCGGACTGGCCAGGAACTGTCGCTCGAGCCGCCGCGCACTCGCCTGCTCCCAAGTGATCCCTCTGCTCCGCACAGTCATGCGAGGGACGCTAGGCCGGTTCTAGGTCGGATTCTGTCCTCCACGCAGGTCACGGAGTTTTCACATCGTTACCGGCAGCCCCTGGATTCACATCGACACCTTCACGTAAGTTCAGACCAAGGTAATTCGCGTGAGCAAAGCCGCGCGGGCCGCACCGCGCAGTGGAGGGGGCTGCGCGGTGCTCTGATCGTCAAGCCCCCGTAGGGCCGTTCGCCCATCAGGGGGACATTCGCGTTTCGGCCATGCGCCGGCTGTGAAACCCCTGTGAGCCGCATATTCCGCGGCCACCGACGCGTTGCCGGACGATTCCGGAGAGTAGTTATTGCGCGCCGATGCACGCAGCATCCCTTACGAAGGGTTATGGTGGAAACCCCCCCTCGGGCCGGTCCGTCTCCCCCCCACGGACCGGCCCGTTTCTTTCTCCCACGAGGGGTGCCTTACAAACGCGGCTCACCTCCACGCCCCCCAGGGGCGCGGGGAACTGCGCGACCAGCCCACCCCCAACCGCACCCACAAAACCCCGCCCAAGCCCCGCAGGGGTAGGCTTCCGCCCGCGGGGACCGCCACCGTACGGAGGGGCTGACATTCACGTGAACCTGCGCGACAAGCTGCGCGGCCTGCTGGTCAGGCTGTACGCACGCCGGGTGGAAGGCCACCTGGACCACGCTCAGGTGCCCAAGCACATCGGCGTCATCATGGACGGCAACCGGCGCTGGGCGAAGGCCGCGGGCTCCACCACTGTTCACGGTCACCGGGCCGGCGCGGAGAAGATCGAGGAGTTCCTCGGCTGGTGCTCCGAGACGGACGTCGAGGTCGTCACCCTCTGGCTGCTGTCGACGGACAACTTCGACCGCCCCCAGGAGGAGCTCGTCCCGCTGCTCGGGATCATCGAGGACGTCGTGCGCACTCTCGCCGCCGACGGCCGCTGGCGCGTCCACCACGTGGGCACCCTCGATCTGCTGCCGCAGCAGATGCAGACCACGCTCAAGGAGGCCGAGGAGGCCACGGCGCACGTCGACGGGATACTCGTCAACGTCGCCATCGGCTACGGCGGCCGCCAGGAGATCGCCGACGCCGTCCGCTCGATGCTGCTGGACGCCGCCGACAAGGGCAGGTCCATCGAGGACGTCGCCGAGACCGTCGACGTCGACATGATCGGCCGGCACCTCTACACGGGTGCCCAGCCCGACCCCGACCTGGTGATCCGCACCAGCGGTGAGCAGCGGCTGTCCGGATTCATGCTCTGGCAGACGGCCCACTCCGAGTACTACTTCTGTGAGGTCTTCTGGCCGGCCTTCCGCAAGGTCGACTTCCTGCGCGCCCTGCGTGACTACGCGGCACGCCACCGTCGTTACGGCGGCTGACGGACGAACCCCCGCAGCAGCGGACGTACCCCGCTTCACGAGGAGTTCACCGGGGCGCCGTCATATGCCGTGGCATGGCAGCGCATGTTCGAGGGCATAAGGCAATCAGGTCGACACCCGAACCACGGGTGTCGGATCTCAGCGGGCGGCACGGGGCCGTCCGCCCGGGAGGCCCCTTGCACCAGCCCGATCGTGCGGTCACAGCACGGACGAAGCAACTGAGGGCCGGTTCTCGGCCCGTGCATCGGAGCCGTCGACCGGTCCAGATCGTCTCCGTCGCTCCCCGACCTCATCCGAGGGGGTACGTCCTTCCGTGGTGACCAGCACAAAGCGCCACAAGCCAGACCGGCGCACCTATGTTCTCGACACCAGCGTCCTGCTGGCCGACCCGAACGCCCTGAACCGCTTCGACGAGCACGAGGTCGTGCTCCCCGTCGTCGTGGTCACGGAGCTGGAGGCCAAGCGGCACCATCCCGAACTCGGGTACTTCGCCCGGCAGGCACTGCGCCTGCTCGACGACTTCCGGGTGCGGTACGGCCGTCTCGACGCCCCCATCCCGATCGGGGACCTCGGCGGCACCCTGCGTGTCGAGCTCAACCACTCGGACCCCAGCGTGCTGCCCACCGGCTACCGCCTGGGGGACAACGACTCCCGCATCCTCGCGGTCGCCCGCAACCTGCAGGCCGAGGGGTTCGACGTCACCGTCGTGTCGAAGGACCTCCCGCTCAGGATCAAGGCGTCGTCGGTCGGCCTCCTCGCCGAGGAGTACCGCGCGGAGCTGGCCATCACGGACGCCTCCGGCTGGACCGGAATGTCCGAACTGACCCTGCCCGGCGAGCAGGTGGACATCCTCTTCGAGGAAGGCCACGTCTACGTCCCCGAGGCCGCCGACCTGCCCGTCCACACCGGCTTGACCATCCAGTCCGAGCGCGGCAAGGCGCTCGGCCGGGTGACCCCGGAGGGCAACGTCCGGGTGGTGCGCGGCGACCGGGAGGCGTTCGGCATCAAGGGCCGCAGTGCCGAGCAGCGCATCGCGCTGGATCTGCTGCTCGACCCGGACATCGGGATCGTGTCGATGGGCGGCCGGGCCGGCACCGGCAAGTCGGCGCTGGCACTGTGCGCGGGTCTGGAGGCGGTCCTGGAGCGCCGTCAGCACGAGAAGATCATGGTCTTCCGTCCGCTGTACGCGGTGGGCGGGCAGGAGCTCGGCTATCTGCCCGGCAGCGAGGCCGAGAAGATGAGCCCCTGGGCTCAGGCGGTCTTCGACACGCTGTCCGCGGTCACCAGCCGCGAGGTCATCGAAGAGGTCACCGCGCGCGGGATGCTGGAGGTGCTGCCGCTCACGCACATCCGCGGACGGTCGCTGCACGACGCGTTCGTGATCGTGGACGAGGCGCAGTCACTGGAACGGAATGTACTTCTCACCGTTCTGTCCCGAATCGGCGCTAATTCACGGGTCGTTCTGACCCATGACGTGGCACAGCGGGACAATCTGCGCGTGGGTCGGTACGACGGTGTCGTCGCCGTCGTCGAGAAACTGAAGGGGCATCCGCTCTTCGCGCATGTCACACTGACGCGGTCCGAGAGGTCCCAGATCGCGGCGCTTGTGACCGAAATGCTGGAGGACGGGCAGATCTGACCCTCACGCCCCATCTCGGGGTGGTTACGCGGTAGTTGGCGCCGTCCGGCAAAGGCCGAGAGCCTAGTCGGGCGGCGCCTTCGCGCGTCACGGTTTCTCAAAAATCCCAGGGCCAAACAGGATGTGAGCTTTCACACGCAACTCAGAATTGCCACCCGCCGTCCGGTTACGGCAGAGTCTCACTCCTGTCAGGCCCCGCATACGACACACCTGTACCCCCAGCGGTACGGCACAACGAAGGCAACACCGCTAACTCCATAGCTCCGTCGTATGCCGCCCGAGCACCATGCGGCGCTCCCCTGCGGGGAGTTGCCCACCGGGCCCGCGCCTCCCGTGACCCCGCAGTTGGGGAGGCCAGTGCCAGGGGCACGATTGCGTCCGCCAGGGTCACCGAAGCGGGCGATGCTGGAAGGAAACCGTGTGAGCCGGATTTCGGTCCGGGGATTCGCAGTGGCCTCGGCCACCGCGGTCACCGCAGTCGGAAGCGTCGTCGGCGTTGCCTCGGGCAGCACCGCGCAGAACAACGACGCCGAGGCGGCGGCAACCGACCTGACGCTCCTCGCGGACATACCCGCGGGCCAGCAGGCCCAGGTGCAGACCGCGTCCCTGACGCAGCAGGCCGACGTGCAGGCCATCGCCGCCGACGCGAGCGCCAAGAAGGACGCCGAGGAGGCGGCCCGCAAGGCGGCCGCCGAAACCGCGATCGCGAAGAAGGAGGCCGCCGAGAAGGCGGCCCAGGCAGCTCAGGAAGCCAAGGAGCGCGAGGAGGCGGAGCAGGCGGCCAGCCGCGACGCCGCCCGGGACGCGTCCGACTTCGCCGTCCAGAGCTCGTACACCATCGCCGAGATCCAGTCGATGGCGGCCTCGATGGTGCCGAGCGGGCAGTTCCAGTGCTTCAGCAACATCGTGGACCACGAGTCCGACTGGAACTACCGGGCGGTCAACCCCTCCTCCGGTGCCTACGGCCTCTTCCAGGCGCTGCCCGGCTCCAAGATGTCCTCCGTCGGTTCCGACTGGCAGACCAACCCGGCCACCCAGATCAAGTGGGGCCTCAACTACATGAACGAGCGCTACGGCAGTCCCTGTGACGCCTGGTCGTTCTGGCAGGCCAACCACTGGTACTGAGCCGACCCCCGCTCAACTTTTCCGAGCCCCTCACCGTCCTTCGGTGAGGGGCTTCGGCCATGTACGGTCGGACGGAACGACTCCAGGGGGAGCGGTGGGGACAGACGGGGGAAAGGGACGGATCATGTCGCGAGTGCCACAGTGGCTGAGCCGGCTCGGGACCCGGCTGGCAGATATGGGCCAGCGGTGGGAGGAACGCCGGGCCGAGGCGGAGAAGGAGCACGCCGAGCCGGAGCCGGCGGCCGCCGCGCAGACGTCCGCACCCGCCGAGGAGGCCGCCGCGCCTACGTTCGTCCGGCCCGATCCGGCGCAGGCCGTGCCGTGGGGCGTGCGGGTCGCCGCCGAGGCCGGGTGGCGGCTGCTGGTGCTGGCGGGCACGCTGTGGGTGCTGATGCGGGTCATCAGTGCCGTACAGCTGCTGGTGCTGGCCTTTGTCGCGGCGCTGTTCATCACCGCTCTGCTGCAGCCGACGGTGGCGCGGCTGCGGCGCTACGGGGTGCCGCGCGGGCCGGCCACGGTGCTCACCGCGATCCTCGGCTTCGTCGTCATGGGGCTCATCGGCTGGTTCGTGACCTGGCAGATCATGGAGAACATCGACAACCTCTCCGACCAGATCCAGGACGGCATCGACGACTTGCGCCGGTGGCTGCTCGCCAGCCCCTTCCACGTCACCGACAAGCAGATCAACGACATCGCCGAGAACCTGAGGGAGGCGATCGGGGCGAACACCGAACAGATCACGTCCGCGGGGCTGGAGGGCGTGACGGTCGTCGTCGAGGCGCTGACCGGGATCCTGCTCGCGGTCTTCTCGACGCTGTTCCTCCTCTACGACGGACCGCGGATCTGGCAGTGGACGCTGAAGCTGGTGCCGACGGCAGCACGGCCCGGAGTCGCCGGGGCGGGGCCTCGGGCCTGGCGGACCCTGACGGCGTATGTGCGCGGCACGGTGGTGGTGGCGCTGATCGACGCGATCTTCATCGGCCTGGGGATCTACTTCCTGGACGTCCCGATGGCCGTGCCGCTCGCCGTGTTGATCTTCCTCGGCGCCTTCGTCCCGCTGGTGGGTGCGGTGGTGTCCGGGGCGCTGGCGGTCGTGGTCGCGCTGGTGACGCAGGGCGTCTTCACGGGCGTGATGACGCTGGTGGTCGTCCTCGCGGTCCAGCAGATCGAGGGACACATCCTGCAGCCGTTCATTCTGGGACGGGCGGTGCGGGTGCATCCGCTGGCTGTGGTGCTGTCCGTGACGGCCGGGGGCCTGGTGGCCGGGATCGGCGGCGCGGTGGTGGCGGTGCCGTTGGTGGCGGTGACCAACACGGTGGTCGGCTATCTGCGGTCGTACTCCCAGGAGGCGCTACGGAACTCCCCCCAGCCGCACGGCGCGACGGCGACGTCCATCGCCCCGGCGCCGCCCAATCCCCCGTCGGACGCGCACTGACGGTCTCCGCAGGACTCCCGCGGCAACGGACCGGGCCCCGCCCACCACGAAGGTGAACGGGGCCCGCACATGGCTTGGTCCGGCTACTCGGCCAGTACCGCCTCGGCGTCCAGCGTGACGCCGACCGCCTGGATGACGGAGGCGATCTTGAAGGCCTCCTGGATGACCTCGCGGTCGATGCCGGCCTTGCGCAGGACCTGCTCGTGCGAGTCGAGGCACATGCCGCAGCCGTTGATGGCGGAGACGGCGAAGGACCACAGCTCGAAGTCGGCCTTGTCGACACCGGGGTTGCCGATGACGTTCATCCGGAGGCCGGCGCGCAGGGTGCCGTACTCGTGGTCGGACAGCAGGTGGCGCGTGCGGTAGAAGACGTTGTTCATCGCCATGACCGCGGCCGCCGCCTTCGCCGCCGTGTAGGCCTCGGGCGACAGGTTCGCCTTGGCCTCCGGCTCCAGCTCGCGCAGGACGATGGGGGAGCGGGAGGCGATGGCGGTCGCCAGCACTGTGCCCCACAGCTGCTGCGCCGGCAGCTCGGAGTTGCCGATGACCGAGCCCAGGTTGAGCTTCAGGTCCTTGGCGTAGTCCGGAATCGAGGACTTCAGGGAGTCGAGGGACATGTCAGTCACTCACCGGCCAGCAGCTTGACCGGGTCCAGGGTCTCGTCGCCCTTGCTCCAGTTGCACGGGCACAGCTCGTCCGTCTGGAGCGCGTCGAGGACCCGCAGGACCTCCTTGGGGTTACGGCCGACGGAGCCGGCGGTCACCATCGAGAACTGGATCTCGTTGTTCTGGTCGACGATGAAGACGGCGCGCTTGGCGAAGCCCTCCTCGTCCTCGATGCCGAGGTCGCGCATCAGCTCGTGCTTGGAGTCGGCCATCATCGGGAACGGCAGGTCACGCAGGTCGTCGTGGTCCTTGCGCCAGGCGTGGTGCACGAACTCGGAGTCACCGGAGAAGCCGAGGACCTGGGCGTCGCGGTCGGCGAACTCCTCGTTCAGCTTGCCGAAGGCCGCGATCTCGGTCGGGCACACGAAGGTGAAGTCCTTGGGCCAAGCGAAGATCACCTTCCACTTGCCCTCGTAGGTCTTGTGGTTGATCTTCTCGAACTCCTGGCCCTTCTCCAGTGAGACGCAGGCAGTCAGTTCGAACTCGGGGAACTTGTCACCGACAGTGAGCACTAGCTCTCCTTGCAGCGAAGAAACGCCCATTGTGTGGGCGTTTCCCATGGGGTTGGACGTCGATGATCGTGGCACAACGCGCATTGATTACGGAAATAGCTACACTCGGTCGGGTTGATCGGAGGTAGCTATCAGTGACCGTCAGTAACGTGGGCAAGAGGAGGCAGCCCAGTCTTGCCCAGTTGCGTGCCTTCGCCGCGGTGGCCGAGCATCTGCACTTCCGTGACGCCGCCGCCGCGATCGGCATGAGCCAGCCTGCCCTCTCCGGCGCCGTCTCCGCCCTGGAGGAGGTCCTCGGCATCACTCTCCTCGAGCGTACGACCCGCAAGGTGCTGCTCTCGCCCGCCGGTGAGCGGCTGGCCGTACGGGCGAAGGCGGTGCTGAGCGAGGTGGGCGCCCTGATGGAGGAGGCCGAGGCGGTGCGTGCGCCCTTCACCGGGGCCCTGCGGCTGGGCGTCATTCCGACCGTCGCGCCCTATCTCCTGCCGACCGTGCTGCGACTGGTGCACGACCGCTATCCCGACCTCGACCTCCAGGTGCACGAGGAGCAGACCGCCAACCTCCTCGACGGGCTCACCTCCGGCCGGCTGGACCTGCTGCTGCTCGCCGTCCCGCTCGGGGTGCCGGGGGTGTCGGAACTGCCCCTCTTCGACGAGGACTTCGTGCTCGTCACGCCGCTGGACCACTGGCTCGGCGGGCGGGAGGGCATTCCGCGCGAGGCGCTCAGAGAGCTCAACCTGCTGCTGCTCGACGAGGGGCACTGCCTGCGCGACCAGGCCCTCGACATCTGCCGGGAGGCGGGGCGTGAGGATGCGCCCGTCACCACCACGGCCGCCGGGCTGTCCACCCTCGTCCAGCTCGTCGCCGGTGGGCTCGGGTGCACCCTGCTGCCGCGTACCGCCGTCAAGGTCGAGACGAGCCGCAGCAACCAGCTCCTCACCGGCTACTTCGCCGATCCCGCGCCGACCCGGCGTATCGCCCTGGCCATGCGCACCGGCGCGGCGCGCGGCGGCGAGTACGAGGAGCTGGCGGCCGCACTGCGCGAGGCACTGCGGCCGCAGCCCGTACGGGTGGTGGACGGCGCCGACTGAATCACTCGGTGCGCAGGCCCTCCGGGCGCATCAGCCGCAGCAGCGGCGGCAGGCTGAGCAGCGTCACCAGCAGGACCACGCCCGCGCCGATGCCGGTCATCGCCAGCACACTCACCCAGTCGACGCTCACCGGGGTGGCCGTCATCTTCAGCAGCACCGCACCCAGGGTGAGGCCCACCATGGAGGCCAGGGTCAGGCCGAGCACGATCGGGATCGCCGTCTGCCACAGCACCGACAGGCTCAGCGTGCGGCGCCGGGTGCCGAAGGCGACCAGGGCGGACAGCAGCTTCCTGCGCTCCCGGAGCTGTTCCAGCTGGGAGACGAGCAGACTCGCGCCGATGAGGGCCAGGACGCAGGTGGCGCCGACGAGCAGGCCGGTGCGGATGCTCTCGTAGCGGTCGGAGCGCTGGCTGGACACCCACAGCATGGGCTCGGCGAGCGGATCGACGGCCGCCGCCGTGTTGCGTACCAAGTCGCGTACGTCCGGCACGGACTCGTCGAGGCGGAGATAGACCTGGCCGGTCAGGCTCTCCAGGGCCGCCGCGGGCAGTGCCTCAGGAGTGACGAGGAGGCCGCCGCGCTCGCTCCCGGTCATGTCCAGGGCCGCCTTCGCCCGCTTCACGGCCGGCAGGGTCCACGCGGTCTCCGCGCCCTTCGGGCTGCCCTCGTACGTGGGGTCGAAGTACACCGTCCGGCCGGGCTTCGCCATGGTTTCCGTGTCAGTGTCGTATTCCGCGCCCGACACGGCGAACACGTCACCGTCACGGCAGGACGGCAGCTTCGCCATCTCCCGCAGCGAGGCGCAGTCGCCCACGGTCACCGTGGTGCTGAGCTCGGGATCCGAGCGCCGCTCGCCCACATAGCCCTCCGAGTACGCATACACCCTGCGCACCCCCTCGGTCCGCCGGAACTCCGCCGCGGCCTCGGTGAGCGGCATGCCCTCCGGCACGGACACCTGCATCTGGATCCGCGAGACATCCTGGTCGGACTCGACGGTGAAGTCGTCCTCCACACCGGCGAACAGCATCTGCAGCGCGATCGCGCCGGCCACCGCCACCGCGATGCCGTTGACCGTGCGAGCCGCCGTACCGCTGCTCAACTGAAGCCTGCGGACGGCCAGTTGCCAGGACACCGAGCCGGCTCCGAGCCGGGCCACGACCGCCTCGACGATCCACGGCAGCAGCGCGGTGACGCCGATGAGCAGCAGCATCACGCCGCCGACGACCAGGTACTGGTTGAAGTCGCCGCCGTCGCTGCCCTGGCCGATCATCGGAGCCAGCATCGCGAGGCCGGCCAGCGGCAGCAGCAGCCGCCACCACAGCCGGCGGCGGTGCTGTTTCGCCGTGCGGACCACGCCGAGCGGCTCGATCACCACACCGCGCAGGGCGAACAGGGTGACCAGGACGGCCGCTGCCGGGATCGCGAGAGCGACCAGTGCGGCAAGGACGGGAGAGGGGTTGAGGTAGCTGGGGAACACGCTGACCTCGAACACTTCGGCCGAGCCTGCGATCTCCCGGCCGATCAGGAAGAAACCGGTACCGAAGACCAGGCCCAGCACGGACCCGGCGAGTGCCTCGCCCGCCGCGACCCGGCGGGTCATATGACGGTCGGAGCCCACCAGCCGCAACGCCGCGAGCCGCCGGTCACGCCCCTCCCCGCCGAACCGTACGGCCGCGGCGACGAAGACACCCACCGGCATCAGCAACACCACGAAGACGACCAGGATCAGCAGGAGCAGGACGGGGTCCCAGGGCTCGGACGTGCCCGGAATCTCCTCCCCGAACCGTTCGATCCGCGCGACCCGGCCGCCGTCGAGCCTTGACGCGAGTTCCTCGCCGCCCCGGTAGAAGGCGAGTTCGTGAGAGCCGATCAGGCCGGGCTCGGCGATGGTGCCGACGATCCGGTCGGGCAGCCGCTCGCGCAGCAGTGCCCCGTCCGCCGACGTCAGCAGTTCCTTCAGCGCGGGGGAGACGACCATCTCGCCCGCCGCCGGGAACTCCGCCACGCCCGGCGGCAGCGGAGCCTTCGCGCCCTCCGGCTCCAGCTCCCGGCCGCGGATGTCCTTGTCGCGGAAGGTGGTGCCGACGTTGGCGACGAGCAGGGTGGCGTCCGTCTTCGGCGGCGTCGTCTCACTGAACGTGAAGTCGGTGCGCGCCCGTTCGCGCTCGTCCCGGGCGGTCAGCGCGCTCGGCAGCGCGGTGGTGAGCAGCAGCAGCGCCACACCGAGCCCGACGCCGACCGCCATGAGCACCGCCCGCACCCAGCCGCCCCGGCCGGTGAACGCGAACCCGACGCCCATGGCCAGATCCCTGGACCACTGACGGAGCCTCATACGACGCGCTCCATGTCCCGGGACTTCCCGTCCCGTACGACGATCTCGCGGTCGGAGTAGGCGGCGACCCGCGCCTCGTGGGTGACCAGGACGACGGCCGCGTTGGTCGAGCGGGCCGCGTCCGTCAGCAGCTCCATCACGCGCTCCCCGTTGAGGGAGTCCAGCGCGCCGGTCGGCTCGTCGGCGAACAGCACCCGCGGACTGGTGACCAGCGCCCGCGCCACGGCGACCCGCTGCCCCTGACCGCCGGAGACCTCACCGGGCCGCTTCCTGCCTATCCCGTCGACCTCCAGGCGCTCCATCCAGGACAGCGCCGTACGCTCGGCGGCCTTGCGGGACGTGCCGTTCAGACGCAGCGGCAGGGCCACGTTCTCGACACAGGTGAGCTCGGGCACGAGCTGGCCGAACTGGAAGACGAACCCGAACTCCGAGCGTCTCAGCGCGCTGCGCTGGGCGTCGCTCATCGTGGCCATCTCCCGGCCGTCGTAGCGGATCGAGCCCTCGTCGGGCGTGACGATCCCGGCGAGGCAGTGCAGCAGCGTCGACTTGCCGGAGCCGGAGGGGCCCATCACGGCGACGACCTCGCCGGGGTGGATGGAGAACTCGGCGCCGTCGAGGGCGGTCGTGGGACCGTACGTCTTGCGCAGCCCTTCGGCCACGAGCAGGGAACCGGAAGGAGCGGTCACTTGGTCACCGCCTCCGCGAGCTTGTCGAGGCGTGCGGCGGTCAGTTCCAGCCAGCGCAGGTCGGCCTCGAGGTGGAACAGGGCGTGGTCGCAGATCAGTTGGTCGGCGAGGTCGCCCTTGCGCTTGCGGTCGGTGAGGATCCGCATCATCCGCAGGTGCTCGGAGCGCTGGGTGTCGAGGATCTCGGCGGCGTCGCGCCGGGTGAGCAGCGCGAGGACGACCTTGGTGTACAGGGTCGACTGAAGGTACGGCTCGGGCTTCTCCGGCGTTGCGAGCCACCGCTCGACGTCGGTGATCCCGGCGTCGGTGATGGCGTACCGCTTCCGCTCGGGCCCGCCGCCCGGTTCGATTCCGTCGACTTCGACGAGCCCGTTCTTCAGCAGGCGGGACATCGTCGAGTAGACCTGGCCGTAATGCAGCGGCCGGTCCTGACCGAACTTCTCGTCGAAGGCCCGCTTGAGGTCGTAGCCATGACGGGGGCCGGATTCAAGGAGGCCCAGGAGGGTGTGACCGATGGACATGCGAGCACTCTACACACGGTGTATACACGGTAGGCATACGCAGGGTGTGTAGATCATTGCGGGGTGTACGGCCGTGCAGGTCGGAGCCTGTTGTCACGGTTCTGCTACAGCCGACCAGCCCGTCCGGCGCGTGAGGGTGAGGCCGTTCAGGCCGACGGAGGTCTGGGGGTGGAGCCCCCGGGCGGACGGCCCCGGCGGGGCATCGGACCGGCGTCGCCCGGCAGTCGGCCTGCCTCCGCGAGAGCGCGCCGCAACAGGAACTCGATCTGCGCATTGGCCGACCGCAGCTCGTCGGACGCCCACCGTGCGAGCGCCTCGTACACCGACGGGTCCAGCCGCAGCAGCACCTGCTTGCGCTGCTGCGGCCGACGCTGAGGGGCTGAACCCCCGGAAGGCGCCGTCACTGGTAGAGCGTCCCGGTGTTGAGGACCGGCTGCGCGGAGCGGTCCCCGCACAGCACCACCATCAGGTTGGACACCATCGCCGCCTTCCGCTCGGAGTCCAGCTCCACGATGTCCTGCTCGGTGATCCGGGCGAGCGCCGCCTCGACCATCCCCACCGCTCCGTCCACGATCTGACGCCGCGCCGCGACAACGGCACCCGCCTGCTGCCGCTGGAGCATCGCCGAGGCGATCTCGGGGGCGTAGGCGAGGTGCGTGAAGCGGGACTCGATGATCTGCACGCCGGCCGCCTCCACGCGCGCGTGCAGTTCGACGGCGAGCTTCTCGGTGATCTCCTCGGCGTTGCCGCGCAGCGAGAGGCCGTCCTCGTCATGGGCGTCGTACGGGTACTCGATGGCGATGTGCCGGACCGCCGCCTCGGTCTGCGTGGAGACGAACTCGATGTAGTCGTCCACCTCGAAGGTGGCCTGCGCGGTGTCCTCGACCTTCCACACCACGACCGCGGCGAGCTCGATCGGGTTGCCGTAGGCGTCGTTGACCTTCAGGACCGCGGTCTCGTGATTGCGGACACGGGTGGAGATCTTCGTGCGGGAGGTGAGCGGGTTCACCCAGCGCAGGCCGTCCTGCCGGATCGTGCCCCGGTAGCGCCCGAAGAGCTGGACGACCCGGGCCTCGCCCGGCGCGACCATGTTCAGCCCGCACATGGCGACGAAGGCGGAGATGGCGACGAGTATGCCGACGATGATCAGCGCGGCCTTCGCGCCGGCCCCCGACACCGCCGAGGCGGACACGGCCGTACCGATGCCGGCCAGCAGCCCGATGAGGCCCAGGAGCAGGGCGAGTCCGCCGCCGATGCTGTGGGCGGTGAACTCGCGGACGCGTGGTTCGGGCATCTCGGGGACGTCGGGTGCGGAGTCGTGCGTGGTCATGGGCGGTTCCCCCGTTCTCGGTGGAGCTGTTTCCTGTCTAGCTCAGTTCTAGCTAAGTGATATCACTTTACCCCGCCACGGCAACCTCAACCCCCTCTCGAACGTCGGTTCCGTTGGGATGGGTGCTGATTGTCACGCCCGTAAAGGACCGAATCAGCCGGACTTGGTCATAGAGAGCGGTGTTAGCTTTCTGAGCTGACTTGCACCGGGCGCCGGAGTGACAGCCGACAACGAAGCGGAGCAGACGGACTCATGGGACGAGCGGAAGAGAGACGAGCGCGACAGCGCGGTGGCCACCGCGCGGCACCGAAGCGCCGCCGTTCGTCGCGGGCAGCGGGCGCGGGCACAACCGGGAAGAGCGGCATACGCCGGCTGTTCACCTGGAAGAAGGTCCTCGGCACGTTCCTCGGCCTCTGCCTGCTCGGCATCGGCGGCTTCATCGTGCTGTACCTGGTGATCGACATCCCCAAGGGGAACGCGCTCGCCAAGGAGCAGAGCAACGTCTACAAGTACAGCGACGGCACGACCCTCACCCGCGACGGCGAGGTCAACCGCGAGGTCGTCGACCTCGCCCAGGTCCCCAAGAAGGTCCAGCGGACCTTCGTCGCCGCCGAGAACAAGACCTTCTACAGCGACTCCGGCGTCGACCTCAAGGGCACGGCCCGAGGCCTGCTCAACACCCTCTCCGGCAAGGGCAAGCAGGGCGGCTCGACGATCACCCAGCAGTACGTCAAGAACTACTACCTCACCCAGGAACAGACGGTCACCCGCAAGCTCAAGGAGCTGGTGATCTCCCTGAAGGTGGACCGCGAGAAGTCCAAGGACGACATCCTCGCGGGCTACATCAACACCAGCTTCTACGGCCGTGGCGCCTACGGCATCCAGGCCGCCGCGCAGGCCTACTACCGCGTGGACGCGAGCGACCTCTCCGTCGAGGAGGGGGCGTACCTCGCCGCGCTGCTCCAGGCACCGAGCTCGTACGACTGGGCGGTCGCCTCCGAGACGGGCAAGCAGCTGGTCGAGGAGCGCTGGAACTACGTCCTGGACAACATGGTCGAGCAGGGCTGGCTGGACTCCGGCGAGCGCCAGGGCATGAAGTTCCCGGTGCCGAAGGAGCCCAAGGCCGCGCCCGGCATGGAGGGCCAGAACGGCTACATCGTGAAGGCGGCCAACCAGGAACTGGCCAGGCAACTCGTTGCCCAGGGCTCGGCGGCCGACCTGGAGGAGGCCCTGGCGAAGATCGACCGGGGCGGCTGGACCATCACGGTCAACATCGACAAGAAGAAGCAGACCCAGCTCGAGAAGGCGGCCAAGGAGCAGCTCACCAGCAAGCTCGACCCGGACGAACGGGAGGTCGACGCGGACGTCCAGGCCGGCGCCGCCTCCGTCGACCCGAAGACCGGCAAGGTCCTCGCGATGTACGGCGGCGTGGACTACGTCAAGCACTTCACGAACAACGCGACGCGCACCGACTACCAGCCCGCCTCCACCTTCAAGCCGCTGATCCTGGCCGCGGCGGTCGACGAGGGCGCCGAGACCCAGGACGGCACCCCGATCACCGCCGACACGATCTACGACGGCGACAGCAAGCGCCCGGTCGTGGACGACGGCAAGAAGGTCGGCTTCGCGCCGCCGAACGAGGACGACGTCGACTACGGCGATGTCACCGTGCAGACGGCGATGAACAAGTCCATCAACTCCGTCTTCGCACAGATGGGCGTCGACGTCGGCATGGACAAGGTCATGGAGGTCGCCGAGAAGCTCGGCATGGACGCCAAGGACCTCCAGCCGGTGCCGGCCCAGACCCTGGGCACCATGGGCGCGAGCCCGCTGGAGATGGCCGGCGTCTACGCCACCCTCGACAACCACGGCAAGAAGGTCACCCCGTCGATCGTGGCGTCGGCCAAGCACAAGGACACCGCCGTCGAGATGCCCGACCCGATCGGCGAGCAGGTCATCAGCCCCGAGGCCGCCGACACGGTCACCTCGGTGCTCACCGGCGTGGTCGACGACGGTACGGCCCGGCGCTCGGTGCGCGACAACCCGGCCCGGGACGGCCAGCAGGTCGCCGGCAAGACCGGTACGTCCGACGAGAACAGGTCGGCCTGGTTCACCGGCTACACGCCCGACCTGGTCACCTCGGTCGGCGTCTTCGGTGAGGACTCCAAGACGTACGCGCAGTCCTCGCTCTACGGCGCGGGCGGCGAGGAGCGCGTCAACGGCGGTCACTTCCCCGCGCTGATCTGGGCCGACTACACCTTCGGCGCGATGGGCGAGGTCACCCGATTCGACCTGGACACCGACCAGGGCGCGGCCGTCCAGCCGACCCGCACCCCGAGCCGGACGCCCACCCAGACCCCCACGCAGGAGCCGACGACGCAGGCCCCGACGACCGAAGCCCCGACCGAGACGCCGACGCAGACCCCGACCCAGACCCCCACCGAGACGCCGACGCAGACCCCGACCCAGACCCCGACGCAGACGCCGACGACGAGGCCTCCGGACGGGGACATCACGCTGGATCCGGTGGAGCCGGGCGAGGAGGAGTGAACGAGGGGTGCCCGGCGTTTCGCCGGGCGCCCCTCTTCGCTGTCGGGGGATCAGGCGCCGTTGACGTTGTGCGCGATCCGGTCCCCGATCTCCTTGTCGATGTTCCGCCAGTACTGCAGTGCCCGGTCGACCACCGGCCGGGTCACCCCGTTCTTCAGGTGACCACTGACGTTGGACACGAGCCGGTCCCGGGCCGCATCGTCCAGCACATGCCGCACCATCGTGCCGGGCTGCCCGAAGTCGTCGTCCTCGGAGTGCAGCTTGTACGCCTCACGCACCATCTCACCGGCGGTCTGCCACCCGGCGACGTCCCCGAACCGCTCGACGTCCGCAGCAGGCCCGCCGTACGAGTTCGGCGCGTACGGCGCACCGGTGTTCGCGGGCTCGTAGCGCATCGGCCCGTCCTTGGCGTACGAGTTCACCTGCGAGCGAGGCCGGTTCGGCGGCAGCTGCGCGTAGTTGGGGCCGATCCGGTAGCGGTGCGTGTCGGGGTACGAGAACAGCCGCCCGAGCAGCATCTTGTCCGGGGACGGCCCGATGCCCGGCACCATGTTGGACGGCTCGAACGCGGCCTGCTCGATGTGGACGAAGTAGTCCTCCGGGTTCTTGTTCAGGGTCATCCGGCCGACCTCGATCAGCGGGTAGTCGCCGTGCGGCCACACCTTGGTCAGGTCGAACGGGTTGAACCGGTAGTCCGGGGCGTCCTCGAACGGCATCACCTGCACGTGCATGGTCCACGACGGGTGATCGCCCCGCTCGATGGCCTGGAAGAGATCCCGGCGGTGGCAGTCGGCGTCCTCGCCGGCCATGCGGTCCGCGTCCTCCTGGGTGAGGAAGTCGATGCCCTGGTCGGTCTTGATGTGGTACTTGACCCAGAACTTCTCGCCGCCGCGGTTGACCCACATGTAGGTGTGGGAGGAGTACCCGTTCATGTTGCGGTACGTCTTCGGAACGCCCCGGTCGCCCATCAGCCACGTCACCATGTGCGCGGACTCGGGGGAGAGGGTCCAGAAGTCCCACTGCATGTTGTTGTCGCGCAGCCCGTTGTCCGGCCGGCGCTTCTGGGAGCGGATGAAGTCCTGGAACTTCTGCGGGTCACGGACGAAGAAGACCGGCGTGTTGTTGCCGACGAGGTCGTAGTTGCCGTGCTCCGTGTAGAACTTCAGGGCGAAGCCACGTGGGTCGCGCCAGGTGTCGGGGGAACCGAGCTCGCCGGCGACGGTGGAGAAACGCGCCAGCATCTCCGTGCGCTTCCCCGGCTGGAAGAGGTCCGCCTTGGTGAACTGGCTGACGTCGTTGGTTACTTCGAAGACTCCGTATGCGCCACTGCCCTTGGCGTGCACCACGCGCTCCGGGACCCGCTCCCGGTTGAACTGGGCCATCTTCTCGATGAGGTAGTGGTCCTGGAGCAGAATCGGGCCGTTGGAGCCCACGGTCAGCGAGTGCTCGTCGCTCTCGACCGGGATGCCGTGGTTGTTGGTGGTGTACGGGACCTGCTGGGGTGCCTGCGTCACTTGTCCTCCCCAGGGAAGACCGGTCACTCGGATCGGTGAATCGTTGCCAAGGCGAACGCCCGTCCCCGCCACGGTCGCTGAGGTCGGGGACACCGGGCTGGTTCCAACCCGGCTGGTGTTGATCGTGTAAGCCTCGGCCACTCGCTGAGCGACCGAGCGGCGTGAACCAGGAATCCCTCTGCCGAGTCAGAGGGAGGGTTCAAGAGCGGTCCTCCCGTCGGACGCCGGGCCGGGTGACCTGGTCACCCGGCCAGTCAACCCCGCCGGCAGGAAGTCGGCAACTTTTGGACGGGGTCTAATTCAGGTCTGATTCCGAGAGTGTCCGGTGGGTCACCCTTGGTTGAGTTCGAACCAGACCACCTTCCCGGTGCTGAGCCGTGTCGCTCCCCATCGCCGGGCCAGCCGGTTCACCAGGAACAGCCCGCGTCCGCCCTCGTCGGTGTGGCGCGCCTGCCGCAGCCGGGGCAGCTGCGGCACATCGTCGCCGACCTCACAGCGCAGCACGTCGGTACGCAGCAGCCGCAGCGTGACCGGCCGTGACGCATAGCGCACGGCGTTGGTGACGACCTCGCTGACCAGCAGCTCCACCGGGTCGGTGAGCTCCTCCAGGTCCCAGCGGGCGAGTGCGCTGCGGGCCAGACGCCGGGCCTTGCCGGGGGCCATCTCCTCCGGCTCCAGGGACCAGTACGCCACGTCGCTCGGCGCGATCCCGTCGAAGCGGGCGGCGAGCAGCGCGATGTCGTCGTCCCGGTCGCCGGGGCCCAGCATGTCCAGCACCTCTTCGCACAGGGCTTCGAGGGGCGGCGGATGGTCGGGGCCGGTGAGCTGCGCGGTCGCGGCGAGCTTCTCGCGCAGTTGCTCTATGCCGGTCCAGACGTCGCGCAGGCGGGACTCGACCAGTCCGTCGGTGTAGAGGAGCAGGGTCGCTCCGGCCGGGGCGTCCAGCTCCACGGCCTCGAAGTCGACGCCGCCGACACCGATCGGGGCGCCCGCCGGCACCCGCAGCACCTCGGCCCGGCCGCCCAGATGCAGCAGGACCGGTGGAGGATGGCCGGCGTTGGCGATGGTGATGCGGTGTGTGACCGGGTCGTAGACGGCGTACAGGCAGGTCGCCATACGGTCGGTGCCGAGCCGCTGGGCCTGCTCGTCGAGGTGGTGCAGCACCTCCTGCGGCGGCAGGTCGAGGCCGGCCAGTGTCTGCGCGGTGGTGCGCAGCTGGCCCATGATCGCGGCGGACGTCATGGAGTGGCCCATCACGTCACCGACGACGAGGGCGACCCGGCTGCCGGGCAGCGGGATGGCGTCGTACCAGTCGCCGCCGACCCGCGCGGTCTCGGCGGCCGGCAGGTAGCGGGAGGCCAGCCGCACGCCGGTCGGCTGCGGCAGGGTCTCGGGGAGCATGGTGCGCTGCAGCTCGTCCGCGATGTACGCCTCCCGCCCGTACAGCACGGCCTTGTCGATGCCGAGCGCGCTGTGCGTGGCCAGCTGGGCGGCCACCAGCAGATCGTCGGCCTCGAACGGGATCCGCTCCGGGCGGCGCAGGAAGACCGCGGCGCCGATGACCCGGCGACGGCCGCGCAGCGGGGCGAGGATGGCCCGCTGGCCGCCCGGGATCACCGACTCGCCGTCCTCTCCGAGGAGTTCGGGCAGCGCGGCACGGGCGGCGGGTGCGTCGGCGAACACCGGCCGCACCCCGCGCAGCACCTCGGAGAGCGCGCCGCCGGGGCGCACCTCGCACAGTTCGGCGGTCAGCGCCGACAGCTCCGACGGCTCCGGCTGGAGCACGGGCTGGAACCCGCTCTCGGTGTCCCGCTCCTCCGGAATGCGGTCGGTGCGGCGCAGCCGCAGCACGACCGGGCCCGTGGGCCGCTCGTCGCCGACCGGCAGCGGGTCGCGCAGATAGACGAGGATCGCGTCGGAGAACGTCGGCACGGTCGCCCGGCACAGCCCCATCACGATCTCGTCGAGGTCGATACCGCGGGCGATCCGCCGGGTCGCGGCGCCCACGAACCGCAGCCGGTCCCCGTCCCGCCGCATCGGCGTGGGCCGGCCGGGCGGCGTGACCTGTCCGGTACGCCGCTCCTTGCCGCCGGGGCCGGAACGCTCCGGCTCGAGACCGGGCTGCGCCGGGATGGCCTCCGGCGTGGGGCGTGGGCGGTGGGTGTCGGTCTCGGTGGCGGCCGGCTGGGAGTGCTCGGGGCCGGCGCCGTCGCTCGGCGGCACCGATGTGCCCGAGGGTGTCTCGCCGGTGCTGCGGGCCTGCGCGGGTAAGGCGGCGGCACCGGCGTGCGGTGCGGGCGCCTGGGAACGCAGGAGCGCCCCGCGGGGGTCCGCGGGGTCGACGCCCGGCTGGGGGCGCTCGAAGGAGGTCGGCTGCTCCGTCACGCGTGTCGCATCCATCCGTCCGGGGCGTGCAGTTCGTCCCGCAGGAATCCCGATACCCGGAATACGTGCCCCAGGAACGGATTTCCCGCGTGGTCAGAGGCTGTTCCTGTGCCGCCGGCGGACCGATCGTGGCCCGCACGGGTGTTGCCCTGGTACCCCTCGCTCACGTCCTGCCGCCCCTCGGTGACATGTGGTCAAGCACAGTGCGCACTCGGGGAGTTGCCGCCGCGTTCCCGCCCGCCACCCGGCCACCACCCCTCAATGACGGTGCTGCGCACCGGCCATGCTTTTTTTGCGGTTGCGGAGGACGATCCTACGTTTCCTGCCCCGGGGCGCATCAAGGGTCTCATGAGGACACATGCACGGGCGTACGATCCCAGTCGTCCGGCAACTGGGGGACGGACCAGGACGGATCGGGGCGCCAGTGCTCCCAGCCGTCCGAGAACGGCGGCCCCCAGGCGCGGATCACCTCCACCGCGGACCGCCCCGCCGCCCTGACCCGCGCGGCCGACGGGCCGTCCATCAGCCCGTCCCGCTGGGCCTGCGCGAACTCGTCCTCGTCCCGCCAGTGCCAACTGCCGTCGGGGTGCACGGAGATGTCGAGAAAGTGATCCTCGGAGTCCACCCCGCCGTCCCAACGCACCAACGGCTCCTCGAGATTGACGTACCAGTTCTTGAACCGCCAGCCCGGCTCCCAGAACAGCCACACCGACCAGGGCTCACCGGGCCGCGCCAGCTTCAGCACACCCGTACCGAACCACCGGTCGCGCTGCACCGTCCGCGGCTTGGTGTAGCGCGACTGCAGCGGCTCCTGATGCACCGGCGTACCGTCCGCGAGCACCGGCCTGACGCACTCCGTGCCGGGCGCCATCCAGACGGCGAGCAGCTCGGCATCGTCCTGGACGACGGTGACGGGGCGCGCTATGTGGAAGCGGTCGCCGCCGTTCTCCCGGTACCGCCACAGGATCCGACTCCCGGGCGCCCAGAAGGCCGCTGCTCCGCCCGCTTCCACGCGTCTCACCGCTCCGTCGTCCGCCATGCACAGATATTAGGTGCCACTGACATACGACGCTGCGGCGCGCGTCACGGTTCACGCGCCGGTCACGTGGCGGAATGCTTCGTCACGGATGTGTCATCCGCAGGACGTCCAGGGCCTCGTCGAGCTGTTCGACGGTGAGGTCGCCGCGCTCCACGTAGCCGCTTTCCAGGACGACCTGACGGATCGTCTTCCGCTCGGCCAGCGACTTCTTGGCGACCTTGGCGGCCTCCTCGTACCCGATGTACTTGTTGAGCGGGGTGACCACGGACGGTGACGACTCGGCGTACTCCCGGGCCCGCTCCCGGTTGGCGGTGATGCCGTCGACGGTGCGGTCGGCGAGCAGGCGGGTGGCGGTGGACAGCAGCCGGATGGATTCGAGGACGTTCTTCGCGATCACCGGGAGCATGACGTTCAGCTCGAAGTTGCCGGCCGCACCCGCCCAGGCGACGGTGGCGTCGTTCCCGGTGACCTGGGCGGTGACCATCAGGACGGCCTCGGGGATGACCGGGTTGACCTTGCCCGGCATGATCGACGAGCCGGGCTGGAGGTCGGGCAGCGCGATCTCGGCGAGCCCGGTGCGCGGCCCGGAGGACATCCACCGCAGATCGTTGGCGATCTTCGTCAGCCCCACGGCGATGGTCCGCAGCTGGCCGCTGGTCTCCACGATCCCGTCCCGGGCGCCCTGCGCCTCGAAGTGGTCGCGGGCCTCGGTGAGCGGCAGCCCGGTGGCGCGGGCCACCTCCTCGATGACGGCGGCGGAGAAACCGGGCGGCGTGTTGATGCCGGTGCCGACGGCGGTGCCGCCGAGGGGGAGTTCGGCGAGGCGGGGGAGGGAGGCGTTGAGCCGCTCGATGCCGTAGCGGATCTGTGCGGCGTAACCGCCGAACTCCTGGCCGAGGGTCACCGGTGTGGCGTCCATCAGATGCGTCCGCCCCGACTTCACGACGTCGGCGAACTCCTCCGACTTGCGGGTGAGGGAGGCGGCGAGGTGTTCGAGGGCGGGGACGAGGTCGCGGGTGACGGCGGCGGTGGCGGCGATGTGGATGGAGGAGGGGAAGACGTCGTTGGACGACTGCGAGGCGTTGACGTGGTCGTTGGGGTGGACGTCCCGGCCGAGCCGCTCGGTCGCGAGGGTGGCGATGACCTCGTTGGTGTTCATGTTGGACGAGGTACCGGAACCTGTCTGAAACACGTCGATGGGGAAGTGCTCGTCCCACCGCCCCTCGGCGACCTCGGCGGCCGCCTCCTGGATCGCGTCGGCGATGTCCTTGTCGAGCACCCCGAGTTGGGCGTTGACCTTGGCGGCGGCGCCCTTGATGCGGGCGAGGGCCTCGATGTGGGCGCGTTCGATGCGCTGGCCGGAGATGGGGAAGTTCTCGACGGCCCGCTGGGTCTGCGCCCGCCACTTGGCGTCGGCGGGGACCCGGACCTCGCCCATGGAGTCGTGCTCGATGCGGTATTCGCTCATACCGGGTACAGCGATCGGGAGGGTGCGGATGTTCCGTTCCTGTGGCATCAACCCGCTGACCGGAGCGCGGCGGGGGCAGTCACCCCCCGCCGCACACCCTGGGGCCTACGCCAGCCCAGGTCCCCGTACCGGAATCGACGTGAACGTCGGCTGAGGCGCCGGATCCTGGAAGAAGTCGTTGCCCTTGTCGTCCACGACGATGAACGCCGGGAAGTCCTCGACCTCGATCTTCCAGACCGCCTCCATGCCGAGCTCCTCGTACTCGACGACCTCGACCTTCTTGATGCAGTCCTGGGCGAGCCGGGCCGCCGGGCCGCCGATGGAGCCCAGGTAGAAGCCGCCGTGCGACGCGCACGCGTCGGTGACCTGCTTGCTGCGGTTGCCCTTGGCGAGCATCACCTTGGAGCCGCCCGCCGCCTGGAACTGCTCGACGTAGGAGTCCATACGCCCGGCGGTCGTGGGCCCGAAGGAGCCGGACGCGTAACCCTCAGGGGTCTTCGCGGGGCCCGCGTAGTACACCGGGTGGTCCTTCAGGTACTGCGGCATCTCCTCGCCCGCGTCCAGCCGCTCCTTGATCTTGGCGTGGGCGATGTCGCGGGCCACGACCAGGGGGCCGGTGAGGGACAGGCGGGTCTTGACCGGGTACTTGGTCAGCTCGGCGAGGATGTCGTCCATCGGCTGGTTGAGGTCGATGCGTACGACGTCACCGTCGGACTCGAGGTGCTCGTCCGTCGTCTCCGGCAGGAAGCGCGCCGGGTCCGTCTCCAGCTGCTCCAGGAAGACGCCCTCGGCGGTGATCTTCGCGACCGCCTGGCGGTCGGCCGAGCAGGAGACCGCGATCGCGACCGGGCAGGACGCGCCGTGCCGCGGCAGCCGGACCACACGCACGTCGTGGCAGAAGTACTTGCCGCCGAACTGCGCACCGATTCCGATCTTCTGCGTCAGCTCGAAGACCTTCTCCTCCAGCTCCTTGTCCCGGAAGCCGTGGCCGAGCGGCGATCCCTCGGCGGGGATCTCGTCCAGGTAGTGCGCGGAGGCGTACTTCGCGGTCTTCAGCGCGTACTCCGCGCTCGTACCGCCGACGACGATCGCCAGGTGGTACGGCGGGCAGGCGGCCGTACCCAGCGAACGGATCTTCTCCTCCAGGAACTTCATCATGGAGGCCTCGTTCAGGACGGCCTTCGTCTCCTGGTAGAGGAAGGACTTGTTGGCGGAGCCGCCGCCCTTGGCCATGAACAGGAACTTGTAGGCGCCGCCGTCGGTGGCGTACAGCTCGATCTGCGCCGGGAGGTTGGAGCCGGTGTTCTTCTCCTCCCACATGGTGAGCGGAGCCATCTGCGAGTAGCGGAGGTTCAGCTTCGTGTACGCGTCGTAGATGCCGCGGCTCAGCGCCTCCTCGTCGCCGCCCTCGGTGAGGACGTTCTGGCCGCGCTTGCCCATGACGATCGCGGTGCCGGTGTCCTGGCACATGGGGAGCACGCCGGCCGCCGCGATGTTCGCGTTCTTCAGCAGGTCCAGCGCGACGAACTTGTCGTTCGCGCTCGCCTCGGGATCGTCGATGATGCGGCGCAGCTGCGCGAGGTGGGCCGGGCGCAGGTAGTGCTGGATGTCGTGGATGGCCTCCTCGGCCAGCTTGCGCAGCGCCTCCGGCTCGACCTTGAGGAACGTCCGCCCGTCGGCCTCGAAGGTGGAGACACCCTCGGAGGTCACCAGCCGGTACGGGGTGGTGTCCTCTCCCATGGGGAGCAGATCGGTGTACGCGAACTCAGGCATGCGCCCATTCCTCACTCGACAGACAGCGCGGCTGGCCTCCATTGGCAGCGTCCACCAGCGTAGGACCTGGCACTGACGGCGAGCTTGTGAGGTAAGGCTCAGTTCGATGCCCCCAGGGGTGTCGCGATCTATCGTGTTTGGGTACGCTGCTCTCGTGGACCTTCAGAAGCAGACCGCTCCTGCGGCCGCCTCCGCGCCCGCCGCCTCCGAGCTCCGCGCGTCCGACGCCGAGCGCGACCGCGTGGCCGACATCCTGCGCGACGCCCTCGCCGAGGGGCGCCTGACCGCCGAGGAGCACGCCGAGCGGGTGGAGGACGTCTTCCGCGCCAAGACGGTGGGTGAACTCGAGCCTCTCGTACGGGACCTGCCGGGCGCGCATCAACACCGCACACCTCCGGCGTACGCCGCCGTCCCGGGCCGCCCCACGGCCGGTGCGATACCCGCCGACCCGGACGAGAACGTGATCGCGGTGTTCAGCAGCGCCGTCCGCAAGGGCCGCTGGCGCGCGGGCCGCCGTATCCACGCGTACTCGATCTTCGGCAGCGTCGAGATCGATCTGAGTGAGGCGATCTTCGAGTACCAGCAGGTCGTGATCAAGGCGTTCTCGCTCTTCGGAAACGTCGAGGTCCGCGTCCCGGAGAACGTCTCGCTGCGCGGCACCGGCGGCGGCGTCCTCGGCAACTTCGAGGTGGACACGCTGGACGCGCCGGACGCCGAGGCACCGGTGGTCTTCGTGGACGGCTGGGCCGTCCTGGGCAACGTCGAGGCGCGGCCCAAGCGCGGCAAGCTCGTCGCGGACATTCTCGATCGGGTGCAGCGCAAGGTCGACAAGAGTGTGCGCAAGCACCTCTAGCGTTCCCGGCGCCGCACAAGAACGCACGAACTCCAGCGGTTGGGGACTCCCTGCATAGGCGTGCGTACAGCGGGTAGACCTTGCTGCATCGTCTCTCGCTCGCGAAGCCGTCGTCAGGAGTAGACCGTGCTGCAACCGCCGCATTCGTCCCTGCAGGTAGCTGCCGTTCCGGCCCAGCGGGTGCCAGCGCGAGACAGGGACCAAGACGCACCCTGGCACACGGAGGCCGTGTGCCGGCGCGACGAGGCCAGCCTGTTCTTCGCACCCTCCAAGGAACCCACCGCCGCGCGGCTGTCCCGTGAGGAGGCGGCGAAGCGGGTCTGCGCCCGCTGCCCGGTGATGGTCGAATGCCGCGAACACGCCCTGCTCCAGCCCGAGCCGTACGGAGTCTGGGGCGGCCTCACCGCCGCCGAACGCCGAGTGGTCCTGGCGAGGCGCCGCCGCCGCGAACTGGAACTGAAGAAGGCGGCCCGCACGACGAACCACATAGCGGCAGCGGGCTAGCCGGTACACATGGCAAGGGGCGCCCTCTCCGCACCAGAGGGCGCCCCGTTGGCGTCAAGCCGTGGGCATTCGTGCCGCCCAGGGCGGCACGGGTGGGCGCGGGCGGCACCCCGCCAACGCCGGGCTGCGTGACCCACCCCCGCCCAGCTCCCGCGCCGATCGCCTACTTCGCCCTGTCGAAGTCGATCGCGCTGTACGCCCGCAGCTTGCTCAGCCGATGCTCGGAGTCGATCCGCCGCACCGTACCCGACCGCGACCGCATCACGATCGAGTCGGTCGTAGCAGTCTCGGACCGGTACCGAACCCCCCGCAGCAGCTCACCATCGGTGATACCGGTCGCGACGAAGAACACGTTCTCCCCGGTGACCAGGTCCTCCGTGGTCAGCACGCGATCCAGATCATGTCCCGCGTCGACCGCCCGCTGCCGCTCCTCGTCGTCCTTCGGCCACAGCTTGCCCTGGATGGTGCCCCCCAGGCACTTCACGGCGCAGGCCGAGATGATGCCCTCGGGCGTACCGCCGATCCCCAGCAGCAGGTCGACCCCCGTGCCCTCGCGCAGCGCCAGGATCGAGCCGGCGACATCGCCGTCGGAGATCAGCTTGATGCGCGCGCCGGTCTCCCGGATCTCGTTGATGATGCCCTCGTGCCGCGGCCGGTCGAGGATGACGACGGTGACGTCCTCGGGCTGGCGGGCCTTCGCCTTGGCGACCCGGCGGATGTTCACGGACACGGGCGCATTGATGTCGACGAAGTCGGCCGCCTCGGGCCCGGTGACCAGCTTGTCCATGTAGAAGACGGCGGACGGGTCGAACATCGATCCGCGCTCGGCGGCGGCCAGCACCGCGATCGCGTTCGGCATGCCCTTCGCGGTCAGGGTCGTGCCGTCGATCGGGTCGACGGCGATGTCGCACTCGGGCCCGGTGCCGTCCCCGACGCGCTCCCCGTTGAAGAGCATCGGCGCCTCGTCCTTCTCGCCCTCCCCGATGACGACGACGCCGTTCATGGAGACAGTGGAGACGAGGGTGCGCATGGCGCGTACCGCGGCACCGTCGGCGCCGTTCTTGTCACCGCGGCCCACCCAGCGGCCGGCGGCCATCGCCGCGGCTTCGGTCACGCGGACCAGTTCCAGTGCGAGGTTGCGGTCGGGGGCCTCGGAGGGGACATCGAGTTCGGACGGCAGATGATGCTCGGTCATCGGAACGCACCTTTCTGATACGACGACGGCCGGATGAGGGTATTCGGTGACGACTCTATCGTCAGACGACAGAATGAGCAGATACCCCCACGGATGAGCAGCGTGAGCACCTGCGACGATAGGACGCGTGGCAGGTACGAACGGCAAGCAGAAAACGGTCCGGGACATGGTGCTCTCCCTGGGCCTGATCGTGCTGGCGGCATGGGTCATCTATCTCTTCATCCCGCACGACGACAAGGAACCCGACCTCCCACGGGTCGACTACCGGGTCGAGCTGCTCACGGCACGCCGTGCGGCCGCGTATCCGGTGGCTGCGCCGGAGGGCCTGCCGCAGAGCTGGAAGCCGACGTCCGTCCGCTTCGACGGCACCGAGCACGACGTCTGGCACCTCGGCTTCCACGCCCCTGACGGGGAGTACGTGGCGGTCGAGCAGTCGACCGAGAAGCGGGTCCCGTTCATCGAGGACGCGAGCCAGGGCGCGCAGGAGACCGACGTCACCGAGGAGATCGGCGGCCGGACCTGGGTGCGGTACACCGGCGGGCGGTACGACGCGCTGGTGCTGGCCGAGGGCGAGGACGCCAAGGGCGCGACGACGGTGGTCGCCGGCACGGGGTCGTTCGAGCAGCTGGCGGAGATGGCCGGGGCGCTGAAGACGTCCTGAGCCCCTGTGCACCACAGCGAAGGCCCCCGGCACGGCAGCCGGGGGCCTTCGCTGTGGTGCACAGAGGCTCAGACGGTGGTGACGACCCGCTCGTAGTCCAGACGCGGCGAGCGCGGGAACCAGGCGTCCGGGCCCGGCTTGCCGATGTTGACGACCATCAGCGGGGTGTGGTCGTCGTCCAGGAACTCCTTGCGCAGCCCCTCGGCGTCGAAGCCGTTCATGGGGCCGGCGGCCAGCCCGGCGGCGCGGACGCCGACGATGAAGTACGCGGCCTGGAGGGCGGCGTTCAGTCCGGCGGCGTTCTCGCGCGCCGAGCGCTCCGCGAAGAAGAGGTCCTTCGCCTGCGGGAAGTGCGGGAAGAGCTCCGGCAGCTCGTGGTGGAACTCGTTGTCCGCGGAGAGGATCGCGACCAGCGGGGCGGCGGCCGTCTTGGCCTGGTTGCCCTCGGCCAGGTGCTGGACCAGGCGCTCACGGGCCTCGGGGGAGCGGACCAGGGTGATGCGCAGCGGGGACTGGTTGAAGGCGGTCGGACCGTACTTGACCAGGTCGTAGATCGCCTGCACCTGCTCGTCGGTGACGGGCTCGTCGGTGAAGGTGTTCGCGGTACGGGCCTCGCGGAACAGCAGGTCCTGGGCGGCGCGGTCAAGAACGAGAGACATGGTGAACCTTCTGTGCATGAGTCGGATCCGGCGGCCGGATCGGCTGACGGACAGGACCGTACGCGAACTGAAGTTCAACGTTCAACCAAAAGCGGGGCGTGGTGATCCGCTTCACAGTCCACCCCGCCCCTGGTTACCGGTTACCCGGCGTCGCTGCCGCTCTTCTCCTCGTGCGCCGCCTCCTCGGCCAGCGCCGCGTCCAGCCGGGCCCGTGCCCCCTCCAGCCACCGCCGGCACACCTTCGCCAGCTCCTCGCCCCGCTCCCACAGCGCGAGCGACTCCTCCAGCGTCGTGCCACCGGCCTCCAGCCGCCGTACGACCTCGATCAGTTCGTCGCGCGCCTGCTCGTACCCGAGCGCCTCATCCACCTTGCTGCTCATCCGCCCACCCTAGGACCTGACTCGACATCGACTCGTACGGCGAACTCGCCTTCGGCCACCCGGGCCCGCAGCCGCTCCTCGGCGGTCACCTCGTCCGGCGTGCGGACCACGTGCCCGTCGGCCTTCTGCAGCACCGCGTAGCCCCGCTTCAGCGTCGCCGCCGGTGAAAGGGCCACCACGCGCGCGTGCGTATGGGTCAGCTCCGACTCGGCGCGGTCGAGGTGATGCCCCAGACACCGCCGCCCGCGGTCGACCAGCGACGTCACCTGGTCGGCCCGCTCGTCGATCATCCGGTGCGGATCCTCTATCGCCGGCCGGGCCAGCGCATGCGCGAGGCCGCGCTCCTCCCGCTCCACGAACGCCTCGACACACCGCCGCGCACGGTCGCGGAGCAGCCGTACCCGCTCGAACTCCTCGCCCACGTCCGGTACGACCTTCTTCGCAGCGTCGGTGGGAGTGGAGGCGCGCAGGTCGGCGACGTAGTCGAGGAGCGGGGTGTCGGGCTCGTGGCCGATGGCCGACACCACGGGCGTGCGACAGGCGGCGACGGACCGGATCAGCTGCTCGTCGGAGAACGGCAGCAGATCCTCCACGCTGCCGCCGCCCCGGGCCACGATGATCACGTCGACGTCGTCGAGCTCGTCGAGCTCCTTCACCGCCTGCACGACCTGCGGCACCGCGTGCACGCCCTGCACGGCGACGTTGCGCACCTCGAAGCGGACCGCCGGCCAGCGGTGCCGGGCGTTCTCCAGCACGTCCCGCTCCGCGGCGGAGGCCCGGCCGCAGACCAGCCCGACGAGCTGCGGCAGAAACGGCAACGGCCGCTTGCGCTCCGCCGCGAACAGCCCCTCGGCCGCCAGCGTCTTCTTCAGCTGCTCAAGCCGCGCGAGCAGCTCCCCGACCCCCACGGGCCTTATCTCGGCGGCCCGCAACGACAGCTGCCCCCGCGGTGCGTACCACTCCGGCTTCGCGAGGACGACGACCCGGGCGCCCTCGCTCACCACGTCGGCCACGGCGTCGAACACCTGCCGGTAACAGGTGACGCTCACCGAGATGTCGTACGAGGGATCCCGCAGCGTCAGGAACACGACCCCCGCGCCCGGCCGCCGCGACAACTGCGTGATCTGCCCCTCGACCCACACCGCACCGAGCCGGTCGATCCACCCACCGATGAGCCGCGACACCTCACCGACAGGGAGCGGGGATTCGGGGGACGTGTTGACAGCCATGCGGCGAGCGTAATGGCCGCCACCGACATTGCAGCCCGTCCGCCGACGCTCCAGCCGATCTTTGGCCTCAGGACCGCGGCCTTACGATGGTGCCCATGACTGCTTCGCCTGGCCGCCGTGTCCTGCTCGCCGCCCCCCGTGGCTACTGCGCGGGTGTGGACCGCGCCGTGATCGCCGTCGAGAAAGCCCTGGAGCAGTACGGGGCTCCGGTCTATGTCCGCCACGAGATCGTCCACAACAAGTACGTCGTACAGACCCTGGAGAAGAAGGGCGCCATCTTCGTCGAGCGGACCGAGGAGGTCCCCCCGGGGAACATCGTCATGTTCTCCGCGCACGGCGTCGCCCCGACCG
Source organism: Streptomyces sp. NPDC127197 (assembly GCF_042672405.1). Classification (NCBI taxonomy): domain Bacteria; kingdom Bacillati; phylum Actinomycetota; class Actinomycetes; order Kitasatosporales; family Streptomycetaceae; genus Streptomyces; species Streptomyces sp. NPDC127197. Next base: position 141,758 of record NZ_JBHXVG010000002.1, on the reverse strand, counting down.
TCCACGAGGAGGCCAGGCATGGCCGCCTCGCCACCATCGACGCGACCTGCCCGCTGGTCACCAAGGTCCACAAGGAAGCCGTCCGCTTCGCCAACGACGACTACGACATCCTCCTGATCGGCCACGAGGGCCACGAGGAGGTCATCGGCACCTCCGGCGAGGCCCCCGACCACATCCAGCTCGTCGACGGCCCCGGCGACGTCGAGAAGGTCGAGGTCCGCGACCCCTCCAAGGTCGTCTGGCTCTCCCAGACCACACTCTCCGTCGACGAGACCATGGAGACCGTCGACGCCCTGAAGGAGAAGTTCCCGCAGCTGATCTCCCCGCCGAGCGACGACATCTGCTACGCCACGCAGAACCGCCAGCTCGCGGTGAAGCAGATGGGCGCGGAGGCCGACCTGGTGATCGTGGTCGGCTCCCGGAACTCCTCCAACTCCAAGCGGCTCGTCGAGGTCGCCAAGCTGGCCGGCGCCCGCGAGTCCTACCTCGTGGACTTCGCCGCCGAGATCGACGAGGCCTGGCTGGAGGGCGTGTCCACGGTCGGTGTCACCTCCGGTGCCTCCGTCCCCGAGGTCCTCGTCGAGGAGGTCCTCGAATGGCTCGCCCAGCGTGGCTTCGAGGACGTCGAGATCGTCAAGGCGGCCGAGGAGTCCATCACGTTCTCCCTGCCGAAGGAGCTGCGCCGTGACCTGCGCGAGGAAGCGGCCGCGCTGATCGCGGAGCGAACGCGGGCGGAGGACCCCGCCGGGGAGTGACCGTCAGTGGTCCGTCGTAACGTGGTGACATGCAGATCTTCGGCGTGGACATCGGCGGATCAGGGATCAAGGGTGCCCCTGTGGACCTCGACAGGGGCGACCTGGCGGACGAGCGGTTCAAGGTGCTGACTCCGCACCCGGCCACGCCCGATTCGGTGGCCGACGGGGTCAAGGAGGTCGTCGACCACTTCGGCTGGACCGGCCCGGTCGGCGTCACGTTCCCGGGCGTCGTCACCGGCGGCGCCACGATCCGCACGGCGGCGAACGTCGCCAAGAGCTGGATCGACACCGACGCGCGCGCGTTGCTCGGCGACCGCCTGGGCGGCGCCCCGGTGACGGTCGTGAACGACGCGGACGCGGCGGGCATCGCCGAGATGTCCTTCGGCGCCGGCCGCGACCGCAGGGGCACGGTCATCCTGCTGACCTTCGGCACCGGCATCGGCAGTGCCCTCTTCATCGACGGCGTCCTCGTCCCCAACACCGAGCTGGGCCACCTGGAGCTGCACGGCCACGACGCCGAGAAGCGCGCCTCCAGCAAGGCCAAGGAGGACCACGACCTGTCGTGGGAGCGCTGGGCCGACCGCGTCCAGACCTACCTCGCCCACGTCGAGATGCTCTTCTCCCCCGAGCTGTTCATCATCGGCGGCGGCGTCAGCCGCAAGGCGGACAAGTTCCTGCGCCACATCGACGGCATCAAGGCCGAGATCGTCCCGGCGCAGCTGCAGAACAACGCGGGCATCGTGGGGGCGGCGATGCGGGCGGCGAAGGAGGGGTAGGCCCTCACACGTGCGGGCGGATGCGTGCGGTCCGGCGGCGCAGCATACGAATCCAGCGCACGGTCACCAGGGACCCCGCGACGAGAGTCCCGCCGTACAACCACCCCGCCTGAGTCGCCAGCGCGGTGAAGAGCCCCACGAACCGCCCGCTCACCCCGTCACCGCGCTCGGCGACCGGCACGAGCCCCACGGCGAACGCGATCGGCACCACGATGGGCACGGTCACCAGGTCGCCCCGCCGCACCCACATCGCCGTCAGCACGCACACCGGCAGAAACAGCACGCCGTACACCACCAGTGACGCCCCGAACAGCAGCTGATCCAGACAGCCGAGCGCGAGCATCAGCGCCCCGCAGAACAATCCGACGCCCAGCCCGGTGAGCCGGGGGTTGGGCATCCGGCGTGCCGCCTGGACCCCGGGGGGAAGGGGGCGTCGTACGGCCACGGGCCGCTTCACGCCACCGGCCCGGCCCACGCCCGCGCCCCCGCGCGGTTGCGGCGAGTGGGGGCGTACCGGCCGGTCAGCCGGGGGGTTGGCCCGCTCAGGCCGCCGACCCCGTTCGGCCCGTCCAGTCCGCTCGGGCCGCGGGGACCGCGTCGACCGTACGGCGCCACCGCCCGCGCCGCCCGAACCGGCAGCACGGCGAGCCCCGCCGGCACCCGAAGGACCGCCGCCGTCTCCGCCGCGCACCGCCTGCGGCGGCAGGGGTGGGGGCGTGGCGCGTCGCGGTCCGTTCTGCGGGGGTCGCGTGCTGTATTGCTCCACTGGACCAACTTAGGTCGGCTTATGTGCCGAATAGCCCGTCAGACACGCCGAGGCGCAGAGCTTGGCCAAGCGTTCGATACGTCGCCGGGGTGGCGCCGGGCACCCCGTAGACTGGTGGATCGGCCAGACGTCTCCTGGCCCCGGCCCCGGCCCACCACCCCCTGGCCCTCTCACGTACGGGAAGTCGCAACGTGTCGCTCACGATCGGAATCGTCGGTCTGCCGAATGTCGGCAAGTCGACCCTGTTCAACGCCCTGACCAAGAACGACGTGCTGGCGGCCAACTACCCGTTCGCCACGATCGAGCCGAACGTCGGCGTGGTCGGCGTTCCCGACACCCGCCTGGCCAAGCTGGCGGCGATCTTCTCGTCGGAGCGGATCCTGCCGGCCACCGTCGACTTCGTCGACATCGCGGGCATCGTGCGCGGCGCCAGCGAGGGCGAGGGCCTTGGCAACAAGTTCCTGGCGAACATCCGTGAGTCCGACGCGATCTGCCAGGTCATCCGTGCGTTCAAGGACGAGAACGTCGTCCATGTCGACGGCAAGGTCTCGCCCAAGGACGACATCGAGACGATCAACACCGAGCTGATCCTGGCCGACCTGCAGACGATCGAGAAGGTCCTGCCGCGCCTGCAGAAGGAGTCGCGGATCAAGAAGGACGTGGCGCCGAAGGTCAAGGCGGTCGAGGAGGCCAAGGAGATCCTCGAAAAGGGCGACACCCTCTTCGCGCACGGCATCGTCCAGGGCACCGAGCGCAACGAGCTCCTCCACGACCTGCACCTGCTCACGACCAAGCCCTTCCTCTACGTCTTCAACGTCGACGAGGACGAGCTGATGGACGACGCCTTCAAGGACGAACAGCGCGCGCTGGTCGCCCCCGCCGAGGCGATCTTCCTCAACGCCAAGCTGGAGGCGGACCTCGCCGAGCTCGACGAGGACGAGGCCCTCGAGCTCCTGGAGTCCGTCGGCCAGCACGAGCCCGGCCTCGCGACCCTGGCTCGCGTCGGCTTCAACACCCTCGGCCTGCAGACCTACCTCACGGCCGGCCCGAAGGAATCCCGCGCCTGGACCATCAAGAAGGGCGCCACCGCCCCGGAGGCCGCGGGTGTCATCCACACCGACTTCCAGAAGGGCTTCATCAAGGCGGAGGTCATCTCCTTCCAGGACCTGGTCGAAACGGGCTCGGTCGCCGAGGCCCGTGCGAAGGGCAAGGCGCGGATGGAGGGCAAGGACTACGTGATGCAGGACGGGGACGTGGTGGAGTTCCGCTTCAACGTGTAGGCGCAATTCCACCACGTTGCTGCTGTCAAATGTGCAGATCAGAAGGGCCCGGCTCGTTGGAGTCGGGCCCTTGGCTCTTTCCCGTACCGGGATGGTGCTGAGAGATCTGACGCGCCATCGCCTCGCGCCCCCGTCCTCACGCCTCCCTGATCCGGGTTCGCGCCGACCCGAGGGGTGCGCGTCCGAGTTGTCGTGCGGTTCTCAATCTCGGGGCCTGAGCCGCGATGGTGCGCTACGGTAAACGTAGATTCTATCTACGTAATATCGAAACTGCGTTTGCATTCCGGTCGAGGTGGTGGGCTGTGAGCGGCTTCAAGGGCAGGGCGCTGGACCTGGAGCGGCTGGATCGCCAGCTGGGTCGGGTGGCCCAGGGTGCTGGGACCACGCGCGGTCAGGCTGTGATCATGACGGGGCGGCGGCGGGTGGGGAAGTCGCGGCTGGCCCAGGAGTTCTGTGATCGATCCGGGCTGCCATACGTGGTCTTCCAGGCCGCGCGAGGCCGTAACCCTGTGGCCGAGCGGGCTGATTTCATCGCTACGCTCGCGCAGTCGCCGCTGTCGGGGGCGGAGTTGGTGGCCGGGCTGCAGGCCGGCGACTGGAACCAGGCGCTGCGGTCCCTGGCCGTCGCGCTGCCCGACGACGCCCCGAGCATCGCGGTGATCGACGAGGTGCCGTGGTTGGTGGAGCAGGACCGAGAGTTCGAGGGCGCGCTGCAGACGGTCTGGGATCGCCACCTGTCAGCCAAGCCCGTGCTGCTGGTCCTGGTCGGCAGCGACATCTCCGTGATGGAGGCGTTGCAGTCCCATGGTCGCCCGTTCTTCGGGCGGGCCACGAAGATGACCGTCGATCCGCTGAACCTGGGGGATGTGCAGGCCGCCACCGGGCTGGGCGCCGCAGAGGCGGTGGACGCCCTGCTGATCACCGGAGGGTTCCCGGAGATCGTCCAGTCCTGGCGGCCGGGGATGAGCCGTACCGACTTCCTGGCCGAGGCGGTGGCCAACCCGCTCTCGCCGCTGCTGGTGGCGGGCGAGCTGTCGCTGCTGGGCGAGTTCCCCGAGGCGTCCCACGCCCGGGCGGTGCTGGAGGCTGTGGGCGCCGGCGAGCGGACGTTCTCCACCATCGCGGCCCAGGCCGGCGGGGCCGGCGCACTGCCTTCCGGGGTGCTGACTCCGCTGCTGAACACGCTGCTGGGCAAGCGGGTGCTGGCCGCCGACCTCCCGCTGTCGGCCAAATCCGACCGCAAGAACAAGCGCTACCGCATCGCCGACCCCTACCTGCGCTTCTGGCTGGCCTTTCTGCAGCGCGGCCTGCCGCTGATCGAACGTGGCCGGGGCGACCTGGCGCTGGAGCGCATCGAGCGCGGCTGGACCAGCTGGCGCGGACGGGCGGTGGAGCCGATCGTCCGCGAGTCGCTGCTGCGGCTGCTGCCCGACGAGGCGTGGCCGGACACCGAGGCGGTAGGCGGCTGGTGGAACCGGCAGAACAACCCCGAGATCGACCTGATCGGCGCCGACCGGGAGCCGGTGGCCGGGCGGGTGCACTTCCTCGGCTCCATCAAGTGGCTGGAGGACCGGCCGTTCGACCGCCACGACTACGACGCCCTGGTCCGCGACATGCTTGCCGTGCCGGGCGCGGGAACGGACACCCCTCTCGTCGCGGTCTCACGCAGCGGCATCGCCTGCGGCCTGCCGCTCGCGGCGCACTGGGGTCCGGAGGACCTCGTACGCGCCTGGCGGTGACCAGTCGGCGCCTGCCTTCTGGGGTAGTGGCGGATGCCGGCACGCTCCCGTGCTGAGAGCGTGCTGGGATGGCCTGCTCCAGAACCGGGTCTTCGCAGGTGGGAGCTCTGCCGTAGGCGTTCCGCTGCAACGTGTGACCGATGCGCAGGTCGGAAGGGGGCGGGCGTGGGTGGGTCCGATCCCCTTCCGCGTTCCAGGTCGAGGCTGATCTCGAAGGGCAGCGGACCCGCCCTCGGGCAATGGCACCATGCCCTGGACAGGGTGAGAGAGGCGGGCGGGATGGGGCGCGCGGAGCGCGAGGTCGTCGGGCGGGGGACGCGGCTGGCGGAGGCTGCCGGGCGGGTCGTCGAGGACTACGAACGGGCCGTCCGTGAGGTGCGGGAGGTGCTGCGGCCGATTCACGACGGGCTGGCCGAGCAGGAGCTGAAGGGCATCCCCGTCGCCCGGCTGCGGGACGTCACCGAGGGGCGGCTGAGGTTCGGGGACCTGGAGAAGGGTGGCTTTGGGACCGTCCAGGACGTGCTGGACGCCGGGACGTACCGGCTGCGGCAGACGCCCGGAGTCGGGCAACGTACCGCGGACCAGGCCATCGCAGCGGCCCGGCAGATCGCCGACGCCGTACGGGAGTCCGTCGCCGTACGGATCGACGTGGACCGCCCCGAGCCCCGCACCACCGCGTTGGTCGTCGCCCTCAACGTGCTGGTGGAGGCCGGCCCGCAGGCGCGGCGCGCGGCCGAGGCGGGTTCGGCGCTGGCGGCGCGGCTCGGGACAGTGCTGGAGGACGCGCGGCCCGCCGCCGGGCGGTGGCGGATGCTGCTCGCCGGACGCGAGGGGCGCGAGCGGGCGCTGGCCGCCGTGGCCGAGGTGCGGCGGCTGACCGAGGAGGCCGAGCGGGACGGCGTACCGGAGCAGTGCGCCCAGGCCTCGGTCGACCTGTTGCGCCGCCCCGACGACATCGCCGCCTGGGTCGACTTCGAGCTCCGCTCGGCCGAGTACTACAGCCTCCTCGCGGAGATCTCGGGGCGCGGCCCCGACACGGCCGCGGCCGAGGGATACCTGCCCGACGAGGTGGCCGAGCGGGTGCGGGAGCAGCGGCTGGACGACGCCAACTGCCGGGTCTCGCTGCGCGGATACCAGGCGTTCGGCGCCCGCTTCGCGCTGGCCCAGCGCCGCGTGCTGCTCGGCGACGAGATGGGGCTGGGCAAGACCGTGCAGGCCATCGCCGCCCTCGGGCACCTCGCGGCCGAGGGGCAGAGCCACTTCATGGTCGTGTGCCCGGCGAGCGTGCTGATCAACTGGACCCGGGAGATCGAGGCCCGCAGCACCCTGCGCGCAATGCCGCTGCACGGGCCCGACCGGCAGGAGGCGTTCGCCGACTGGAAGGGGCGCGGCGGCGTCGCGATCACCACCTTCGACGCGCTGCGCGGATTCCCCACACCCGGCGGCGGCGAACTCGGCATGCTCGTCGTCGACGAGGCGCACTACGTGAAGAACCCGCTGACCCTGCGGGCCGAGGCGGTGACCGCGTGGGCCGAGCACTGCGAGCGGGTCCTCTTCCTGACCGGCACCCCGATGGAGAACCGGGTCGCGGAGTTCCGCAACCTGGTGCGGATCCTCAGGCCCGACTTCGCCGACTCGGTCGACGACCAGGACTCGGTGGCCGGGTCCAAGGCCTTCCGCAAAGCGGTCGCGCCCGTGTATCTGCGCCGCAACCAGCAGGACGTGCTCACCGAACTTCCCGTGCTCCAGCACACCGACGAGTGGGAGGAGCTGGGCGCCGCGGACGAGGAGGCGTATCGCGAGGCCGTCCGGGCCGGCAACTTCATGGCGATGCGCCGTGCGGCGTACGCGCGGCCGGAGCGGTCCGCGAAGCTCCAGCGGCTGCGGGAACTCGTCGAGGAGGCCGCCGACAGCGGGCTGAAGGTGGTGGTCTTCTCCGCCTTCCGGGATGTGCTCGGCGTCGTCCGGGACGCCCTCGGTGGCACGGCCGGACGCGGGCGCCCCTTCGGGCCGATCACGGGGAGCGTGCCGCCCGCGCGGCGGCAGCAGCTGGTGGACGAGTTCTCCGCCGCGCCCGGCCACGCGGTGCTGCTCGCCCAGATCGAGGCGGGCGGGGTCGGGCTCAACATGCAGGCCGCCTCCGTCGTCATCCTCTGCGAACCGCAGGTCAAGCCGACCATCGAGCACCAGGCCGTGGCCCGCGCCCACCGCATGGGGCAGGTCCGCCCCGTCCAGGTGCACCGGCTGCTCGCGACGGGCGGTGTGGACGAGCGCCTGGTGCGGATCCTGGAGAACAAGACGCGCCTGTTCGACGCCTACGCGCGGCGCAGCGCGGTCGCCGAGTCGACGCCGGACGCCGTCGACGTCTCGGACGTCGATCTGGCCCGCCGGATCGTGGCGGAGGAGCAGGCCCGGCTGGGAGTGACGGAGGCTGGTGCGGCAGGGGACGCGTGAGGGGGCGGTGCGACCTGGGACCAGCGTTCGGGTCAGGGTGAAGGGGCTGGACGGTGCCGGTCGGTGGGAGTGAACGTGACGGGCAGGTGCTCGGGGCCGCGTAGACCGCCGGGACGCCAGCGGAGTTCGCCGGGCGGTACGGCGAGGGCGAGGTCGGGCAGGCGGCGCAGGGCGGTGCCGATGGCGACCTGGCCCTCCAGCCGGGCCAGCGGCGCCCCGAGGCAGTAGTGCAGGCCGTGGCCGAAGGCGAGGTGGGCGTTGTCCCCTCGGGTGATGTCCAGGCGGTCGGGGTCGGGGAACCGCGCCGGATCGCGGTCGGCGATGGCGGAGGCGATCAGCACGGTCGCGCCCCGCGGGATGGTCACGCCCCCGATGGTGACGTCCTCGCGCGCGAACCGGGCGATGCCGGGGTTGACCGGTCCGTCATAGCGGAGGAACTCCTCGATCGCGTCCGGCAGCAGCGCCGGATCGTCCCGCAGCATCCGGAGCTGGTCGGGGTGGGCCAGCAGTGCGGCGATGCCGCCGCCGATCAGGTTGACCGTGGTGATGTATCCGGCCACCAGCAGCAGGAACGCCATCGCGATGAGCTCGTCCTCGTCGAGGCGCTGCTCTTCGTCCCGGGCGGTGATCAGTGCGCTGAGCAGGTCCTCCTGCGGCCGGGCTCGTTTGGCTGCCAGGAGCTCGGTCAGGTACGAGCGCATGTGCTGCCACGCCTCGTTCACCACGGCCGGGTCCGGCGGCTCTGTTCCGCGCAGGATCATGTCGTCGGTCCACCGCTGGAAGTCGTGCCGGTCCGCCGTGGGCACGCCGAGCAGTTCGCTGATCACGGTGACCGGGAGCGGCAGCGCGAAGTCCTCGACGAGGTCGGCGGCGCCGGCCGGTGCGATCGCGTCGAGCAGCCGGTCGGTGATCTCCTGGACGCGGGGCCGCAGCTCGGCCACCTTGCGGGCGGTGAACGCCCTGGAGACCAGGCGGCGCAGACGGGTGTGCTCGGGCGGGTCGGCGCGGAGCATGGTGCGCAGCATGGACTCGCGTTCCGTCGCGGGCAGCTGTTGCAGCAGCCGGGGGTCCGATGCTTCGCGGACGTCGCTGCTCAGCCGGGGGTCGGACAGGGCGGCGAGGCCGTCTTCGTACCGCGTGACCAGCCAGGCCTCCAGGCCGCCGGCGATGACCGCGCGCCGCACGGGGCCGTCCTCGCGCAGCTGCCGGTAGAACGGGAAGGGGTCCGCCACGAAGGCCGGGTCGGCATAGGGCAGAAGGACCGGCTGCCGATTCATGGCGGCCTCCCGGAGCGTCGCGGACATCTGCGGAGAAATTACGGCACTTTGGGATTATATGGTCCGGCCCGGTCGGCTTCGGGAACGGCCCGGTCGGCTTCGGGAATCCCCGACAGTGCGGCACGTGATGGACCTGACAGGGAGGCGCGTGATGGAGCGGACGACGTGCTGTGTGGTGGGCGGCGGCCCCGCCGGAATGGTCCTCGGCCTGCTGCTGGCCCGGGCCGGCGTGGCGGTCACCGTTCTGGAGAAGCACGGTGACTTCCTGCGCGACTTCCGCGGCGACACCGTGCATCCGTCGACCCTCGCGCTGCTGGAGGAGCTGGGTCTGGCCGAGCGGTTCGCCGAACTGCCGCAGCGGCGGGTGACGACGGTCCAGCTGCCGCTCGGCCGGGACCGTTCGCTGGTCACCGTCGGAGACATCGGCGCGCTGCGCAGCACGTACAACTACATCGCCATGGTGCCTCAGTGGGACCTGCTCAACCTCCTGGCGGACGAGGCCCGGCGGGAGCCGTCCTTCTCCGTGCGGATGAGCACCGAGGCGACCTCCTTCCTGGCGGAGCGCGGACGCGTCACAGGGGTGCGGTACCGCACGTCCGACGGCGGTACCGGTGAGCTGCGGGCCACCCTCACGGTCGCCTGCGACGGCCGGGACTCGCTGGCCCGGTCGCGGCCCGAACTGGGACTGCGGAGGTTCGACTGCCCGATGGACGCCTGGTGGTTCCGGCTGCCGCGGCGGGAGGGCGACCCGCACGGGCTCGTGGGAGGCGTCGGCGACCGGTTCCTCACCGCCATGATCGACCGCGGGGACTACTGGCAGTGCGCCGCGCTGATCCCCAAGGGAACCGACGCCCGCCGCCGCGCCGCCGGGCTCGACCGGTTCATGGCCGATTTCACGGCCGCCGTCCCGTGGCTCGGGGACCGCGCGCAGGCGGTGCGGTCGTGGGACGAGGTGAAGCTGCTCGACGTACGGCTCGACCGCCTGAGGCGCTGGCACCGCCCCGGGCTGCTGTGCATCGGCGACGCGGCGCACGCGATGTCGCCGGTCTTCGGCATCGGCATCAACCTCGCCGTCGAGGACGCCGTGGCCGCCGCCCGGTATCTCGTCGAGCCGCTGCGCGCGGGCGCGGTGGGCCTGCGGGACGTACGCGCCGTCCAGCGCCGACGGTGGCCGACCACGGCCCTGACACAGGCGCTGCAGCGGACGGCCCACGCCCGGGTCGTCGAACCGCTGCTGGCGGGACGCTCCCCCTTCGGCAACCCCAGGCGGGCGCAGCGGATGACCGAGCTGATCACCACCTCGCGGTGGCTGAACCGGGTGCCTGCCTACTTCCTGGCCTACGGCGCCGTACGCGAGCGTCCGCCGGCCGCGTCGGTCCGGTGAGCGGGGGCTCTCGCATTGGCCCGCCGCACCTTGGAGGAGGAGCAGGCGCGGCTGGGGGCCACGGTGCAGCCCTGAGGGTTCTCAGCGTCCCCGCCCCACCACCTGCCGACAGGCCTCCGCATACCCTCGCACCAACCCCCGCTCCCCGTCCTCCCGCCGCCAGGCAAGGACATAGCGGCTCGTGCCGACCCCCCGGACCGGGCGGGTGGTCACTCCGCCCAGCGTGAGCAACGGGGCGTTGCCCGCGGCGACCAGGCAGACGCCGAGGCCGGCGACCAGGGCCTCGTACGTCTCCTCCGTACCGGCGATCTCCGCGCTGATGCGGGGTGGCCGGCCGGACCGGGCGTCCAGGGCGAGCCAGAAGTCGCGCAGCGGGCCCGCGCTGGGCGGCAGAGCGAGGAACGGTTCGTCGAGGAGGTCGGTGAAGTCGACCTCCGCGCGGGCGGCGAGGGGATGGGCGTCGCGGAGGGCGACCAGAAGGGGCTCCTCGGCAACCACCGTCCAGGCGTAGCGGTCGGCGTCGGGCAGCGGCAGCCAGACGAAGGCCACGTCCACGGCGCCGTCCACCAGGCCCGCCGTCGGGTCCGCCCAGTTCACCTGACGCACCCGGATGACCGCCTCCGGGTGCGCCGCCGTGAAGCGGGAGCGGATCGCCGGGAGCAGACCGCCCCGGCCGGGGCTGGTGCTCATGCCCACGACCAGCGTGCTGCGCCGCGCCGCCCGGGCCGCCTCCACCGCTGCCGCGCCCTCCCCCCACGCGGCCAGCACGCGCCGGGCGTGCGGCAGCAGCGCCTCGCCGGCCTCGGTGAGCGCCACGCTGTGCTGGTCGCGCCGGAACAGCTCGACGCCCAACTGCCGTTCCAGCGCCCGGATCTGCTTGCTCAGCGCGGGCTGGGAAACGTAGAGGCGCTCGGCGGCATGCGTGAAGTGCAGTTCCTCGGCGACGGCGACGAAGTAGCGCAGATCCCGGCCGTGCACGTCTCTGGTCATGACCAACGGTTATCACCGCGGGTCTTGGACGGGCACGGGGACCCGCACGAGGCTTGTCGGTGAGACGACACGTGAGAGACAGCGGCACGAGGAGAGGTCATGAACAAAGTCTGGCTGATCACGGGTGCGAGCAGCGGTTTCGGACGGGCCATCACCGAGGCGGCCCTCGCCGCCGGGGACGTGGTGGTCGGTGCCGCGCGGCGGACCGAGGCCCTGGACGGCCTGGTGGACGCCCACCCCGACCAGATGGAGGCGCTGCGGCTCGACGTCACCGACCCGGACGCGGCCGAGGCGGCCGTACGGGACGTCGTGGACCGGCACGGGCGGATCGACGTGCTCGTCAACAACGCGGGCCGCACGCACGTCGGCGCCTTCGAGGAGACGACGGACGACGAGCTGCGTGCCCTGTTCGACTTGCACGTCCTCGGTCCAGCGGCGCTGGTGCGGGCCGTGCTGCCGTACATGCGCGAGCGGCGGTCGGGCGCGATCGTGCAGATGAGCAGCGTGGGCGGGCAGGGGTCGTTCGCGGGCTTCTCGGCGTACAGCGGCACGAAGTTCGCCCTGGAGGGCATGTCCGAGGCGCTCGCGGACGAGGTGCAGGAGTTCGGCGTGAAGGTGCTGATCGTCGAGCCGGGCGCCTTCCGGACGTCGCTGTTCGAGGGCAGCCGGGCCGGGTTCAGCGCCGACAGCGGGGTCTACGAGAAGGTGAGCCGGACCCGGGAGTACGTCTCCGGTGGCGACGGCAGCCAGGCCGGTGACCCGGCGAAGGCGGCGGCGCTCATCCTCGCCGCCCTGGAGGCGGAGGACTCTCCGCTGCGGCTGCCGCTCGGCGACGACTCCGTCACGACCGTTCTCGATCACCTCGACCAGGTGCGCGGCGATGTCATGGCCTGGGAGAAGCGCACCCGGAACACCGCCTTCGACGACTGACCGCCGCAGCGGAACGTTCCAAGGCGGCTGATCACTTCGGTGGTCGGCCGCTACGGCGACACCGGGCGGACGGAGACCGGGCCCGACCCCGGCGCCACTGCGCGGCGCGGCGGCGACGGTGGGCTCCGCCGCCGTTACCGCGCTTATTTGGCGGTGGCGGAGGTGAACGTGTGCCAGGCGGCGGGGTTGACCTGGAGGGTGGGGCCGTCTTCCGGGTTCTTGGAGTCGCGGATGTGGATGGTGTGGGGGCAGGCGGATACCTCGACGCATTCGCCGCCCTCGCTGCCGCTGTGGCTGGACTTCCGCCAGGCGTACGCGACTTCGAGACACTCACCGCCTTTGTCGCCGCTGTAGCTCGACTTGAACCACTGAAGTGCGGTGCTCATAGCTCTCCAAGCAGACGGTCCAGCAGACCCAGGGACTCGTACCTGGTGAGGGCCTGTGTCCGCACCATCGCATACTTGCGCGAACTGCGATGCCAGGCCTGGGGGTTCGGCGCACTCCCGCAGGTTGCGCAACTGCTCGCGACGGACCTTCGGACCCCCGACGCCGATACGCAGCACCGGCTCCCACACCACGAAGCTCAGCGTGGGCGGACACTTGCGTTGAAGGACCTCCTGGCGCTCGATCCGGGCCTCCGTCTTGACGTCGATCTCGTCCTCGTCGTATGCCGGTACGCGCTCGCGCAGCACCGCCCGGGCGTACTCCGGGGCTGCAACAGGCCGGGCAGTACCTGGTTGGCGTAGAAGGACAGCGCGATCGCCTCCCGCTCATGCACCATGTACTGCTCCGCGTACAAAGGGAACTGATCGATCTCCGGCAGGTTCTCGATCCCCGCCGCAAACATCCCCTTCGTGTCCAGGATCCGATCCAACGCCTCAGCCATGCCCGGCAGCAACGAGCGCCTGCCCTGATCGATCGACGCGATGGTCTCCTCGTCCGCCAGGACCTCCGCGGCGAGCTGGCGCTGTGTGTATCCCGACGCCTTGCGTGCTGTCTGCACCTGGGCACCCAGCATCCGCATGGACGAGACGTTCTTCTTCCGCGGCAGCTTCTTGGAGTTCGTTCACGGCATTCACGGGACGAACTCCCCTACCAGCGCGACCAGTTCTCCCCACGCGACCGCCGATCCGTGCCCACCGCCAGGCGGTTGACGGTGTGGTCGCTGAAGCACTGGGGCCTGGCCAACCGGGACCGCGCCGACGACCTGCTGCTCTGCGTAAGCGAGTTGGGCACGACAGCGGGCCCGGCGTGCGGAGGATCGCCGCGATCCGGACGAGGGTGGGCGCGGCCTGCTGCTGGTCGCGGAGTTGGCCGACAAGTGGGGCGTGGGGGAGCGGGACCCGAGGTGGTGTGGGTTGAGTCCTTGACTGATTGCCGGTCATGACCGCCGTGTGGCATGTCTGTTACGTCCGTGCAGGGCCCTTGTGCAATTCCTGTGGAAGCCTCAATCTTTCGGCTGACGCACAGGTGAGTCACCGTGAATTGACATGTTCCTGCTCACCTGGGCGCCACCCCACACCAACGCACCACCGATTGAGGAGGACCCCTCAGATGGCAGTGATGCGTCATACCCGGCGAAGACTGGCGGCCACCGGCATCGCGACCGCCGCGGCACTCGCCGCGAGCCTGGTCTCCGCCCTCCCCGCCGGCGCGGCCCCGGCAGCCGAAGGCCGAATCCAGTACGAGGGCGCGGCGAACGCCGTCGCCGACAGCTACATCGTGACCCTCAAGGCGGACCGGGCCCGTTCGGGCTCCGCCGAGGGACGTGCCCTGGCGAAGAAGTACGGCGCCACCATCGAGCGCACGTACAAGAAGGCCCTGAACGGCTACGCGATCGAGGCCTCCGAGACCGAGGCGAAACGTCTCGCCGCCGACCCGGCCGTCGCCTCCGTGGTCCAGAACCGCACCTTCACCGTCGCCGCGACCCAGCCCAGCCCGCCCTCCTGGGGCCTGGACCGCATCGACCAGCGCAACCTCCCGCTGAACAGCTCGTACACCTACCCGGACTCCGCCGGCCAGGGCGTCACGGCGTACGTCATCGACACCGGCGTCCGCATCACCCACAGCGACTTCGGCGGCCGTGCCTCCTACGGCTACGACGCCGTCGACAACGACAACACCGCCCAGGACGGCAACGGTCACGGCACCCACGTCGCCGGCACGGTCGCCGGAAACGCCTACGGCGTCGCCAAGAAGGCGAGGATCGTCGGCGTCCGCGTGCTGAACAACTCAGGCTCCGGCACCACCGCCCAGGTCGTCGCCGGCATCGACTGGGTGGCCCAGAACGCGGTCAAGCCGGCCGTCGCCAACATGTCCCTCGGCGGCGGCGCCGACACCGCCCTCGACACCGCCGTACGCAATGCCATAGCCTCCGGCGTCACCTTCGCCGTCGCGGCCGGCAACGAGACCACCAACGCCTCCACCCGGTCCCCCGCCCGTGTCACCGAGGCCATCACGGTCGGCGCCACCACGTCCGGCGACGCCAAGGCGAGCTACTCCAACTACGGCACGGTCCTGGACCTGTTCGCGCCGGGCTCGTCCATCACCTCGTCCTGGCACACCAGCGACTCGGCCACCAACACCATCTCCGGTACGTCGATGGCGACCCCGCACGTCGCCGGAGCGGCGGCGCTGTACCTGGCCGGCAACCCCACGGCCACGCCCGCCCAGGTGTCCACCGCGCTGACCTCCGCGGCCACCCCCAACGTCGTCACCAGCCCCGGCACCGGCTCACCCAACCGGCTCCTGTATGTCGGCGGCGGTACCCCGACCCCGCCCGGCCCGCGCTTCGAGAACACCGGTGACTACACGATCAGCGACAACTCCACGGTCGAGTCCCCGGTGACCGTCTCCGGTGTCTCCGGCAACGCGCCCTCCGCGCTCGCCGTCGAGGTCCACATCGTCCACACGTACATCGGCGACCTCCAGGTCCAGCTGATCGCCCCCGACGGCACCGCGTACACGCTCAAGGGGTACGGCACCGGCGGCAGTGCGGACAACATCGACACCACGTACTCCGTCAACGCCTCCTCGGAGGCCGCGAACGGCACGTGGAAGCTGAGGGTCAGCGACAACGCGAACTTCGACACCGGGCGGATCGACGCCTGGGCGCTCCAGTTCTGACATTCCTGACGTAACGTCATCTTCGTCCTCGCGGAGGGGCTTCGGGTCGGTGACCCGGCCCGCCGCGAGGACGAGGTTCGTCTGCCAGGTGTGCGAGCAGATCGTGCTCGGCGTCCGAGCGTGCAGGGGAGCCCCGCCACGGCGCCCGCCCAGCGCTTACCATGCGCCAAGTCGTACGACTGTTCTGCATCCTCGGCCGAACCAGGAGCCCGGTACCCGTGTCCATCCCTCCGCCCCCCGGGCCCCATCAACCCCCGGGCCCCCAGGGCCAGTACCCGGCTCCCCACCCGCAGGGCCCGTACCCGCAGGGCCCCTACGCGCCGCCGCCGTACGGCGCCTGGGGTCCGTACCCGCCGCAGGCGCCGGTCAACGGCGTCGCCATCGCCGCCCTCGTCCTCGGCATCCTGTGCTTCCTCCCCGCCGTCGGGCTGGTGCTGGGCCTGATCGCGCTGCGTCAGATCAGGCGCAAGAGCGAGCGCGGGAAGGGCATGGCGGTCGCCGGATCCGTGTTGTCGTCCGTCGGGCTCGCGCTGTGGGTCCTGTCGCTCTCGACGGGCTTCGTGTCCGACTTCTGGGAGAGCTTCAAGGAGAGCGCGCGGGAAAGTGCGACCGTCTCGCCGGACAAGGGCGAGTGCTTCGACGTGCCCAGCGGCTCCCTGGAGGGCATGACCTACGACGTCGACGTGGTGCCCTGCGCGGGCAGGCACGACGGTGAGGTGTTCGCCACCGTCCGGCTGCCGGGCGGCAGTTTCCCCGGCGACGACCACATCACGAGCGTCGCCGACGACAAGTGCTATGCCCTGCGCGGCGACTACGCCATGGACACCTGGGCCCTGCCGGACAACGTCGACGTCTACTACCTCACCCCGACCCGCCAGAGCTGGGGGCTCGGCGACCGCGAGATCACCTGCATCTTCGGCAACACCGACGAGAAGGGCATCCTGACCGGCTCCCTGCGCGGCGACGCGACCACGCTCGACGCGGACCAGCTCGCCTTCCTGGAGACGGCCCGCGCCATCGACGCCGTGATGGAGAAGGAGCCCGAGGAGTACCCCGAGGAGGACCTGGCGGCGAACCGCACCTGGGCGGGCGAGGTCGGTGACGTGCTCGCCGAGCAGAGCGGCACGCTGGGTGAGCACAGCTGGCCTGCCCGGGCCGAACAGCCCCTCGCCGACCTGGTGAAGGAGCTCGACTCCGCGCGCGGTCAGTGGGCGAAGGCGGCCGCCGCCGGTGACGCGGACACCTTCTACGTGCACTACGACGAGGGGTACGAGTTCTACGACGGGCAGGTCACCATCACCGCGCGCAAGGCTCTGGGCCTGGACACCAGCCCGCCCGAGTACGCCACTGACCCGGGCGACTCCGACGCCGACGTGTGATCGCCCCCACCGCGGGGAGGAAGTGGGGAGAAAGTGCCTGGGCACAGCCCTCCCCGCGCGCGAGTCATCACATCGAGTGATTCTCTGGCCTTTGCTTGCCTGACGGAACCCAGGGTTGCCACGCTGTTGCTGTCTGTACAACCTGATGGGAGTGGCCAGTGACATTCGGTGAGCAGCCGGCGTACCTGCGTGTCGCGGGTGATCTCCGCAAGAAGATCGTCGACGGTCTGCTGCCACCGCACACCCGCCTGCCGTCACAAGCCAGAATCCGCGAGGAGTACGGCGTCTCGGACACGGTCGCGCTCGAGGCGCGCAAGGTCCTGATGGCCGAGGGGCTGGTAGAGGGCCGCTCCGGTTCCGGCACGTATGTGCGGGAGCGGCCCGTTCCCCGGTCCGTCGCCCGCTCCGGATTCCGCCCGGACGGCGGCGCCACACCCTTCCGGCAGGAGCAGGCGGACACCACCGTGCGCGGCACCTGGGAGTCCAGCAGCGAACAGACCGTGGCAAGTGGCGCGATCGCCGAGCGGCTCGGCATCCGGCCCGGCGACCGCGTGATGTGCACGAAGTACCTGTTCCGGGAGAGCGGCGAGCCGTTGATGCTCTCCACCTCCTGGGAGCCGATCGCCGTCACCGGCCGCACGCCCGTGATGCTGCCCGAGGAGGGCCCCCTCGGCGGCATGGGCGTCGTCGAGCGCATGGCGGCCATCGACGTGATCGTCGACAACGTCACCGAGGAGGTCGGCGCCCGCCCCGGCCTCGCCGAGGAACTCCTCGCCCTGGGCGGAGTCCCCGGGCATGTCGTCCTCGTCGTCCAGCGCACCTTCTACGCCTCCGGCCGCCCCGTCGAGACGGCCGACGTGGTGATCCCGGCCGACCGCTACCGGGTCTCGTACCACCTCCCGGTGAGATAGCGCACACCTTTCCGACCTCTGCCCGGCGGCGCACGACCCTGCGGCAGTTGCTCCCGGCATGCGCGCGCCGGGAGCCGGTGCACGCGCCGGTCGGTTCCGGACGTTTTCGCAGGTGAACCTGGGCATGCCCGCCATGCCGCCGACCGGATGCGCGGATGCATACGCACGGCGCGTTCGGCGCCGTGCGCCCCCTCGCGCCTGGCTTGTTGCGTACCTCTTTGTGAAAAGCCGTATTCGCTGCGTGAAGGTTAGGCGTAGGCTCGGGCATATGCGGATTGCGGTTTCCTTAGCGGGCGGGGCGCGCGGGCCGAGGGCGGGAAGCGGAGGGGCGCGATGAACGACAGCACGGTGACTCTTCCCTGGCTCGTCATACGGCAGGACGACGGCGGCAATCGCTACCGCGTGGGCCGGTACGCGACCCGGGCCGAGGCCCAGAAGATCGCCGACAGCCTCGACAACCGCGGGCACAAGCAGCTCTATTGGGTCGAGCGCATCGGCCAGGGCACCGACGACGACACCTGAGCCGCGACGCTCCCCTCGGCCCCTGACGTAGGCTCCGGCGCATGAAGGAACGGATCGTGGTGGTGGGGGCCGCCCTGTTCGACGGTGGCCGACTGCTCGCCGCGCGCCGTAGTGCACCCCCTGAACTGGCCGGGCGTTACGAGTTGCCCGGCGGCAAGGTCGAGCCGGGCGAAGCGCCGGATGCCGCGCTGGTGCGTGAGCTGCGGGAGGAACTCGGCGTCGAGGCCGAGGCCGTTGAGCGGGTGCCGGGGGAGTGGGCCCTGAAGCCGCCGTATGTTCTGCACGTGTGGACCGCCCGTCTGCGCCCCGGCTCTCCGGACCCCAAGCCTCTCGAGGACCACGACGAACTCCGCTGGCTCGCGCCCGGCGAACTCTGGGACGTCGACTGGCTGGACCAGGACGTTCCGGCCGTACGTGAGGTGGCCGCCCGCCTGAGTGGCTGACTCCTTGACGCCGGCCTGCGCCACCCCGCGTGTGGTGCCGTACCCGTACGCCGTTCGTGCCACAGTGCGCGCCCGCCGGCGGTACTGGGTCCCGCATATCGGGTATGTGCCAATTAACCCCACGAAACCAGGCATGGGTGGGTTCTCTGGCCCGGGAAGTGATCGGCGTGATCGACACCGAAGGTGACCGCGCCGAGTGGACCTTTCCCGCCGACCCGGGTGCCGTGCGCACCGCACGCTCCACCGTCCGCCACCAGCTGCACGGCTGGGGTCTCGACAGCGTCGGTGACATCACGGCCCTGCTGGTCAGCGAACTCGTGACCAACGCCCTGCGGCACGCCACCGGCCCCATCGGCGTCCGCCTGGTACGCCCCCCGGACCTGCCCGACGTGCTGCTGGTGGAGGTCTCCGACCCGTTGCCCGACCCGCCCCGCGAACTGGCCGCCCGGCCCGAGGACGAGCACGGGCGCGGCCTGCAACTGGTGGCCTCCTCCTCACGCCGCTGGGGCACCCGGCCCGGGGAATCCGGCAAGACGGTGTGGTTCGAGCTCGCGGTACCGACCTGAATCCGGACCGGACTTGCCGCAAGGCGTGATTCGAGGGCGTGTCCCCTGGTTAGAAGAGTGGAAGTGTTCTCGCAGGACGGTCCGAAAACCAACTGGACCGTTCTGTGATCGTGAACACCGTGTTGTGCGGCGCCGTAGTGCTGGATACTGCGGGCAGCCGCCCCCGGTGACCGGTGCCGGACGCGGTGAGCTGGAGGGGACGGTTCGCGTGAGCGAGATACCAGCGAAGGCCACGGAGTCCGAGGACCCGTCGGACGGCGCGAGGACGGAGGCCGCGGGTGCCTTCGGTGAGGTGCGGCCCGGCGACCCCATGTGGCAGAGCAGTCCGCCCGGCTCGATCTACGACTACATCAAGGTCGCGTCCTTCTCCATCGGTCCTGACGGGCTCGTCGACCAGTGGAGCCTGCGCGCCGAGCATTTGTTCGGCATCCCCGCCGAGCGGGCCGTCGGCATGGACCCCATCGCGGCCTTCATCGACCCCGACCAGCGCGAGCAGGGCCACCGGAAGATGGCCGAGATCCTCGACGGGCGGGAGTGGACCGGCGTGGTCCCCTTCCGGCTGCCGGAGACGGTGGACGGCGGCGGGGGCGAGGGTCTCGCCGAGGTCTATGTGATGCCGACGCACACCGAGGACGGCGAGAAGGCGGCCGTCTGCATCGTCGTCGACGTCCGGGTGCTGCGCAGCATCGAGACGGACCTCGCTGCCTCGCAGGCCATTTTCGGCCAATCTCCGTTCGGCTTTCTGCTGATCGACGCCGAACTACGGGTGCGGCGCGCCAACCAGCAGTTCGCCTCGACCTTCGGCGGCACACCCGACGACCACCGGGGCAAGGGCGTCCACGACTATCTGCCGAGCGGCGAGGCCGAGCGGGTCGCCGCGACGCTGCGCCGGGTCCTCGAAACCGGCGACAGCATCACGGACATGCACGTCACGGGCTTCGTGCCCGGTTCCGAGGACCGCCGTCACTGGTCGGTCAACCTCTACCGCGTGCACAGCGGAAGCGGACGCCCCATCGGAATCGCCTGGCTCGGAACCGACATCACCGCCCGCCGCGCCGCCGCCCGCGAAGCAGCCGCCGCCCGGCGCAATCTCGCCCTCCTGAACGAGGCCGGCGCCCGCATCGGCAACTCCCTCGACCTGGAGACCACCGCCCGGGAACTCCTCGACGTCGTCGTCCCCGGCTTCTGCGACCTGGCCACCGTCGACCTCTACCAGGGCCTCCTGGCCGGCGACGAGACCCCGCCCGGCCTCGCCGACGGCAGCGCCGAACTGCGCCGCGTCGCCTTCGCCAGCGCCGTCTCCGACGCCCCCTTCGCGGGCACCGGCACGCCGGTCAAGGTCGGCGCGGTCCACCACTACCCCTTCAACTCGCCCGGCGCGGACGCCCTGCGCACCGCCCGCCCGCAGACCGTCCCCGCCGAGGAGGGCGGCCTCGTCCAGTCCACCCTCGCGGTGCCGATGGTCGCCCACGACACCGTCGTCGGGCTCGCCCAGTTCTCCCGTACGAAGGGCAGCGAGCCGTTCGGCGACCGGGACCGCGCCCTCGCGGTGGAGCTTGCCGCGCGGGCCGCCGTCTGTATCGACAACGCCCGCCTCTACCGGCGCGAGCACGAACGCGCGTTGATACTGCAACGGTCCCTGCTTCCGCCCGGCGACCCGGTCGCCTCCGGCCTGGACATCGCCTGCCGTTACCTTCCCGGGAACGCCTCCACCGGCCGCCCCAGCGAGGTCGGCGGCGACTGGTTCGACGTCATCGAACTGCCCGGTCACCGCACGGCGTTGGTCGTCGGCGACGTCATGGGCCGCGGTCTGCGCGCCGCCGTCGCGATGGGTGAACTGCGCACGGCGGTACGGACGCTGGCCCAGCTCGACCTCGAACCGGCCGAAGTTCTCTCCCAGTTGGACGAGATCGCCCGAGGCCTCGGCACCCCCGGAGGCATCCAGCAGGCCACCCGCGCCGCCCGCCGCCCCCGCGAGGCGGACCTGTCCGAGGTGTATCTCGCGACCTGCGTGTACGCGGTCTACGACTCCGTCACCCGGCGCTGCACCTTCGCCAACGCGGGCCATCTGCCGCCGGTCCTGGTCGAACCCGGCGAGCCGGCCCTGATGCTCGACGTACCGCCCGGCATGCCGCTCGGTGTCGGCGGGGAACCCTTCGAGGAGGTCGAGGTCGAACTCCCCGAAGGTGCACTGTTGGCGCTCTACACGGATGGACTGGTCGAATCCCGCGACCACCCCCTCGACGAGGGCCTCCAGGCCTTCGTGGGCGCGCTGACCGACCCGTCCCGCCCGCTGGAGGATGTCTGCGACCACGTCCTCAACACCCTCGACAGCCACCACGGCGAGGACGACATCGCCCTGCTCATGGCCCGCGTCCAGGGACTGCCCGCCGAGTCCGTCGGCGACTGGACGCTGCCGCGTGAGCCGCGCAGCGTGGGCCGCGCCCGCGAGTACGCGCGCGGCCAGCTGCTCAGCTGGGACATGGAGCCGCTGGTCGACACGACGGAGCTGCTGGTCAGCGAGCTGGTGACGAACGCCCTGCGGTACGGCGAGGGCGAGATCCGGCTGAGACTCCTGCTGGACCGCACCCTGGTCTGCGAGGTCTGGGACTCCGGCCTCGTCCAGCCCCGTCGCCGCCGCGCCCGCGACACCGACGAGGGCGGCCGCGGCCTCCAGCTCGTCGGCCTGCTCTCGGCCGCGTGGGGCTCGCGCCGTACACATCGCGGCAAGACGGTGTGGTTCGAACTCCCGCTGCCGGACGGCGAGAACGGCGTGGCGGATCCGGCGGAGGCCCTGCTGAGCCTGTTCTGAACGCCGGTCGTGCCGACGTAGCCGCGGGCAGTCGTGCCTCCCCCAGAGGGGGGACCCCCAGGGCGATGGGGGTCCCCCCGCTCGAGCGAAGCCGAGAGTGGGGGAGGGTGGACGCAGCGGCACCCGCCAAGCTCGCGGCCACCAGAGCGCCAGGGTCTACGGGAGATTCGGCCGCCTGCGTGCCCGGGTGCGCGGTCCCCCGAAGCTCGCGGGCGGGCCGCCGTCCGGGTCGCCGCCCAGGAGGATCCCGCCGAGGACCGCCCCGCCGACGCTGATCGCGTGCGCGCCCGCACCGGCGTACGGCGTGCCGTGTGCGCGTACGTCCTGCTCGGCGAGGTGCCGGGCCTCCCCGGCGCGGGCGTCGGCCGCCAGGTGGTCGCCGTCCGCGAGCAGCGCCTCGGCCGCTGCCAGCCGGGTCCGGGCCGTGGCGCCCACCGCCCCCCGGTGCGTGCTGACGAAGTCGGCCGCGGCGCGGGTGCTGCTGCGCGCGACCAGCAGGGCGGCGGCCGGAATCACCCCGGCCCGCCCGGCCGCGAGCGGCGTGACGGCCTCCGCGATCCGGCGCAGGGCGTCGAGCGGGTCGTAGGGCCCGGCGGTCAGCTCCTCCCGTACGGCGGCCAGGACGATGTCGGCGCGCGCGAGACGGGCACGCACCTCACCCACGGGAACATCCGGCCCGCCGCCCCCTCCCCGCTCCCCCCTGAGCCACTCCCGCACGCCCGCGAGCTCCGCCTCCGCCCCCGTGAGCGCCCCCGGCACCAGGCCCGCAGCCGTCGTCAGCTCCTGCGCGAGCCGGTCGACGCCGTCCACGAAGACAGCGGCCTGCGTGATCGCGCCCTCGGCAGCGCGCAGGTGGGCGGCGGCCAGGTCGGCGTTGCCCAGGTCGGCCTGCTGACGGGACTGGTTGAGACGGACCGTGGCGAACACGAGGCGGTCCTTGGCCTGTTCGACGTACCCGACGACCGAGGCGGTGGCGCCGGACGGGTACCGCTCGGCGAGGTCGCCGAGGATGGCCTCCGTGGTCCCCGTACGCCCCGCCAGCTCCCGGAAGCGCGCCTCCGCGACCTCCAGCGCCGCACCGATGCCCAGTTCCAGGCCGCGCAGCACATCGAACCCGGCGGCCTCCGTGTCCAGCCGTCGCCCCGCCTCCGCGCACCGCCCGACGATCCCGGCGAGCACCTGCCGACGGGCCGACTCCTCGCCCGGCACTCCGTCGTCGTAGCGCTGCCGCATCCGGAAGGCGGCCGACAGCTCGGCCTCGGCCTCCCGCAGGGCCCGCCCGAAGGGTTCGGCGTCCGCCGCGTCGAACCGGGTCCCGGCGAAGGCGAGTTCCTCCCGGCTGGTGCGTACGCAGTCGTCCGCCTCGACCAACGCCGCCCGGGACTGCAGGTCGAACCGGGCGAGCGTCGGCTGGGGCGGCGGGCCGGGGAGCGCGCCGCCGGGGGTCGTCCGGGTGCGGGTGCGCCGGGTGCGCCGTACGTACCCGTACGCGGCGAGCGCGACCGCCGTGACCGCCGCGATCAGCGGCAGCACCAGGTCGGCGGTGTACGTCCCGTCCCCCTCCTGGGCGACCGCGCCCGGCCCGGGCCCGCCCCTGGCGCCGGTGTCCGTCGCCGGCACCAGCAGACACAGCCACATCACCGCGATCGCACCACCGAGCACCGCCTGCGCCAGGCGCGCCCCTGTGGGGGGTCCGGCCTGCCGCGGCCGGCCCCGGAACCGGGATGACGTCACGTTTCGGAGCGTATGGCCGGGAATGCGGGCCCGCGACCGGGGTGCGCCCGATGCGGTCACCGACTTGTTGTTCGGATGTCATACGGGCTTTCCCTCTACAGGTGCCCTCGTTTGTTGTGGACCACCTGTGGGAGGCCTAGGGTCCACTTCTCCTATCCCTGTGAGGGTCAGACATCCATGCGAGCGTTACTCACCAGCAAGGCGGCCCGGCGTGCCCTGCGTCCGATCGCCGACCTCATAGACCAGCGCATCGAGCGGCAGATCCGCCGGGCCGTCGGGCAGGCCTCCCGCGACGCCTCGCAGCAGGAGCTGAAGAGGCTGCGCGCCCGCCAGCGCCCGCTGGAGCTGTTCTTCGACGGGACCGGCCGGGGCGCGTCGCGGCTGCCGTCCGCCCCCCATCTCAACCGCACGATCAAAGAGCTGACCGACGTGACCGGGGACGCGGACGGCGCGGAGCGGACCGTCGCCCAGGCGTTCCGGCTGCTCATCGCGATGGAGGCGCTCGGGGTCGGCCGGATCGCCGGCGGCACCATGAACATCTGCGGCAAGCTCTCCGCCGTACCGCTGCTGGACCCGCCGAACGACGACATCCTGGAAATCGGCACCCTCTACGGGATGTTCGGCGCGGCCCTGATCCGGATGATGGAGCGCGCGGGACGCGACCCGCGCCTGACGATCGTCGACCCGCTCGCCGGGACCCAGCTCCAGCCCGGCGCCACCATGGGCAAGGACGCCTCGGGCACCCCGGTGCGCGAGGCCGCGGTGCGCGCCAATCTGGCGCTGGTGGGCGCACCGGGTGCCGGGGCCCGGATCCAGCAGGGCTTCTCCGAGGACCCCGAGGTGCGTGCCCTGGTCTCCGACCGCTCCTACGGCGTGATCATCGTCGACGGCGACCACTCCGCCGAAGGCGTCGCCAAGGACCTGGGGTGGGCCGAGCAGATCGTCGCGCCCGGCGGCATCGTCGTCCTGGACGACTTCGGGCACCCCAAGTGGCCCGGAATCAAGGAGGCCTTCGAAAAGCACATGACCACCGACACCCGTCTGAAGTTCCTCGGCCAGGTGGCCCACTCGGGGTATCTGCGAGCCTCACGCTGACCAGTGCCGCGACAGCGGCACTAGGACCGGCGACGGATCTTGTCGCCGAGCCACACGAGCGGGTCGTACTTGCGGTCCACGGCCCGTTCCTTCAGCGGGATCAGCGCATTGTCCGTGATCTTGATGCCCTCGGGGCAGACCTCCGTACAGCACTTGGTGATGTTGCAGTAGCCGAGGCCGTGTTCGTCCTGGGCGGTGCGCTTGCGGTCGAGCCCCGTGTCCGCCGCCGCGTCCAAGGGGTGCATGTCCAGTTCGGCGACCCGCATCAGGAAACGCGGCCCGGCGAACGCCTGCTTGTTCTCCTCGTGGTCACGGACCACATGGCAGGTGTCCTGGCACAGGAAGCACTCGATGCACTTACGGAACTCCTGTGACCGGTCCACGTCCTCCTGCATCATGCGGTACTCGCCCGGGCCGAGCCCGGCGGGCGGCACGAACGCCGGGACCTCACGCGCCTTGGTGTAGTTGAAGCCCACGTCGGTGACGAGATCCCGTACGACCGGGAAGGCCCGCAGCGGAGTGACGGTGATCGTCTCCTCGCGGTCGAACACCGACATCCGGGTCATGCACAGCAGCCGGGGCCGCCCGTTGATCTCCGCCGAGCACGAACCGCACTTGCCCGCCTTGCAGTTCCAGCGCACGGCCAGGTCAGGGGCCTGGGTGGCCTGGAGGCGGTGGATGATGTCCAGGACCACCTCTCCGTCGTTCACCTCGACCTTGAAGTCCTCCAGGCCGCCCCCGTCGGCGTCCCCGCGCCACACCTTGAAGCGCGCCTCGTAGCTGCTCATTCGTAGAGCTCCTCTTCGGCGAGGTACTTGACCAGCTCCTCCTTGTCGAAGAGGGCGAGCAGGTCGGGACGGATGGGTTCGGTGGTCTCGCGGGTGAGGGCGATCTGGCCGCGGACGGGGTCCGTGGCCGCCAGCCCGCCCGTGGGATCGGTGAGTTGGCAGAGCAGGTTGATACGGCGCCACCGGCGGTCCATCGTCGGATGGTCCTCGCGGGTGTGGCCGCCGCGCGACTCCGTGCGCTCCAGCGCGGCCCGCGCCACGCACTCGCTGACCAGCAGCATGTTCCGCAGGTCCAGGGCGAGGTGCCAGCCCGGGTTGAACTGGCGGTGGCCCTCGACGCCCGCCCGCCGGGCCCGTACCCGCAGCTCGGCCAGCTTCTCCAGGGCCTGCTTCATCTCCGGCTCACGGCGGATGATGCCGACCAGGTCGTTCATCGTCTGCTGGAGTTCCTGGTGGAGGGTGTACGGGTTCTCCGGCGGCCCTCCGGCCGGCTCCTGCGCCTCCGCCTCGGCCGAGAACGGGCGCAGCGCCTCCGCGGCCGCGGCGTCCACCTGGACGTCGTCCACCCGTGGACGATCCGCCGCCTCCGTCGCGTACTCGGCGGCGTGCAGTCCCGCCCGGCGCCCGAACACCAGCAGGTCGGACAGCGAGTTGCCGCCGAGCCGGTTGGAGCCGTGCATCCCGCCGGCCACCTCACCGGCCGCGTACAGCCCCGGCACCCCGCGTGCCGCCGCGGTGTCGGAGTCGACGGCGATACCGCCCATCACGTAGTGGCAGGTGGGCCCGACCTCCATCGCCTCGGCCGTGATGTCGACGTCGGCCAGCTCCTTGAACTGGTGGTACATCGACGGCAGCCGGCGTTTGATCACCTCGGCGGGCATCCGTGTCGACACGTCCAGGAAGACACCGCCGTGCGGGGAGCCGCGGCCCTCCTTGACCTCGGCGTTGATGGCCCGGGCGACCTCGTCGCGGGGGAGCAGCTCCGGGGGACGCCGGTTGTTGTCCGGGTCCTCGTACCAGCGGTCGGCCTCGTCCTCGGTCTCGGCGTACTTCTCCTTGAAGACGTCCGGGATGTAGTCGAACATGAACCGCTTGCCGTCGGAGTTCCTGAGCACCCCGCCGTCGCCGCGCACCGACTCGGTGACGAGGATGCCCTTCACCGAGGGCGGCCAGACCATCCCCGTCGGGTGGAACTGCACGAACTCCATGTTCAGCAGGGGAGCGCCCGCCAGCAGGGCCAGCGCGTGGCCGTCGCCGGTGTACTCCCACGAGTTCGACGTGACCTTGAAGGACTTGCCGATGCCGCCCGTGGCGATCACGACCGCGGGGGCCTCCAGGACGAAGAAACGGCCGGACTCACGCTCGTAGGCGAAGACCCCCGAGACCCTGCCATCGTCCTTCAGGACGCGGGTCACCGTGCACTCCTGGAACACCTTCAGCCGGGACTCGTAGTCCCCGGTCTCGCGGTGGTCCTCCTGCTGGAGCGCGACGATCTTCTGCTGGAGGGTGCGGATCAGCTCGAGACCCGTGCGGTCGCCGACATGGGCCAGGCGCGGGTACTCGTGGCCGCCGAAGTTGCGCTGGGAGATCCGGCCGTCCTTCGTACGGTCGAACAGGGCGCCCCAGGTCTCCAGCTCCCACACCCGGTCCGGGGCCTCCTGCGCATGCAGCTCGGCCATCCGCCACTGGTTGAGGAACTTGCCGCCGCGCAGGGTGTCACGGAAGTGCACCTGCCAGTTGTCGTGCGGGTTCGCGTTGGCCATCGCGGCGGCGATGCCGCCCTCGGCCATCACCGTGTGCGCCTTGCCGAACAGCGACTTGCAGATCACGGCCGTACGGGCGCCCCGCTCGCGCGCCTCGATCGCGGCCCGCAGCCCGGCGCCGCCCGCGCCGACCACGACGACGTCCCACTCCTGTCGCTCCACCACGGACATCAGAAGGCCCCACTCATCTAGAAGAAGCGCGGATCGTCGAAGACACCGGACGCGACGAGATAGACGTAGAAGTCGGCGAGCGCGACGCTCACCAACGACGTCCAGGCGAGCAGCATGTGGCGGGCGTTCAGCTTCCCGACCCACTGCCACATCCGGTAGCGCACGGGGTGTTTGGAGAAGTGCTTGAGCTTGCCGCCCACGATGTGCCGGCAGGAGTGGCAGGAGAGGGTGTACGCCCAGATCAGCACGATGTTGACCAGGAACACGACGGTGCCGAGGCCCATGTGGCCCCAGTCGTAGTGCTCGTCGCGGAACGCGAGCACGGTGTCGTAGGTCAGGATGCCGGCCACCGGGATCGCCGCGTAGAAGAAGTACCGGTGGATGTTCTGCAGGATCAGCGGGAAGCGCGTCTCACCGGTGTACTTCTTGTGCGGTTCGGCCACTGCGCAGGCCGGTGGGGAGGCCCAGAAGCCCCGGTAGTAGGCCTTGCGGTAGTAGTAGCAGGTCAGGCGGAAGCCGAGCGGGAAGATCAGGATGATGATCGCGGGGGAGATCCCCCACCAGCTGCCGAAGATCTCCCAGTTGGGGCCCGCCTTCATGGGCTCGCAGTTCTCCGCCAGACAGGGGGAGTAGAAGGGCGAGACGTACGGGGCCGCGTAGTAGTCGGCGTTCGCGAAGGCCCGCCAGGTCGAGTACACGACGAAGGCGAGCAGCCCGGCGGCGGTCGCGGCCGGCGCCAGCCACCAGCGGTCGGTGCGCAGGTGCGGGGCGGCGATCGCGGCCCGCGGGGCGGCGCGGACGCCGCCGCCGGGCGGATGGGGATCTGTGGTTGTGGGTTCCGTACCAGTGGCCAACGTATGACTCCGGTCGGTTCGGGATGCTGAGGCGGCTCAGGGTGCGTGCCGGTCGCGGGCGCCGAGACCCTCGTCGTCCGAGTCCGTCCACAGGGAGTAGTCGTAGGGGGCGTCGGAGATCGTGACGAGCTCGGGGCGCCGGGCCGAGGGCGAGGCGTGCGTCGCCTCGCGCAGCAGCGCGACGCTCTCCCGCAGGTGCTCGCAGTCGGTGCGGACCCGCCGTATGTCGAGCCCGCCCCTGCCGAGCTGCTGTTCCAGGCGGTTCACCGACCGGGACATGTCGTCGAGACACCGCTGGACTGACATCAGTTCGTCGTGCACGGACATGACGTGACCTCACTTCCGTCGGCTGTGCGGCCGTGGGTGGCAACGGTC
Organism: Streptomyces sp. NPDC127197; assembly: GCF_042672405.1. Taxonomy (NCBI): domain Bacteria; kingdom Bacillati; phylum Actinomycetota; class Actinomycetes; order Kitasatosporales; family Streptomycetaceae; genus Streptomyces; species Streptomyces sp. NPDC127197. Next base: position 112,868 of record NZ_JBHXVG010000002.1, on the reverse strand, counting down.
ATGCGCCTGCGAGTGTTGCGCGTCACACCGGCCGGTGGGAAGGGACGTGCACCGATTGGCCGAGGCGTGTGGGTGCACCCCGTGGTGCATTGCGCCACACGGGTGAGCTTCCGGGCCGTCGCCGCCGTGTCGCCCTGTGTTGCCGAACCCTTTCCTCTTCAGTGACGGCATACCGCTGAATACATCTGATCAGCTCCATATACCGCCAAAAGTGATCGTAACCCCCGCGGCTCCCGGAGGTAACCAGAGATGTCCCACGACGGCGTCGGACCCAGGCCCGCTCGTCAATCTCCCGCCTGCCGCGCGACGAGAGGGCCCGGCGCGGTCATGCGCTCGCTCGCCTTCCTCACCGCGGGAGCGCTCGCGGCGCCCGCCCTGGCCGGGTGCAGCTCCGAGGACCCGGCCGGCAAGCCCCTGGCCGGCCAGGACATCGCCCCCGCCGCCCGGTCCCAGGTCGCCGACGGCGGCACCCTGCGCTGGGCCGTGGACGCCGTACCGGAGACCCTGAACACCTTCCAGGCCGACGCCGACGCGACCACCAGCCGTATCGCCCAGGCCGTCCTGCCGTCGATGTACCGGCTGAACGAGAGCGGCCGGCCGGAGATCAACCCCGACTACCTCGAATCCGCCGAGGTCGTCGACACCGAGCCCCGGCAGGTCGTCCTCTACAAGCTCCACCAGCAGGCCGTCTGGAGCGACGGCCGCGAGATCGGCGCTGCCGACTTCGCCGCCCAGTGGCGCGCCCTGTCCGGCAAGGACACCGCCTACTGGACCGCCCGCAACGCCGGGTACGACCGCATCGAACGGATCGAGCGCGGCGCCAACGACCTCGAGGTCAAGGTCACCTTCGCCCGGCCCTACGCCGACTGGCAGTCGCTGTTCTCGCCGCTGTACCCCAAGGAGGTCATGGGCACGCCGGACTCCTTCAACGACGGAGCCCGCAAGAAGCTCAAGGTCACCGCCGGGCCCTTCACCGTGAAGGAGGTCGACCGCAAGGACGACGAGGTCACCCTCGCCCGCAATCCGCGCTGGTGGGGCGACCCGGTCAAGCTCTCCGAGATCGTGCTGCGGGCCGTACCGCGCGAGGAGCGCTCCGCCGCGCTGGCCGCCGGCGCGATCGACCTCGCCGAGATCGACGCCCCCGCGGCCCGGCGCATCGCCCTCGCCGCCGGGCCGGGCGGCACCGGCGCGGCCCGCCAGGGCGGCGGCCGGAACACCGACGACCCCAAGGCGCCGAGCCCCTCGACCGACCCGAGCGGCTTCGACGAGATCACCGGCGACGAGGAGAGCGGCTCCGACGAGATCACCGGCGACGAGGAGAGCGGCTCCGACGAGAACACCGGCGACGAGGAGAGCGGCTCCCGCGCGCAGGGCAGCCGGTCCGCCGCCGACGCCACGCGGACCCTGCGCGGCTTCGAGGTCCGCAAGTCCCTGGAACCGGCCTACACCCAGCTCGCCCTCAACGGCGCCGACGGTCCGCTCGCCGACGAACGGGTCCGCCGGGCCGTGGCCCGCGCCCTCGACCGGGAGGCACTGGCGAAGGCCGTCCTCAAGCCGCTGGGCCTGCCCGCCAAGCCGGTCGGCTCCCACCTCGCCCTGGCCGGCCAGGCCGCCTACGCCGACAGCAGCGGCGCGCTCGGCGGCCAGGACACCGACGAGGCGCAGGCGCTGCTCGCGGACGCCGGGTGGGTACCGGGCGGCCCGGTCAAGAAACAGAAGAAGGAGAATGCGGCAGGACCGGAAGGGGAGCAGGCCACCGGGAATCCCACCGACGAGGACGGCACGTACATCGTCGGCGAGGACGACAAGGGCCGCACGGACGCCGAGCTCGAGGAGGCCGAGGAGTACCGCCGGCAGCTCGCCCAGGACGGAAAGCAGCACCACCAGGGCGGCGGAGCACCCGGCGCGTACGCCCCCAAGGGCACCGCCGCCCCCGCGGGCGCACCGGCCGGTCCCCTCGCCAAGGACGGCCGGCCGCTCACCCTGCGCTTCGTGCTCCCCTCCGGTCCGGGCTCCCGGGCGCTGCACACGGTCGCCGACCGCATCTCACGCATGCTGGAACGGGTCGGCATCCACACCGAGACGACGAAGGTCCCCGAGGAGAGCTACTTCAAGGACCACATCGCCTCCGGCGAGTACGACCTCGCCCTGTACTCCTGGCCCGCGTCCGCCTTCCCCGCCACCGACGCCCGCCCCATCTACGCCAAGCCGGTCCCGGCCGCCGACGGCTCCCTCACCGTCGAGCAGAACTACACCCGGGTCGGCACCGACCAGGTCGACCAGCTCTTCGACCAGGCCGTCGCGACGCTCGACCAGGAGGAGTCCCGCGACCTGGTCCGCAAGGCCGACGCCCGCATCTGGGCAGCCGTCGGCTCCATCCCCCTCTACCAGCGCCCCCAACTGATCGCCGCAAGAAAAAACCTCGCCAACACAGGCGCCTTCGGTTTCGCGACGCCGGTGTACGAGGACATGGGCTTCTTGAAGAAGAACGCGCGGCCGGCAGCCGGCCCTTCGTAACCGCGGGCATTCGTGCCTCCCCCAGAGGGGGGACCCCCAGGGGGAGGCACGGGTGGGCGCGGACGGCGCCCCGTAAGCGCCGGGCTGCGCGACCGACCCCCAGCACCGGCGCTGACCCCCAGCGCCCACCTGACCTGCACCGACACAACCCGTCCAGCCCCCACCCCCGCGGCCCCGTACCATGGGGTGAGGCCGTGGCGTGTCAAGCCCGGCAGGGCCCGCGTAACACAGACGTACGCGCAGGCCGTCCTCACCACTCCGGGAGTACGCCACACCATGGCCACGCGCCACGACATCCGCAACGTCGCCATCGTCGCCCACGTCGACCACGGCAAGACCACCATCGTCGACGCGATGCTCAAGCAGGCCGGTGCCTTCGCCGCGCACCAGCTCGACTCCGTCGACGACCGCATGATGGACTCGAACGACCTGGAGCGTGAGAAGGGCATCACGATCCTGGCCAAGAACACGGCGGTGAAGTACCACCCGAAGGACGGCGGGGACCCGATCACCATCAACATCATCGACACCCCCGGCCACGCCGACTTCGGCGGCGAGGTCGAGCGCGGTCTGTCGATGGTCGACGGCGTCGTCCTGCTGGTGGACGCCTCCGAGGGCCCGCTGCCGCAGACCCGCTTCGTCCTCCGCAAGGCCCTCCAGCAGCGGCTGCCCGTCATCCTCTGCATCAACAAGACGGACCGCCCGGACTCGCGGATCGACGAGGTCGTCAACGAGACCTACGACCTCTTCCTCGACCTGGACGCCGACGAGGACCAGATCGAGTTCCCGATCGTCTACGCCTGCGGCCGCGACGGCATCGCCTCGCTGACCAAGCCGCAGGACGGCACGGTCCCGGCCGACAGCGACAGCCTGGAGCCGTTCTTCTCCACGATCCTGGAGCACATCCCGGCCCCGACCTACGACGAGGGTGCCCCGCTCCAGGCCCACGTCACCAACCTCGACGCCGACAACTTCCTCGGCCGTATCGCGCTGCTGCGCGTCCAGCAGGGCGAGCTGCGCAAGGGCCAGACGGTGGCCTGGATGAAGCGCGACGGCTCCGTGAGCAACGTCCGCATCTCCGAGCTGCTGATGACCGAGGCGCTCACCCGCGGCCCGGCGGAGAAGGCCGGCCCCGGTGACATCTGCGCGGTCGCCGGTATCCCGGACATCATGATCGGCGAGACCCTGGCCGACACCGAGAACCCGGTCGCGCTGCCGCTGATCACGGTCGACGAGCCCGCGATCTCGATGGTCATCGGCACCAACACCTCCCCGCTGGTCGGCCGTGGCGCCACCGGCAAGGGCGCCGACAACAAGGCGGCCGTGAAGGACCGCAAGGTGACGGCCCGTCAGGTCAAGGACCGCCTGGACCGCGAGCTGATCGGCAACGTCTCGCTGCGCGTCCTCGACACCGAGCGGCCGGACGCCTGGGAGGTGCAGGGCCGCGGCGAGCTGGCGCTGGCCATCCTCGTCGAGACCATGCGCCGTGAGGGCTACGAGCTGACCGTCGGCAAGCCCCAGGTCGTCACCAAGGACGTCGACGGCAAGACGTACGAGCCGGTCGAGCGGATGACGATCGACGTGCCCGAGGAGCACATGGGTGCCGTCACGCAGCTCATGGGTGTCCGCAAGGGCCGGATGGACAACATGTCCAACCACGGCTCGGGCTGGGTCCGTATGGAGTTCGTGGTCCCGTCCCGTGGCCTGATCGGTTTCCGGACAGAGTTCCTCACCCAGACCCGCGGTACGGGCATCGCCCACTCGATCCACGAGGGCTTCGAGCCGTGGTTCGGCGCCCTGCAGACCCGTAACAACGGCTCGCTCGTCGCCGACCGCTCCGGTGCCGTCACCGCCTTCGCGATGACGAACCTTCAGGAGCGCGGCGTGCTCTTCGTGGAGCCGGGCACCGAGGTGTACGAGGGCATGATCGTCGGCGAGAACTCCCGCTCCGACGACATGGACGTCAACATCACCAAGGAGAAGAAGCTCACCAACATGCGCTCCTCCACGGCCGATGTGACCGAGTCGATCGTCCCGCCGCGCAAGCTGTCGCTGGAGCAGTCGCTGGAGTTCTGCCGCGACGACGAGTGCGTCGAGGTGACCCCGGAGGCCGTTCGCATCCGCAAGGTGAACCTGGACGCCCGTGAGCGGGCCCGCGCCGCGAGCCGCGCCAAGCACGGCTGACGCCCCTTCACCGGCACGTCAGGAGGACCCGGCCCTCCCCCCAGGGGAGGGCCGGGTCGTCGCGTTCAGACGGCTTTCAGATGCCTTTGGGGAGCTGTTCGCATATCGGTGCCTCGGCGATCAAGTTTCGGACATGTAAACAAAAATCCCTCCCGGTATGCCCGATTCGCCGATTTACCGTTTCACCTGTCAAGCGCGCGCAGGTGTCAATCTTTGCAATTTTTGCTCAAAAAATGGGCGGTAGGGAGATCCCTGTGTCTTCCGCCCTTGACGCGCGTTGATGCACTTGGCGAAAGTTCCCCCAAACCACAGAACCTGCCGGTATCTGTGCTGCGCTCAACTCTCCAACCCCCCGGGGGAAGAACACACATGACCAGTCCAACCAAGGCCGAGGACTCGGGGTCCGCGGTCGCCTTGGACCCAGAGCTCGCGGCGACCTCGGAAGTCGCCAAGGGTGCCAAGAAGCTTGAGGGTCGTTCCCCCGGGCAGTTGATGTGGCAGCGCTTCAAGCGTGACCGTACAGGGATGTTCTGTGCCGGCGTAGTGATTTTCTACTTCGTCGTCGCGCTGTGCGCCCCGCTGCTCACCGCGATCAGCGGCACCAACCCGTACACCCTGTACGGCCAGGACCCCACGTACGCGGACCAGCCCGTGCTGGACGACTTCGGGCTGCCGCTGGGCTACTTCGGCGGAGTCTCCGCGGACCACTGGTTCGGTGTGGAGCCGCAGTACGGCCGTGATCTGTTCGCCATGCTGGTGTACGGCATGCGCACCTCGCTGTTCATGGCGCTGGGCGTGACCACGCTGCTGATGCTGACCGGCATCATCATCGGCATGGTCGGCGGCTACTTCGGCGGCCGGACCGACTACTGGCTCGGCCGGGTCACCGACTTCTTCCTCTCGTTCCCGCAGCAGCTGTTCTTCATCGCCTTCATGCCCGTCGTGACCGCGTTCTTCGTGGACCCGCGGGAGGAGACCCCCACGTACTTCCGCGCGTTGGCGATCCTGATCGTGCTGTGGCTGCTGGGCTGGATGGGCATGGCGCGCATCGTCCGCTCCACCGTGCTGTCGCTGCGCGAGCGGGAGTTCGTCGAGGCCGCCAAGGTCGCCGGCGCCTCCCCGGGGCGGATCGTCCGCAAGGAGATCCTGCCGAACATCGTCTCGCCGATCCTGATCCAGTTCACGTACCAGCTGCCCAGCACCATCCTCACCATCGCCTTCCTCTCCTTCGCCGGTGTCGGTTTCGTCGAGCCGACCCCGGACTGGGGACGGCTGTTCGCCGCCGGCGCCAAGTACGCCGAGCAGGACCCGGCGTTCATGTTCTTCCCCGGGGTGGCGCTGGTGATCTTCATCCTGTGCTTCAACCTCCTCGGAGACTCCGTACGGGATGCCTTCGACCCCAAGTCCGGGCGGTAATCGTCCATTGGTGGGGGGTGACTGCCGCCCCCGCGACGGCCTACCAGCCGCGTCAGGCAGTACTCATGGATAACAACCGACAGGTAGGTGCATTCACCGTTATGAAGTCGTTCACCTCGCGCAGAGCGCGCGCCATAGTGGTCGCCATCGCGGCCGGCTCCCTCGCGCTCACGGGCTGCTCGGAGAACAAGGGCACGAGCTCCAACAAGGACTCCAAGAAGGACCAGGAGGAGGCCTCCGCTCAGTCGAAGGCCGTCACCTACGCCGACGCCGCGGCCTCGACCGGCCCGGCCGAGGAGGTCCCCGGCGCCAAGAGCGGCGGCACGATCACCGTCTACCAGGAGGCGGGCCTCTCCCACCTGGACCCGGGCCAGATCTACGTCTCCGACGCCGGTCAGGTCGCCAACCTGCTCTTCCGCGGGCTGACGAACTTCGAGGAGGACGGCAAGGGCGGCGTCTCGGTCGTCGGCGACCTCGCCACCGACTCCGGCAAGTCCTCCGACGGCGGCAAGACCTGGACGTTCACGCTCAAGGACGGCATCAAGGACCAGAACGGCAAGGAGATCACCTCCGCCGACGTCCGCCACACCATCGAGCGCACCTACGCCGAGTTCATCTTCGACGGTCCGACGTACCTGCAGACCTGGCTGAGCGGCGCGGACTACCGCAAGGCGCTGCCGGACGGCGGCTACGGCAGCAAGCACCTGCCGGACGACGTCCTGGAGACCCCGGACGACAAGACGATCGTCTTCCACTTCGACGTGGCGCGTCCGGACCTGCCGCAGACGCTGGCCATGCCGGGCTACTCCATCGTTCCGGAGGAGACCGACACCAAGGCGAAGTACGACAAGGCTCCGGTCGCCACCGGCCCGTACAAGATCGCCGAGTACAAGATCGGCAAGTCCCTCAAGCTCGTCAAGAACGACCAGTGGGACCCGAAGACCGACGCCGTGCGCCACCAGTACGTCGACGGCTTCGACATGCAGTTCGGCATCACCGAGTCGACCCAGACCAAGCGTCTGATCGCTGACCAGGGTGACTCCAAGAACGCCATCCAGCTCACGGGCAGCGTCGAGTCCACCCAGATCCAGGACGTCGTCGGGGACGCGGTCGTCAACAAGCGCACGATCAAGGGCTACCAGCCCTACGTCCAGGTGCTGAACTTCAACCTGGACCGGGTCAAGAACAAGGCCGTCCGCGACGCCATCACCTACGCGGTGAACTCCAAGTCGCTGATCGCCGGTGAGGGCGGCGCCTACGGTGGCGACGTGGCCCCGAACCTGTTCGCCCCGACCCTGCCGGGCTACGAGGCGGACTACGACCCGTACGGCCGTCTGAAGACGCCGCAGGGCAACCTCGCGAAGGCCGAGGAGCTCCTGAAGGACGTCCCGGCCGCCGAGAAGAAGCTCGTCTTCGCCTACGCGAACAGCGAGCAGGGCCAGAAGCGCAAGGTCGCCATCGAGGACGCGCTGACCAAGGTCGGCTTCGACGTCGTCTCCAAGGAGGTCGACGCCGCCAGCTACTACGAGCAGATCGGTAAGCTCGACAACCCGTACGACATCTACATCTCCGGCTGGGGCCAGGACTGGCCGTCCCCGGGCACGGTCGTCACGCCGGTCTACGACGGTGACCAGATCGCCGACGGTTCGCCGAACTACTCGCACATCAACGACCCGAAGGTCCAGGATCTGATCAAGAAGGCCCTGACCCAGGAGCCCACCGAGGCGGCGAAGACCTGGATCGAGGCGCACCACTACATCCTGGAAGAGGTCAACCCGGCCGCTCCGCTGTGGTACACCAAGCAGCTGCAGCTCTACGGCTCGAACATCGGCGGTGCCCGCTACAGCACCGAGTCCAGCTACATCGACGTCACCCGACTGTTCCTGAAGTCGTAACTCTCTACGGCTGATCGCGGGGGTGCGCACCAGGCGGAGCGCACCCCCGCGGTTCCGCGCAAACCTCCCACCGTCTCCGCAGAGAGCAGCCATCCCGCCATGCTTCAGTTCATCATCCGGCGCACTGTCGGTGCCGTCGTCACCCTGTTTCTCATCGGCGCCGCAACCTTCTTCCTCTTCGTCGCGGCGCCATCCGACTACGCCTCTCTGGCCTGTGGCAGGGACTGCTCGCCCGCGAGACTGGAGGACATCCGTGAGGCGCTCGGCCTCAACCTGCCAGTGGCCCAGCAGTTCTGGGACTTCATGTCGGGAATCGTCGTCGGCCGTGACTTCCCCGACGGCCACTGCCCCGCCCCGTGCCTCGGCCAGTCGTTCTACTCGGGTGACATGGTCTGGGACACGATCATGGACCGCTTCCCGCTGACCATCTCGCTGACGGTCGGCGCCATGGTCGTCTTCCTGACTGTCGGCATCGGCGCGGGAATGCTCGCCGCCTACCGGCGCGGCTCCGCGATCGACAAGGTCGCCACCGGTGCGTCCATGGTGCTCAGCTCGTTCCAGATCTACTTCCTCGGCCCCATCGTGCTGCTGATCTTCGTGTACAGCACCGGCTGGGTGGAGGACCCCAAGTACGTGCCGTTCACGGACGATCCGTTCGGCTGGCTCGCCGGGCTGTGGATTCCCATGGTCGTGATGGCCACCATCTTCACCGCCCAGTACACGCGTATGGCGCGCGCCTCCCTCGTCGAGCAGCTCGCCGAGGAGCACGTGCGCACCGCCCGGGCCAAGGGCATGCCGAAGCGTTACGTCTTCTTCCGCTACGCCTGGCGCGGCTCGCTCATCCCGATCGTCACCGTCCTCGGCATCGACCTCAGCTCGCTGCTCGGCGGCGGTGTGGTCACCGAACTGACCTTCTCCCTCCAGGGCATCGGACGCCTCGCGGTGGACGGCGCGGTCAACAAGGACCTCCCGCTGACGATGGGCGTCATGCTGGTCGGAGCCTTCGTCATCCTGCTCCTGAACATCCTCGTCGACATCGTGTACGCCTGGATCGACCCGCGCGTCCGCCTCTCCTAGGAAGCAACGAACCACCGTGACCACACTGACCAAGACCGAGGACGCCCCGGCCCCGACCGGGCCCGAGAGCTTCCTCTCGGTCCGTGACCTTCGGGTGCAGTTCTCCACCGAGGACGGCATCGTCAAGGCGGTCGACGGCCTCTCCTTCGACGTCGAGCGCGGTAAGACCCTGGGCATCGTCGGCGAGTCCGGCTCCGGCAAGTCCGTCACCAACCTGACGATCCTCGGCCTGCACAACCCGCGGACCACCACCATCGACGGCGAGATCGTCCTCGACGGCAAGGAACTCGTCACCGCCACCGAGAAGGAGCTGGAGAGGCTCCGCGGCAACAAGATGGCGATGATCTTCCAGGACCCGCTGACCGCCCTCTCCCCGTACTACACGGTGGGCCGCCAGCTGTCCGAGCCGTACAGGAAGCACACCGGCGCCTCCAAGAAGGAGGCCAAGGACCGGGCGATCCAGATGCTGGAGAAGGTCGGCATCCCGCAGCCCAAGGTGCGCTTCGACGACTACCCGCACCAGTTCTCCGGCGGTATGCGCCAGCGCGCGATGATCGCCATGGCGCTGATGTGCGACCCCGACCTGCTGATCGCCGACGAGCCGACCACCGCGCTCGACGTGACCGTGCAGGCGCAGATCCTGGACCTGCTCAAGGACCTCCAGCAGGAGTTCGGCTCCGCGATCATCTTCATCACCCACGACCTCGGTGTCATCTCCAACATGGCCGACGACCTGCTGGTGATGTACGCCGGCCGGGCCGTGGAGCGCGGCAGCGTCAAGGAGGTGCTGCGCACCCCGAAGCACCCCTACACCTGGGGCCTGCTCAGCTCCATGCCGCGGCTGGACGGCGACATCCACACGGAGCTGACGCCGATCCCGGGCACCCCGCCCTCCCTGCTCAACCCGCCGTCGGGCTGCCCCTTCCACCCGCGCTGCGCCTTCAAGGACAAGGTGTCGGGCACCCTCTGCACGGACGTACGGCCACCGCTGGGCGAGGGCCGTGACTCCGCGTGCCACCTCACGGCCGAGCAGAAGCAGACCATCTTCATCGACGAGATCCAGCCCCGGCTGCGCTAGGGAGAACCGAGATCATGAGCGAGAACCTCACCCTCCCCGCACAGCAGGGCTCCACCGACCAGACCCCGACGGAAACCCTCCTCGAGGTCAAGGGGCTCACGAAACACTTCCCGATCTACGGCGGCTTCCCGATCAAACGGAAGGTCGGCGCGGTGCAGGCCGTCGACGGGGTCGACCTGACCGTCGGCGCCGGCGAGAGCGTCGGCCTGGTCGGCGAGTCGGGCTGCGGCAAGTCGACGACCGGCCGGCTGATCACCCGGCTGCTGGAGCCGACGGCCGGACAGATCACCTACGCCGGGCAGGACATCACGCACGCCTCGCGGCGGCAGCTCGCGCCGGTGCGGTCCGAGATCCAGATGATCTTCCAGGACCCGTACTCCTCGCTGAACCCGCGGCAAACCGTCGGCACCATCATCAAGTCGCCGATGGAGGTCAACGGGATCGAGCCGGCGGGCGGCCGGGAGAAGCGCGTCCGGGAGCTGCTGGAGCTGGTCGGCCTCAACCCCGAGCACTACAACCGCTTCCCGCACGAGTTCTCCGGCGGCCAGCGCCAGCGCATCGGCGTGGCCCGCGCCCTGGCGCTGAACCCGAAGCTGATCGTCGCCGACGAGCCGGTCTCCGCGCTGGACGTGTCGATCCAGGCGCAGGTGGTGAACCTGCTGCAGAAGGTGCAGCAGGAGCTGGGCATCGCCTTCGTGTTCATCGCCCACGACCTGGCCATCGTGCGGCACTTCTCGCAGCGTGTCGCCGTCATGTACCTCGGCAAGGTGGTCGAGGTCGGCGACCGGGACTCGATCTACAACCGGCCCCGGCACCCGTACACCCACGCCCTCCTCTCGGCCGTTCCCGAGGTCGCGATCGACGACGAGGCCGAGAACCGCGAGCGCATCCGCCTCGCCGGCGACGTGCCCTCGCCGATCCACCCGCCGTCCGGCTGCCGCTTCCGCACCCGCTGCTGGAAGGCGCAGGACAAGTGCGCCACCGAGGAACCGCCCCTGGTCCAGCTCTCCGGCAACCGGGCCGGCCACCTGACGGCCTGCCACTTCCCGGAGGACCCGACCACGGAGGCCCGCGACGAGGACGTCGTCCTCGACCCGGCGCTGAAGGCGCTGGAGGAGGGCCAGGACTGACGCCTGCGTTTGACGTCAGGCCCGCCGTACGACCGTGATGATCTCGGGGCTGGCGGGGGTGAACGGCCCCCGCCCCCAGTCCCCGAACCGCTGCCGTACGGCGAGCCCGGCCTCGTCCAGGAACCGGTCCAGGGCGTCCACGCCGAGGAACCTCAGCGTGTTGCGGCTGACCTGGGGCTCGTCCCAACGCGGACCGTCGAAGGTCCCGGTGAACGACACGCGGTCCCCGTGGACCGGCGTCTCGGTCTCGTGCCACAGACGCACCACGTCCCCGTCCGGACCGCGGGCCTCGTGGATCCGGTCCGGGGTCCAGGACTCCCAGGCACGGGCGGCCGGATTGCGCGTCTCGAACACGAACGCGCCATGCGGGGCGAGGCTCCGGCGGACCGCGGCGAGCGAACGCCGCAGCTCCTCGTCGCCGAGCAGCTCCTGAAAGGCGTGCCCGGTCATCACGACCAGGTCGAACTCCTCCTGCCACCAGGTGCAGGACAAGTCCCCGAGCACCCACTCGACGTCCCGGGTGGCGCGTCGGGCCCGTACGAGCATGGCGGCGGCCGGATCGAGGCCGGTGAGCCGCCCCCGGTGCCCCGCCTCCCGCGCCTGCCGCAGCAGCCGCCCGGTTCCGCAGCCGACGTCGAGCACGGCACCGGCGGACATCACCAGATCGAGGTAGAAGTCGTCACCCGCCCCCCACGGGTTGAGGGCCTCATACAGTTCGACGAGAGCGGCGTCACGGTAGGAACGATCACCCATCCGGGCAGTGTGCCTGCTGTACGGCGGATCAGTACACGAATCCGGGATTTACGCGGGAAGAACGAGCACACCGCATCGACTCGCAGCCCCATCACCCCCAGCCGCCCCGCATTTCACCCCCACCCCCTCCCTCACTAGCCCAAAGAGCCGCACGCCTATGCATGGCGCACCGTTTGGACGGATATTGGCCGTTATGGGGCCGGCGTCCCGGCGACGGCGGTAGGGCACTGCATGAGGAGGGACTCCATGCGTAGAGCCACGCACGCCACATGGGCCGTGTGTGCGGTCGCGGCAGCCCTCGTGGCGACCGCCTGCGGCGGGGGCGGCGGCAGTGCCGGCGACAGCGGTGCGGTGCTGAGCTCCTCCTGGGGCGACCCGCAGAACCCGCTGGAGCCGGCCAACACCAACGAGGTGCAGGGCGGCAAGGTCCTCGACATGATCTTCCGGGGCCTGAAGAAGTACAACCCCGAGACCGGCAAGGCCGAGAACATGCTCGCCGAGAGCATCGAGACGACCGACTCGCGGAACTTCACCGTCACCATCAAGGACGGCTGGACCTTCAGCAACGGCGAACCGGTCACCGCCCGGTCCTTCGTCGACGCCTGGAACTACGGCGCGAGCCTGAAGAACAACCAGCGCAACGCCTACTTCTTCAGCTACATCGAGGGCTACGACAAGGTCCACCCCGAGGACGGCGGCGAGCAGAGCGCCGACACCCTGTCCGGCCTGAAGGTCACCGGCGACCGCACCTTCACCGTCCGGCTCAGCCAGAAGTTCTCCACCTTCCCCGACACCCTCGGCTACCCCGCCTTCGCCCCGCTGCCCCGGGCGTTCTTCGACGACCACGACGCCTGGCTCAGCAGGCCCGTCGGCAACGGCCCGTACAGCGTCGACTCGTACATCAAGGGCTCCCAGATGTCCCTGCGCGCCTGGGACGCCTACCCCGGCCCCGACAAGGCCCAGAACGGCGGCGTGGACCTCAAGGTCTACACCGACAACAACACCGCCTACACCGACCTGCTGGCCGGCAACCTCGACCTCGTCGACGACGTCCCCGCATCCCAGCTCAAGAACGTCCGCAACGACCTGGGCGACCGTTACCTCAACACCCCCGCCGGCATCCTCCAGACCCTCGCCTTCCCCTACTACGACAGGAACTGGAACAGGCCCGGCATGGACAAGGTCCGCAAGGGCCTGTCCCGGGCGATCGACCGCAAGCAGATCACCGAGACCATCTTCCACAAGACCCGCACCCCCGCGACCGACTGGACCTCCCCGGTCCTCGGCGAGGAGGGCGGATACAAGCCCGGGCTGTGCGGGCAGTGGTGCGAGTACGACGCCGCGGAGGCGAAGAAGCTGGTCCGCGAGGGCGGCGGACTGCCCGGAGGGCAGGTCAGGATCACGTACAACGCGGACACCGGCTCCCACAAGCAGTGGGTCGACGCGGTCTGCAACTCCATCAACAACGCCCTCGACAACGACCACGCCTGCGTCGGCAACCCGATCGGCACCTTCGCCGACTTCCGCGGCCAGATCACCGACCGCAAGATGTCCGGCCCGTTCCGCGCCGGCTGGCAGATGGACTACCCGCTGATCCAGAACTTCCTCCAGCCGCTCTACTACACCAACGCCTCCTCCAACGACGGCAAGTGGTCCGACGAGAAGTTCGACGACCTCGTCGACCGGGCCAACGCCGAGTCCGACACGGCCAAGGCGATCAGGACCTTCCAGCAGGCCCAGGAGGTCGTGCGGGACAACATGGCGGCCATCCCGCTCTGGTACCAGAACGGCAGCGCCGGCTACTCGGAGCGCCTTTCGGACGTGAAACTCAACCCGTTCAGCGTCCCCGTCTACGACCAGATCAAGGTCAGCTGAGGCGGCGCCATGGGACGGTATGTCGTCCGGCGCCTGCTGCAGATGATCCCGGTCTTCGTCGGGGCCACTCTGCTGATCTTCCTGATGGTCAACGTGATGGGTGACCCCATCGCGGGGCTGTGCGGTGAGCAGGAGTGCGACCCGGCGACGGCCGCCCGGCTCAGGAAGGAGTTCGGCCTCGACAAGCCGGTCTGGCAGCAATACCTGACCTACATGGGCAACGTCTTCACCGGCGACTTCGGCACCGCCTTCAACGGCCAGCCGGTCATCGAACTGATGTCGACCGCGTTCCCGGTCACCATCCGGCTCACGATCGTGGCGATCCTGTTCGAGATCGTCATTGGCATTACGCTGGGTGTCGTCACGGGTCTGCGCCGGGGCCACCCCGTCGACACCACGGTCCTGCTGATCACCCTCGTCGTCATCTCCGTGCCCACCTTCGTCACCGGCCTGCTGCTCCAGCTTCTGCTCGGCGTCCAGTGGGGCTGGATCAAACCGTCGGTGTCCCCCGAGGCCCGGTTCGACGAGCTGATCGTGCCCGGTCTCGTGCTCGCCTCCGTCTCCCTCGCCTACGTCACCCGGCTGACCCGCACCTCCATCGCGGAGAACCGGCGCTCCGACTACGTCCGTACGGCCGTCGCCAAGGGCCTGCCCCGACGCCGGGTGATCACCCGGCATCTGCTGCGCAACTCCCTGATCCCCGTGGTCACCTTCATCGGCACCGATGTGGGCGCGCTGATGGGCGGCGCGATCGTCACCGAGCGGATCTTCAACATCCACGGCGTCGGCTACCAGCTCTACCAGGGGATTCTCCGGCAGAACACGCAGACCGTCGTCGGCTTCGTGACCGTCCTCGTCCTCGTCTTCCTGCTCGCCAACCTCCTCGTCGACCTTCTGTACGCCGTACTCGACCCGAGGATCCGCTATGCCTGAGCGCAGGGAACCCGGCGGCACGATCGCCGGCACCGGCATGGGAGGAGCGATGGACCTGGCCGCGAGCGAGGCGGAGACGCTGGAGAACCGTCCCAGCCGCCCGGACGGTGCGGGCCCGTCCGGCAAACCCCGTTCCCTCTGGTCCGACGCCTGGCACGACCTGCGCCGCAACCCGGTCTTCATCATCTCGGGCCTGGTGATCTGCTTCCTGGTCGTCATCTCCCTGTGGCCGTCCCTGATCGCCTCGGGCAATCCCCTCAAGTGCGACCTCGCCAAGGCCCAGGAGGGATCACAGCCCGGGCATCCCTTCGGCTACGACGGCCAGGGCTGCGACGTGTACACGCGCACGGTCTACGGCGCCCGTACGTCCGTCGTGGTCGGCGTCTGCGCCACGCTCGGGGTCGCGATCCTGGGGAGCGTGCTCGGCGGGCTCGCCGGGTTCTTCGGCGGGATGTGGGACTCGGTCCTGTCGCGGATCACCGACATCTTCTTCGCGATCCCCGTCGTGCTCGGCGGGCTCGTCCTGCTGTCGGTCGTGACCAGCAACTCCGTCTGGCCGGTCATCGGGTTCATGGTGCTGCTCGGCTGGCCGCAGATCTCCCGGATCGCCCGCGGCTCCGTCATCACCGTCAAACAGAACGACTACGTCCAGGCCGCCCGCGCCCTCGGCTCCTCCAACTCCCGGCTGCTGCTGCGGCACATCGCACCCAACGCCGTCGCACCGGTGATCGTCGTGGCGACCATCGCGCTCGGCACGTACATCGCGCTGGAGGCGACCCTGTCGTACCTCGGTGTCGGCCTGAAGCCGCCCAGCGTGTCCTGGGGGATCGACATCTCGGCGGCCTCCCCGTACATCCGCAACGCCCCGCACGCGCTGCTGTGGCCCTCCGGAGCGCTGGCGATCACCGTGCTCGCGTTCATCATGCTCGGCGACGCGGTGCGCGACGCCCTCGACCCGAAGCTGAGGTGAGGTGCCGGCATGCTGCTCGAAGTACGCGATCTGCAGGTGGAGTTCCGGACCCGGGACGGGATCGCCAAGGCCGTCAACGGCGTCACCTGCAGCGTGGACGCCGGCGAGACCCTCGCCGTGCTCGGCGAGTCCGGTTCCGGCAAGTCCGTCACCGCCCAGGCCGTCATGGGCATCCTCGACATGCCGCCGGGCCGGATCACCGGCGGGCAGGTCCTCTTCCAGGGCCGGGACCTGCTGAAGCTCAAGGAGGACGAGCGGCGGAAGATCCGCGGCGCCGAGATGGCGATGATCTTCCAGGACGCGCTGTCGGCACTCAACCCCGTGCTGTCCGTGGGCGACCAGCTCGGCGAGATGTTCGTGGTCCACCGGGGCATGTCGAAGAAGGACGCGCGGGCCAGGGCCGTGGAGCTGATGGAGCGCGTCCGCATCCCGGGCGCCAAGGAACGGGTGAAGCAGTACCCGCACCAGTTCTCCGGCGGTATGCGCCAGCGCATCATGATCGCGATGGCCCTCGCCCTCGAACCGGCCCTGATCATCGCCGACGAGCCCACCACCGCCCTCGACGTCACCGTGCAGGCCCAGGTCATGGACCTGCTGGCGGAGCTCCGGCGCGAACTGAACATGGGGCTGATCCTCATCACCCACGACCTCGGTGTGGTCGCCGACGTCGCCGACCGGATCGCGGTGATGTACGCGGGCCGGATCGTGGAGTCGGCGCCGGTGCACGACATCTACAAGGCGCCGGCCCACCCGTACACCAGGGGCCTGCTCGACTCCATCCCGCGTCTGCACCACAAGGGCCAGGAGCTCTACGCCATCAAGGGGCTGCCGCCCAACCTCATGAACATCCCGCCGGGCTGCGCGTTCCACCCGCGCTGCCCGATGGCCCAGGACGTGTGCCGCACCGACGTACCCCCGCTGTACGAGGTGACCCCATCGGACGGGGCCCGGGGGAGCGCCTGCCACTTCTGGAGGGAGTGCCTGCATGGCTGAGCCGATTCTGGAGGTCAGCGGGCTCGTCAAGCACTACCCGCTGACGCGGGGCGTCCTCTTCAAGAAGCAGGTCGGCTCGGTGAAGGCCGTCGACGGGGTCGACCTCACCCTCGACCGCGGCGAAACCCTCGGCATCGTCGGCGAGTCCGGCTGCGGCAAGTCCACGGTCGCCAGGATGCTGGTCAGCCTGGAGAAGCCGACGGCCGGAGTGATCAAGTACAGGGGTGAGGACATCACCAAGCTGTCCGGCAAGGCCCTGAAAGCCGTGCGGCGCAACATCCAGATGGTGTTCCAGGACCCGTACACCTCCCTCAACCCCCGTATGACGGTGGGCGACATCATCGGGGAGCCGTACGAGATCCACCCCGAGGTGGCCCCCAAGGGCGACCGGCGCAGACGCGTCCAGGAACTGCTGGACGTCGTGGGCCTCAACCCCGAGTACATCAACCGCTATCCGCACCAGTTCTCCGGCGGCCAGCGTCAACGCATCGGTCTCGCACGGGGCTTGGCGCTGCGCCCGGAGATCATCGTCGCCGACGAACCGGTCTCCGCGCTGGACGTGTCCGTCCAGGCCCAGGTCATCAACCTGATGGAGCGCCTGCAGAACGAGTTCGACCTCTCGTACATCTTCATCGCGCACGACCTGTCGATCGTCCGGCACATCTCGGACCGGGTCGGCGTCATGTACCTCGGCAGGATCGTGGAGACCGGCAGGGACGCCGAGATCTACGACCATCCCACGCACCCCTACACCCAGGCGCTGCTCTCCGCGGTCCCCGTGCCCGACCCGGAGGCCCGTGAACACCGCGAGCGCATCATCCTCTTCGGCGACGTGCCCTCCCCGACGAACATCCCCTCCGGCTGCCGCTTCCGCACCCGCTGCTGGAAGGCGCAGGAGCGCTGCACGCTGGAGGTGCCGGCGCTCGCGGTGCCCGCGGAGTTCAGGCCGGCGGGCGGTCCTGCGGCCCATGACTCCGCCTGCCACTTCGCGGAGGAGAAGCAGGTGGTGCCGCCGGAGGAGACGCGGTAACACGGAGGCAACTCCACTGACCCGATTCCGATATACGGACGCGTCAGTCTGTAGAGCGTACGGCCGTGCGGGTGCCGTAAACGGGCCGGGATGCCGCCATGTCATCCCGGCCCGTTGCCGTGCCTACGCCAGTCCCAGCGACCGCTTCAGGAAGTCGAGCTGGAGCAGCAGGAGGTTCTCCGCGACCGTCTCCTGCGGGGTCATGTGCGTGACACCGGAGAGCGGCAGGACCTCGTGCGGGCGGCCGGCGGCCAGGAGGGCGGTGGACAGGCGCAGCGAGTGGGCCACGACCACGTTGTCGTCGGCGAAACCGTGGACGATCATCATCGGCCGGGCCGGCTCGACGGCGTCCACCAGCCCGGCGTCGTCGACCAGCGAGTTGCGCCGGTAGACGCCCGGCTGCTCGTCCGGGTGGCCGAGGTAGCGCTCCTGGTAGTGGGTGTCGTAGAGCCGCAGATCCGTGACCGGCGCGCCCACGATCCCGGCGTGGAAGACGTCCGGCCGGCGCAGCACCGCGAGCCCGGCCAGATAGCCGCCGAAGGACCAGCCGCGGATCGCGACCCGGCTGAGGTCGAGCGGGAAGTCGGCGGCGAGGGCCTGGAGCGCGTCCACCTGGTCCTGGAGAACCACCGCCGCCAGGTCGTCCCGGACCGCCTTCTCCCAGGCGGGGGAGCGGCCCGGGGTGCCCCGTCCGTCGGCGACGACGACCGCGAATCCCTGGTCGGCGAACCACTGCGAGGTGAGATACGGGTTGTGCGCGGCCACCACCCGCTGGCCGTGCGGTCCGCCGTAGGGGTCCAGGAGGACCGGCAGGGGAGTGTCACCGGGGTAGTCCCGCGGCATAAGCACGGCGCACGGAATCCGCCGTGCGCCCCCCTCGGTGAGGGTCACGCGCGGGGACAAACCGGGATCCTCGGCGTACGAGGGGATGGTCGCCGCCGGCTTTCCGTCGTGCAGCACCTGCACCCGGGCCCCCGGCCGGTCGAGCGTCGCCGACACGAGAACGGTCACCTCCCCGGCGCGTACCGCCGAGTGCACGCCGGGCTCCTGCGACACGCGCTCCAGGCCGAGTTCGTTGACGCGGTAGACGTGCACCTCGCCGATCTCCGGCGCGGTCGCGTCCTCGCCCGCCGAGGCCGAGACCAGCACGTCGTCGTCCGACACGTCGAGCACCGCACGCACATGCAACTGCGGCCCGGTCAGCGGACGTTCACCCACCGCGAGCACCCGCGCGCCGCCCTCGTCGGCGATCCGCACCAGCTGCCCGGAGGGCGTCCAGCACGGCACTCCGGGGAAAAGATCCAGCCAAATCGGATCTTCGTCGGCATGCACCATCCGGGTCGTCCCCGTGTCCGGATCCGCCGCCAGGTACAGCTGGCTGCGCTGGTCACGGGCCTGCACCAGAACCAGTGGCGCACCCGCCGCTGACCAGTGCACTCGCGCCAGATACGGGTAGCGCGCCCGGTCCCAGACGACCTCCGTGCGCACCCCGTCGAGGCCGATCACGAACAGCCGTACGTCCGCGTTGGGGGTGCCGGCCGCCGGATAGGGGACGTGTTGTGGGTCACGCTCCGGATAGGCCGGATCGGAGATCCACCACCGCTGCACCGGCGTGTCGTCCACCCGCGCCACAAGCAGCCGGTCCGACTCCGGCGCCCACCAGAAGCCCCGGTCACGGTGCATCTCCTCGGCCGCGATGAACTCGGCCAATCCATAGGAAACCGACTCCGACTCCGGCCCGGCGAGCGCCCGGTCGCCCTCACCCTCGGCACCCACGACCCGCAGGGCGCCGCCGGCGACGTACGCGATGTGCCGGCCGTCGGGGGCCGGGCGCGGGTCGATCACCGGTCCGGGGACGGGGAGTTCACGGGCGGTGCCGGCCCGCAGCTCCGCCGTGAAAAGCCGCCCCGACAAGGCGAAAGACGCCAACTCGACGGCGGTGTCGGTGGCGTAGCCGACGATGCCGGCACCGCCCTCACGGCTGCGTTCACGGCGCGCCCGCTCCTCGGGCGAGAGGTCTTCCGCGGCCCCGCCCAGCAGTGTGCGTGGATCGGCCGCCACGCGCTCCGCGCCGTCCGCGAGGTCGAGGACCCACAGCGCGTTGGCCCGGTCCGTACCGGACCCCGAGCGCAGGAACGCGACACGGGAACCGTCGGGGGCCACGGTGAACGAACGAGGCGCGCCGAGCGTGAAGCGCTGGGTGCGGGCGTGCCGTCGGGGGAAGGAGACAGGCTCGGTCGTCATGCCACGACCATATTGGCCATGCGCCCCCTTGTGCGGCCGTGCGCCGATCGATGCGCACGCACGGATAGTTATGATCAATAGCGCTGCGTGGGTATGAACCTGCTGGCTGCTGTATGGATTTACACGTTCCCTCGCACTGTTTCCCCGACGATCCCGGGTTCTTGGAGGTGAGCCGCCGTGGCACTCTCGATTTCGGCGGTGGTGCTGCTGGCGATCATCGTCTTCCTGCTGATCAGGAAGTCAGGACTGAAGGCGGGCCATGCGGTCGTCTGCGTCCTGCTCGGGTTCTATCTGGCCTCGTCCACGATCGCGCCGACGATCAGCGAGCTGACGACCAACATCGCCGGGATGATCAGCAGCATCAAGTTCTGACCGGCGCCTGCGCGTGGGCTCCGCGCCGTGAGCGACCGGAGCCCGCCCCTGGCCGACCTGCCAAGGCGGCGCCCGCTGACCCGCGCCCATCTCGTACCGGAGGGCGAGGTCGAGTAGTGCCGTGAGAGTGTGACGCTTTCCGGGAAAGTGTCACACTTCCACGGGCGCACACTGCGGATCCGGACGGGCCTCGCACGGTGACGTGGCGTGCCGGTCAGCCCTGGCGGCCGTTGAGCGCACGCTGCGCTGCGATCGCGCCTTCCGCGCAGCCGCCCCGGCCGCTGCCGCGACTGCCGGCTCGCCGTTCCCGCGGCCGCCTGACACCCGCCCGTTTCCGTCCGCGGCAGCGCGATGTGCTCGACGACGACAGGTGGCAGCCGGTCGGGGAGGTGGCCGGTGGAGGACGGTCGCCTCGTAGGCTGGCCCCATGACGGAACTGCCCGCCCGGCGTCTGCTGCTGGTGCACGCGCACCCCGACGACGAGTCGATCAACAACGGCGCGACCATGGCCAAGTATGCGGCCGAGGGTGCGCATGTGACCCTGGTCACCTGCACCCTCGGCGAGCGTGGCGAGGTCATTCCGCCGGAGCTCGCCCACCTGACCGGCGCCGCCCTCGGTGAGTACCGGCTGCGGGAGCTCACCGCCGCCATGTCCGAGCTCGGCGTCGAGGACTTCCGTCTGCTCGGCGGCGTAGGCCGTTACCGGGACTCCGGGATGATGGGTCTCGCCGGCAACGACGATGCCGCCTGCTTCTGGCAGGCCGACGTCGACGAGGCCGCCGCCCACCTCGTCGAGGTGATCCGTGAGGTACGCCCCCAGGTTCTGATCACGTACGACCCCGACGGCGGCTACGGCCACCCCGACCACATCCAGGCCCACCGCGTCGCCCAGCGCGCCGCCGAGCTGGCGGCCGCGGAAGGGCTGCCGATCGCCAAGGTCTACTGGAACCGCGTACCGCGCACGGTCGCCGAGAAGGCCTTCGCCGGCCTCCAGGAGGACCTGTCCCGCCTCCCCTTCCCCCGGGCCGCCACCCTCGACGACGTACCGGGCGTCGTGGACGACGAGCGCATCACCACCGAGATCGACGGCACCGCGTACGCCGCCGCCAAGGCCGCCGCGATGCGCGCGCACGCCACGCAGATCGACGTCGCCGAACCGTACTTCGCGCTGTCCAACGAACTCGCTCAGCCCGTCTTCACCACGGAGTACTACGAGTTGGTGCCCGGCGAGCGCGACCGGGCGCGGGAGACGGATCTGTTCGCCGGGATCGAGGAGGCGTCATGAAGGACCAGGGCTCGATGCTCGCCCAGCCGCTGCAGCGCCCCTCCGCCGGACGGATCGCCGCCCACCTGGGACTGTTCGTGCTCGGCCTGGTGGTCGGCGCCGCCGGTGCGCTGGTGCAGGCCGGCTGGTTCCCCGGCGGGCTGCTGCTCGCGCTCCTGGGCGGTGCCGGGCTGTTCCTGGGCGGGGCGTGGGGCACCGGAGGAAGAAGCGGAGCGGTTTCGTCCGCCGCGGGCTGGATGCTCGCCGTCATCCTGCTCACCGCCAGCCGTCCCGAAGGGGACTTCCTGTTCGCCGCGGGAGCCGGTTCGTACCTCTTCCTCCTCGGCGGCATGGGTGTGGCTGTGATGTGCGCCACCCTTGGGCCGGGGCGGCAACCCGGCGGCCGGTCCGTCCGACTTGGCAAGTGACGTACCACTTCGCCGTCCCGCGCACGTGCGAGTCCCGTGTGGGTTTCCCCAGCGGTCGCGGGATACCCGACGGGGGTGGCCAGTATGGTGGTGCCGCCGCCGAGCTGCCCGAGCATGTGAGGTCGTAACGGGCGGTGGAGCCAACCGGGAGAACCTGCCTTGAGTCGTGAAACTGACAGTCCGTCCTCCGGGCCCAGCGGGCGCGGCGGAGCCGCATACCCCTCGGGCACGCCGCCCTACGGCACCCCCACGGCTTCCGACAGCGGTGCTGGAGCGGGCCGTTCGGCCGCGCAGCCGGAGGAGCGCAAGACCGAGACCACGCTGACGACCCGGATCCGGATCAACATCCCCGGGTCGCGGCCCATCCCGCCGGTCGTCGTGCGCAAGCCCGTCGCGGACACCGAGGCCGCCGACGACACCGCCGCCGAGGCGGCCCCGGCGGACCCGGCCACCACCACCGGCACGGTCGAGGCTCCGGCCGAGCATCCCCAGCCGGCCGAGGAGAAGACCAGCGACTGGTTCGCGCCCCGCAAGTCCGGGCCGGCCAAGGGCGGTCAGGGCGGCGGCTCCGCCAACGGGGCCGGGCAGCCCGCCGGTTCCGGCCCGGCCACCGGCGCCGCCGCTCCCGGTGCGCCCGCGTCCGGCGCGGCGCCGCGTCCGGGCAGTGGCCGCCCCGGTGGCGTGGTCGGCTCCATGAACATGCCGGGCGGCTCCCGGCCCGGTGACGCCGCCCGCTCCGGCGGAGGCGGTACGAACGGTGCCGGGCTGCCCGGCGCCACCGGCGGCCCCGTGGCTCCCGGGCACGGCGGCGGTACCGGCTCCTTCGACGTGACCGAGGCGCTCGCGGCGGGCCCGCTGAGCAACGGCTCGGTCCCCGGCCCGGGCGGCTCCGGCGAACCCCGCCGCGACGACCTGCCGTACTTCGCGGAGAACGGCCAGGGCGGATACGGGCATCAGTCCACGCCCAACGGCCCCAACGGCCAGAACGGCCCCAACGGTCAGAACGGCTCCGCCGGCCTGAGCGGTCACGGCGGCCTGGGCGGACCGGGCGGCCACGGCGGCCGGAGCAGCCCGCAGGGCCCCGCGGGCCCGACCGGCGGCCCGGTCACCGGCGACGGCCCCCTCGTCCCGCCGCCCACGGGCGGCCCCGGCGCACCCGGCAGGCCGGGCACCGTTTCCGGCGGTCCTGGCGCACCCGGCGGTCTGGGCGCACCCGGCACCTTCGGCGGCCCCGGCGCACCTGGCACCCCCGGCGGTCCGGGCACCGCCCCGCACACCGGCCGCGGCCCCGGCGGCGGTATGAGCGACGACACCGCCATCCTCACCCCGCAGAAGCAGGCCCCCGAACCGCCCCCCGGCAGCGCCTTCGGTGTTCCCGACAACGTCTCCGGACACACCGTCACCAGCGGTATCCCCGTCGTGCCGTCCGCCGACCGTGGCACGCCCTTCGCACCCGGCGCGCCCACCGACGGGCCGCTGCCGCACACGCCGCCGAAGCTGCCCGAGCCGGTGCAGCAGAACGTGTCCGCCGCCGCGCCCAAGAAAAAGAAGGGTCGCAACAAGCTGGTCCTGCTCGGCGGCGGCGTGTTCTTCGTCGCCGGAGTCGCCTACGGCGCCGGTCTGCTGATGAACCACTCCGATGTGCCCAAGGGCACCACCGTCCTCGGCGTCGACATCGGCGGCGGCACCCGCGACGACGCCGTCAAGAAGCTCGACGAGGCCCTCGGCGACCGGATCGACAACCCGCTGAAGCTGTCCGTCGACGGCGACACCGTCTCGCTCAGGCCGGACCAGTCGGGACTCCAGTTCGACGTCGACTCCACGGTCGGCGCCGCCGCGAAGAGCGACTACAACCCGGTTTCCGTGATCGGCTCGCTCTTCGGCCAGGAGCGGGTCGTCGAACCGGTCATGCCGGTCGACGAGGAGAAGCTGAAGGCGTCCCTGGAGGACGCGGCGGGCGGCGCCGGCACCGCGACCGACGGCACGATCAAGTTCGAGTCCGGCAAGGCCGTCGCCGTCTACGGCAAGGCCGGCAAGGGCATCGCCGTCGACCAGGCCACCGACGCCGTCGAGGAGGCCTACCGCACCCAGGTCGAGACCGGCACGTCCACGCCGGTGCAGCTGCCGACGACCGCCCGGCAGCCGACGGTCTCCGACGCCGAGGTCGACCGGATGATGAAGGAGTTCGCCGAGCCTGCGATGTCCGCCCTCGCCACGGTCCAGACCGACGCGGCACACAAGATCGACTTCGGCCCCGTGTCACTGCCCAAGATCCTCGGCTTCAAGGCGGTCGACGGCAAGCTCGTGGAGACGTACAACCTCAAGGCGCTCGAGGAGGCGTACGGCAGCACCTTCGACGGCGTGCAGATCGAGGGCGCGAGCGGGAAGCGTGCCGTCCAGCCGGCGGACGTCGCCTCCGCCCTGCGCAAGGCTCTGCGCGGCAAGACGCCGGCAGAGCGCATCGAAGTCATCGACACCAACCCCAACTAGTGGCTCGCTGACGCAGTGGTGGGGGCGCCCGGCGACCGCCGGGCGCCCCCTTCGTCGTATGCCCCCCCCGCGGCGAACCGCTAATTGAGCATCGCCCGAGCCGCCGAAGCCTCTCCCCGCACCCGCTCGGCCGCCCCCTCGTCCACCGCACCCACCACCTCCGCATACGCGTCCAACTCCCGCGCCCCGCCCAGGAAATCCCCCCGCCGCACCAGCAACTGCGCCCGCTCGTACCGCAACCGCGCAGGATGCGCCGGCAGCAACAGCGACAGCTCGACGGCCCACAACGCCACATCCGTCCGCTCGGCCCGCGCAGCCGCCCACGCCCGGATGTTGTTCAGGACCCGCAGCACGACGTCCAACGGCGCCGCGGGCACCAGCATCGAGGAGTCCAACGGCGCCCCCGTGGCCCCCACGACCAGCAGCTCCGCGTCGTGCCCGGTCAGCACCCGCCCACCCTCGAACGGGTCGGCGAGCACCTGTTCCTCCGGCTTCCCGAACCCGACCACGAAGTGCCCCGGCAGCGCCACCCCGTACACCGGAGCCCCCGCCCGCCGAGCCACCTCCACCCACACCACCGACAGCAGAATCGGCAGCCCGCGCCGCCGCCGCAGCACGGCATGCAGCAGCGAGGACTCCAGACGCTGGTAATCACCCGGTGTGCCGTGGAACCCGCACCGCTCCCCGAGCAGTTCACGCAGCGCCTCGGCCCAGGCGCGCGGCCCACCCGGCCGGAAGGGCAGCCGCCCGGCCAGCTCGTCCAGCTCCACCTGCGCGGCGTCGATCCCGACGTCGTCCAGCGCCCCGTCGGCCTCCGCGCCGACGAGCAGACACAGCGTGGCCAGATCGGGCCGCTCGGACCGCGCCTCCTCGGCGAACCGCCGCCGTACCTCGGCGGACCGCTCCGGCGGTGGGGGGAAGGGGGGTTGCATGACCACCTGCCGACCTCCCGCTGTCAGTGCCCAGGCGCGCCGGACGCCTGCGGCTCCCGGTAGTGGTGGTACGCGTGATGCGCAGTGAAGCCCATCCCGGTGTACAGCGCCCGTGCCCCCACATTGTCCGTCTCGACCTGGAGCCATGCCGCCGATGCGCCCTCGTCGAGGGCCTGCCGGGCCAGCGCGGCCATCACGGCGCCGGCCAGTCCCTGCCGCCGTAGCGCCGGATCGACCTCGACGGCGGCGAACCCGGCCCACCGTCCGTCGACCACACACCGCCCGATCGCGGCAGGAGGCGCCCCCGCGCCTGCACCGGGCACGGTCGCGAACCACACCGAGGGCCCTCCCCCCAGCACCTTCAGCGCCACCTCGCTCACCCCCTTGCGCTGATACCGCGCCAGCCAGGCCGCGTCCGCCTCCCGGGACAGCACGACCCCGGCCCCCTCGGCCCGGTCGGCGACCGGCGCGAGTGCCCCGGTCCACAGCTCGGCGGTCACCTCACGCACCCACCCGCGCTCCTCCAGCTCCGCGCACAGCAGCTCCTGGGTGCCCTCGGCGCCGGTGGCGGTCTGGATGTACGCGGGCAGGCCGCGGTCGCGGTACCACCGCCGTACGACGGTCAACGCCTCGTCGAGCGGCATGCCGGGGTCGCCGAGCGGCAGCACGGAGTTGGCCCGCCGGGTGAAGCCCGCCCGTCGCCCGGCCACCACCCCCCATGGACGCGCTTCGCGCGACACCTCCTGCACTGCGGCCCGCAGCTCCCACTCGCCGAGCCGTTCGCTCTCCACCGGCCGCCACGCCCGGGCCGCGACCCGCGCGAGCTCCTGGTACGACGCGGACGGCCCACGCCGCCGGGCCGGTGCCGCAGGCACCACCTTGCCCGCGACCAGCGAGGATTCCTCGATCCGGACGCGTTCACCGTCCCGTCGTGTGATCACCAGCACCCCGTTGTTCCAGGATGTGAGAACACCCACCGTGTCGGTGAATTTCTCCTGCGTGACACCAGGGTGGCCCAACCGCCGTACGGAGACCCGTTTGCCCACGTCAGCAGCGGTGATACGGACCTCAAGGCGTCCTATCGGCGAGAATTCCACAGGTCAGTCCACCCCTCCTGTTCGGATCATGCCCAAGAACGGAGATACTAGGGGCGGGCATCGACGACGCCGCGCTCCCGCGCGCCAGGCGGCGGAGCCTGAGGAGGCCCGCCAGCGCCCGTATCGAGGAGGAACGACAGCGTGACCTACGTCATCGCGCAGCCTTGTGTCGACGTCAAGGACAAGGCGTGCATCGAGGAGTGCCCGGTCGACTGCATCTACGAGGGCTCCCGGTCCTTGTACATCCACCCGGACGAATGCGTCGACTGTGGTGCCTGTGAGCCGGTCTGCCCGGTCGAGGCGATCTTCTACGAGGACGACACTCCGGAAGAGTGGAAGGACTACTACAAGGCGAACGTCGAGTTCTTCGACGAGCTCGGCTCGCCCGGCGGCGCCAGCAAGCTCGGCCTGATCGAGCGCGACCACCCCTTCATCGCCGCGCTTCCGCCGCAGAACCAGTAAGCGGCTCGCTGGGAGGACCCCAGCCGTCGCTTGAGGAGCGTCGCCTCGGTCCCGTACGGCCTGATCGCCCTCGCGGCGGTCACCGCCGTACGGGACCGAGGCGTTTGCCGTCCCGAACGGCTCGTACGCACGAGAAAGTGAGCCAGAACCGTGTCCGCAGTCTCCGACCGCCTGCCCACCTTCCCCTGGGACAAGTTGGCGCCGTACAAGCAGACGGCCGCCGCGCACCCGGACGGCATCGTCGACCTGTCCGTCGGCACCCCGGTCGACCCGGTCCCCGAGCTGATCCAGAAGGCGCTCGTCGCGGCGGCCGACTCCCCGGGCTACCCGACGGTCTGGGGCACGCCGGAGCTGCGCGACGCGATCACCGGCTGGCTGCGCCGCCGCCTAGGCGCCCGGGACGTCACCCACCACCACGTCCTGCCGATCGTCGGCTCCAAGGAACTGGTCGCCTGGCTCCCCACCCAGCTGGGCCTCGGCCCCGGCGACAAGGTCGCCTACCCGCGCCTGGCCTACCCGACCTACGAGGTGGGCGCGCGCCTGGCCCGTGCGGACTACGAGGTCTACGACGACCCGACCGAGCTCGACCCGGCGAACCTGAAGCTCCTCTGGCTCAACTCACCCTCCAACCCGACGGGCAGGGTCCTGTCGAAGGAGGAACTGACCCGGATCGTCGCCTGGGCCCGCGAGCACGGCGTGTTGCTCTTCTCCGACGAGTGCTACCTCGAACTGGGCTGGGAGGCCGACCCGGTCTCCGTCCTCCACCCGGACGTCAACGGCGGCTCCTACGAGGGCATCGTCTCGGTCCACTCGCTCTCCAAGCGCTCCAACCTCGCGGGCTACCGCGCGGCCTTCCTGGCCGGCGACCCGGCCGTCCTCGGCCCCCTCCTGGAGATCCGCAAGCACGGCGGCATGATGACGTCGGCGCCCACCCAGGCGGCCGTGGTGGCCGCCCTCGGCGACGACGGCCACGTCCGTGTCCAGCGCGAGCGCTACGCGGCCCGCCGCACGGCGCTGCGGGAGGCGCTGCTGAACCACGGCTTCCGCATCGAGCACAGCGAGGCGAGCCTGTACCTCTGGGCCACCCGCGACGAACCCTGCTGGACCACGGTCGCCCACCTGGCCGACCTCGGCATCCTGGTGGCCCCGGGCGACTTCTACGGCCCGGCCGGCGAAAACTTCGTACGCGTAGCCTTCACAGCAACGGACGAGCGGGTACGAGCAGCGGTAAAGCGCCTCGCCTGATACCGCTGCGGGCAGTCGCTCCGCATACCGCTGTGGGCAGTCGTTCCGCTGGGCGATGGGGGTCCCCCCGCTCGAGCGAAGCCGAGAGTGGGGGAGGGTGGGCACAGCCTGCAGCGTCGGGCACCGCTGAAAACGGGCCCTGGCCCCTGCCAACACGCAAAACGACGGGGTCCAGGGAACTCCCTGGACCCCGCCGCCGTACAACCCGGTGTCAGCCGATCGGCAGCCCCGTAGCCGGCAGCGACTTCTTCGGCAGAGTCTGCGTCGGCAGCCCACCCTTGGCCAGCCCATCCGTCGGCAGCCCACCCTTCGTCGCCGTCGAAGCGGTGTCACCCACGACTTCCCCGGCCGCCCCGGCAGCGTCACCCGCAGTCTTCTGCACCGCCGGCGTCGCCTTCTTGGCAATCTGGCCACCGGTCTTGCCTGCGGTCGGCACCGACTGCTTGACCGCCTTGCTGCCGGTGTCGCCCGCGGCACCGGTGACGTCCTTGGCCGCGCCGTCGACGGTGTTGCCGACGCTCGCCCCGTCCAGGGCGGTCAGCCCGCCGACGTTGGGGGTGGCGGGCTTTTCGGGGGCCGCGCTGGCGGAGCCGGCCGCACCGACCCCGGCAGCCGCTCCCGCTGCGACGAGCAGCGCGGCACGGGCGATCCGACGGGTCAGAGGGAGGGACATGGTGCTCCTTTGACGGGAGGAAACGATGAAGTGTCCGACCGTGCCCGGCTGTTGATCTCCGGACGCGGACGCAGTGACTACCGCTCGAAGCCCCCGAAGGTTGCGGAGGTCCAGAGTAAAGAGTTGGCAATGTGTCGCATTATCGGCTCCGGATAAAAACGGGCAAAGGACATCCGGCCGCAAAGTCTGCCGAATCCTTACCGCCCTTTGTTTTCAAGGGTTTCGATGGATGCGAGGGTGAGGTCACGAAAACCTGATCACACCGTCGCCGGCCGTCCACGCACGTAACCCCTGAGGGGGAAGCCCCGCACTACTGTGCAGCGACGATCCGGACCGCGCTCGCGGCGCTCTCCGCCCCGTCGGTGCCCTTCCCGTCGCCGGACGCCGTACGCCACTGGCTGGCGGTGTTCCCGGCGGTCCACTCCCGGCCGGCGTACGAGACGCGCTCGATGTGCAGCGCGGAGGCGTTGGCGACCGCCCAGTGCGCGAGCTGCCAGCCGCGCTCCCGGACGCTGCGCCCGTCGGCGCCGGTGTCCGCGGCCACCGGCACGGTCACCGTGCGCCCACTGGTCTCGGTGATCAGGTCGCTCGGCGCGGGCGCCGGCGTCGCGCCCACCTCCGCGCCGGCCTGCGCCACCGCGTCCCGCCCGAAGTCCCGTACGAGCGCGGAGCGCACCGCGTCCGGACCGGCGGTCGGGGTTGCGCCCGGCCGTCCCTGACAGGTCAGCGTGGCCGCGGTCCGCCCGGTGAGCGCGGCGGCGAGCAGGGTGGCGTCCGGCTCGTGCTTGGCGTAGGCCTCCGGAAATCCGCTGCGCTGCACGCGCTGCGCGGCCACGGTGAGCGGCAGCCGGGTGTAGTCGGGAACCTCGACCAGGTGGTCGTAGAACATGCCCGCCGAGTAGATCGGGTCCATGATCTCCTGCTCCGTGCCCCAGCCCTGCGACGGCCGCTGCTGGAACAGGCCGAGCGAGTCCCGGTCGCCGTGGTCGATGTTGCGCAGCGCCGACTCCTGGAGGGCGGTCGCCAGCGCGATCGTCACAGCCCGCTCGGGCAGTCCGCGCGCGGTGCCGACGGCGGTGATCGTCGCCGCGTTCACCGCCTGCTCGGGCGTGAACTCGTACGTCGCCCCGTCGTCGTCGGCCGACACGACCTTGCACTGCGGACCGCCGGGGCCTCCGGTGACGTACTGCACCACGAGATAGCCCGCGACCGCGAGCAGGACCACGAAGGCCGCCCCGATACGGAAGAGGCGGCCACGACGCTGAGGTGTAGGGGACGGCTCTGGCATCCGTACAAGGTACTGGAGTTCGTCAAGGCGCCCGCCCCGGGTGTGGACAGTGCTTCGGCGGACCGGCGCGTTAGGGTCGACGGCATGGCCGACACCCCGCTTGACCTCACCCTGGACGCCGCACAGCTCACCGCCCGGCTCGTCGACTTCCCCTCCGAGAGCGGCAGCGAGAAGCCGCTCGCGGACGCGATCGAGGGTGCCCTGCGCGCCCTGCCGCACCTGACGGTCGACCGCTACGGCAACAACGTCGTCGCCCGCACGAACCTGGGCCGGGCGGAGCGGGTGATCCTCGCCGGTCACATCGACACCGTGCCGATCGCCGACAACGTCCCGTCCAGGCTGGACGACGAGGGTGTGCTGTGGGGCTGCGGCACCTGCGACATGAAGGCGGGCGTCGCGGTCCAGCTGCGCATCGCGGCCACCGTCCCGGCCCCGAACCGCGACCTGACGTTCGTCTTCTACGACAACGAGGAGGTCGCCGCCGAGCTCAACGGCCTCAAGCATGTCGCCGAGGCCCATCCGGAGTGGCTGCGGGGCGACTTCGCGGTGCTGCTGGAACCGTCGGACGGCCAGGTCGAGGGCGGCTGCCAGGGCACCCTGCGCGTGCTGCTGAAGACCAGGGGCGAACGGGCCCACTCGGCGCGCAGCTGGATGGGCTCCAACGCGATCCACGCGGCGGCGCCGATCCTGGCCCGCCTGGCCTCGTACGAGCCCCGCTACCCGGTGATCGACGGTCTGGAGTACCGCGAGGGCCTGAACGCTGTAGGGATTTCGGGGGGTGTGGCCGGAAATGTCATCCCGGACGAGTGTGTCGTGACGGTCAACTTCCGTTACGCCCCGGACCGCACCGAGGAGGAGGCGATCGCCCACGTCCGTGAGGTCTTCGCGGACTGCGGGGTGACCGACTTCGTCGTCGACGACCACAGCGGAGCCGCCCTGCCCGGTCTGTCCCACCCGGCCGCGGCGGCCTTCATCGAGGCGGTCGGGGGCACCCCGCAGCCGAAGTACGGCTGGACGGACGTCTCCCGGTTCAGCGCGTTGGGCATCCCCGCCGTCAACTACGGCCCGGGCAACCCGCACTTGGCGCACAAGCGGGACGAACGGGTCGAAACGGCGAAGATCCTGGCGGGCGAGGAGCGCCTGAGGTCCTGGCTCACGGCGTGAGACCGGCCGGTGCCGTGGCGCTTCATGGCGGACATGCACACGTACCCCGTCCTTAACCCGCGTAGATCTACGCTGAGGTGGAACGACCCCGCAACGGAGGGAGCGCACATGGCCACCGGCAACCCTGAGGGCAAGAAGCAGCCGCCGGAGGAGCAGCGCCTCGGCCCGGTCCTCCGACGGCGGAGCCAGGTGACGGCGAGCACGACGGACCAGCGACTGCTGGACGCGGGCGGCCCGTCGGACTGGGTCCACACGGACCCCTGGCGAGTCCTGCGCATCCAGTCGGAGTTCATCGAGGGATTCGGCACCCTGGCCGAACTCCCGCCCGCCATCAGCGTGTTCGGCTCCGCCCGTACGCCGGTGGACTCCTCGGAATACGACATCGGCGTCCGCCTGGGCCGAGGCCTGGTCGAGGCGGGCTTCGCGGTCATCACGGGCGGCGGCCCCGGGGCGATGGAGGCCGCCAACAAGGGCGCGTGCGAGGCGGGCGGCATCTCGGTCGGCCTCGGCATCGAGCTGCCCTTCGAGCAGGGCCTGAATCCCTACGTCGACATCGGCCTCAACTTCCGCTACTTCTTCGTCCGGAAGATGATGTTCGTCAAGTACGCGCAGGGCTTCGTGGTCCTGCCGGGAGGCCTCGGCACCCTGGACGAACTCTTCGAGGCGCTCACTCTCGTCCAGACCCAGAAGGTCACCCGCTTCCCGATCGTCCTCTTCGGCAGCCAGTACTGGGGCGGCCTCGTCGACTGGCTCCGCAGCACCCTGGTCGCCCAGGGCAAGGCCTCGGAGAAGGACCTGCACCTCTTTCACATCACGGACGACGTGGAGGAGGCGGTGGCGTTGGTCTCGAAGGAGGCGGGGCGTTAAGTCAGCGAGGGGCTGCTGTAGGGGTTCACACCTCTTGGCCGACGGTAAACGGGTGGTGGGTGGGCATAGGCGGGGGTCCAGGGGCGGAGCCCCCTGGTACGACATGGGCAACGCCCTAAGCCAGCCCCCGCCGGGCCACCGCAGGCTCCCGGTGGCCTGCAATCGACGCCACCATGTCGAGCACCTGCCGCGTCTCCGCCACCTCGTGCACCCGGTACACCTGCGCCCCGAGCCACGCGGACACCGCAGTCGTCGCCAGCGTGCCGATCACCCGCTCCTTCACGGGCTTGTCCAGCGTCTCTCCCACGAAGTCCTTGTTGGACAGCGACACCAGCACCGGCCACCCGGTCTCCACCATCTCCCCGAGCCTGCGCGTCGCCTCCAGACTGTGCCGCGTGTTCTTCCCGAAGTCGTGCCCGGGATCGATCAGCACCGACTCCCGCGGCACCCCCAGCGACACCGCCCGCTCGGCGAGCCCGACGGTCACCCGCAGGATGTCGGCCATGACGTCGTCGTACGTCACCCGGTGCGGCCGCGTACGCGGCTCCGCACCGCCGGCATGCGTGCACACCAGCCCCACCCCGTACCGCGCGGCGACCTCCGCGAGCCGCGGATCCACTCCGCCCCACGCGTCGTTCAGCAGATCCGCCCCGGCCTCGCACACGGCCTCGCCGACCTCGTGCCGCCAGGTGTCCACGCTGATCACGACGTCCGGGAACCGCCGCCGGACCTCCGCCACGAACCCGACCGTCCGCCGCGCCTCCTCCTCGGCGGTCACCTCCTCGCCCGGGCCTGCCTTGACCCCGCCGATGTCGATGATCGCGGCCCCCTCCGCCACCGCCTGCTCCACGCGCGCGAGGGCGGGCTCGTCGTGGAAGGTGGCCCCGCGGTCGTAGAAGGAGTCCGGGGTCCGGTTCACGATCGCCATGATCACCGGCTCGTGCGGGTGGAACTCCCGCCTGCCCAGCCTGAGCATCCCCTGTGACCTTTCCTCGTACGTCCTGGCCCGCGGCCTTTCCGACCGCCTGCGACCCTAACTGTCAGACTCGCATGGCACGATCGGACCCTGACACATTCGATGTCGGCGTAGGCCGGCACACTCCGCGTGGGGACCTTCAGCGATGGTGATGTTCTTGTTCCTGGTCGTGGCCCTCGCCGTCGTCGTCGCGGCGGTGACCCTCGCCGTGGTGGGCGGCGGCGAGCACGGCCCGCTGCCCGAGGCCGCACCCGAGCGGTTCCATGACCAGCTGCCCCCGGACCGCCCGGTCGCCCGGGCGGACGTCGACTCCCTGCGCTTCCCGCTCGCCGCCCGCGGCTACCGCATGGCGGACGTGGACGACGCCCTGGGCCGCCTCGCCGCCGAGCTCGCCGAGCGCGACGCCCGGATCGCCGACCTGGAGTCCGCCCTGGCCGGCGCCCGGGCCGCAGCCCGCGCCTCCATGGAGAAACACGGGCCGGAGGAGGACCGGTGAGCGACAGCACGGCCCTGGCAGGCCCGGACGGCGCGCTGCGCTGCCCCTGGGCCCTGTCCACCGAGGACTACGTGACGTACCACGACGAGGAGTGGGGCCGCCCGGTCCACGGCGACGACGCGCTGTTCGAGCGGCTGGCCCTGGAGGCCTTCCAGTCCGGCCTGTCCTGGATCACCATCCTGCGCCGCCGCCCCGGCTTCCGCTCCGCCTTCGCCGGCTTCGAGATCGCCAAGGTGGCCGCCTTCACGGACGCCGACCGCGAGCGCCTGCTCGCCGACCCCGGCATCATTCGCAACCGCGCCAAGATCGACGCGACCCTCGCCAACGCGCGCGTGCTGGCCGACTGGTCCCCGGGCGAGCTGGACACCCTGATCTGGTCCCACGCCCCCGACCCGACGACCCGCCCGATCCCGAAGACGCTGTCCGACGTCCCGGCGGTCACGCCCGAGTCGACGGCCCTGTCCAAGGCCCTGAAGAAGAGGGGCCTGCGCTTCGTGGGCCCGACGACGGCGTATGCGTTGATGCAGGCGTGCGGTCTGGTCGACGACCACCTGGAAGCGTGCGTGGCGAGAAGCGCTCCTTAAGGGGCGCGGGGCTGTGCTCGATATGCGGCTCCGCCGCGATGGGGGTCCCCCCGCTCGAGCGAAGCCGAGAGTGGGGGGAGCGACCAGCCACAACGAACCCGCAGTCCCCGACGGCGCTCCTGGCCCCCGAACTCACCGGCCCAAGTACTTCGGCTTTTCCTTGTTCACAAAAGCCTGCACCGCGATCGCATGGTCCTCGGACGCCCCCGCCCGAGTCTGCAGCTCATCCTCCTTCTCCAGCGTCTCCGCCAAGGAGTGGGACAGCCCGTACGCCACCGCCTCCTTGATCGCCCCATAGGCCACCGTCGGCCCCTCGGCCAGCGCCCGCGCGACGGTCTCCGCCTCGCCGCGCAGCGACTCCGAGGGCACGACCCGGTTCGCGATCCCCAGCTCGTACGCCTCCTGCGCCTTGATGCTCCGCGGGAACAGCAGCAGGTCGGCGGCCCGCCCCGGCCCGACGACGCGCGGCAGGGTCCAGGAGATCCCGGAGTCGGCGGTCAGCGCCACACCGGCGAAGGACGTGTTGAAGGCGGCGGTGTCGGCCACCACCCGGTAGTCCGCGGCGAGCGCGAAGCCGAAGCCCGCCCCGGCCGCGACCCCGTTCACGCCCGCGACCACCGGCTTCGCCATGCCCGCCAGCGCCCGCACGATCGGGTTGTAGTGCTCCCGCACCGTGCTCATCGTCTGCCCTTCGCCCCCGCCCGCCTCCCGATCGGCGGCCAGCAGCCCGATGTGCTCCTTGAGGTCCTGCCCCACGCAGAACGCCCGGTCCCCGGACGCGGTCAGCAGCACCGCCCGTACGGCGTCGTCCGCCGCCGCGGACTGGACCGCCTCCCTGAGTGCGACCTTGGTCTCGATGTTCAGCGCGTTCATCGCCTCGGGGCGGTTCAGCGTGATCGTCGCAAGCCCGTCGCTCACCTCGTAGAGCACGGTGTCGGCCATGGCGTATCCCCTCCGGAGTCGCGGCTGCGGGCGTACCGGTCAGTACGTCCTGTCTGAGGACAGCATGGCGGAGATCACCGACAACGGCCCCGAGCGTCCATGTGACCTGCGTCAAAGAATTTGTCCCGGCTTCCGCTTCGCGGAAGTCCGTGCGGCTGCGCAGTATCGCAGTTACATCGCCGAATTGAGTGGTTTTGCTCGCGCGCGTTGCCCAAGCGATGCCGACTGATGTTGGTCATCGGGTCGTGAGATGCGGGATAATGGCTTGGAAGCAATGTGTTCGATGCCGGTGTCGCGTGTCCCTTGACGGACCGCGCGTGCCCTTCAGCGGGCCGTCGGCTTTGACGATGAGCTGGTTTTCAGGAAGGGGAACGAGCATGGCGGCCATGAAGCCGCGGACGGGTGACGGCCCGCTCGAGGTGACCAAGGAGGGGCGGGGCATCGTCATGCGCGTTCCGCTCGAAGGCGGCGGTCGGCTCGTCGTCGAGCTGACCCCGGACGAGGCCGACGCGCTCGGCGACGCCCTCAAGAAGGTCGTGGGCTGACCCGCAGGCGACCATACCCTTTCAGTCGCCCCGGCACCGTATTCGGTGCCGGGGCGACTGTTTGCTCAGGTCGACCGGCCAGGGGTTGTCGCCTGGGGCTGTGGCCTGGGGTTATCGCTTCACCGCGCACAGCAACCCGTCGCCCACCGGCAGCAGCGACGGCACCAGCTCCTGGCTCTCGCGCACCGCGCGCAGCAGCTCCCGCAGCCGCAGTACCTCCGTCGGCTGGGGTCCCGAGTCCACCGTGCGGCCGTTCGCGAAGACACCCTCGAACACGACCAGCCCGCCGGGACGCAGCAGGCGCAACGATTCAGCGAGGTACTCCAGCACCTCCAGCCGGTCGCCGTCGCAGAAGACGAGGTCATAGCCGGCGTCCGCGAGCCGCGGAAGGACGTCCAGGGCGCGGCCCGGGATGAAACGGGCGCGATTGCTGGCGAACCCCGAAGCGCGGAAGGCCTGCCGGGCGAACTGCTGGTGCTCGGGCTCGGGATCCACGGTGGTCAGGACGCCGTCCGGCCGCATCCCGAACAGCAGATGAATCCCTGACACACCGGTCCCGGTGCCGATCTCCGCGACGGCCTTGGCGTCCACGGAAGCGGCCAGCAACCTCAGCGCGGCGCCCGTGCCGGGCGACACCGAGCGCAGCCCTGCTTCGCGGGCCCGGTCACGGGCCCAGCGCAGCGCTTCGTCCTCGGCGACATAGGCGTCGGCGAACGCCCAGCTCGTCTGCCGGTTGCCGGTAATGACCCTCTCCTGTCCCCGTGGTTGCCTGGGCGTGACTGTATCCGTTGCCGCCGGGAACCCGCAGATGGGACCGGGCGTTTAGAAGGGTGGGA
This sequence comes from Streptomyces sp. NPDC127197, assembly GCF_042672405.1. Taxonomy (NCBI): domain Bacteria; kingdom Bacillati; phylum Actinomycetota; class Actinomycetes; order Kitasatosporales; family Streptomycetaceae; genus Streptomyces; species Streptomyces sp. NPDC127197. Next base: position 76,112 of record NZ_JBHXVG010000002.1, on the reverse strand, counting down.
GACAGGAGCGGGGGACACGGTTGGATCACGACGACTCGCGGGACGCCGAGCAAGTGCTGACGCAGCCGCATCAACCGCATCAGCCGTATCAGCACAGATCAATTTCTCGTAAAACCGCTTATCCGGAGCTAACGGACGAGGTGGCTATGGTAGGGGCTCCACTGGACACCACCAGAGCCGACAGGGGAGGTGCGGCTGCGCCTTTGAACCGGGCAGGAGTGCTGCGGCGCTTCCTCGGGTCGGCGGGCAGGCCGAAATCCGTGAACGACACCGCTGCTGACCACAGCCACGCCGCTGACCACGACCGGACCGCGACGTTCTCCACCGACGCGGACGGGCAGGCGTGGACTCCGCCCACGTGGGAGGAGATCGTCAGCACGCACAGTGGCCGCGTCTACCGGCTGGCGTACCGCCTCACGGGCAACCAGCACGACGCCGAGGACCTCACCCAGGAGGTCTTCGTCCGCGTCTTCCGCTCCCTGTCCACCTACACGCCGGGCACGTTCGAGGGCTGGCTGCACCGCATCACCACGAACCTCTTCCTGGACATGGTCCGCCGCAAGCAGCGCATCCGCTTCGACGCCCTCGGCGAGGACGCGGCCGAGCGGCTGCCCAGCCGTGAGCCGACCCCGCAGCAGGTCCTCAACGACGCGCACTTCGACGCGGACGTCCAGCAGGCCCTCGACACCCTCGCACCCGAGTTCCGTGCCGCGGTCGTCCTGTGCGACATCGAAGGACTGTCGTACGAGGAGATCGCCGCGACGCTCGGCGTGAAGCTCGGCACGGTCCGCTCCCGGATCCACCGTGGCCGTTCGCAGCTGCGCAAGGCTCTCGCGCACCGCTCGCCGGAGGCGCGCGCCGAGCGCCGCTCCTTCGTGGCCCGCGTTCCCGCTCTGGGGGGAGGGGGCGCGTCCGCGTGAGTGGATCACGGCCGAACCCTGCCGAGGGACACCTCGCAGAGCAGCATCTGGGAGACCGACTCGCCGCCCTGGTCGACGGCGAGCTCGGTCATGACACGCGTGAGCGCGTGCTGGCGCACGTGGCGACCTGCCCGAAGTGCAAGGCGGAGGTCGACGCCCAGCGCCGGCTGAAGAACGTCTTCGCGGAGGCCGCCCCGCCGCCGCCCTCCGAGAGCTTCCTGGCGCGCCTTCAGGGGCTGCCGGGGGGAGGTGACGTCGACGGCGGTGTACCGCCGGTCGGGGGAGGATTCGGCGGCGGACTCCCCGGACGCACCGGGGCGCCCGGCGTCTTCGGCATGAGGCGGGGCGAGCGCTTCGAGTTCGACTACGTCCCTGCCGCCTCCCACGCGCCCGTACTCCCGACCTCCGGCGCACAGCGGGGCTTCCGCATCCATGACGTCGGCCGCAGCGAGGCCGAGCGTGCGGCGGCCTCGCGCGGGCGACGGTTCGCGTTCGTCGCCGCCGGTGCGGTGTCGCTGGCCGCGATCGCGCTGGGCGGCGTGACCACGGGCGCGCCGGGCGACACGGACGCCCGCGGCGGCTCCGGGAACGGCAGCAATGTGACGCCGATGCGTACGCCGGGGGCGGGAGCCACGACGGTGCCCCACAACCAGCGGCGGCGCGGGGTCGGCCCGCTCCTCGTGCAGGGCCAGGGCGGACGGGTCCTCGGGGACGCCCCGACGGCCCCGACGGAGGTGTCCGCGCCGCTCCTGCCCGGAGCGCCGGCACCGCTCGCCGTGCAGGCCGAGGTGCGCCTGCACACGCTCGCGGCGCCCGTGGTGGCCGGTGCCGCCGCGATGTCCCCGCTGATACGTCCGCTCTCGACGGCCCCGCCGATCTCCCTGACCACATGGTCGACGGCGCCGGAGATCACGGCCCCCGGCCTGCTCGCGGCGCCCGGTCCCGACGCGGGCCCCGTCCCGTCCTCGCCCCCCTCCGCCACACCCCGCTGACCGGCCGCTGCACCCCGGCACGTGAACCTGGTTGAATCCAGGGTGAACCGCGCCCACGTCATGGCGACCGGCGCGGAACCGACGAACTGCGGCCACCAATGACGAGCCGTGCCGCGGCCGGCTGTGGGGAGAGCATGAACGAGGGGAAGCCCACGCAGGGCCCTGCGTCGCCTTTTGGTGACGCCGGAGGGGGTTATGAGCCGGACCGCTCCGCAGCGGCCCGAAGCGACGCGGCGTCCGCCGAGGGCGACTTCGAACTGAGGCGCCCGGAGGATGTGGCCGAGGGGACGGTGTCTGCGGCTCCGGCGTCCGCCGAAGAGGCGGGTTCCGTTCCGGCAGCGGGCGTGGCCTCGGACGCCCTGCCCGCTGCCGAGAAGCCCCTGCACGACCCCGACCCCTACAGCACCCCGCCCTACGGCGAGCCCGGACCCTGGGCGCCGGCTCCGCCGGTGCAGCACCCGGCGGCCACACCGGCGAACGGCACGGCGATACCGGCGCCCGCTCCGCAGCACGGCATGCCCACGCCGACACCGGCAGCCCCCCTGCCTGGTGCCCCGGCGCCCTCGCACGGCGCCCCGGCACCCGGCGCAGACATGTCGGGACCGGCTCCCGTAGCGGGCCCGCCCGCGCCGACCCCTGTGCCCGGCCCGCCCGTGCCCACCCCGGGCGCCCTCGCGTCGGCTCCCGCACCGGGCACGTCCGCCCCCGCCCCCGGCGCCCTCCCGCCCGCCCCGGCAGGAACCCCCGACACCCCACCCCCCACCAACCCCTGGCACCGCTACGACCCCTGGGCCGCGGCGGCCGCCCAGCCCGGCGCCGCACCGGCCCCCGCCCCCCTTCAGCAGACCGGTGCCGCCGTGCTCACGCAGGAGCAGCGGCACAGGCGGGGTATGAAGGTGCTCCTGATCGGCTTGGTGCTGGTCGCGCTCGTGTCCGGGGGCGTCGGCGGGGCCGTAGGGGCGTATCTGGAGCGGAACGGCGGCGTCGGGGAGGTGGAGTTGCCGCAGGCCGGAGAGGAGCCCGCCGGGCGGGCCGCGGACAGCGTGGCCGGGATCGCCGCCCGGGCCCTGCCCAGCGTGGTCACCCTGCACGTCAGCGGCGCCGACGCAGGTGGCACCGGCACCGGCTTCGTACTCGACGACCGTGGCCACATCCTCACCAACAACCACGTCGTCGAGCCCGCCGGAGACGACGGCGAGATCACCGTCACCTTCCACAGCGGCGACACCGCGAAGGCCGAGGTCGTCGGCAGGGACGGCGGCTACGACCTGGCCGTCGTGCGGGTGCGCGGGGTGAGCGGGCTCGAGCCCCTGCCGCTCGGCAACTCCGACAACGTCCAGGTCGGCGACCCGGTCGTCGCCATCGGCGCGCCCTTCGACCTGGCCGGCACCGTCACCTCCGGAATCATCAGCGCCAAGGAACGGCCCATCACGGCCGGCGGCGAGAGCGGCGACGGCAGCGACGTCTCCTACGTCGACGCCCTGCAGACCGACGCCCCCATAAACCCCGGCAACTCCGGCGGCCCCCTGCTCGACGCGCAGGCCCGTGTCATCGGCATCAACTCCGCGATCCGCTCCGCCGACAGCGGCTCCGACCTCGACGGCGGCCAGGCCGGCTCCATCGGCCTCGGCTTCGCCATCCCCGTCAACCAGGGCAAACGCGTCGCCGAGGAGCTGATCAGCACCGGCAAGGCGACCCACCCGGTCATCGGCGTCACCCTCGACATGAACTACACCGGCGACGGCGCCCGCGTCGGCACCAAGGGCAACGACGGCGGACCCCCGGTCACCCGCAACGGCCCCGGTGACAAGGCCGGCATCAAGGCGGGCGACGTCATCACCGAGGTCGACGGCCAGCGCATCCACTCCGGCGAGGAACTGATCGTCAAGACCCGCGCCCACCGGCCCGGCGACCGCCTGAAGCTGACCGTCGTACGCGACGGCAGGGAGCAGACGATCTCCCTGGTGCTCGGCTCCTCCGACGGCGACTGAGCGAAATCGCACAAACCTCACAGACCAGACTCCGAACCGGCCCCCACAAGGCAAACAACCGGAAAACCGCTCACTTACACGCACTCGGGGGTCACGGGACGGTACCGGTCGGACAGGATCGGCGGGTACCGTGGATCCGGCCCGGGACATCGCAAGGAGCTTCAGGTGTTCAATGACATAGGACCGCTAGAGCTGGTGACGCTCATCGTCCTCGCCGTGCTCGTCTTCGGTCCGGACAAGCTCCCGAAGGTCATCCAGGACGTGATGCGCACGGTCCGGAAGATCCGCGAGTTCTCGGAGAGCGCGAAGCAGGACATCCGGCAGGAACTGGGCCCGGAGTTCAAGGACTTCGAGTTCGAGGACCTCAACCCCAAGACGTTCATCCGCAAGCAGCTGGACAACGACGACCTGGGGCTGAAGGAGATCCGCAACGGCTTCGACCTGAAGAAGGAGATGGCCGAGGTCACGGACGCGGTGCAGGGCCGTGACACCGAGACGTCCACCGCCCCGTCGGCTTCCCCGGCTTCCTCGGGCGCCCGCGTGGACATGACGAAGAAGCCCGACGAGCGCCCGCCCTTCGACGCGGACGCCACCTGATCATCCGAGCCCGTATCCCCGCGCCCGCGCGGCCTGAGCGCGTCCCCGGGCGACCCACGCGCCGGGCGCATTCCCTGCGGCCCGCAGCGGTGTGGATATGCTGCCGAGTTGTTGTGCGGACCGGACGAGTACGCCCGAAGGGGGGCGGGCCGCCTGGTCCGACGAGAGCGAGGAGGCGTCCGGGCACATGGAGACGACGAGTCGGGCAGTCGCACAGGCGCCGGCCGCGGAGGGCGGACCACAGCTCCCCTCGGACCGGCGTACGGTCGACGGCTACCTGCGCGCGCCCTTCCCTTGGTACGGCCTCGACGAGGCGTTCACGGGCCCGCGCTGGCTGATGCAGGTTGGTACGACGGCCGACGGGGCCGTGGAGCACGGTTCCATCGGCCACGGTGACGAGCCCTCGGTGCGGGGTGAGACGACGGAGGACCGGGAACGGTTCGCGGTCGTGGTGACCGTCGCGGCCAACCCGGTGCGGCGCAGCGCGGACGGTACGGGGCTGCTGGAGGCCACGTCGGTCTCCTCGGCGGCCTGGCTCGCCGGGGTGGGGCTGCTGTCCTTCACCTGGCCCGCGCAGATGGACCACACCCTGCGGGACGACTGGCTGGAGCAGCAGACGGAGACGGCGTGGGTCCTCGCGGACGATCTCGCCGGCGAGGACTGGTCGACGCTGTCCCTGCCGGTGGACGGCGTTCCCACGTCCTTCCACTATCGGGAGTCCGAGTTCGGGTGGGTGCTCGCGGGGACGACGGAGCAGGGGCTCCACCTGGGGGCGTACGGCCGGGGTATGAGCGCGTACGGGCTGGGCTTCGCCGTGATCAAGGACATCGCGGAGTACGCCTGACAAGGCGACAAGGTGACGAGGTCGGGGCGCCGTCTGCACAGACGGCGCCCCGACCTCGTACCACTTCCGGAAAGTTCTAGAACTTGTTGCGCGGCGTGATGCCCAGCGACATGCCCGACAGGCCCCGCTGCCGGCCACCCAGCTTGCCCGCGATCGAGCGCAGGGCCGCGCCCGCCGGGGAGTCCGGGTCGGTGAGGACCACCGGCTTGCCCTCGTCGCCGCCCTCGCGGAGGCGGACGTCGATGGGGATGTTGCCGAGGACGGGGACGTTCGTGCCCGTGGTGCGGGTGAGGCCGTCCGCCACCGCCTGGCCGCCGCCCGTGCCGAAGACGTCGACCATCTCGCCGCAGTGCGGACAGGGCAGGCCGGACATGTTCTCGACCACGCCGACGATCTTCTGGTGGGTCTGTACGGCGATGGAGCCGGCCCGCTCCGCGACCTCGGCCGCGGCCTGCTGCGGGGTCGTCACGACCAGGATCTCGGCGTTCGGGACCAGCTGGGCCACGGAGATGGCGATGTCGCCGGTGCCCGGCGGAAGGTCCATCAGCAGGACGTCCAGGTCGCCCCAGTAGACGTCCGCCAGGAACTGCTGCAACGCCCGGTGCAGCATCGGGCCGCGCCACACCACGGGCGCGTTGCCCGGCGTGAACATGCCGATGGAGATGACCTTCACACCGTTCGCGGACGGCGGCATGATCATGTTCTCGACCTGGGTGGGACGCCCGTCGGCGCCCAGCATGCGCGGCACGGAGTGGCCGTAGATGTCGGCGTCGACGACACCGACCTTCAGACCGTCCGCCGCCATCGCCGCCGCCAGGTTGACCGTGACGGACGACTTGCCGACGCCGCCCTTGCCGGAGGCGACCGCGTACACGCGGGTCAGCGAGCCCGGCTTGGCGAAGGGAACCTCGCGCTCGGTCTGGCCGCCGCGCAGGGCGGTCGCCAGCTCGCGGCGCTGCTCGTCGCTCATCACGTCGAGCGTCACGTCGACGCGGGTGACGCCCTCGACCCGGGAGACCGCCTCGGTCACCCGCTGGGTGATCGTGTCACGCATGGGGCAGCCGGAGACCGTCAGGTACACGGCGACCGCGACCGTTCCGTCCGCGCCGATCTCCACCGATTTGACCATCCCGAGCTCGGTGATGGGCCGGTTGATCTCGGGGTCGTTCACCGTCGCCAGTGCTTCGCGCACCGCGTCTTCCGTAGCCATAAGGACGATGGTACGGCGCCCGGCGGGGGCCTCGGAAAGTCCGTCAGCAGTCGTCTACGTCACGTATCCCTGATCGTTCTGCCGGGAATACGCGGTGACCGTCGTGGTGTCCGTCCTGCAGCTCCTTGACCAGGTCCTGGAGTTCGGAGCGCATCCAGTCCCGCGTCGCCACCTCCCCGAGGCCGATGCGCAGGGCGGCGATCTCCCGGGTCAGGTACTCGGTGTCCGCGATCGACCGCTCGTTCTGCTTGCGGTCCTGTTCGAGATCGACCCGGGCGCGGTCGTCCTGGCGGTTCTGTGCGAGCAGGATGAGCGGGGCCGCATACGACGCCTGCAGGGACAGGGCGAGCGTGAGGAAGATGAACGGGTACTCGTCGAAGCGCAGAACGCTGGGCACGGACACGTTCCACAGCACCCACACGATGATCACGACGGTCATCCAGGCGAGGAACCGTCCGGTGCCGATGAAGCGCGCGATGCGCTCCGAGAGCCGCCCGAAGGCCTCCGGGTCCCACTCGGGCAGGATCCGGCGCCGGGGCGCGCGCGGCTGGTCCAGGCGGGCGCGGGGGCGCGTGGTCGCCGTGGCGCCCACCGGAATGCGCTCCCGGACGATCTCACGCGCCGGCTCTCGCTCAGGAGCCATGGGCGACCACCCCTTCGCCCTCGTCGAGTTCGAACTCCGTCTCCCGCCAGTCCTCGGGCAGCATGTGGTCCAGTACGTCGTCCACGGTCACCGCGCCCAGCAGCGACCCGGACTCGTCGACGACCGGCGCCGCGACCATGTCGTACGTCGCGAAGAACCCGGCGACCAGGGGCAGCGCCGCGCCCGGGGCGAGGGGCTGCAGGTCGTCGTCGACGAGCGAGCTGACCAGGGTGTACGGGGGGTCGCGCAGCAGCCGCTGGAAGTGGACGGTGCCCAGGTACTTGCCGGTCGGCGTCTCGTCGGGCGGGCGGCAGACGTACACCTGGGCGGCCAGGGCGGGGGAGAGGTCGGGGTTGCGGACCCGGGCGAGGGCGTCGGCGACGGTGGCGTCGGGGCGCAGCACGATCGGTTCGGTGGTCATCAGACCGCCGGCGGTGTGTTCCTCGTACGCCATCAGACGCCGCATGTCGGCCGCGTCGGCGGGCTGCATCAGGCTCAGCAGCCGCTCCTTCTCCTCCTCCGGCAGCTCGGAGAGCAGGTCGGCCGCGTCGTCCGGGTCCATCGCCTCCAGGACGTCGGCGGCACGCTCCTCCTGGAGCTTGCCGAGGATCTCGATCTGGTCGTCCTCCGGGAGCTCTTCGAGGACGTCGGCCAGGCGGTCGTCGTCGAGGGCGGCGGCGACCTCGGCGCGCCGCTTGGGCGAGAGGTGATGCAGGACGTTCGCCAGGTCGGCGGGGCGCAGCTGCTCGAAGGTGGCGAGCAGGCTCTCGGCGCCCTGTCCCTGCTCCTCCAGGGAGAAACCGGTGACGGCGGACCACTCGACGGTCAGCGACTCGCCCTTGGCGCGCCGGAACGCGCCGCCCTTCCGGCCCTTGCGGACGAAGACACGGTCGACCTCCCAGTCGCGGCGGGCCGGCAACTGCTGCACGGACAGATCGAGGACGGTGACCTCCTCACCGGTCTCGACGAGCGTGACGCGCCGGTCGAGGAGTTCACCGAACACGAGTCGCTCCGTGGGACGCTGCTCGAAACGGCGGACGTTGAGCACACCGGTGGTGATGACCTCGCCGGACTCGATGCTGGTCACCCGCGTCATGGGCAGGAATATCCGGCGGCGGGTGACGAGTTCGACGACCAGCCCGAGCAGCCGCGGGGGCCGGCGGCCGACGCGCAGCATGACGACCAGATCCCGCACGCGGCCCACCTGGTCGCCGTTCGGATCGAAGACGGCGACGCCGGACAGGTGCGAGACGAAGATCCGGGGGGCGCCCGCGACCATGGCTGCGCCTCCTTTTCCTACCGTGCGTTGCTTTTGCTCTGTTCTTGTCGAATTGCTCGCTCAGTTGGGCTTCAGGCTAGCCCGTCCCGATCGGATACGCCCTGGTGAGCGGTCCGGACGGACTGGCTCCGCCTGGTGCGCACAGCCCCGGTACGCTGCGGTACGCCGCTCAGGACCCACGTCAGAAAGGCAGCACCACCTGTGACTGCGATGCCCCAGGGCCGTACCCGCCGGACCGCGCTGGCGAGCGCGATGTGCGCACTGGTCGTGACGGGGACGGCGCTGACGGGGTGCAGCGAGGAAGATCCGAACGCGGGCACGAACGGGGTGGGCAAGCTCCCCGCCGCCAAGATCCAGGCCCAGACCCGCACGGCGGCGGAGGCCGCTGCCGCGGTCCGGCTGTCGGGAACGGTCGTCGCCGGCGGGAGCACGTACAAGCTCGACATGCGCCTGAAGTCGGACGGTGGCAGCGGGTCGGTCACCGCGGAGGGGGCGACGTTCAAACTGCTGCGGGTCGGTGAGGAGCTGTTCCTCATGGCGGACGCGGAGTTCTGGCACGACGGGCACGGCAAGGACGACAAGGAGGACACCGCCGCGGCCGACAAACTCGACGGCAAGTACGTCAAGGTGCCGCAGGGCGACCCTTCCTACAAGCGCTTCAGCGGCTTCACCGACAAGGATGTCCTCCTCAAGAGCCTGCTGACCCTGCACGGCTCCCTGGAGACCGACGGCCACCACGAACAGTCCGGCGTCCGCACCATCCGCATCACCGGCGACCGGGGCTCCGGCGGCACGCTGGACGTCTCCCTGGAGGGCAAGCCGTACCCCCTGCGCCTGGTCCGCGCCGGCGGCGCGGGCACCCTCAGCTTCTCCGACTGGGGCAAGGACTTCGCCCTGGAACAGCCGACGAGGGACGAGACGGTGGACTACGGCCAACAGCTGCCGACGTCGTAGCCGCTACTTGCGCCACCGCTTCTTCATCAGCAGCCGCGGCAGCCCCGCAGGGATCGGCTCCCGCGTCGTCGCCGGAGTCGGCAGCGGCTGCTCGGCCAGGGAGCCGTCGGGCAGGGGCTGCGTCGTCCCCGTCGGCTCCAGGCGGAGCACCCGGCACTCGCGCCCCCACCGCTCGGTCATCGCCTCACCGTCGGGTGCGTTGAGCCGCTTGCCCTTCAACTCGGCGACGGCGGCCTCCCACGCCTCGGAACCGGGCGTCAGTTCCACGACCTTCGCCGTCCAGGAGACCAGCCGGCCACCCTTGTCCTTGCTGCGGACGGTCACCTCGGCCGCGGCCCCGTCGGCCAGCCCCGGCAGCGGCTGCTCGCCCGGCCCGTCGCCGACGACACAGGCCGCACCCTCGTGCCACACATGCCACAGGGCGCGGGCCGCAGCACCGGGCCCCTTCACCCAGATGAGGCCGGACTTCTTCGTGGCCTCCTCGACGAGGGCCCTCTCGAGCAGCTCACCAGTCATGGGAGAAGCGTAACGAGGCCGCTCACAGCCATCCGTTGCGCTTCAGCGTCCGGTGGATGCCGAAGCAGATCATCGCCGTGATCCCGAGCACCATCGGGTACCCGAACTTCCAGCGCAGTTCCGGCATGTAATCGAAGTTCATCCCGTACACACCACAGACCATCGTCGGTACGGCGATGATCGCGGCCCAGGAAGTGATCTTGCGCATGTCCTCGTTCTGCGCGACGGACGCCTGCGCGAGGTTGGCCTGGAGAATGGAGTTGAGCAGCTCGTCGAAGCCGGTCACCTGCTCCTGCACCCGGGCCAGGTGGTCGGCGACGTCCCGGAAGTACTTCTGGATGTCGGGGTCGATCAGCCGCATCGGCCGCTCACTGAGCAGCTGCAGCGGCCGCATCAGCGGCGACACCGCCCGCTTGAACTCCATGACCTCGCGCTTGAGCTGGTAGATCTGTCCGGCGTCCGTACCGCGCGGCGTCCCCTTGCGTCCCGGCGAGAACACCTCCGTCTCCACCTCGTCGATGTCGTCCTGCACCGCGTCGGCGACCGCGATGTAGCCGTCCACGACGTGGTCGGCGATCGCGTGCAGCACCGCCGAGGGGCCCTTGGCGAGCAGCTCGGGGTCGTCCTGCAGCCGGTGCCTGAGCGCCCGCAGCGAGCCCTGGCCGCCGTGCCGGACGGTGATGAAGAAGTCCCGGCCGGTGAAGCACATCACCTCGCCGGTCTCGACGACCTGGCTGTTGGCGGTGAGTTCGTCGTGCTCGACGTAGTGGATGGTCTTGAAGACGGTGAACAGGGAGTCGTCGTAGCGCTCCAGCTTCGGCCGCTGGTGCGCCTGGACGGCGTCCTCGACCGCCAGCGGGTGCAGCCCGAACTCACTGGCGATACCGGCGAATTCGGCCTCGGTCGGCTCGTGCAGACCGATCCACACGAAGCCTCCGTCGCGCCGCACCCGGCGCATCGCCTCGTGCGGGGTCAGCGGCCTCGACGACTCGACGCGGGCGCCGTCGCGGTAGATGGCGCAGTCGACGACGGCGGAGGTCGTCCCGGGGTCGCGCGTGGTGTCGTACGCCCCGGTGTCCTTGCGCAGCACCGGACGCGACGGACGGACCGCAGCTCGGAGGTCGCGGATCATCGACATGGCAGGCTCCTTCGCAACGAGCAGCGAAAGTCCGCTGCGACGGGTGGAACTGCCCGGAATGGGGACGTCCTGACTTGCGGGATGTTTGGCACGTCCACAAAGCGGGGAGCACCGCACCGTCGCGGTGGTGACCTTCGTTGCTGATTCAGCTGCTGATGCAGGTCAGACAGATCAGGCAAAGCGAAACGAAGTGCTCTTCCGCGTGGAGATACGCAACGAGAGGTGGCAGCCGGCAGAGCCAGAGCTACGTCAGCGGTCGGAAGAGCGGGTGGTACTGCACGGTCGACTTCGGTCCATTGCAGCCCCACCTCCTCCGGCCGGTCCCTCGTAAGGGAGTGTCGTCGGCGTCGGGACTTGACCGCGACGCTTCTGCGTGCTGCCCCGAACCTGGCCAAGAGTATCAGCCGACTGCAGTGTCAAGGCGCTCGTTTGCCCGGTCCTGACGAGTTCTATGCTCGCTGCATGGCTGATGTTCTCCCTTTGGTCGAGGCCCGGTTGCGCACCGCGCTGGGTGAACCGGACGCGCGCGCCGCGGTCACCTTCCTCGGCACCGACCGCATCGAGGTGCTGCGTTTCCAGGAGGGGGACGTCGTCCGTTACGCCACGCTCGGCATGTCCGCCCAGCCCATGGCCGACCCCACCGCGGTACTCGCCGACCCGGTCAAGGGGCCCCGCGCCGAGCTGGTCCTCTCCGTGCGGTCCGGTGTCGCCGACACCGACAAGGTGCTCCGTCCACTCGCCGTGCTCGCCGCGTCTCCGCAGGTCGAGGGCGTGGTCGTGGCACCCGGTGCCTCGCTCGACGTCGGCGAGCCGCTGTGGCCCGGCGCCCCGTTCACCTCCGTCCTGGTGGCCGAGCCCGGTGGGCTGGTCGAGGATCTGGAGCTGGACGCGCCCCTCGATCCCGTACGGTTCCTGCCCCTGCTGCCCATGACTCCCAACGAGGCCGCGTGGAAGCGGGTGCACGGCGCGCAGGCCCTCCAGGAGCGGTGGCTGACACAGGGGACGGACCTCAGGGACCCGGTCCGCAAGTCCGTCGCACTGGACTGAATCCGGAGTGAGGAAGCTCACCCAACCCCTTTTCCCGGCCCGGGCGTTCCGCCCGGACGGGTGATCGTCCTTGACGTGGCGCAGTCGGGGTAGGACCGTGGAGCCCTATGAGGGGCGAACCCAGTTGCCCGAAGTGTGGTGGCCGGGTCAGGGCTCCCGGACTCTTCGCCGATTCCTGGCAGTGCGATGTCCACGGCACCGTGCATCCGCTGCAGCCCGTGATCCCGCCCAGCGTCGAGGCCCTCAGTGTCGTGGTGCATCGCACGCAGGTACCGGTGTGGATGCCGTGGCCGCTACCGGTCGGCTGGCTGTTCACGGGCGTGGCCTGCGCCGGTGACGACCGAAGCGGCGGCCGCGCCACGGCCGTGGCCTGCTCCGGACCCGGCCCGCTCGGCGGCATAGGCGAACTGATCCTGGTCGCCGAGGAGCTCGGCGTCGGCCTTGGCGCGCGGTACGCGGGCATCGACGGGCCGGACCCGGGGCCGTACATGGACGTCGGCAAGCCGCCCCAGGCCAAGGTGCTGGCCGCCGGCCGCCCCACTCCGCTCTGGCATGTCTCCGGCAGTCCGGCCGACCGTGCGGTCTTCGCGGGCGAGGCGCGCGGGCTCTGGCTGTGGGCAGTCGTCTGGCCCGAGCAGTCGGGGCTGTTGATGTACGACGAGCTGGTGCTGACGGATGTGCGGGACGCGGGGGCCGAGGTGGACCTGGTGCCGTGCGGGGCGTTGTCGCCGCGCTTGCTTCAGCCGTAGGGGGGGTGAGGTTCGGGGTGCGTTGAGGGCGGTGGCCGGGTGCGGGTTTGTCGTGGCTGGTCGCTCCCCCACTCTCGGCTTCGCTCGAGCGGGGGACCCCCATCGCGGCGGAGCCGCACATCGACACAGCCCCGCGCCCCTGCTCGGCGACTGACAGCCGTCTGTAGGGGGCGAACCGGTGTTGCGGTTATGACACGGTCATGCCTGCTGACCCGCTATCCTTGGGGCGTCCCTGCCGTCCCGTCATCGCCTGGAGTCCGCGTCGTGCGCATAGATCTGCACACCCACTCCACCGCTTCCGACGGTACGGACACCCCGGCCGAGCTCGTGCGTAATGCCGCCGCGGCCGGACTGGACGTCGTTGCGCTGACCGACCATGACACCACCCGCGGGCATGCCGAGGCGATCGCCGCGCTGCCGGAGGGGCTCACCCTTGTCACCGGCGCCGAGCTGTCCTGCCGTATCGACGGCATCAGCATGCACATGCTCGCCTACCTCTTCGACGCCGAGGAGCCCACGCTGCTCGCCGAGCGCGAGCTGGTGCGCGACGACCGGGTGCCGCGGGCCAAGGGCATGATCGCCAAGCTGAACGAGCTGGGCGTGCCGGTCACCTGGGAGCAGGTCGCCCGGATCGCCGGTGACGGCTCGGTCGGCCGGCCGCACGTTGCTTCCGCGTTGGTCGAGCTGGGTGTCGTACCGACCGTGGGCGACGCGTTCACGCAGGACTGGCTGGCCGACGGCGGGCGGGCCTTCGTGGAGAAGCACGAGACCGACCCCTTCGAGGCGATCCGGCTGATCAAGGGTGCGGGTGGCGTGGCGGTGTTCGCGCATCCCGGCGCCGCCAAGCGGGGGCGTACGGTGCCGGAATCGGCGATCGTCGAGATGGCCGCCGCCGGGCTCGACGGCATCGAGGTCGACCACATGGACCACGACCCGGACACCCGGGCGCGGCTGCGCGGGCTGGCCAAGGAGCTGGGGCTGCTGGTCACCGGTTCCAGCGACTACCACGGCAGCCGCAAGACCGTCTCGCTGGGCGAGTACGCGACCGACCCCGAGGTGTACGGGGAGATCACCCGGAGGGCGACCGGGGCGTTCCCGGTGCCGGGGACCGGCGGGGCCTGAGGCGCACCACCCCCACGCTCACGTCCGTTCACTTCTCGCAAGGCCTGTACTTCCCCATGTTCGACGTTGCCGTCTTCGGCTCTCTCTTTCTGACCCTTTTTGTCATCATGGATCCCCCTGGGATCACCCCGATCTTCCTCGCCCTGACCGCGGGGCGGCCCGCCAAGGTGCAGAAGCGGATGGCGTTCCAGGCCGTCTGTGTGGCCGGTGGTGTCATCACCGTCTTCGGGGTGCTCGGGCACCAGATCCTCAACTACCTGCATGTGTCGGTGCCCGCGCTGATGATCGCCGGCGGGCTGCTGCTCCTGTTGATCGCGCTCGACCTGCTCACCGGCAAGACGGACGAGCCCAAGCAGACCAAGGACGTCAACGTCGCCCTCGTACCGCTGGGCATGCCGTTGCTGGCGGGACCCGGTGCGATCGTGTCGGTCATCCTGGCCGTGCAGAAGGCGGACAGCGTCGGCACGCAGGTGTCGGTGTGGTCCGCCATCCTCGCCATCCATGTCGTCCTGTGGCTGGTGATGCGCTACTCCCTGGTGATCATCCGGATCATCAAGGACGGCGGTGTCGTCCTCGTGACGCGGCTCGCGGGGATGATGCTCTCCGCGATCGCCGTGCAGCAGATCATCAACGGGGTCACCCAGGTCATCCAGGGCAGCTAGGTGTGCTGACGGCCCCGGCGGCAACAGCAGGGCCCCGTACGGTGTGACCGTACGGGGCCCTGAAGCTTGGATGGATGATCCGCGTTATGAAGCCGAGGTGTCGGCCGGACGGATCCACAGTCGCTGTCCGATGGCGGCGGCTTGCTGAACGATCCGGTTGACGGAGGCGGCGTCCACGACGGTCGTGTCCACGGGCGTGCCGTCCACGTCGTCGAGTCGCATGATTTCGAAGCGCATGGCTTCTCCCTTCGTCTGGTCATCCTCCTGAGGAGAACTACTGATGGAGAGCCCATGGGGCGGATGTGCCCCGGGTTCCATAGGAATGGAACAGCACGCTTGTTACAAACATTCCCTACGCTAAAGAAAATTTTCGAACGGCTAATTACTGTCCGGTAAGCCGCTGGTTCGAGACTAACCGGGACTGGTTGTGTTCGCAGCGTGACCAGCGGGACAATGGAGTCAATGAACGACGACCTCGCGGCCCTGTCCGCCCGTATCGACCGCACGAACGAGCTGCTGCAGCGCATGCTCGCCGAAGTGGCGAAGACACCCTCGACCCACGCCATTTTCGTCGACGCCGGGTATCTGTACGCGGCCGCGGGACGGCTGGTCGCCGGCACCGAGGACCGGCGGGCCTTCGACCTCGACGCCGAAGGGCTGATCGACGCGCTCATCGACCGGGCCCGCACGGTCTTCGCGGACAGCCGGCTGCTGCGGGTCTACTGGTACGACGGCGCCCGGCGCCGTATTCACACCGCCGAGCAGCAGTCCATCGCCGAACTGCCCGACGTGAAGGTCCGCCTGGGCAACCTCAATGCCAACAACCAGCAAAAGGGCGTCGATTCACTGATCCGGACCGACCTGGAGTCCCTCGCCCGGCACCGCGCCATCAGCGACGCGGCCCTCCTCGGCGGCGACGAGGACCTGGTGTCGGCGGTCGAGGCGGCGCAGGGATACGGCGCGCGGGTGCACCTGTGGGGTATCGAGGCGCCCGAGGGCCGCAACCAGGCGGACCCCCTCCTCTGGGAGGTCGACAGCCAGCGCACCCTCGACCTTGAATTCTTCAAGCCGTACGTCTCCCGGCGCACCGCCGCCTACGAGGCCACCGGCGCCGCCCGGCCCACCCGGGAGGACGTCCGCTTCGTCGGCGCGCAGATCGCGGCGAAGTGGCTGGCCGCGCGAGGGCGGGAGGCCCTGGTGGAACTGCTGCCCGGCCACCCGTATCTCCCCGGCTCCGTGGACCAGGACCTGCTGGTGGAGGCGGAGAGCATCCTTCAGTACTCGCTGCGCGGCCAGGCGGACCTGCGCCGGTCACTGCGGGACGGGTTCTGGAACCACCTGCAGACGCAGTACTAACGGGGCACGCGGTCCCAGAAGTCGGCGATCGCGCGGGCCGTCGGCAGGGGCTGGTCCGCGTTCGGTGAGTGCTCGGCGCCCTCCACGACCGTGCGGTGCGCATCCAGTCGTGCGGCCATGTCGTCCAGCAGCGGCACCGGCCAGGTGTCGTCGTGTGCACCCGACAGAACGTGGAACGGCAGCGGAACCGCGGCGAGTTCGGCGACCAGGTCCGGCTCCGTGCACAACTGGCGGCCCGTCGCCATGAGTTGGGCCGGTTTGTTGCCGAGCCAGCGGCGGCGCAGCAGTTCCGGACCGCCGAGGCCACGGGCCGGCCCGCCGACCTCCTCCGGTGGGCCCATGGCCTGGATCGCCTCCCACACCTCGGTCATGTTCATCACGGCGAGCGCGTCCCGCAGCAGCTTCACGCGCTGCTGCTGGGAGACGGAGATCTGCGCCGGGCCCGACGCCATGAGGGTGAGCGAGACGAAGGGGGAGTGGTCGAGCAGGACCGCGGCCCGGGCGATCTGCCCGCCCAGAGAGTGCCCGAGGAGATGCACCGGCGTGCCGACGGCCTCGGCCTGGGCAAGCACGTCCCGCGCCAACTCGGGCTGCGTGTACGCCGATTCGTCGTCCGTCGGCCCGTCCGACTCGAACTGCCCCCGCCCGTCCACGGCCACCGTCCGGTACCCGCGCTCCGCGAGCGGCCCTTGCATCAGACGGAAGTCCTCCTTGCTGCCGGTGAAACCGGGCAGCAGCAACGCCGTTCCCTTGTGCTCGACGCTGGGTGCCACGGGCATGTCGACGACGGCGAAGTCCCCGCGCGCGGTGCGCAGGGAGCAGGCGCGGGCGCCGGGGGGCGGGGCGAGGTGGGCGGGATCGGTCACGGGGTGAGGGTAGCGGGCGGGGGTGTATCAGGGGCGTCAGAATGCCGACGGCCCGGCCCCACCTGAGGTGGGACCGGGCCGTCGTACTGCGGTGATCAGCTGTCCGCGGACTCCACAGCGGCCGCCGCCTTACGAGTGCGACGGCGCGGCTTGGTCTCCGGCTCCTGCGTCGCCTGCGCCGGAATCTCGGCAGTCATCTCCGGGACGGAGGCGGCCGCCTTGCGGGTACGGCGCACCTTCGGCTTCGCTTCGGTGCCCTCGGCGGTGTCGACGGTGGCTGTGGCGGTCGCCGTGGCCTTGCGGGTGCGCTTCGGCTTGGCCTCCGTGCCTTCGGCGGTGTCGACGGCAGCCTCGGCGGCGGTCGCCGTGGCCTTGCGGGTGCGCTTGGGCTTGGCGTCGGCGTCGTCCGTGGTGGTGGTCGCCTTGCGGGTGCGCTTCGGCTTGGCCTCCGTGCCTTCCGCGGTGTCGACCGCTGCCTCGGCGGTCGCCGTGGCCTTGCGGGTGCGGCGCGGCTTGGGCTCCGCCTCCGGTGCCGGTGCAGTCTCGGCGGTCTCCGCGGGCTCGGCCGTCTTGCGCGTACGGTGGCGGGGCTTGGCCTCCGTGCCTTCGGCGGTGTCGACGGCAGTCTCGGCGGCGGTCGCCGTGGCCTTGCGGGTGCGGCGGCGCGGCTGGGGCTCCTGCGTCTCCGGGGCGGTCGCAGGGGTCGCCTCGGCCGTGTCGACCGCTGCCTCGACGGGAGCGGCCTCCACCGACTTGCGGGTGCGGCGGCGCGGCTTCTCCGGCGTCTCGGGGGCGTCCACGGTGGCCGGGCCCTCGGCCGTCGCCACGGCGGTCTCCGCCGCCTCCGGCGCCGTGGGCTCGGCCGCTGCTATGGCCGGCGCCTCCGCCGGGGCGCCGCTACGGGTGCGGCGCCGACGGCGCAGGGTGCGCGGCGCGGCGGCCTCCTCGGCGGGGGTGTCCGTCTCCGGCGTGACCCCGGTGGTCTCGGTCGCGTCCAACGGGGTCCCGCCGCGCGTACGGCGGCGGCGGCGCGGCGTACGGGAGGGACGCTCGCGGTCGGCGGAACGGGACTCGTCCCGGCCACCCCGGCCACCGCGACCGCGCGGACCGCGGCCGCCCGGCTCGCCCAGGTCCTCCAGCTCCTCCGCGTCGAGCCCGGCGCGCGTACGCTCCGAGCGCGGCAGGACACCCTTGGTGCCCTCGGGAATGCTGAGGTCGGCGAACAGGTGCGGGGACGTCGAGTACGTCTCCGGCGGGTCGTTGAAGTCCAGCTCCAGCGCCTTGTTGATCAGCTGCCAGCGCGGGATGTCGTCCCAGTCGACCAGAGTGATCGCCGTACCGGACGCGCCCGCGCGGCCCGTACGGCCGATGCGGTGCAGGTACGTCTTCTCGTCCTCGGGGGACTGGTAGTTGATGACGTGCGTCACGCCCTCGACGTCGATGCCGCGGGCGGCGACGTCGGTGCAGACAAGGACGTCGACCTTGCCGTTGCGGAAGGCGCGCAGCGCCTGCTCGCGGGCGCCCTGGCCGAGGTCGCCGTGGACCGCGCCGGAGGCGAAGCCGCGCTGCTTGAGCTGGTCGGCGAGGTCGGCCGCGGTGCGCTTGGTGCGGCAGAAGACCATGGCCAGTCCGCGGCCGTCGGCCTGGAGTATGCGGGCGACCATCTCGGGCTTGTCCATGTTGTGCGCGCGGTAGACGTGCTGCGAGATGTTCGCGACCGTCACGCCCTCGTCGTCCGGCGCGGTGGCGCGGATGTGCGTGGGCTGCGACATGTAGCGACGGGCCAGGCCGATCACCGCGCCGGGCATCGTCGCCGAGAACAGCATCGTCTGGCGGCGCGCCGGAAGCATGTTGATGATCTTCTCGACGTCGGGCAGGAAGCCCAGGTCGAGCATCTCGTCGGCCTCGTCGAGGACCAGGCACCTGACGTGGTTCAGGTTGAGCTTCTTCTGGCCGGCCAGGTCCAGCAGCCGGCCCGGGGTGCCGACGACCACGTCGACGCCCTTCTTCAGGGCCTCGACCTGCGGCTCGTACGCTCGGCCGCCGTAGATCGCGGTGACGCGCACGTTGCGCACCTTGCCTGCGGTCAGCAGGTCGTTGGTGACCTGCGTGCACAGCTCGCGCGTGGGGACGACGACCAGGGCCTGTGGTGCGTCGGTGAGCGCCTCGGGCTTGGCGCGGCCGGCCTCGACGTCGACGGGAACGGTGACGCGCTCGAGGAGCGGAAGGCCAAAGCCCAGCGTCTTTCCGGTGCCGGTCTTGGCCTGGCCGATGACATCCGTGCCGGAGAGGGCGACGGGGAGGGTCATCTCCTGGATGGGGAACGGGGTGACGATGCCGACGGCTTCCAGGGCCTCGGCGGTCTCGGGGAGGATCCCGAGCTCTCGGAACGTCGTAGTCAGGGTGCTGCCTCTTCTGTGTGTGCGGTGCGAGGCGAGCGCGGGGGTCGTGTCTGACCGTGCCGGGGACGTCGGCTGCCGCGGGGGCGAGCCGTAGGACACGGGACCTCTGCCAACGCTCAAGAGCCTGCGTACCGCTGAGGGCCCCTCCGATCGTCGTACGCACACTTGCGTACGGTCAGGGAGGGCTGTCGGGTCGGAGCCGATCGGGCCACCGACCGGGCATCCTCATACGTGCGGCCTGTCGAGGTACGACAAATTGGGCGTCGTACCAGCAGGCGCATTACCACCATACCCCGGATTCGCGCACATGCGATGGCCGATTCGGTCACGTAGTCGTCGTCACACCCGTGGACGCAGTCCTTCGCGTCGTCGTGGTCACACTGACTGACCAGGGACTTCCTCCGCGCGGCAAGCGGGCTATTGTGCGCTTCATGACGACCTCTGACAAGCCTGACAACGCCGCCGAGACCCCCGACGCCGCCGAACACACCGGGGTCGCCGCCCAGGACTGGGCGACCGCCTCCGCCGATCCGCAGTACCGGGCCGCGGTCGTGGACCTGCTCGGTGCGCTCGCTTACGGGGAACTCGCGGCGTTCGAGCGGCTCGCGGAGGACGCCAAGCTGGCGCCGACGCTGGAGGACAAGGCGGAGCTGGCGAAGATGGCGTCGGCCGAGTTCCACCACTTCGAGCGGCTGCGCGACCGGCTCACGGAGATCGGCGAGGAGCCGACGGCGGCCATGGAGCCGTTCGTCGCCGCGCTGGACGGCTTCCACAAGCAGACCGCGCCCTCGGACTGGCTGGAGGGGCTCGTCAAGGCCTACGTCGGCGACTCGATCGCCAGCGACTTCTACCGCGAGGTCGCCGTACGGCTGGACTCCGACACCCGCTCCCTGGTGCTCGCCGTGCTCGACGACACCGGGCACGCCGGCTTCGCCGTCGACCGGGTGCGCGCGGCCATCGACGCCGACCCGCGGGTGGGCGGGCGGCTCGCGCTGTGGGCGCGCCGGCTCATGGGCGAGGCCCTGTCGCAGTCCCAGCGGGTGGTCGCGGAGCGGGACGCGCTGTCCACGATGCTCGTGGGCGGTGTCGCCGACGGCTTCGACCTCGCCGAGGTCGGCAGGATGTTCTCCCGCATCACCGAGGCACACACCAAGCGGATGGCGGCACTGGGGCTCGCTGCCTGAGCGCTCCGCTGGAAGTCCGGTACGCCATCCGCGGGTGCGTCGTGGCTGGTCGCTCCCCCACTCTCGGCTTCGCTCGAGCGGGGGGACCCCCATCGCGGCGGAGCCGCATATCGAAACAGCCCCGCGCCCCTTTGGGCGTTGCCGAACCCCGCGCTCTAGGTGTGAGGTCGCCCGCGCCCGCGACGGCGGCCTCGGCGGCTGCTCACGCCGTCGCCGAGCGTCGGCGGAGTCTTCCCGCCGGGCGCAGCAGCAGCGACAGGGAGGCGACGGAGAGGATCGCCGCGCCGACCAGGATCGGCAGGAAACCGCCGGCCTCCAGTGCGCTGTGGGTGACGAAGGCGCCGAAGAGGGCTCCGGCGACGCCGGTCGACAGGACGAGCGGGCGGGCGGGAAGGCGATGCGGCAGGCGCACGGCGTAGACCCATGCGAGGGCCAGGCCGAGGATCGCGGAGCTGAGCGCTTCCAGGAGCATGTCAAGGTCCTCCCACACGGCCGGCCTGCCCGAAACAGTCGTAGCCCGTCTTACCCCTGACCTGCGGAATCCAATCCACTCCTGTGAGCGAGATGTGCTCCGTTCGTGGAGGCGGACGGAGAGCGGAAACGACAGGGCCCGGCGGCTTGCAGAAGCCGCCGGGCCCTGTCGTTCGCGTCTGTCCGCAGCGTCCGCTACAGCGCGCCGAAGCCCACCTTGCGCGGGGCCGGTTCGCCGAGCTCGACGTAGGCGAGACGGTCGGCCGGGACCAGGACCTTGCGGCCGTGCTCGTCCACAAGGCTGAGCAGCGTTGACTTCCCGGCCAGCGCCTCGGCCACCACGCGCTCGACCTCCTCGGAACTCTGACCGCTCTCCAGAACGATCTCGCGCGGCGCGTGCTGAACGCCGATCTTGACCTCCACGGCTATGTCCCTCCGAACGGTCAGTGAAGTGCGCGGGCGTCCGCGCCGTACCAGCACACATTAGCCCGGCGAGGGGACGCGCACCCTCCGCGCAAGAACGCCAGGAGCGAACAGCGCACGGGAACAAAACGTCCCGCCCGCCGGCCGGTCTCAGTGCTGCTGCTCGTTGCCGTGCAGTGGGAAGCCCGCGATACCACGCCAGGCCAGCGAGGCCAGCAGCTGAACCGCCTGGTCGCGCGGGACGCTGCGGTCGCTGTGCAACCAGGAACGGGCCACCACCTGGGCGAGGCCGCCGAGGCCGGAGGCGAGCAGCATCGACTCGGCGCGCGACAGCCCGGTGTCCTCGGCGATCACGTCGCAGATCGCCTCTGCGCACTCGTTCGTGACCTTGTCGACGCGCTCGCGGACGGCGGGCTCGTTCGTCAGGTCCGACTCGAAGACCAGGCGGAAGGCGCCGCCGTCGTCCTCGACGTACGCGAAGTACGCGTCCATCGTGGCTCGTACGCGCTGCTTGTTGTCGGTCGTCGACGCGAGCGCGCCCCGTACGGACTGGATCAGGGACTCGCAGTGCTGGTCCAGCAGGGCCAGGTAGAGGTCGAGCTTGCCCGGGAAGTGCTGGTACAGCACCGGCTTGCTGACGCCCGCGCGCTCGGCGATGTCGTCCATCGCGGCCGCGTGGTAGCCCTGGGCCACGAAGACTTCCTGGGCGGCGCCCAGAAGCTGGTTCCGACGGGCACGGCGCGGCAGGCGCGTACCCCGCGGGCGTGCCGCCTCTGTCTGCTCGATGGCTGTCACGCCGCCTCCCAAAATCGTCCACATGCGGTGTGCGCCGCGCGGCCATCGTACTTTTCGGTAACCGTGACGTGCGCGCTGAGAGCGCAGAATTTCACGGACCGGACGGCTACGAAAGCCGCATAGAAGGTTTCGAACGGGTGCAGAGCGGGCAAAAGTGCGCCTCGTTCCTCCTCAAGCGCCGGGTGTCCGCACGGGTCACCGGTAGTCGTCCTCGTCGAGGGAGACGACCCGGGCCTGCTCCACGAGGTCGGCCTCGTTGGCCCGGGCGGGGTCGACGCCGGTCAGCGGGTCGTCGCGGTCCGGGGTGACGTCCGCGTGCTGCTCGGCCGCGTCGACATCGGGGGCCTCGACGTCGTACTCCAGGGCTTCCTCAGTGTCCTCGTCCTCGAAGGTCTCGGGATCGGTCGGGTCAATGGCCATGGTGGGCTCCCTTTCTACGAACGTCCCTGGAAGAAGCAGGGGCCACACGCGGGTGCCCTCTCTACGAGCCTAGGAGACACCCGATCCGGACGCTATGCGATCCGCGTCCGGAACGTCACGCGCTGCGTATCCGCCGGTCTGTGTAGATACGGTGCCGTCCTGCGTGTCTGTGACGGCGAACACATGAACCACGACGTGATCACCTCGTAACATTGCCGCATGTCTTCGACCGAGCTGCCGTATGTGCCCAGCGCCAACGTGCTCCCGAAGGTGGCGCCCGTCAGGGTCGCGGAGGGCGAGCGGCTGCGATCGGTCCAACTGCCCGGCATCACACTCACGGTGCGTTCGAGGCCTCCCGCGCGGGAGGGGCTGCCGCCGGCGCTCTACGTCCACGGCCTCGGCGGTTCCTCGCAGAACTGGTCGGCGCTGATGGAACTGCTCGACGCGGACGTCGACTGCGAGGCCGTCGACCTGCCGGGCTTCGGCGACTCCCCGCCACCGGACGACGGCGACTACTCGGTCACCGCGCACGCGCGCGCGGTCATCCGTTACCTCGACGCCTCCGACCGTGGTCCGGTGCACCTTTTCGGCAACTCCATGGGCGGCGCGGTCACCACCCGCGTCGCCGCCGTCCGGCCCGATCTCGTCCGGACGCTCACGCTGGTGTCGCCCGCCCTGCCGGAGATCCGGATCCAGCGCACCGCCGTCCCAACCGCACTGCTGGCAGTGCCCGGCGTGGTCTCGCTCTTCACCCGGTTCACCACCGGCTGGACGGCGGAACAGCGGGTCCGGGGCGTTGTGACGCTCTGCTACGGCGACCCCGGGCGGGTGTCGCACGAGGGTTTTCGCAACGCCGTGGAGGAGATGGAACGGCGCCTGCAACTGCCGTACTTCTGGGACGCGATGGCGCGCTCCGCGCGCGGGATCGTCAACGCGTACACCCTGGGCGGCCAGCACGGGCTGTGGCGCCAGGCCGAACGCGTCCTCGCCCCCACACTCCTCGTCTACGGCGGCCGGGACCAGCTCGTCCGCTTCCGTATGGCCCAGAAGGCCGCCCGCACCTTCCGCGACTCCCGGCTTCTGACCCTCCCGGACGCCGGGCATGTGGCGATGATGGAGTACCCGGAGACGGTGGCGAAGGCGTTCCGTGAGCTCCTTGCGGAGACGGGGTCCGACGGCGCGCCCCCAGGGGCGTCCCGGACGTCCGCCGACGGGGCCGAGCCCGCGAGCACGGGGAGCTGAGGCGCGAGGTGGGACGCCACAGCCGCCGCGGCCCGGCACCCAAGGGTGCGGCCGCGGACAAAGGGGCTCGTCGGCCGGCACCGGGGCCCTCGGGGGGTCGACAGACGCCGATGCCCGACGGCACTCCCGCGCATGCGGTTCCGCGGCTGCCCGACGGTACGCCGGCGGGTGGGGTTCCGCGGATGGCGGACGGCCCGGCGGGGTATGCGGTGCCGCGTTATGCCGAGGGCACGTTGGCGCATGGTGTGCCGCGGTTGCCTGACGGTACGCCGGCGCATGGTGTGCCGCGGTTGCCTGACGGTACGCCGGCGCATGGTGTGCCGCGGTTGCCTGACGGTACGCCGGCGCATGGTGTGCCCCGGTTGCCCGACGGCACTCCCGCGCATGGGTTTCCCCGCCTGCCGGACGGCACCCCCGCCCACGGCACGCCCCGTTTCCCCGACGGCACGCCCGCTCACGGCACCCCCCAGGTCCGTGGCGGCCACCCCGAGCAGCGTGAAGGGGGTGGTGGCTGGGGTGAGTTGAGGGGTGGGCCCGGCGGCGGGCAGGGGGTCGCCGTCGGACCGGGCGTTCCGCGGCAGCGGTACCTGCCCCCGGGGCCGCGTCAGGAGTACGTCGACGCGTTCGACGAGGACGACGACGTCTTCACGCGTCGTACGCCCGCCTCCTCCACCCTTGCCGAGGACCCGTACGCATCCGTCACCAGCTGGGACACCGACACCCGGACCGGCACCGACGCCGGCATCGACGACGACGCGCCGCCGACCGGCGAGCCCGTCCCGGCCAAGGGTGCCAAGGGCCGCACGTTCACCGGGATCGCGGCCGCCGCCGTGACCACCGTGCTGGCCGTGATCGTCGCCGGTCAGGTCACGGACGCGGGCGACGACACCGGCGTACAGTCGCAGTCCGCCGCCGACCAGGCCCGGGACGCCCGGGACTCCGCGTCGCGCGGGGACGGGCGGCCGACGCCCTCCGATTCGCCGAGCGCGGTGCCGCTGACGTACGAACAGAAGATGGGCAGGACGTACGAGCTGAGCGCGACGCTCGACGGCTCGGGGGAGTTCGACGCGATCGCCGGGATCGACAAGGCGCCGGGCACGGGGCAGAAGTACACCTACCGCGTGGACGTGGAGCAGGGACTCGGCCTCGACGGGGAACTCTTCGCGCAAGCCGTGCAGAAGACGCTCAACGACGACCGCAGCTGGGCCCACAACGGCGGCCGTACCTTCGAACGGATCCACTCCGGCAAACCCGACTTCGTGATCACCCTCGCCAGCCCCGGCACCACCGCCGACTGGTGCGCCAGGTCCGGCCTGGACACCACGGTCGACAACGTCTCCTGCGACTCCGCCGCCACCGAGCGCGTGATGATCAACGCCTATCGCTGGGCGCAGGGTTCGGAGACGTACGGCGACGAGATCCACGCCTACCGGCAGATGCTGATCAATCACGAGATCGGCCACCGTCTCGGCTACCACCACGTCACCTGCGACAAGGACGGTGAACTCGCCCCCGTCATGCAACAGCAGACGAAGTTCCTCGATCACGACGGGATCAGTTGCAAGGCCAATCCATGGCCGTACCCGGGCAGTTGAGCACGCCTCGCGGAACGTGGCCCTCCGTGCCCGCGTGATCTCCTAGCGCGACGAAACGCGCTCTGCGCGGGAAAGTTACGACCGTTCACCCCTTTTGGTGGCGCGATGGACAACCGTCCGTCGCGCCACCGGCTTGTCCGCATACGTTCGTCCCGCTGCGAGTCGCCGGACAACGGTGGCTCCCCATACGGGAGATCGGGGGTGCACATGCGCATCGGACTGCTTACGGAGGGTGGCTATCCGTATGTGAGCGGTGACGCCAGGCTCTGGTGCGACCGGCTCGTGCGCGGGCTCGCGCAGCACGAGTTCGACGTCTACGCGCTCAGCCGCAGCAAGCGACAGGAGGACGAGGGCCGGATCCCGCTGCCGTCGCAGGTCGTCCGGGTGCGAACGGCACCGCTGTGGACTGTCGAGGAGGACCGGGCGGTGGTGGGCGACGGGCGGGCGTACGGGCGCCGCGCTCGCCGGCGGTTCGCCGAGTGCTACGGGGAGCTGGCGGGCGTCCTGTGCGCGGGGGCCTCGGGGGAGGCGTCGGCGGAGGCGCCCGCCGCTGAGGCGGACCGTTTCGCCAACGCCCTGTACGGGCTCGCCGAACTCGCTCGCGAGGAGGGCGGCCTGGTGGGGGCGCTGCGCTCCGAAGCGGCCGTACGCGCCCTGGAACGCGCCTGTCGCGCGCCGGGAGCGCCGCGCACGGCGCACGAGGCGCGGGTGCCCGATCTGCTCGCCGTCGCCGCGCACCTGGAACGCGCCCTGCGCCCCCTCTCGCTCGACTGGTACGAGGACGACGGGCTCGGCTCCGTCGACCTGTGCCACGCGGCGTCCGGCGGCGCGGCGGCCCTGACCGGGCTGCTGGCCCGTCACTTCTTCGGCGTACCTCTGCTGGTGACCGAGTACGGGGTGCAGCTGCGCTCGCACTATCTGGCCGCCGCCACGGAGTCCTCGCCCGCCGTACGGTCCCTGCTCGCCGCCTTTCACGGGCGGCTCGCCGCCGAGATCTACCGGCAGGCCGACTGCATCACGCCCGGCAACGCACACGCCCGCCGCTGGCAGGAACGCTGCGGCGCCGACCGTACGAAGCTGCGCACCGTGTACCCCGGCATGGACGCCAGGCCCTTCGCGGAGGTGGGGGAGTCGCCGGAGCTCGCGGAGCCGGACACGCTGGTCTGGGTCGGCCGCGTGGAACCGACCAAGGACCTGGTCTCCCTGCTGCACGCCTTCGCGGAGGTCCGGGAGCTCCGCAAGGGCGAGCCGGGCGCGCCCCGGACCCGGCTGCGGATCGTCGGCGATCCTTCCGGCGCCGAGGGCGCGGACTACCTCACCCACTGCAGGGTCCTCGCCGCACAGCTCTTCCCCGACGAGGCGGAGGGCCCGCACGCCGTCGGCGACAACCCCGTCTCCTTCGAGGAGATCGGCGGCCCGGACGCCCCGACCCTCGCCGACGTCTACGCCTCCGGCGCGGTGATCGTCCTGTCCAGCGTCGTGGAGGGCTTCCCGATCGGCCTCGTCGAGGCCATGCTCTGCGGCCGGGCGACGGTGTCGACGGACGTCGGTGCGGTGGTCGAGGTCATCGGCGGGACGGGGCTCGTGGTCCCCCCGCGCAACCCACGGGCGCTCGCCGAGGCGTGCGTGGCGCTGCTGTGCGACCCCGAGCGCCGTGAGCGCCTGGGCGCCGCCGCGCGCGCCCGAGCGCTCGAACTGTTCACCGTCGAGCAGAACGTCGCGGCGTTTCACGGCATTTACCTGGAGATCGTCTCGCGCTGCCCCGTCCCCCGCGTCGTCCTCGACGACTCCGGCGAACCCCAGCCCTTCGCCGTCCCCGCAGAGGCCCGCGTCCCCGGCCGCTGGACCGACGCCGCAACGCGCGTGGTGGCACGCGGTGGTCCCAGCTGGGCGGCCGGCCCCCCGGTACGCGCCACACTCTCCGTGCCCGCCACAGGAGCAGCCCGATGAACGACCTGGAGAACCTCGACCGCCCCCGCACCCCGGCCGGCGACGGAGTCGAGGCGCGGCAGAAGGCTCGCGTCGGTGAGGCGCACGGGGGCGCAGCCGAGGGTGAGGCTGCCGCCGCCCCCGGGCGGGACGTCGTCGGCACTTCCGTCGCCCACCGTGGCGCCGCCGATCCCGTGAAGGTCCTGATGCACCGTCACCGTGAGCTCTGCGAACGGGCCGTGGACCCCCTGGAGATCGCGGCCGGCCTGGAGGCACACGGTGTCACCGACCGCACTGCCGCGCGCTTCCGCCACCGGGACGTCTTCTCCCTGGCAGAGGAGATGTACGCCCGTGTCCCGCGCGACGGAGACCCATCCCGGCGCCCCACACCGACCACAGGTACCCGGCCGCGCGCGGACTGGATCGTCCGCACCCTGCTGCCCGGCACGCTCTGCGCCGCGACCCTGGCAGGCCTGCACCTCACCCACGGCCGGGCACGCCTCGTGCTGACCGCCGCCGGCACCCTGGCCGTGGCTCTGGCCCTGCGCGCGGCTTTGTCCCACGGCCCCCTGGGCACGAACCGCGCTCGGCCGGGCCCACCCCCGGCACCCGGCACCCGGACATGGACCTGCTGGCTCGTCGCCTACGCCGTCCTCGGCGACGGACTTCTGCAGGCCGCCGCCTCCGGAGGCCCCGACGGCCTTCCCACCGGCGCCGCGGACAGCCCCTGGCCCCTCACCACCGCCCCCCTCCTGGCCCTCACCCTGGCCTGCGCCCCCGCGGCCTGGAGCGCCCATCTCTTCGCCGTGCGGGCCCGCCACAAACTGACGGCCAGCCGTGGACTCGAGGAGTTCGCCGCCTCCGTACGCCCCCTGCTGCTCGGCGCGTTCACCCTGTTCCTGGCCGCCCTGACCGGCCTCCTCGCCCTCAGCACCGCCACCGTGGACGACCCCGCAGCCCCCTCCCAGACCCTCACCCTCGGCGCCCTCCTCTTCCTCGCCCGGCTCCTCACCATCCACGGCTTCACCCACGCCCCGGCCGTGCTCCTCACCGCGGCGGCCACGGCCGAGGCCACCGCCCTGGCCACGCTCTTCGCCGGCCGCCTCCCGCACTGCGACGTCCTTGCCACCCCGACGCAGACCCTCCTGGAGACCTGGGGTCCCGGCAGCATCCCGACCCTCGCCTGCGGAGCAGCGGCCCTCGCCCTTCTGCTGCACGCCTTCCGCAGACTGACCCGCGCCTCGGCGCACGGACGAACGGACAGCCCGTGGTGACCCCGGCAGGCGCCGCACCCGCGCCCACCGCAGGCGGCCTCCCGCCGATGCCGCACGACAGACCCGCTTCACCCCTCGCCGCAGGCGCCCGGCCCGGACGTCGGAGGCAACCGCACCACCCCTTCGAAGGAGAACACCGCATGAGTACCTCCCGATCCGCCAACCTGGCCCCGGGAGCCGCCCGATGAGAGTCCTGCTGATCGGAGCCAATGGCTACCTGGGCCGCTTCGTCGCCGACCGTCTGCTCGCCGACCCGGCCGTCCAACTCACCGCACTCGGCCGCGGCGACGACGCCGACGTCCGATTCGACCTCGCGTCCGGCAGCCCCGGCGCACTCACCCGCTTCCTCGACGCCGTCCACCCCGGCGTCGTCGTCAACTGCGCCGGCGCGACCAGAGGCGGCGCCCGCGAACTCACCCGCCACAACACCGTCGCCGTCGCCACCGTCTGCGAGGCCCTGCGCCGCAGCGGCTGCGGCGCCCGCCTCGTCCAGATCGGCTGCGCAGCCGAGTACGGGCCCAGCCAGCCCGGTTCCTCCACGGCGGAGGATGCGGTACCGCGGCCCGGTGGACCCTACGGAGTCAGCAAACTCGCCGCCACCGAACTGGTCCTCGGCTCCGGCCTGGACGCGGTCGTCCTCCGTGTGTTCTCCCCGGCAGGCCCCGGTACTCCTGCAGGCTCCCCGCTCGGCCGCCTCGCCGAGGCCATGCGGCGCGCCATGCAGACCGGCGACGGCGAACTCAAGCTCGGCGGCCTCGGTGCCCAGCGCGACTTCGTCGACGTCCGCGATGTGGCTCGCGCCGTCCACGCGGCCTCCCTCTCCGCCGCGCAGGGCGTCATCAACATCGGCTCCGGCCGCGCGGTCCGGCTGCGCGACGCCGCCGCGATCCTCGCCCGTGTGGCCGGCTACGGCGGCGCCCTGCACGAACTCGACGGCCCACCCGGCCCGCTGAGGCCGACCATCGGCCACCCCAGAGAACCGCTCGGCCACCCCCGCCACGAACCCCTGGGCCACCGCAGCGACTCCGACCACACGGCCCACTCGGCCCCCGTCGCGTACCCCTATCCGGACGGCTGCGGCAGCTGGCAGCAGGCCGACGTACGCACCGCCCGCGACCGGCTCGGGTGGCGTCCCCGGATCAACCTCGAGGAGTCCCTCGCCGACATCTGGATGGAGGCGGCATGCCGTATCTGACCAGGACCAAAGCGGCCACGGCGGGCACCGATGTCCGCACCGGCTTAGGCATCCCCGGCTATGCGCACCCCCTTCTCGCCCCCACCGAGTGGGGCGAACTCACGCGCCCCGGCACCCCCTTGCACTGGGTCGTCCTCAATGTCGCCGACGGTCCCGGCGCCCGTCCCGACCCCCACTGCCTGGAGGCGGCCAGCCGCCTCCGCAATGCGGGGGTCCGCGTGCTGGGTCACCTCGACACGATGTACGGCGCCCGCGGCTTCGCCGAGGCGATCTCGGACGCTCGCCGGTATCTGGACTGGTACCAGGTCGACGGCTTCCTCCTGGGCCGCTGCCCGGCCGAACGCGCCGGCCTCCTCGAGATCCGCCGCACGGTCACCACCCTGCGCGCGCTGCGTGACGATGCCCACATAGTCCTCGGCCACGGGACCCACCCGTATCCCGGCTACGCCGAGAACGCCGACCAGCTCGTCACGTTCTCGGGTCCCTGGAGCGGCTACCGCTGGTCGCAGGCGGCCGAGTGGACCGCCGACTATCCGCCCGAGCGGTTCTGCCACTTCGTGCACGGAGTACCCCGCGGCCACCTCGACGAGGCGCTGCGCATCGCGCGCTGGCAGGGCGCCGCGACGATCTACTTCACCGACCGCACGGATCGCGGCGGCCGCACGGACCCCTGGGAGAGCATGCCCGGCTACTGGGACGAAATCGTCTCGCGGATCGGAACGGGTGTCTCGGAATGAAAAAGGCCGTGGCAGTGTTACGAGGAGAACAACCGTAGTGATTGACCGACCAACGGAGTCCCCGTGTCGCTGCCACCCCTGGTCGAGCCGGCTTCCGAGCTCACCGTAGACGAGGTTCGCAGGTACTCCCGCCACCTGATCATCCCCGACGTCGGGATGGACGGGCAGAAGCGGCTGAAGAACGCCAAGGTGCTGTGTGTGGGCGCGGGCGGCCTGGGCTCGCCGGCCCTCATGTACCTGGCCGCGGCGGGCGTCGGCACCCTCGGCATCGTGGAGTTCGACGAGGTCGACGAGTCGAACCTGCAGCGCCAGATCATCCACAGCCAGGCGGACATCGGCCGCTCCAAGGCGGAGTCGGCCCGCGACAGCGTGCTCGGCATCAACCCGTACGTGAACGTGATCCTTCACGAGGAGCGGCTCGAGGCCGACAACGTGATGGACATCTTCAGCCAGTACGACCTGATCGTCGACGGCACCGACAACTTCGCGACCCGCTACCTCGTCAATGACGCGTGCGTGCTGCTGAACAAGCCGTACGTGTGGGGCTCGATCTACCGCTTCGACGGCCAGGCCTCGGTGTTCTGGTCCGAGCACGGCCCCTGCTACCGCTGCCTCTACCCGGAGCCCCCGCCCCCCGGCATGGTTCCCTCCTGCGCCGAGGGCGGCGTCCTGGGCGTGCTGTGCGCGTCGATCGGTTCCATCCAGGTCACCGAGGCCATCAAGGTCCTCACCGGCACGGGTGAGCCGCTGGTCGGCCGCCTGATGATCTACGACGCCCTGGAGATGCAGTACCGCCAGGTCAAGGTCCGCAAGGACCCCAACTGCGCGGTCTGCGGCGAGAACCCGACCGTCACCGAGCTCATCGACTACGAGGCCTTCTGCGGCGTCGTCTCCGAGGAGGCCCAGGCGGCGGCCGCCGACTCGACGATCACTCCCAAGCAGCTCAAGGAGTGGATTGACGACGGCGAGAACATCGACATCATCGACGTCCGTGAGATCAACGAGTACGAGATCGTCTCGATCCCGGGCGCCAGGCTCATCCCGAAGAACGAGTTCCTCATGGGCACCGCCCTGGAGAGCCTCCCGCAGGACAAGAAGATCGTCTTGCATTGCAAGACGGGTGTCCGCAGTGCGGAAGTCCTCGCGGTCCTGAAGTCCGCGGGCTTCTCGGACGCCGTCCACGTCGGCGGCGGCGTCATCGGCTGGGTCAACCAGATCGAGCCGCACAAGCCGGTCTACTGACCCGGCCCTGCTTCCCGTCCGGCGGGGGCTTCGCGCACCAAGGGTGCCCGGAGCCCCCGCCGACGTCATGAGCAGACCTTGCCGTCCTTCGGCACCGTTCCGTTCAGCACGTAGGCGTTCACCGTGGAGTCGACGCAGTCGCTCCCGCTCCCGTAGGCACCGTGCCCCTCGCCCTTCCAGGTGAGCACCACGCCGACCCCCTTGCCCAGCTCGTCCGCCATCCTGCGGGCGCCCTCGTAGGGAGTCGCCGGGTCGCCGGTGTTGCCCACCACGAGGATCGGCGCCGCACCCGGCGCGCTCACCTCCGGGCTGGCGAACTGCCCGGCCACCGGCCAGTCGTGGCACCAGCCTGCTGTGTCCCAGCCCAGGAACGTCCCGAACACCGGCGAGATCTTTTCGAACTCCGCGAGCAGCCCCTCCGCCTCGTCGGGCGTCGGCCGCTGCTTGTCGTCCAAGCACGATATGACCCGTTGTGAGTGGGTCGTCGTGGTGTAGTGGCCCGAGGCGTCCCGCTCGTTGTAGGCGTCGGCGAGCGCCAGCAGCTCGGAGCCGTTGCCCTGCTCGGCCGCCTCCAGGGCGCTGGTCAGAGCAGGCCAGCTGGACTTGCTGTACAGCGGGAGGATGATGCCGGTGAGCGCGAGTGCCTGGGTCAGCTTCCGATCGGTCGACGTCGGCAGCGGCTCCGCGTCGATCCGCTCCAGCAGGTCGGCGATCTTCTGCGAGCCCTGCTGCGGGTCCTGGCCCGTCGACTCGAGGTAGTCGTCGAGCGCGCGCTGGAATCCCAGGGTCTGGTTCCTGGCGTGGCCCACCGCGTCGGCGCTGGGGTCGACGACCGCGTCCAGGACCAGTCGTCCCACGTTCTTCGGGAACAGGTGGGCGTAGACGCCGCCGAGTTCGGTGCCGTACGAGATGCCGAAGTAGTGCATCTTCCGGTCGCCGAGGACCTGCCGCATCAGGTCCATGTCGCGGGCGGTGTCGGTGGTGGACACATGCGCCATCAGCTTCCCGGCGGACTCCTCGCAGCCCTTGCCGAAGTCTGCGGCGTCCTGGAAGTACGCCGTCTCCTCGGCCGGGGTGTCCGGCGTGGGGTCCACCGCCTCGGCGGCTTGGATCTCCTTGTCGCCGCGACAGCGGATGCCCTCGCTGGCGCCCACCCCGCGCGGGTCCCAGCTCACCAGGTCGTACCGCTCGTGGAGCACCGAGACGGTGGAGGAGTACGCCGGCAACGTCGATACGCCCGAGCCGCCGGGGCCGCCGAAGTTGAACAGGAGGGAGCCGATGCGATCGTCACCGGTCGCCTCGGCACGGATCAGCGCCAGATCGATCGTCGTGCCCTCCGGCTTCGACCAGTCCAGGGGCACCTTGAGCGTCGCGCACTGCCAGTCGTCGCCCGGCGGAGGGGCGTCGGCGGTGGCCTTGCAGTCGCCCCAGTCGAGTTCCTGCGCGGTGAGGGACGGGGACAGCCCGGACGTGGATTCGCCCGACGAACCGGTGGGTGAGGCGGCCGTCCCCTTTCCGTCGTCGGACGAGCCGCTGCTGCAGCCCGCCGTGAGCAGCGCGGCGGCGACCGTCAGAGCCGTCCACCGTACGAAGCGTGCCATGAACACATCCCCCCTCCAGAGCCGCCCGCACTTCGGTCGCGAACGGCAGTCCCGCCATGGTAGGCCGACCGAGCCGCACCCGCCGCGGCCTGTGGATAACCTTTTGACCTGCGACTTTCCCGGGATCCGGGGCCAGGTTCAGGAGCAGACGGTCCCGACTGCCGGCACCTTCCCGTCCAGCAGATAGGCGTTCACGGCGCCCTGCACGCATTTGTTCTTGCTGTCGTATGCACCGTGTCCCTGCCCCCGGTACGTCAGCTCCACGCCGACGCCGTTGCCCAGCGCCTGGACCATCTTCCGCGCCCCCTCGTAGGGAGTGGCCGGGTCACCGGTGTTGCCCACGACGAGGATCGGCGCCGCCCCGGGCGCACTGACGTCGGGATGGTCGGCGGCGCCCTGCACGGCCCAGTCGGTGCAGCTGAGCATGCTCCAGGCCAGGAAGTCGCCGAACAGGGCGGAGGCGGCCCGGAACTCGGGCAGTTTCCGTTCCACGTACTCGGTGGTGTACCGCGGCTTGTCGTCGGCACAGTTGATGGCGACGTTGGCCGCGGTGAGATTGCTGTACTCGCCGTTCTGGTTGCGCCCGTTCAAGGAGTCCGACAGCAGGAGCAGGATCTGGCCGTTCCCGTCGTACGCCTGCTCGAGGCCCTCGGTGAGGTACTCCCAGAAGTCCTGCGAGTACAGCGCCTGGGCGATGCCGCTGGTCGCGGCGGTCTGGGTCAGCTCGCGGGGGAAGATGCCCGGGATCGGCTTGCTGTCCAGGTCCTTGAGCAGCTTCGCGATGCGGGCCTTGACGTCCTGGGCGCTGTTCCCGACCGGGCAGTCCTCGACCTGTGACACGCAGTGCTCGGCGTAGTTGTCGAGCGCGAGCTGGAAGCCCTCGGCCTGCCCGAGGGAGCCCTGTTCGGGGGTCTCGGTCGGATCGACGACTGCGTCGAAGACGGCCCGGCCCACGTTCTCCGGGAACAGGTGGGCGTAGACGCCGCCGAGTTCGGTGCCGTAGGAGATGCCGAAGTAGTGCAGCTTGTCGTCGCCGAGGACCTGGCGCAAGAGGTCCATGTCGCGGGCCGCGTCCGTGGTGCGCACGTGCGGCAGTATCCGCTCGGAGTTCTTCTCGCAGGCGGCGTTGAACTCCTTGACGTTGTCGACGTATTCGGTGCGCTCGGTGGCGTCGTCGGGGGTCGCGTCCTGCTGGAAGTAGATGTCGAGTTGCTGGTCGTTCTCGCACCACACCGGTGCGCTGCGGCCGACCCCACGCGGGTCGAAGCTCACCAGGTCGTAGCGGGTGCGCAACGTCGCATAGCCCGCGCCGAACGCGGGCAGCGCGGTGACGCCCGAGCCGCCGGGGCCGCCGAAGTTGAAGATCAGCGAGCCGATGCGCCGGCTCTCCGCGCCGCTGGTCTGCGCCCGGATCAGCGCGATGTCTATGGTGTCGCCTTCTGGGTCGTCCCAGTCGAGGGGCGCCTTCATGGTCGCGCACTGCCAGTCGTCGCCGTCCGGCAGAGGCGAGGGGGCGTCGCCTCCGCCCTGGGCCTGGGCGGGCGCCGGGCAGGCCTTCCAGCTCAGCTCCTGGGCGGTGAGGTCCTCGTCCTGGGAGCCGTCGTCGCTGCATCCCGCCAGCACGGAGGACAGCAGCACGGCGGTGGCGGTCAGAGCGGCGGCGCGCAGACGGGAAAGGTTCGGCATGCATCCATCGTGCGGTCGCGCGGGGCCGGGCGCTCGGGACGTGGGCCGAATGAGGTACGCGCGCGTGCGGGTGCGTTGTGGCTCAGGCGCGCGTGCGAGTGCGTCGTTGCGGTGAGGGACGCGTGCGGGTACGTCCATTGCGATGAGGGAACCGCGCGTGAGTGCGCGTTGTGGTGTACGTGCGTGTGCAGGGCCTGCCCGCGTACCCGCGATCTGGCCTACAGCGCGCCCTTGCGCGTCAGGTGGTTGAAGGCCAGCCAGCCCGGCAGCACCGGCAGCCACAGGGTCAGCAGGCGGAACAGCAGCACGGCCGGGGCGGCGACCTCGCTGGGCAGGCCGACGGCGATCAGGCCGACGGTCAGGGTCGCCTCGACCGCGCCCACACCGCCGGGTGTCGGGGCTGCGGAGCCGAGCGCGTTGCCGGCGAGGAAGACCACGGCGACGCTGGCGATGCTGATGGACGTGGTCTCGTCGCCGAAGGCGCGGATCGACGCGTCCAGGCACATCACGAAGCATGCGGTGAGCAGCAGCATGCCGCCGATGCCGGTGACCAGCTTCTGCGGCCGCTGGAGCACGTCCAGCATGCGCGGCACGACACCGGCGAAAAGCGACCGCACGCGCGTGACGACGAATTTCCGCATGAACGGCACCGACGTCACCACGAGCACCAGCACCGCGACCGTCAGCAGACCCGCGATGACCGTCCGGGACGGCGACAGGGACGGTGTCTTCTCGGTACCGGTCAGATAACCGAAGGCCAACAGCATGAGGATGTGACAGCCCAGCCCGAACAGCTGCGACGCGCCGACGCTGGCCACCGCCAGACCGGGCCGCACCCCCGCGCGCTGGAGGAAGCGCGTGTTGAGCGCGACACCGCCCACCGCGGCCGGCGCCACGATCTTCACGAACGACCCGGCGACCTGGGCCGCCACGGTCCGTGGGAACGGCACCCGTTCGGGCACGAACCCCAGCAGGCTCATCGCGGCGGCGACATAGCTGAGTGCCGAGAACAGCACGGCCGCGATGACCCAGCCCCACTCGGCGTTGGCCACGAGCGGTCCGAACTCGATGTGCGTGAGCTGCGTCAGCAGGAAGTACGCGCCGATGGCTCCGGCGATGAAACTGATCAGCGTGCGCGGTCGCACCCGCTCCAGCCGGGCCGGCTCGACCGGTGCCTGCGGCCTGATCCGCAGCACCTCGTGCCGGATCTGGGTGAGCAGATCGTCCTCGCGCGCCTCCTCCACGGCCTCGTCCATGGCCCGCTTCTCTGCCCTGGCCTGCGCGCGTACGGCCTTCTTGCCGGGCTTTGCCGGTACGACCGCACTGTCGTCGTCCGCGGCCGCCCCCGCACGGGCCTGCCTGGACTGCCGCGACGCCGCCAGCACCGCCTCCCGCTCGCGCTCGGCGCGCTCCCGGGCCAGTCGCCGCAGGGTCGCGCGTGTGGAGCGGGTGAGCGCGATGGGCTGGAGCATCGGCAGGCAGTCGGCCACGGCGTCAGGGCCGAGCACCGCGACGGCGGAGGCCACTGCCCGCTCGGCGCCGACCCGCAGGGCGAGCGTCGTCATCAGCTGTGCGACGTCCATGCGCAGCAGCAGGTCCCCGGCCGCGATCTCGCCACCGCGCAGATCGGTGAGGATGACCGTGCCGGAACGATCCACCAGGATCGCGTCACCCGCGAGCCTGCGGTGTGCGATGCGCCGGGACTGCAGCGCCTGCACCTGGTGCCAGGTGCTGCGCAGCAGCTCGTCGGAGATCTCCTCCTCGGCCAGCGAGTCGAGGGTGCGGCCGCCGGTGTGCTCGTAGACGAGCATCACGGCGTCGGGGCCCAGTTCGGAGGTGGCGATCAGCTTGGGTGCGTTGGCGCCCGCCGCGATGGCCGCGTACGCCAGCAGTGCCTCCTGCTCCAGCGCCTGCCGCAGCGACTGGAGGCTGCGGCGGGTGGCGAAGCCGCGCAGCGTCAGGTTGCGCCACACCCGGTAGAAGAAGCCCTGTGCCTGTTGCTCCCGGTCGACCACTGTGACGTCCAGTGGTGGTCCGTTCTCCAGGGTGACGAAATAGCGCCGGCCGCGGTCGCCGTTGTCCGCTGCATCCGGGGTCTCCTCGCGCGACGCGCTCACCGGGTGGAAGCCGACCGTCCGCAGGCCCGCCATCAGGGTCCGACCGGTGGGCCGGACGTTGGGCGAGCCGACCGCGTACAGCGTGCCGTAGGCGACGGTCCAGCCGATCAGCACCGTCAGGATGATCGAGAACGGTGTGGTGTAGCCGGTGACAAGCATGGAGAAGGCGTCGAGGAGCAGCACGATCCACAGCACGGCCCGCCAGCGCGGTCTGCGGGACATGCCGACGGCCGTCATGTACGCGATGACCGGGGCGAGATAGCCGTGCACCGGGTCGGTCAGGGCGTTGATGTCGCCGGGGGAGGGCTGGGTGAGCGCCTCCTGGATCGAGTCGGGGGCGGCCCGGGCGACCCACAGGTCGGTGGCGAGCGTCACCCCGTGCGCGAGGACCGCCGCGAGCACGCCGTCGGCGATGCGCAGTCCGTCCCGCTTGATCAGCCGTTCGATGGCGAACGCGACCGGAACCAGGAGGATCGCGATGCTGGACGCCAGTCCCGCGATTTTGATGAGTAGGTCGGGTGCCTGACCGGTGCCCTTGGTGATGTCCTGTTCGAGGCCCGAGGTGGTGCCGTGCGCGAACGCGGCGATGGCGATCAGCACGACGACGGCGAGCACGCCGACCAGGAGTCGCATCAGGTCGGAGGGGCGGTGCACGCGCGCGGGGAGCAGCGGTTCGTCGCCCTCGACCTCGTCGATCGGGGCCTCGTCGGCGCGGGATGCGCCCTTCCCGCTCGGTGGGTCGGCCTTCGTCACCGGCTTCTCGTTCGCGTCGGCGGTGTCCGGGCGCGATGACGCATCAGAGGTGCTCTCCGCGTCCTCGGGCCGCACACCCTGCTGCTTCATCGTCTCTTCTTGATCTCGTATCACCAGTCACCGCCCGCACGATGGTGGCATGCCCCACCGACACACGGGGGCATCAGGGTGCAAATGCGGGAGCGCACAGTCTGCCGACGGGCCGCTCCACGGCGAGGGCCACGCACAGTTGCGAGCAGGTCACCTTGTCGGTGCCGTGCGGCAGGATGGGGCGAATGAGCGAGGAGAGTCTTCCTGGGGACGCCCGCCCGGAGTACACCGACGTCCTGCCGGAGTACGCCGAGCGGGTCCTCGAGGTCGCCGAACTGATCCCGGCCGGGCACGTCATGACGTACGGCGACGTCGCGGAGTGGCTGGAGGAGGGAGGCCCCCGCCAGGTCGGCCGCGTGATGGCTCTCTACGGGGGAGCCGTTCCGTGGTGGCGCGTCGTCCGCGCGGACGGCGTCCTGCTTCCCGGGCACGAGCTGGAGGCGCTCGGTCACTACCGCGCGGAGGGCACACCCCTGAAGGAGGCGAGCCGGGCCGCAGAGGGGCACCTGCCGCGCGTCGACATGAGACGCGCGCGGTGGGACGGCGGCGAACGCGCGGAGGGTCACATCTGACAGCTTCCGCCATTGGACGCGTCCGCGTGTGACCCGTGATCCGTACGAGCGAAACAGGGCACATCTGTGGCATGACGTACGTTCGAGAGACAAGAGGCACGCGGGCCACATGAGTCGCGAGGGAAGAAGCGGAAGCCCTGCTTCCGTCCCTTTCGTCGGCGTAGCGTCGGCTGCGCGTGTCTCCCTCATCCCGCGGTCACCGCCCGCCTCGCGCGGTGGACGGCCCACCCGTCACCCGACCACCACCCCCGACGACGGCGCTCCGCGCCGGCACCGAGACTGCACACCCACCAGGACCGGCGAACCACGTGAGCTCCTCTTCCTCCACCCAGCGCCCGTCGCACCCGCAGGTGCGACAGGGGAGCCGTGGCGCTTACCGACTGGTGCGTACCCCGCCGGTCCGAACGGGTCCCCCTCGTCTGGACGCGGCACAGCGCGCGGTGGTTGACCATGAGGCGGGACCTCTGCTCGTCCTCGCGGGCCCGGGAACCGGCAAGACCACCACGCTCGTGGAGTCCGTCGCGGCCCGCATCGCGCGCGGAGGGGACCCCGAGCGGATCCTGGTGCTGACGTTCAGCCGTAAGGCCGCCGTGGAGCTGCGCGACCGCATGGCCCTGCGCATAGGGGCGGCCCGCGCGCCCCAGGCGACCACCTTCCACTCGTTCTGCTACGCCCTCGTGCGCGCCCACCAGGACAGCGACCTGTTCGTCGAGCCGCTGCGGCTGCTGTCCGGGCCCGAGCAGGACGTGACCGTCCGCGAGTTGCTCGCCGGCCAGCCGGACCTCGAGCGGCTCGGTCTCGCGCACGTGCGCTGGCCGGACGAGCTGCGCGCCTGCCTGACCACCCGCGGCTTCGCCGACGAGGTCCGTGCGGTGCTCGCCCGCAGCCGCGAGCTGGGCCTGGGACCGGACGCCCTGGACGCCTTCGCGCGGCGCATCGGCCGCCCCGACTGGCGCGCCGCGGCAGCCTTCCTCGCCGAGTACCTCGACGTGCTCGACCTGCAGGGCGTGCTCGACTACGCCGAACTGGTCCACCGCGCGGTGCTCATCGCCCGCCGCCCCGAGGTCGCCCAGCGGCTCATCGCGCAGTACGACGCCGTGTTCGTGGACGAGTACCAGGACACCGACCCCGCCCAGGTCCGTCTCCTGCACGCCCTGGCCGGCGAGGGGCGCACCCTGGTCGCCTTCGGCGACCCCGACCAGTCGATCTACGCCTTCCGGGGCGCGGACGTGAACGGCATCCTGGACTTCCCGCGCGCCTTCCCGCGCGCGGACGGCCGCCCGGCCCCCGTCGAGGTGCTGCGGACCTCCCGCCGTTCCGCTGCCGCCCTGCTCGCCGCGACCCGGCTGCTGACCCAACGCATGCCGCTGACCCGCCTTCCCACGGACAAGGTGCGCGCCCACCGCGAGCTGGCTCCGGTGCGCGACGGCGGCCGCGTCGAGGTCTACACGTACCCGACGCCCGGCACCGAGCTGGACAACATCGCCGACATCCTCCGCAGGGCCCACCTCGAGGACGGCGTCCCCTGGAGCGACATGGCCGTCCTGGTGCGCGCCGGATCGCGCACCATCCCCACGGTCCGCCGCGTCCTCACAGCCGCCGGCGTGCCCCTCGACATCGACGGCGACGACATGCCGCTGCGCCACGAGCCGGCGGTGGCCCCGCTGCTGACGGCGCTCCGGGCGGTCGCCACGGCGGAGTCGGGCCGGGCAGGCAACGACCCGCGCACCCCGGAGCGGGCGGAAACCGCGGAGCCGGCGAATCCCGAAGAGACCGAACAGCACACCCCCTGGCTCGACACCGAAACCGCCCTCACTCTCCTCGCCTCCCCCCTCGCCGGCATGGACGCCGCCGATCTGCGCCGCCTCGGCCGTGCCCTGCGTGAGGAGGAGCGGGCCGCGGGCAATCCGGTGCCGCCACCGTCGAACGAGCTGCTCGCGCGAGCGCTCGCCGAACCCGAACGCCTGGTGGCACACGACCCGGCGTACGCGCGCGGTGCCCAGCGCCTCGGCGCGCTGCTGCGCACGGCGCGTGAGCGCCTCGCGGGCGGCGGTACCGCCGAGGAGGCGCTGTGGGACCTGTGGCAGGGCACGCCCTGGCCCACGCGCCTGGAGAGGGCCGCCCGGCGCGGCGGTGCCGCCGGACGCAACGCGGACCGCGACCTGGACGCCGTGTGTGCGCTGTTCGCGACCGCGGCCCGCGCCGAGGAACGCTCCGGCGGCCGCGGCGCCCTCAACTTCCTGGAGG
Organism: Streptomyces sp. NPDC127197; assembly: GCF_042672405.1. NCBI lineage: Bacteria > Bacillati > Actinomycetota > Actinomycetes > Kitasatosporales > Streptomycetaceae > Streptomyces > Streptomyces sp. NPDC127197. Next base: position 35,251 of record NZ_JBHXVG010000002.1, on the reverse strand, counting down.
AGCTGGAGGCCGAGGACATCGCCGCCGACACCCTCACGCGGCGTGCCGTACGCCCCGACGCCGTGCGGCTGATGACCGCGCACCGCTCCAAGGGGCTCCAATGGCGTCTGGTCGTCGTCGCGGGCGTCCAGGAGGGCCTGTGGCCGGATCTGCGCCGCCGCGGCTCCCTCCTGGAGGCCGACCGCATCGGCCGCGACGGACTTGCCGAACCACTCACCCCCGGTGCACTGCTCGCCGAGGAGCGCCGCCTGTTCTACGTTGCCGCCACGCGCGCGCGTGAACGCCTCGTCGTCACCGCGGTGAAGGCTCCCGCCGACGACGGCGACCAACCCTCCCGCTTCCTGACCGAACTCGGCGTCGAACCCAAGGACGTCACGGGCCGCCCGCGTCGCCCGCTGTCCGTGGCCGCGCTCGTCGCCGAACTGCGCGCCACGACGGTCGACCCGCGAGTCTCCGACGCCCTGAGGGAGGCCGCCGCACGCCGACTGGCCCGGCTCGCCGCGCTCGCCGACGAGGACGGCCGCCCACTCGTCCCGTCCGCGCATCCCTACCGCTGGTGGGGCATGTTCGAGCCGACCGAGTCCAAGGTGCCGCTACGCAACCGCGACCAGCCCGTCGTACTCTCCGGAAGCGCCCTGAACCAGCTGGCCAACACCTGCGCCCTGCAGTGGTTCCTCGGCCGCGAGGTAAAAGCCGACGCGCCCGCCACCGCCGCCCAGGGCTTCGGCAACGTGGTGCACGTCCTCGCCGACGAGGTGGCCTCCGGGCGCACCCCGGCCGACCTCGCCGTCCTCATGGAACGCCTGGACTCGGTGTGGGACGCGCTCGCCTTCGACGCGCCGTGGAAGTCGGCGCAGGAGAAGGAGCACGCGCGCGCAGCGCTCGAAAGATTCCTGAAGTGGCACGTCATGGACCGCACCGGGCGTACGCCGGTGGCGAGCGAGCACGACTTCGACGTCACCCTCGAAACGGGCGACTACGAGGTACGCATCCGCGGCTCCATGGACCGCGTCGAGGCGGACGGCGAGGGCCGCGCCTATGTCGTCGACTTCAAGACCGGCAAGCAGGCGCCCAGCGCGGCCGACGTGGCCCGCCACCCCCAGCTCGCGGTCTACCAGTTGGCTGTCCGCGAAGGCGCCGTCGACGAGGCCTTCGACGGGGCGCGCCCCGAGCCTGGTGGTGCCGAACTGGTCCAGCTGCGCCAGGGAGCCGCCAAGCGGGACGGCGGTGAGACCCTCCCCAAGGTGCAGGCCCAGGAGCCCCTGGAGGGAGAGTGGGTCGGTGAGCTGCTGGCCACCGCGGCAGGCAAGGTGCTCGACGAACGGTTCACCCCGACGACCGGTCAGCACTGCACGCACTGCGCTTTCCAGGCGTCGTGCAGCGCGCGGCCCGAGGGCCGCCACGTAGTCGAGTGACGTATCGCACCGCATGTGCTGACCTGCGCTTCTCCCGTCCCGACAGCCGATCCGGCATCTGCTGTCAGTGTCCGCCGCTAGCCTCTTGGACGTGCCCGCCCGTATCACCGATCCCGAGCAGCTCAAGGAGCTCCTCGGGATTCCGTTCACCCCTGAGCAGACGGCCTGCATCACCGCGCCGCCCGCCCCGCAGGTGATCGTGGCCGGAGCCGGATCCGGCAAGACCACGGTGATGGCGGCCCGCGTGGTGTGGCTGGTCGGTACCGGCCAGGTCGCCCCCGAACAGGTGCTCGGCCTCACCTTCACCAACAAGGCCGCAGGCGAACTCGCCGAGCGCGTCCGCAAAGCCCTCGTCAAGGCAGGTGTGACCGACCCGGACGTCATCGACCCGGACAACCCGCCCGGCGAACCGGTCATCTCCACCTACCACGCGTTCGCGGGCCGTCTGCTGACCGACCACGGCCTGCGCATCGGGCTCGAACCGACCTCCCGCCTCCTCGCCGACGCCACCCGCTACCAGCTCGCCGCGCGCGTGCTGCGCGAAGCCCCCGGCCCGTACCCGGCGCTGACCCGCTCCTTCGCGGACCTCGTCAGCGACCTGCTCACCCTGGACTCCGAACTCGCCGAACACCTCGTACGCCCCGAGGACCTGCGCACCTGGGACGCCGAACTGCTGCACACCCTGCAGCGCGTCAAGCTCACCAACGCCGACCTGCGCAAGGTCCCCGAGACGGCCGCCGCCCGCCGGGAACTCACCGAACTGGTCCTGCGCTATCGGGCCGCGAAACGCGAGCGCGACCTGCTCGACTTCGGCGACCAGATCGCCCTCGCCGCGCACCTCGCCCAACTCCCCGACGTCGGCCGCATCCTGCGCGACGAGTTCCGCGTCGTCCTCCTCGACGAGTACCAGGACACATCCGTCGCCCAACGCGTCCTCCTGGCAGGGCTGTTCGGCGGCGGCACCGGCCACCCCGTGACCGCCGTCGGCGACCCCTGCCAGGCCATCTACGGCTGGCGCGGCGCCTCCGTCGCCAACCTGGACGACTTCCCCGACCACTTCGCCCACACCGACGGCCGCCCCGCCACCCGCCAGGCGCTCAGTGAGAACCGCCGCAGCGGCGGCCGCCTCCTGAACCTCGCCAACGGCCTCGCCGAGCCGCTGCGCGCCATGCACGCGGGCGTGGAGGCCCTCCGCCCCGCCCCCGGCGCCGAACGCGACGGCATCGTCCGCTGCGCCCTGCTGCACACCCACGCCGAGGAGATCGACTGGATCGCCGACTCCCTCGCCCACCTCGTCCGCACCGGCAAGGAACCCGGCGAGATCGCCGTCCTGTGCCGCACAGCCACCGACTTCGCCGAAATCCAGAGCGCGCTCGTCGCCCGCGACATCCCCGTGGAGGTCGTCGGCCTCTCCGGACTGCTGCACCTGCCCGAGGTGGCCGACCTGGTCGCCGTCTGCGAGGTGCTCCAGGACCCGGGCGCCAACGCCTCCCTGGTCCGGCTGCTGACCGGCCCCCGCTGGCGCATCGGCCCGCGCGACCTCGCCCTCCTGGGCAGGCGCGCCCGGCTACTCGTGTCCCACGCGCGCGTGGACACGGACGACGACCCCGACCGTCGGCTCGCAGAAGCAGTCGAAGGCGTCGACCCGGCCGAGGTGATTTCCCTCGCCGACGCCCTCGACACGTTCCTGGAGACCCCACTGGAGGGCGACGGGGACGACGACGGGCTGCCCTTCTCGCCGGACGCGCGCGTACGGTTCGCGCGCCTCGCCGCCGAACTGCGCGACCTGCGCCGCTTCCTGTCCGACCCGCTCATGGACGTACTCCACCGTGTCCTCGCCGTCACCGGACTGGAAGTCGAACTCTCGGCGTCCCCGCACGCCCTGGCCGCCCGCCGCCGCGAAACCCTCTCCAACTTCCTGGACATCGCCGCCTCCTTCGCCGCGAACGAGAACGAAGCGAGCCTGCTCGCCTTCCTGGGCTTCCTGCGCACCGCCGCCCAGTACGAAAAGGGCCTCGACAACGCCCTCCCCGGCGGCGAGAACACCGTCAAGGTGCTCACCGCGCACAAGTCCAAGGGCCTGGAGTGGGACGTCGTCGCCGTGCCCGGCCTGGTCACCGGGACCTTCCCCAGCAGCCAGGGCCGCGAGAAGTGGACTGCCCAGGCCAAGGTGCTGCCCCACGAACTGCGCGGCGACGCCGACACACTGCCCGACGTCCAGACCTGGGACTCACGCGGCATGAAGGCCTTCCACGAGGCCATGAAGGACCATCAGCACATCGAGGAACTCCGCCTCGGTTACGTCACCTTCACCCGCCCCCGCTCCCTGCTCCTCGGCTCCGGCCACTGGTGGGGTCCCACGCAGAAGAAGCCCCGCGGACCGTCCGACTTCCTCCAGGCCCTCCACGACCACTGCGCCGCCGGTCACGGCGAGATCGAGGCATGGGCGGAGGAACCCGCCGAGGACGAGGAGAACCCGGCCCTGCACCAGGCCACCGCCGAGCAGCGGTGGCCACTGCCCCTGGACGACACGGCACTGGCCCGACGCCGCGCGGCCGCCGCGACGGTCCTCGCCCACCTCGACGACCTCGCCTCCCACGACAGTGGCCGCCCCGCCGCCGTACACGACCCCGACACCCACGACGACCCGGACTGGCCCCCGCCACCGGACGACGAGATCCCCCATGAGGACGAGATCCCTCATGGACACGAGATCCCCTATGAGGACGAGGTCCCCTACACGGAGGAAACCGAGGAGGACCCGGCCGACTGGGACTCCTGGGCCACGCAGCGCCCGACGGACGCGTACCACCCGACGGAGCAGCACCGCCCGACCGTCCCGCACCAGGCGACGTCCCCGGACCTCCACACCACGCACGGCGCACGCCCACACCCCCCGGAGCCCGAGCCGAGCCCGCTCACCCCCGAAGAGGCCCGCACCGTCGCCTCCTGGGACCGCGACCTCGACGCCCTCACCGGGGAGCTCCTCCGCGCGCGCGAGTCCGTCACCGAGGTCCCCCTGCCGGCCTCGCTGACCGCCTCCCAGCTGCTACGCCTCGCCGCCGACCCGGACGGCTTCGCCCAGGAGCTGGCCCGCCCCATGCCACATCCACCCCAGCCCGCCGCACGCCGCGGCACCCGCTTCCACGCCTGGGTCGAGGCACGCTTCGAAGAACTGACCCTGCCCATGCTGGAGCCGGAAGAGCTGCCCGGCACCGAAGCCGAGATCGCCGACGAACGCGATCTGGAGGCCCTCAAGGAAGCCTTCGAACGCACCGAGTACGCCCACCGCACGCCCTACCGCGTCGAAGCCCCGTTCCAGCTCGCCATCGCCGGCCGCGTCGTACGGGGCCGTATCGACGCCGTCTACCGGGACGGCGACGGCGAGCAGGCGACGTACGAGATCGTCGACTGGAAGACCGGCCGCACCCCGACCGCCGACCCCCTCCAGCTCGCCGTGTACCGACTCGCCTGGGCCGAGCAGCAGGGTGTGCCCCTGGAATCGGTCACCGCCGCCTTCATGTACGTACGCACCGGCGAGGTCGTACGCCCCGACGACCTCCCGGACCGCGCCGCGCTGGAACAGCTGCTGCTGGACGAGCCGCCCGGTGACGAACCGCACGACCGGACTGTCACTGCGGGCCGATAGGCTCGTGACCATGAGCCAGACCCCGGACAGCGCCGTCCGCACGTACATCGACCAGCACGCTGCCGCCTTCCTCGACGACCTCGCCGAGTGGCTGCGCATCCCGTCGGTGTCCGCCCAGCCCCACCACGCGCCCGACGTCCGGCGCAGCGCCGACTGGCTCGCCGGCAAGCTCAAGGAGACCGGCTTCCCGACCGCCGAGATCTGGCAGACGCAGGGCGCACCCGCCGTCTACGCCGAGTGGCCCTCCGACGACCCCACCGCACCCACCGTCCTCGTCTACGGCCACCACGACGTGCAGCCCGCCGCCCGCGAGGACGGCTGGGACAGCGAGCCCTTCGAACCCGTCGTCCGGGAAAACCGCCTCTACGCGCGCGGGGCCGCCGACGACAAGGGCCAGGTGTTCTTCCACACACTCGGCGTCCGCGCCCACCTCGCCGCCACCGGCCGCACCACCCCGGCCGTCAACCTCAAACTGCTCATCGAAGGCGAGGAGGAGTCCGGCTCCCCGCACTTCCGGGCCCTCGTCCAGGAGCACGCCCACCGGCTCACCACCGACGCGGTGATCGTCTCCGACACCGGCATGTGGTCCGAGGACACCCCCACCGTGTGCACGGGCATGCGCGGCCTCGCCGAGTGCGAGATCCGGCTGCACGGCCCCGACCAGGACATCCACTCCGGCTCCTTCGGCGGCGCCGTCCCCAACCCGGCGACCGCCGTCGCCCGCCTCGTCGCCGCCCTGCACGACGAGCACGCGCGCGTGGCGATCCCCGGCTTCTACGACGGCGTCGTCGACCTCACCGACCGGGAGCGCGCACTCCTCGCCGAACTGCCCTTCGACGAGCAGCAGTGGCTCCGCACCGCCAAGTCGTACGCCACCCAGGGCGAGGCCGGATACACCACCCTGGAGCGCATATGGGCCCGCCCTACGGCCGAGGTCAACGGTATCGGCAGCGGCTACCAGGGCCCCGGCAGCAAGACGATCATCCCGTCCACGGCCATGGTGAAGCTGTCCTTCCGCCTGGTCGCGGGCCAGGACCCCGACCACATCGAGAAGGCCGTCCGCGCCTGGGTGGCCGACCAGGTCCCCGCCGGCATCCGGCACGACATCGCCTTCTCCGCGGCCACACGCCCCTGCCTGACGCCACTGGACCACCCGGCCCTGCAGTCCGTCGCCCGCGCCATGAGCCGCGCTTTCGGAACACCCGTCCGCTACACCCGCGAGGGCGGCTCCGGACCCGCCGCGGACCTCCAGGAAATCCTCGGCGCACCCGTCCTCTTCCTGGGCATCTCCGTCCCCTCCGACGGCTGGCACGCCCCCAACGAGAAAGTCGAGCTCGACCTGCTCCTCAAGGGCGCCGAGACCACCGCATACCTGTGGGGCGACCTCGCAGAGCACTGGCCTCATGAGCCCTGACCGATCCACGCCGCACGGAGCCCCGCCCCGCACGGGGCACACTGGAAGAGCCGCGCCGCACCACGGAGCCCCGCCGCACCCGGTCGCCTCCCGCCGTACGTCCCGCTGAACCGCCGCCGCATCAACCGTTCCACCGGGGGAGTTGGAAGCACCCGTGACCACCTGGACCGACCACACCGCCGACCGACCCATCTCGCTCACCGCCCCCAGCGGAATCGACCGTGCCGCACACCACCGCCTCGACGAGGCCTGGCTCGCGGCGGCGTGGAGCCACCCCACAACCCGCTGCTTCGTGGTCTCCGGCGGTCAGGTCCTCATCGACGAGACAGCCGACGGCCGCACCGAACTCGTCATGAGCCCGTCCTTTGAAGCCCCGCTCACCGAGGCCCACCGCTACTTCCTCGGCATAGACGAAGACGGCGTCTCCTACTTCGCCCTCCAGAAGGACGCCCTGCCCGGCCGCATGGACCAGTCCGCGCGCCCCGCCGGCCTGCGCGAGGCCGGCCTGCTGCTCTCCCCCCGCGACGCAGGCCTCATGGTGCACGCGGTCGGCCTGGAGAACTGGCAGCGCACACACCGCTTCTGCTCCCGCTGCGGCGAACGCACCGTCATCGCAGCGGCCGGCCACATCCGCCGCTGCCCTGCCTGCGGCGCCGAGCACTACCCCCGCACCGACCCCGCCGTGATCATGGCCGTCACCGACGAGGACGACCGCATCCTGCTCGGCCGCCAGGTCCACTGGCCCGAAGGCCGCTTCTCCACACTCGCCGGCTTCGTCGAGCCCGGCGAGTCCATCGAGCAGTCCGTACGCCGCGAGGTCCACGAAGAGGCCGGCATCACCGTCGGCCAGGTCGAGTACGTCGCCAGCCAGCCCTGGCCCTTCCCGTCCAGCCTCATGCTCGGCTTCATGGCCCGCGCCACCTCCACCGACATCGACGTCGACGGCGACGAGATCCACGAGGCCCGCTGGTTCTCCCGCGACGAACTGCGCGCCGCCTTCGACTCCGGAGAAGTGCTGCCGCCCTACGGCATCTCCATCGCGGCCCGCCTGATCGAACTCTGGTACGGCAAGCCACTGCCGACCCGCACCGCCTTCTGACCACACGACGAAGGGGCGGCCGCCGGTGAGGGACGGCCACCGTTCCTAGAGGCTGAGCGGGAATGAGTCCTGTTGCCAGAACCCATGCTCAGCCGTGTGCCCCGAACGGTGTTGGGCACACTGGTCCCCCGCATTCGCTCCACATCCGGGCCCGGCGCATCGTGTGCGCGGTCCGGGAATGCGGGGGCGGGTTCCCTCACGCCCAGGAGCGCCCGACCGGGCCTGGGCGGTCCGATGCCCACGACGATCACTCCGGTCGTCGTGGGGCGGTGCCGTCCGTCGCCGGATCGGGTGTCCCTGGGCGCGCCTTCCGATCGCCACCGCTGCCGCGTCGTGGCGAGTGGTCTCACGGGTCTTGCAGGTGAGGGGCTGCTGCCAGTGCTGGGCTCCCCACTTGGAGGTGTAGGCCGGGTCAACAGCGATGATCGCGATGCTCATTTGGTCGGTCATCGAAGTGAGCCGGGCCCGGAGCCTGCCGGTGGGCATCCCGGAGATCAGCTGGCGGAACCGCTTCTTGCGTCCGTGCTTCTCACGGGTCTTCTCCGCACCGAAGTCCAGGTCCTCGATGGCGATCGCTTTCACACCGCAGGTCTTGGCCCAGTTCAGCAGTCGGGTGAGGGCGTGCCGGACCTGGGCGTCGCGGTGATCGCGCGTGCCGGACAGGTCGTAGAAGAAGCGGCGGGGGCTGCCGATCGGGTTGCCGTGAACATCCAGGCGCCAGGCGGCAAGGTGATCGGCGTTGGTATCGACACCGATCACGCCCTCGGCGAGCGCGGAGGCCAGTGGGATGGTCTGGGTGGGCGGGATCTGCCAGGAGGCGGTCACGTACCAGCGGTCCCGGCCCACGTCCAGGTGGATGCGGTAGGCCACGGCCCGGTTGGCCTCGATACGGTCGGCCCACTCGGCGCCCCGGTGCGGGAATGTGACGCGGCAGGCGAGCACGTACCGGCCGTGTGGCGCGTTCGCCAGATGCGCGAGCGGTGCGGGCAGCTTGATGCTCACCTCGCCCTCGGGGCTGACGCGGATGGTCTCGTTGCCGTACCGCTTCCCGGACTCGCCGTCCGCGGCGAGGAACCAGCGCTCGGACTCCCAACACCGGCGCCACCTGGCCTCGGTGAGTTGGGCTGCGTCCAGGTGGTGCCGGGTGCGCGCCAGTCGCTTTCCGCCGCGTACCACGTGCACGATTCCGGCTTCGCGGTCGGCCTGCTCGCCGGCCAGCCGATCCTCCAGCACGTGCAGACGCCGGGACTTGGCAAACCACTCCTGCCGGGATCGGTAGCCGCCCGGCACCCCCCGGAAGCCCTTCTCGCCGACTGGCAGGGACAGCCGGTGCGCGATGGTCCTGATGCCCGCTTCCAGGTTCTGAATGTGCGCGAGCTGGCCACGACGAGTCAGCGCCCACTGGTCGTGCGACGCCTTGGTGATGCTGCCCGCCCAGCGCGATGACGACGCCGTGGTCAGATCACGCTTGCGCGCAGCCCAGGTGTCGGCGGAGTGCTCCAGGCCGTCACGGCAGCGCGCCTTGAGATCCTTCGAGGCGAGCGCCCCCAGATGCGCGCCGACCAGGCGCAGCACCTGCTCGTCCACGGGTGTCAGGTGCTTGAGGCGGGTACGGACCGCCACACCGGTAGGGCCGGACGCGACGAACGGCTCCGCCACTTCCCTCAGCCCACGCACCCGTCCGCCCCCACCCGGCTTCCCCTGAAGACCCCGTCACCGCATGCAACGAAGCCCACCCGCAAAGGTCACGCATTCGATGTGCATACCTCCGTTCCCATCCCAAGAGATCGACGCCATCACCGACGCACCCGACGCCCCCACAGAGCGCCAATACTCTCCCGCTCACCAGAGCACGCGTGAGAGCACTCCAGTGGCAGCGGCTCCACACCCCTCCGGATGAGCCGATTACGCGCCGATCTTCTGCTTGACCTGCGCCCCTGTCCCTGGGATCCCGAGTCGTGAGCTCGGAGTGGAACGTCTCGACGATCACGAGCCGGTCGTCGTGGATGCTGAAGCACGTCATAGGGAAGTCCGGCATCCGACCGGACAGGGGCACAACCTCGATGGCTACATTGGGGAGTCGGGACAGGGACACAAGCCGGTCGAGTTGGACTGCCTGACGGCCGGCTCGCAGATCAGCCACCGTAGGACGTACTCACAGATCACGAAGCGGAACGACCGACCGTCTTCGTAGAGCGGGGCCTGACGCTCCAGCGTCGCTGCCACCGTCCGGGCCTTGGTCTCGTCCGCAGCGGGGGAGGCAAACAGAACACTGCCGTGGCGTACTCCGGGTTCTGGAGGAGTCCGGGGATGACTAGTGCTTCCACGGACCCATACGGTGCAGCAGGCGCCATGCCGTAGCCTCCGTGACCTCTGCTCGGGCGTTCACCGAGGAACTCTTCCTTCACCTTCTCTGCGAGTCGGTCGGCAGGCAGCAACTCACCGCCCATGAACTTGCCCTCGTGCCCCCCTCGGGGGGTGTAGTGCATGTGGTACACGTCGCAGTCGTCGAAGAGCCACAAGTCGTGATCGGGCAGGCCGGTCACGTCCTGCTCGGCCAGGTCGATGATCCCGATGGACTCCTCGACCTTGATGTTCCCAGGGCAGGCGGACAGTTCGTAGCGCAGGTAGTCGGCCAGGGGAGAGCGCAGCACGTGGACGCGGGACACGTTTTTACCCTTGTCCGTCATCGAGCGGACCCATGGGTTGTCGTCCCACTCCGGCCCCATGTCCTCACCCGCGAGGAACCGCGCGATCTCTTCCCGCTCCTCCACCACCTCGTACATGGCCAGGGTCTCCAGCCGGAACGCGGTCCGCTCGAAGGTTTCGAAGAGGCGGCCGAACTCCTCACCGCTGAGCACTGAAGTACTCCTCAAGCACGGCGGCCGGGACCATGACAGCCGTCTCCCCTTCGGGGGGCGAGCTGTGCCAGCCGCTCAGGGGCGGTGATCACGTAGCCCTGCACCACGTAGTTCTTGCCGTCATCAGTGCCCCACAAGGTCGGGCGTGTGCCGTTCTTGCGCTCCGGGTCTCCCGACAGCTTCCGCAGCGGTGCTCCCACGGCTCCCCCTCACGTCTGTCGACGGTCGGTGTCGCGTTCGATGCTTCCGACCTGCGGACAGCATGGTCAAGATCCCTGCCTTTCCAGGACAGGAAAGGCCTCCCGGCCCTGCTTCCAGGGCGGTTGGTGGTACAAGCCGGGTGCCATGTAACGTAGCGTGCAAGCTGCTTGACCCTGGGCTCATGTGCTAGTCGGCGTCCCGCCGTGTCGGCATGGGGCAGGGTTGCGCAGTTGGCACCTGGAGAGGCGTGCCACACCCGCTCAATTGAAGAGACTGGTCGGTTTTTCACGACCTCAACGAACACCCCACTGGCACGTGGGGCGCAGTTCGCGGGTGGCTGCGACTACAGACAGACTTCCGCCTGTCTTCGTTGAGGTTGTTGCAGCCAGCTCACCCTTCGCGAAGACGGCGGTCAGACCCGTCCAGGAGGGGGCGCTGTGTGGGGCGTCATGCAGGAGCTGGCCATTTCGGGGCCGTACGTATTGTTGGCCTTCGTGGCGCTCTTGGCCGTCATGATGTTGGTGGCTCTGGCCATCGCGCTGAGGGATGCGGAGCCAGGACACCGACCCGAGATCATCCGGGCCCTGGCCGAACTGATGAGCTTCTGGAAGCGGCGGTAGAAGACCCGGTAAAAGGAGCAGCCCCCGCGTCCAATTCAGGGGCGAGGGCCGCTTTCAGGGAGACGAATCAGACGCCGAGCGCCTGCTTCACCTGAGCAAGGCTCGGGTTCGTCATCACGACCTCGTCGCCACCAGTGGCGGGAACTACCCGAACGGTGGGCACCGTCTGGTTGCCACCGTTCGCCTTCTCCACGAACGCCGCGGACTCCGGGTCCTGCTCGATGTTGATCTCGGTGTACGCGATGCCCTCGCGGTCCAGCTGGCTCTTCAGCCGGCGGCAGTAGCCGCACCACGTGGTGCTGTACATCGTCACAGTGCCCGGCATGTCTCTCGCGCTCCTCGGCGGGTCGGGGACGGATGGTCGCAGAGGGGGAACGTACGCGAACGGTCCGCCATTCCCGCCGGGGGTATACGGCAGGACGTGACGCCTGCCGCATTAGTACGACTGCAGGGAGCCGCCTGTGGACAACCGGCTCACCCGCCTCCGGCGACCTGGCAGCATGGCCGTGTGACAGCAGCAACGCACTCCACCCTCTTCCCGCAGCACCCCGGCAGTGCTCAGTACTCGGCTCCGCCGAGCGGGGCCGACGCGGTGCTCGAAGGGCTCGACCCCGAGCAGCGCGAAGTCGCCACCGCGCTGCACGGCCCGGTGTGCGTGCTTGCAGGCGCAGGCACCGGCAAGACCCGGGCCATCACCCACCGCATCGCCTACGGCGTACGCGCCGGCATCCTGCAGCCCTCCAGCGTGCTCGCCGTCACCTTCACCAACCGCGCCGCCGGCGAGATGCGCGGCCGCCTTCGCCAGCTCGGCGCCACCGGCGTCCAAGCCCGCACGTTCCACTCGGCCGCACTGCGCCAGCTCCAGTACTTCTGGCCGAAAGCAGTCGGCGGCTCCGTGCCCCGGCTCGTCGACCGCAAGTTCCAACTCGTCGCCGACGCGGCCGCCGCCTGCCGTATCCGCCTCGACCGGGGCGAGCTGCGGGACATCACCGCCGAGATCGAATGGTCCAAGGTCACCCAGACCGTCCCCGCCGACTACCCGCTCGCAGCCGCGAAGGCCGGCCGTGAGGCCCCACGCGACCCGGCCGAGATCGTCCAGCTCTATTCCACCTACGAAGACCTCAAACGCGACCGCGCCGTCATCGACTTCGAGGACGTCCTGCTGCTGACCGTCGCCATCCTTCAGGACCGGCACGACATCGCCGAGCAGGTCCGCGCCCAGTACCAGCACTTCGTCGTCGACGAATACCAGGACGTCAGCCCCCTCCAACAGCGCCTGCTGGAACTCTGGCTCGGCGACCGGGACAACCTGTGCGTCGTCGGCGACGCCAGCCAGACGATCTACTCGTTCACAGGAGCAACCCCCGACCACCTGCTCGACTTCCGCACCCGCCACCCCGGCGCCACCGTCGTCAAACTGGTCCGCGACTACCGCTCCACACCCCAGGTCGTCCATCTCGCCAACGGACTGCTCGCCCAGGCCCGCGGCCGCGCCGCCGACCACCGGCTGGAACTCGTCTCCCAGCGCCCCCCGGGCCCCGAGCCCGTCTACACCGAACACACCGACGAGCCCGCCGAGGCCGAGGGCGCCGCACGCCGCATCCGTGAGCTCCTCGACGCCGGCGTCCCGGCCGGTGAGATCGCCATCCTGTTCCGCACCAACGCCCAGTCCGAGACCTACGAGCAGGCCCTCGCCGACGCCGGGATCCCCTACCAACTGCGCGGCGCCGAACGGTTCTTCGACCGCCCCGAAGTGCGCAAGGCAGGCATCGCCCTGCGCGGAGCGGCCCGCTTCGGCGGCAACGACTCGCTCCTCGACGAGGCCGTCGACCTGCCGTCCCAGGTCCGGGCAGTGCTGTCCGGCGAGGGCTGGACGACCACGCCCCCCGCCGGATCCGGCGCCGTCAGAGAACGCTGGGAGTCCCTCGCCGCGCTCGTGAACCTCGCGCAGGACTTCGCGGCAGCCCGGCCCGACGCCACCCTGAGCGACCTCGTCGCAGAGCTCGACGAACGCGCGAACGCCCAGCACGCACCCACCGTGCAGGGCGTCACCCTCGCCTCCCTGCACTCCGCCAAGGGCCTGGAATGGGACGTCGTCTTCCTCGTCGGAGTCGCTGAGGGCATGATGCCGATCACCTACGCGAAGACCGACGAACAGATCGAGGAGGAACGCCGCCTCCTCTACGTCGGCGTCACCCGCGCACGCTCACATCTCCACGTCTCCTGGTCTCTCGCCCGCTCACCCGGTGGCCGCCCCAATCGGCGCCCCAGCCGCTTCCTCGACGGACTGCGTCCGGGATCGGCCGCGACCGGGGGCCGCAGCGGGGCCGGGGCCTCTGGTGGCATCGAGCGCGGTCACGGCGGCAGCGGCACAGGTCCCGCCGCGCCGAGACGGACCCAGCGCACCCCGGCCCGCTGCCGGGTCTGCGGACGCACCCTCACCGACGCCGGCGAGATGAAGCTGATGCGCTGTGAGGACTGCCCCTCCGACATGGACGAGGGGCTCTACGAGCGGCTGCGGCAGTGGCGCGAGGTCCAGGCACGGCGCAGTGGCCAGCCGGCGTTCTGCGTCTTCACCGACAAGACGCTGATGGCGATCGCCGAGGCCGCCCCTGACGACGAGGGCGAACTGGCTCGAATCCCGGGGGTCGGAGTGCGCAAGCTCAACCGCTATGGGACCGACGTCCTGGCCATCTGCGCAGGCCACGAGCCAGAGGGAGAGGAAGACGGGGACTGATACCAACTCGTCGAAAAAATAGTTTGCGCATGCCCCAGCAATCCCCATAGGTTCTTAGCCACGGGAACAGCGGCCTTCTCGGAGGCCCTGATTCCGTGTTGTACTTGCATATCCGTCGGACTGGCTCACCCCAGTCCCCCGAGACGCCGAGAGGAGGCGAGTCCAGTGATCAGCATCAAGAACAGCACCACCAGCATCGTCAAAATGACCGATCGCTCGGTCGCCTCCGTGTGCATGCTCGGCGTCTCCAACCTGGGCACCGGTCTGTCCGGCATTCGTGCCGTCCGTCCGGCGTCCTCCCTGTCCCTCGCGGGACTTCCCGTCCGCGAGCGCAATGAGCGACCGACCAAGGCACTGGAAGCGGCAGTAGTGGCACAGGCCAAGGCCTATGCCTTTACGGCGACCGGTGCCGGATTCCGGAAGCAGACGACGCAGCACCACCTGATGTGGGCCTTCCGTGGGCCAGAACCCTGGAGTGATCCAGCCTGATCGGCGATCAGGCCGGCGCCTTCAGGGCCGCGGAACCCCACTCGGGATCCGCGGCCCTTCTGTTTGTCCCGAACGGGATGACAGAGCGAAGGGGCCTCGGGACAAGAAAAGAACCCGGTACCAGCCGCCACCCGGTCCAACAGGACCGGAACGACCAGACGAGGAAGACGACACCGTGCAACTCGAAGCGCACGCCCCGTCCGTACCGCCTTCCGAAACGATCCCCCCGCCCGGCCTCACGGAGGACTCCACCTTGACCCCGCTCACCGCGCTCACCGCGCTCGACGACGCCATCGAGAACCTCGGCGTCCCCGTCCCCTGCCGCTCCTACGACCCGGAGGTCTTCTTCGCCGAGTCGCCGGCGGACGTGGAGTACGCCAAGTCCCTCTGCCGCACCTGCCCGCTGATCGAGGCCTGCCTCGCCGGCGCCAAGGAACGGCGTGAGCCCTGGGGCGTCTGGGGTGGCGAGCTGTTCGTCCAGGGTGTCGTCGTCGCCCGGAAGCGGCCGCGTGGCCGCCCGCGCAAGAACCCGGTCACGGCATGAACACCGCAGGAACGATCGACCGCCCCCTCACGCACGACCCCCAGAAGCAGGCCCCGATGAAGCCGTCCACCAACGAGCCCACCGGCTCCGCGACATCAGACGTCACCACCACCGGCGCGAACGACTCGCGCCAGAACAGGACCCGCGAGATGCAACTCATCCCAGAAGCCCTGGCTCGTGCGCATATGCACGACCGGCTGCACGAGGCGCACCAGGAGCGCCGGGCCCTGCGCCTGGTGGCTGCGCGCCGGATGCAGCGCCGGGCCGAGCGGGCCTCGAGGCGTGCCCGCCGCGCGCTCGCCATGGCCGTCATGCAGTAACCCGGAACACCTGGAGCGGTTGCCTCCCGACCTGAGGAGGCAAGAGCTCCCCGCGGGGGCCGGTCCGTCCGAGCGGACCGGCCCCCGCGGTGCGTTGTGTCCGGCGAACCGTCGGGTACGGCGATATCGTCGCCGGGTGACGAGTCTTCCCGGAGGCAGTGACGACGGCGGCTCCGCCCCGGAGCCCCGACCCATCGTCTGCGCCCGCTGCGGTGCCCAGGCCCGCGGCCCGCAGCCCACCTGGACGTGCTCTGTGGAGCACGGCACTCGCCGCTATTTCTGCGACTCCTGCTCGCGGGAGAACCTCAGGGCGATTGAGGGGCGGTTGGACTCGGCGTGGTGGTAGGGGCTCTGGGGCCCTCCCCCCTCCCCCCACCCCCAACCCCTTCAAGAAGCCGAAAACGGCAGCCCAACAACCCGGCTCACGCCTCCGCCGCAGCCTCCTCCTCGCCCATGCCGTCCTCCTCGTCCACACCTTCCTCCGCCAGGAACCCCGGCAGCCACTCTTCCAGTTCCTCGCGCAGCCTTACCGTCGCGCCGAGTTGGCACAGCACCCCGATGGTGCTGAGGGTCACCCGGTGTATCAGGAGGTACGCGGGCGGCAGGTTGAGCTGCTTGCCGAGCTGGTAGGCGGGGGAGCGGGGGTCGGCGACGCGGGCTGCCTGGCTGCGCATCCAGCCGCGGGTGAAGGTGAACTCCTCGACCTGGGCGGGCTCGATGATGGGCAGCAGGTAGTCGAGGACCGCGTCGGGGTCCAGCTCGATGGACTGTTTGACGAAACCCTCCTCACAGAGCAGGTCGTAGACGGCCTGTGCGTCGCCGTCGAGGGTCATCCGCAGGGAGTGGCCTATGGGCGTGGGCAGGCCGCCCGGGAGGCGGTCGACCGTGCCGAAGTCCAGGACTCCGAGGCGCCAGTTGTCGTCCCCGCCCGGACCGCCGGGCAGGAGGCGGAAGTTGCCGGGGTGCGGGTCGGCGTGCAGGAGGCCGGTGCGGGCCGGGCCGGAGAAGAGGAAACGGGCGAGGAGCTGACCGGCCCGGTCGCGCTGTTCCTGGGTGCCGTCCCTGATGATCTCTGACATCGGAATGCCGTCGATCCACTCGGTGATCAGGACCTCGTCGCACTGATGGACCACGGCCGGCACCAGGACGTCCGGGTCGTCGGCGAACTCCTCTGCGTGGGTTTGCTGGGCCTGAGCTTCCAGGCCGTAGTCCAGCTCCTCGGAGACGCGGTCCCTCAACTCCGCGATCAGCGGCTTGATGTCCATGCCGGGAATGAGGGGGCCCAACAGGCGGGAGAAGCGGCTCAGTTGGTTCAGATCGGACAGCAGGGCCTCGCCTGCTCCCGGATACTGCACCTTGACCGCGACCTCACGTCCGTCGTGCCACACGCCCCGGTGCACCTGGCCGATCGAGGCCGCCGCGGACGGCTTGTCCTCGAACTCAAGGAACAGCTCCCGCCAGTCCTCGCCGAGCCGCTCGCCGAGCACGGTGTGCACGGTGCGCGTCGGCATCGGGGGCGCCGCTTCCTGGAGCTTGGTGAGGGCCACTCGGTAGGGGCCGGCGATCTCCTCGGGCAGGGCCGACTCGAAGACGGACAGGGCCTGCCCGAACTTCATCGCGCCGCCCTTGAGCTCTCCGAGCACTTTGAAGAGCTGTTCGGCCGTCCGCTGCTGCAGTTCGCGGCCGACTATGTCCGCGGACTCGCCGACGATCCGCTTGCCCAGGCCCCAGGTGGCCCGCCCGGCGAAGCCGAGCGGGAGCGCGGCGAGCTTGGCGGTACGGGTGACCGCCTTGCGGGGAAGATCAGACATGCGCCCTCCAGGTCCCAGCCGGCCGCGCCGCGCCCGCCGTACGGCGTAACTTCTTCGGCGACCGTTCCACCGCCATTGTCTCGTGTGCCTCCGCATCCTTTGAGGCGCGTTCCCCCTTACCTCTCTCCGCAGCTCCGCACGGGCATGCGGGATGGGCCCAGACCGGCCGCGCATGCCACTGAAGAGCCGGCAGCGAGACCTCCCAGCGCGCGCCCGCGCTGGAGGGCACCTGGCCGTCCAGGAAGGTGAGTGTGTGCGCGGCCGCCAGCCCGGCGACGGTGGTGGCCAGGGCCAGGTCGCAGGGGCGGACATGGGGCTGTCTGCCCGAACGCCACTGGGTGACCAGGCGGGGCCAGGCCGGGTCCCGGTCGGTGCGGTCCTCGTGCAGACAGCGGGCGCAGCCCGTCTCGCCGGGCAGGACGAGCGGGCCGACCACGCCGGTTCCCTCGACGACCCCGGCATACAGGTGGGGCGTACCCGAAGTGATGAGTGGTTCTGCGGTGTCCGAGGCGGGGGCGTGCACGGCGACGTCGTCGCGTGGAGCGAGGATCACCAGTGAGTAGCCGGGGTCGGCCGCCTCGATCCGTGGCCTGGGGCCGCGGCGGGGTGGGCGGTCCGGTGCGGCGCGGCGCACGGCACGGCGGGCGGCTTCGTCGCGGCGCTCGCCGACGGACTCGGCGGGCAGCCCGCCCGGCGCGACGTCCCACGGTTCGACCCGGCCGCAGTCGCGCACGTCCACCTCGCCGACTCCGGCGCCCGACAGCAGGGAGGCCAGGACGGTGCCCACCCGGCCGGCTCCGCGCACCTGTACGCGGAGGGAGCGACGGGCGGCCAGGCGGCTGATCGCGTCGCCGGGTCGGGAGGTGGTCAGGGACAGCGAGGCCAGGTCGGGGCGGAGCCGGTCGAGGACCTCTTTCTTCGTGCGTAGTGCGTCGGCGGCCGGGCTGCCTCCCTTGGCGTCGTCGAGCAGTCCGGACCGGGCCAGCCGCTCGACCAGCGCGTCGACATGACCGTCCGGCAGGTCCATGCGCCGTCCCTCTTCGCGCAGGAGCGGCAGGCCGCGAGTGCCGTTGAGCAGTTCGAGGAAGTGTCCTGTGGCCGAATCCATCGGACCCAGCGTCATCGCGTGCGCCGGTGTCATGCCGAACTGCACGGTGTTGAGGTCGCGCCAGCCGCGCCTGAGCGCGGGCTTCACTTTCGGATGCATGTCAGGCCCCCGTAGCCCCTGGAAGGTCGCGGTCAGGTCACGGTCCTGGTCCCTGTCCTGCCCCTGCTTGCCCTGTTTGTTGCTCTTTGATGCGGTTCGTCGGTGGAGGTGGTCTGTGTTCCGCCGACGAGTGCCAGCATGCCTGGCGCGGCCGTTCGGTGCCGAAAGTTGTCCACAGGCGGTGCATGTTTGTCGTACAAATCAAACGCTCGGTGGGGGATCGGAATCGAACCGTCCCGGAGTCGGGACTTCCCCCGTGTGCAGCGGGTAACGTCGGGGCGTGTCCGCCGACCCACTGCACCGCGCCGGAAAGCCACAGCGCAGCACGACGAGTCCGCCGTCGAGCGGCTCGGGGGCGAGCCCGATCGAGGTGCGCCGGAGTGCCCGTCGACGCAGGACGGTCTCCGCGTACCGCGAGGGCGATCGCACCGTCGTGCTCATCCCAGCCCGGATGTCCGAGGCTGAGGAGCAGCGCTGGGTGACCGTCATGCTCGACAAACTGGCCGCCCAGGAGAGCAAGCGGGTGCTCGGCGACGCCGAACTGGCCGAGCGTGCCGAGCGACTGTCCGCCCAGTACTTCGACGGCCGTGCCCGGCCCGCCTCGGTGCGCTGGGTCACCAACCAGAACACGCGCTGGGGCTCGTGCACCCCGTCCGAGGGCAGCATCCGGCTGTCGCACCGTCTGCAGGGCATGCCCGAATACGTCCTCGACTACGTCCTCCTCCACGAGTTGGCGCATCTGCTGGTGCCCGGACACGGGCCCCGCTTCTGGCGGCTGCTGGAGGCGTATCCGCGCACCGAGCGGGCGCGGGGCTACCTGGAAGGCGTGGTCGCCGCCGAGCGGTTGCCGCATCTGCCCGGCGCACGCGGTGAGTGATCCCCGCCCTGCAACGGGCTGACCTGTCCTCAGCCACCGCTGAGCAGTGGTTCTGTACCGGGTCTGTACCGACTTCGTCCGGTGTCCGCGTTTGCCGTTAGCCTGGCGCGACGCACTCGCATTCCGGATGGGGGACGGTCGTTACGCATGGCCAGGGAATTCCAACGCGGCCACAAGGCCAGGATCAGTGACCTCACCGCGGGCACGGATCTGTACGTAGGCGTGCAGATCTCGGGTCCCGGACTGAGCTTCGACATCAGTTGCTTCGGTCTGGACGCCGACGAACGGCTGTCGGACGACCGGTACTTCGTCTTCTTCAACCAGCCGAAGTCTCCCGAGGAGTCCCTTCAGCTGCTGGGCGCCCAGGCGGGCGACACGGAGTCCTTCCGGGTCACGCTCGACCGGATCCCGCCGCAGATCCAGAAGCTGTCGTTCACGGCGACGATCGACGGCGCCGGGCAGATGTCGCAGATCAACCCCGGGTACATCCGCATCGTCGCGGGCGGTGAGGAGGTGGCCCGGTACTCGTTCAACGGCTCGGAGTTCTCCACCGAACGGGCCGTCATGCTGGGCGATTTCTACCTGAAGGACGTGTGGCGGTTCGCGGCCGTCGGACAGGGCTTCGACGGCGGGCTGGAGGCACTGCTGAAGAACTTCGGTGGTGAGGTCGCCGAGGAGGAGACGCCGGCCGAGCCTCAGCCGCCCGCCGGTGCCGCTCCCGGGTTCGCTCCGCCCGCCCAGGCCGCCGCGCCGCCCGCGTTCGGAGCCCCGGCCGCACCCGCGTCCACCCCGGCACCGGCACCCGCCCCGACTCCCACGCCGCAGCCCGCAGCGCAGGGATTCGCGCCCCCCGCGGGAGCCACCCCGCCCCCGGCGCCCGCACCTCAGGTGCACACTGCGCCGACCGTCGTCGCGCCCATGACCCCGCCCGGCGGCGCCGTACCACCGCCCGCCCCGGCGCCCGCGCCGCCCTACGGCCAGCCCGGCCAGCAGCAACCCGCGTACGGCCAGCCGGGCCAGCAGCCGCCCCAGCCCTCGTACGGCCAGGGTGCCCCCGGCCAGACCGCCCCGCTGCCTCCCGGCTACGCACAGCCGCAGGCACCGCAGGCCCCCACGCCGCCCCCCGGTTACGGACAGCCGACCCCGCCCCCGGGCTACGGGCAGCAGCCCCCCGCCGGGCAGGTCCCCGGTCAGCCGGCGGCCCCCTACGGCGCCCCCCAGGGCGGCGCTCCGCAGGCGCCCGGTGTGGCCGGCGCGCTCAACCAGTTCAAGGAGACGCCCACCGGGCAGCGCTGGACGCAGCAGAACAGGAAGCTCGTCCGCGTCGACCTCGGCATCGGCGGCCAGCCCGTGCTCGCCCGGCAGGGCAGCATGGTGCTCTACCAGGGCAAGGTCGACTTCAGCTACAAGGGCGCCGGGTTCGCCGGCCGGATCGTGGGCAACGCCACCGGCCAGGAGATGCAGCTGATGCGCTGTACCGGCCAGGGCCAGGTGTTCCTCGCCGAGAACTCCACGATGCTGCACCCCATCGAGCTCCAGGGCGACGGGATCTGCGTCTCCGCCGAGAACGTCCTCGCCTTCGACGAGAGCCTCCAGTACGAGGTCCGCCGCATTGAGGGGCACGGCATCCCGGGCGGCGCGCTGTTCACGATGCAGTTCACCGGCACCGGCACGATCGTCGTCAAGACGCACGGCACGCCCGTCGTGCTACCGGTCACGCCGACCACGTTCGCCGACTGCAACGCCGTGGTCGCCTGGTCGGCCGCCTCCCAGGTCGTCGTCTCCAGCCAGGTCCGGATGCGCCGCAACGCATACCCCGGCGACACCGGAGAGAGCGTCAACCTCCAGTTCCGCGGCGCGCCCGGAAACTTCATCGTCGTCCAGCCGTACGAGATCTGAGGGAGAGCCCGTCATGAACCAGCCGCTCGCGGGCTATGCCCCCGCACCCGTCACCGCCCGCATGGAGAACCACGGCAACCACATGCTGAAGGTCGCCATGCAGACCGGAAACGATCTCCTCGCGCGCGTGGGGTCGATGGTCGCCTACGAAGGCTTCATCCAGTACGAGCCCAACCCGCCGGCCGTGCGCCAGATCGCGAAGGACTGGATGACCGGCGAGGGCGCGCCCCTGATGAAGTGTTCCGGGGACGGCCTGCTCTACCTCGCCGACTACGGCGCCAACGTCGTCGTGATCAACCTCAACGGCGACGGGATCTCCGTCAACGCCACCAACCTGCTCGCCTTCGACGCGCACCTCACGTGGGGCGTTGAGCGGGTCAAGGGGCTCGCGAAGTTCGCCGGACAGGGCCTGTGGAACACCAGGATCTCCGGGCAGGGCTGGGTGGCGCTGACCTCCCGGGGCAAGCCGATCGTCGTCGACTGCGGCGGCGGTGAGGACGAGACCTACGTCGACCCGGACGCGCTCGTCGCCTGGTCGCCGAACCTCAAGGTGAAGGGCAAGCGCAGCTTCAAGGCGCAGTCGCTCATCGGCCGCGGCAGCGGTGAGGCCTACCAGATGGCCTTCTCCGGCCAGGGCATCGTCGTCGTCCAGCCCAGCGAGGACAGCACCGACCGTCTCCGGGTCCGGGGCTGAGGGGGAGCACCACACCATGCAGAGTCCGCTTTTCGCCCACAACGACCAGCAGACCCAGGAACGCTGGAGCCTGCAGAACAAGCAGATGCTGCGCGTCGCCCTGGAGGGCCACGACGACATCCTGGCCCGCAAGGGCACCATGGTCGCCTATCAGGGGCTCGTCGAGTTCGACGCCGAGTACCAGAGCAACAGCCAGTCACGCGCGCGTGCGCACACCGGTGAGGGCCTGGACCTGATGCGCTGCCATGGGCAGGGCACGGTCTACTTCGCCAACCTCGCCCAGCACATCCATGTGATGGAGGTGGACCAGGAGGGGCTCACCGTCGACAGCAGCTACGTGCTGGCGATGGACTCCTCGCTGCACCACGAGGTCATCGCCGTCGACAGCCTGTACGGCATCTCCGGGTCCGGGAAGTACCAGCTCAACATCACCGGCCGCGGCCAGGTCGCCCTCATGACCTCGGGCGCGCCGCTGCTGATGCAGGTCACACCGGACAAGTACGTCAACTGCGACGCCGACGCGATCGTCGCCTGGTCCACCGGGCTGCGCGTGCAGATGCAGGCGCAGACGCACTCCTCCGGGGTGTGGCGGCGCCGCGGCAACACCGGAGAGGGCTGGGAGCTCAGCTTCATGGGCACCGGCTACGCGCTGATCCAGCCCAGCGAACTGCTGCCGCCGCAGAACGCCCAGATCGGGCAGGGTGCGGCCGCGCAGTTCGGTATGGGGCAGCACGGGGCGCGCGGGCAGAACCAGGGGAACGTCTGGAGCTGAGCCGACGTGACGATCGGTAAGGGGTGACCGCAACGGCAGTCACCCCTTACGCGTTCACAGCCTGGCGCGGGTCGCCTCCAGCAGTCGTACGACGGACTCGTCGGCGACCTCAGGCACCTCGTCGTAGGCGAACCAGCGCACGTCGAGGGACTCGTCACTGACCTCGTGCACCGCGTCCGGCGGGGCCAGGACCGCGTACTGGACGTCGAAGTGGCAGTGGCACGGGGGCGGGATCGGATGCCGGTCGAGCCGCACAGGGCCGCCCGGCAGCAGCGCCAGCCCGTCGACGCCGGACTCCTCCGTGGCCTCGCGCAGGGCCGCAGCCGCCAGGGTGGCGTCGCCCGGCTCGCAGTGGCCGCCCATCTGCAGCCACATCCGCAGTTTCTTGTGCAGGGTCAGCAGCACACGCCCGCGTGAGGGGTCGATCACCAGGGCGCTCGCTGTGACGTGCCCGTCCTCGCACGCCTTCCACATGCCGTCCGGGTGCTCCGCGAGGTGGTCCAGGTAGGACTGGCGCAACTCTTCCTGGTCCTCGTACTCCTTCAGTGTGAGGACCGCGTTGTCGTACAGGCTCACTCGGTGTCGTCGCCCTTGGAGCCGTCGTCCTTGGAGTCGTCGTCCTTCTTCAGGTTCGGCTTCCCGGCGGAGCCGTCCGCCGCCTCGCCGAGCATCTTGTCCAGCTCGGAGAAGTCGATCTGCTCCCGGTGCACGAAGCCGTCCGGGTCGTCCAGGTCGGAGGCCGTCGGCAGCATGTCCGGGTGGGCCCACAGGGCGTCCCGGCCGTCGACACCGCGCGCGTCCGTGAGGGATGCCCACAGGCGGGAGGCGTCGCGCAGCCGGCGCGGGCGCAGCTCCAGGCCGATCAGCGTGGCGAAGGTCTGCTCGGCCGGGCCACCCGAGGCGCGCCGGCGACGCAGCGTCTCGCGCAGGGCGTCGGCGGACGACAGACGCGGCTTCGCCGCCGCGTGGACCACCGCGTCCACCCAGCCCTCCACGAGCGCCAGAGCGGTCTCCAGACGGGCCAGGGCGGCCTTCTGTTCCGGGGTGTCCTCCGGCTGGAACATGCCCTGCTGGAGGGCGTCCTGCAGCTGCTCGGGGTTCTGCGGGTCGAACTGGCCGACCACGTCCTCCAGCTTGGCCGTGTCGACCTTGATCCCGCGCGCGTACCCGTCGACCGCGCCGAACAGGTGCGAGCGCAGCCACGGCACATGCGCGAACAGGCGCTGATGGGCGGCCTCACGCAGGGCGAGATACAGCCGCACCTCCTCCTTCGGTACGCCCAGGTCCTTGCCGAACGCCTCGATGTTCACCGGCAGCAGCGCGGCCTTGCCGGCCGGGCCGAGCGGCAGGCCGATGTCGGTCGAGCCGACGACCTCGCCCGCGAGCACGCCCACGGCCTGCCCGATCTGCGTACCGAACATCGCGCCGCCCATCGAGCGCATCATGCCGATCAGCGGGCCCGCCATGGCCTGCATCTCCTCCGGCAGGACATCGCCCATGGCCGCACCGACGCGCTCGGCGACCGGGTCGACGAGCTCCTGCCACGCGGGCAGGGTCGCCTCGACCCACTCCGCGCGGCTCCAGGCCACCGCGGAGGCGGCGCCCGACGGCAGGGACGTGGCATCGTCCAGCCACAGGTCGGCCAGGCGGACGGCCTCCTGGACAGCGGTGCGCTCGGCGGGGCCGACGCTCGCGTCCTTCGTGCCGTCCGACGTGCCCTGGGAGACCGTCTGGCGGGCGATCTGCTTGGCCATGTCCCAGTTCACCGGGCCGCCCTCGTAGGAGAGCATCTGGCCCAGCTGCTGGAACGCGGCGCCCAGATCGGTGGGGTTCAGCGAACCGAACATGGCAGCGAGCGGATTGTCCGCACCGGGGCCGCCAAAGCCTCCGGCGCCGGGCAGCCCGAAACCGAACGGGTTGGCCGGTCCCTGCCCACCACCGCTCTGCTGGTCGTCCTTCTTCTTGCCCTCGTCGCCGTTCTCCGGCTCCTCCGGCGGAAGGCCGAATCCGAATGGGGTGTCACTCACGGGAATCCTCGGCTGGTAAGGCCGCCGGTTCTTTCCGACGGCACGACTGCCCGACAACACCACCCAGCGTAGACACCCGGGGCGGTTCGGGCCTCGGTGCTCCGCCGACTCACGGCCTGCGGCAGGATGGATGCCACCTGGTACGTACGCGTCACTCGCGCTCGTATGTGAAGACAACCGCTGGAGACACCCGGTGAGTTCCCCAGATCCGCAGGTTCGCGCAGCGCGAAACCACTCAACCCCGTCGGCCCTGCGCGGGCCCGTCGTCGCGGTCACCGGCGCCGCGTCCGGCGTCGGCGCGCTGCTCACCGCGCGGCTGGCCGCGTCGGAGGAGATCAAGCAGGTCATCGCCATCGACGAGCGGCGCGGAGAGTGCGCGGCGGCGCAGTGGCACATCCTCGACGTGCGCGATCCGGCGATCGCGGAGAAGCTGCGGGGCGCGGACGTGGTGGTGCACCTGGCGCTCGACCTCGACCTGGAGACCGACGCGGCGGCCCGGACGGCGTACAACGTGCGCGGCACGCAGACCGTGCTGACCGCTGCCGCCGCGGCCGGGGTCCACCGGGCCGTGCTCTGTACATCGGCGATGGTCTACGGAGCACTGCCGGACAACGAGCTCCCGCTGTCCGAGGACGCCGAACTGCGCGCCACCGCGGAGGCCACGGGGGTGGGGGACCTGCTGGAGATCGAGCGGCTCGCGCGGCGGGCGCCGCGGGCGCATCCGGGACTCAATGTGACCGTGGTACGGCCCGCGGTGCTGGTCGGCGGCACCGATACCGCGCTGACCAGGTACTTCGAGTCTCCTCGGCTGCTGGTCGTCGCCGGTTCGCGGCCCGCCTGGCAGTTCTGCCACGTCGAGGACCTGTGCAGTGCTCTGGAGTACACCGTCCTGGAGAAGGTCGACGGGGAACTGGCCGTCGGCTGTGACGGGTGGCTGGAGCAGGAGGAGGTCGAGGAGCTGAGCGGGATCCGGCGCATGGAACTGCCCTCGGCGGTCGCGCTCGGGGCGGCGGCCCGGCTGCACCGGATCGGGCTCACACCGTCGCCGGCGGGGGATCTGGCGTACACGATGTACCCGTGGGTGGTGAGCGGGAGCCGGTTGCATGACGCCGGGTGGCGGCCGCAGTGGACCAATGAGGAGGTGCTTGCGGAGCTGCTGGAGGAGGTTTCCGGGCGGCACACGGTGGTCGGGCGGCGGCTGGGACGCAAGGACGCCACTGCGGCGGGGGCTGCGGGCGCGACGGTGGCGCTGCTGGGTGCGGCGGCTGTGGTGCGGCGGGCTCGGAAGGCTCGGCGGCGGATCTGAGGGGTGCTGTGGGCCGGCGTGGCTGCGTCGGGGCGCGTGCGTGATGGAAACGCCATTTCGTGGTGTCTGAGGCATGAGGCACGATGGAGCCATGGCTGCCATGAACGATCATCCTGGTGAGCAGGGCGCGCAGGATCCCATCAAGCTGATCGGTATCCGTGAGACACCGCTCTCCCTCGACGAGGTCTTCCGGGCCGTCGGCGACGACGCCGCAGGTGGGACCGCGCTGTTCGTGGGGACCGTGCGGAACCACGACGGGGGAACCGACGTGGACGAGCTCGGATACTCCTGCCACCCGACGGCCGAGGCCGAGATGCGGCGGATCGCCGAGAAGGTCGTCGCCGAGTTCCCGGTGCGGGCGCTGGCGGCCGTGCACCGTGTGGGGGATCTGAAGGTCGGGGATCTCGCCGTCGTCGTCGGCGTGTCGTGTCCGCACCGTGGGGAGGCCTTCGAGGCCTGCCGCAAGCTCATCGACGACCTCAAGCACGAGGTGCCGATCTGGAAGCACCAGAAGTTTTCGGACGGCACCGAAGAATGGGTCGGCGCGTAGCGCCGTCGTTGAGGGGTGGTGGTCGGGCGACGGGTGGGCGGGTGGGCGCCTGCTGAAATCTGCGGGGCTCCGTTAACCCTTCCGGTTGCGTAACCGCACCCCTGACGTGAGCGTTGTCGGTGCAGACGGTTAATCTGCTGATCGGTCAGTCGCAGACGCTCATCGGGTTGGGAGGTCGGCATGGCGGCGCTCGCCTGGTTGCTGATTCCGCTTGTGGCTGCGATCGCCGCAGGCTTGTGGGGCAGTTGGGCCAACCGGACCCGCAGGGCGCGCAGCGACGGCCCTGAGCTGGACGGGTACGCGCGCTTCCGTGAGGCCATGGAGAAGTCCCGCACCAGCCCGTGACCGCCAGGCTGCCCTGACGGTGCGCTGACAGAAGCGTCCCGTACTGTCGTTCCATGCCACGCCGCACCGCGACGATGCTCGCCTCCACCCTGATGCTGATCGCGCTCCTGTGCGCGGGAGTACTCATCCCCGTGCCGTACTCGGAGATGTCCCCGGGGCCCACGGTGAACACCCTCGGGGACCACGACGGCGAGCCGGTGCTGCAGATCTCCGGCCGCAAGACCTACCCGACGACCGGCAACCTCAACATGACCACCGTCCGCGTCACCAGCGCCGACTACCGCATGAACCTCGTCGAGGCCGTCTACGGCTGGCTCGCGCACGACAACAAGGTCGTCCCGCACGACACGCTCTACCCGGACGGCAAGACCGAGGAGGAGTCCACCCAGGAGAACGCCGAGGAGTTCAGCCAGTCCCAGGAGAGCGCCAAAGTCGCCGCCCTGAAGGAACTGGACGTACCGGTGAAGTCGTGGGTGATCGTCTCCACCGTGGTCAAGGACTCCCCGGCCGAGGGCAGACTGCACGCCGGTGACGTGATCAAGGCCGTCGACGGCACGACGGTGAAGGCGCCCGCCGACGTCGCCGAACTGGTGACCAGGCACAAGCCCGGCGAGGACGTCGTCTTCACGATCGTGCCCGCCAAGGAGCAGGCCGCCGCCGAGAAGGAGAACCGGACGGCGACGAAGACCGAGAAGGTCACGATCACCACCACGACCTCCGACGACACCGGTACGAAGCGCGCCATCGTCGGCATCTCCGCGGGCACGGACCACACGTTCCCGTTCACCATCGACATCAAGCTCGCCGACGTCGGCGGCCCCAGCGCCGGCCTGATGTTCGCGCTCGGCATCTACGACAAGCTCACCCCGGGCAGCCTCACCGGCGGCTCGTTCGTCGCCGGCACCGGCACCATCGACGACCAAGGCGAGGTGGGCCCCATCGGCGGCATCGAGATGAAGACCGTCGGCGCACGCAGCAAGGGCGCCCAGTACTTCCTGACGCCCGCCGACAACTGCGCGTCCGCCGCCAAGGACACCCCCAGCGGTCTCACGCTCGTCAAGGTGAACACCATCGACGACGCGCTCGGCGCCCTCGAGGACATCCGCAGCGGCGACACCGCCGACCTGCCGAAGTGCACCACCAAGGGCTGAGCAACAGGGCTCACACGCGGCCCGGGGGCGCCCGCACGATCAAGGGCGCCCCCAGTGCCGTACAGGCAGACCTCAGTCCTCGAACGTCGCCGCCAGCGCCTGCGCCAGCCCCGGCACCAGCTCCGAGCCGGTGAGGACCTCCGTCGGCGAGTCCTTCTCCCGCAGCCGCAGCGCCGACTCACGCGCGCCGTCCCGCAGGACGGCGACCGTCATCCGGACCTCCTGACGCTCCGGGTGCCGCGCCACCCACTTCGTGAGCGCCGCCTCGTCCAGGTCCTCCGGAACCTGCGCCTCCGCGGACGGCGGCAGCATCAGCCGCTCCACCGTCAGCGCACAGCCGGCCACCGCATCGGGCCAGGCGATCGTGCCGAGGAACTCATCCAGCGGCTTGTCCGTTGGAACCTCGTCCTGCTCGATCGGGGTGAGACCGGCGGCCTCCTGCTCGTCCCCCAGGCCGAGCTGCGCCGCGAGCGCGGGCTCCTGGGCCCGCAGCTGCGCGGTGTCTACAAGGGCGAAAAGGCGGGCGGGCTGGTCCCAGCCGAGGCCGGAGGCGTACTCGTCGATCTCGAGTACGGCCCGGGTGAGCGGGCTCGCTGCCATGGGAGTGTTGGACATGGTCACAATCCTGCCTCGTTCCCGGCCGGAATCGGGAACCGAGTAAAGCGTGAGTAAGTTGCATAGGTGAGGGCCTACGATCACGGGGCCCATCGAACGGCCCGCGAACACAGGGCCTGACAGACCAACAGCGATTTTCGAGGTGCCACCTTGGCTTTCCAGATGCCGGACCGCGGCGGAGGCCCGACGGGGCCACGGATCAGAGTGGGCCGCCCGTCCCGGCGAGTCCGGACCCTGCTCATGACACTGGGCGTCCTTGCCGTACTCGGCATGGCGTTCACCATGTTCGCGGGCTTCTGGACGGACTGGCTCTGGTACCGGTCGGTGAACTACTCGTCCGTCTTCACCACCACCCTGTGGACCAAGATCGGACTTTTCTTCGTCTTCGGCCTGCTCATGGCCGTCGCCGTCGGATTCAACATCTGGCTGGCCCACCGGCTGCGCCCGCCGCTGAGCGCGATGTCGATGGAGCAGCAGAGCCTCGACCGCTACCGGATGGGCATCGCGCCCTACAAGAAGTGGCTGCTGTTCGGGATCACCGCCCTGGTGGGCCTGATCGCGGGCGCGTCCGCATCCGGCCAGTGGCGCACCTGGCTGATGTGGGTCAACGGCGTACCCTTCGGGCAGAAGGACCCCCAGTTCCAGCTGGACGTCGCCTTCTACGCCTTCGACCTGCCCTGGTACCGGTTCCTGCTCGGCTTCGGCTTCGCCGCCGCGATCCTCTCCGTGATCGCCGCCGCGCTCACCCACTACCTGTACGGCGGGCTGCGCATCACCAGCCCCGGCGCGCGCGCCACGGCCGCCGCGACCGGACACCTGTCGGTACTCATCGGCATCTTCGTCGCGCTGAAGGCGGTCGCGTACTGGCTCGACCGGTACGGCCTCGCGGTCAAGTCCAGCGACTTCAAGGCGACGGACAACTGGACGGGCCTGCGGTACGTCGACGCCAACGCCTATCTGCCGGCCAAGACGATCCTGTTCTGCATCGCCGTCATCTGCGCCCTGCTGTTCTTCGCCACCATCTGGCGGCGCACCTGGCAGCTGCCCCTCATCGGCTTCGGCCTGATGGTGCTCTCGGCGATCCTCATCGGCGGGCTGTACCCGGCGATCGTGCAGAAGTTCCAGGTCCAGCCGAACGAGCAGGCCAAGGAAGCCCCGTACGTCGCGAAGAACCTCAAGGCGACGCGTGACGCGTACGGCATCGAGGGCACCCAGGTCACCGACTACTCGGGCACGAGCAACACCGAGGACGCGGCCAAGCTGCGCAACGACGTCGACTCCACGGCCAGCATCCGCATCATGGACCCGAACATCGTCTCGCCGACGTTCCAGCAGCTCCAACAGATGCGGAAATACTACGCGTTCCCGACCAATCTGGACGTCGACCGCTACAGCGCGGAAGGCAAGGACCAGGACACGGTCATCGGTCTGCGCGAGCTGAACTACGCGGGCATCGACAAGCAGAACTGGATCAACAACCACTTCCGCTACACCCACGGATACGGCGTGGTCGCCGCCAAGGGCACCACCGCCGACTCCGAGGGGCGCCCGGTCTTCACCGAGTCCGACCTGCCGTCCAAGGGCCAGCTGGGCAGCTACGAGCAGCGGATCTACTACGGCGAGAAGACCAACACGTACTCGATCGTCGGCGGTCCCCAGAAGGAGATCGACTACTCCGACGACAGCGGTGAGAAGACCTACAGCTACGAGGGCAAGGGCGGGATCAACCTCGCCAACCCGATAAACCGGGCCGCGTACGCGGTGGCGCTCAACGAGCCGCAGATCCTGTACTCCGGCGCGATCGGCGAGGGTTCGCGGATCCTGTACAACCGCACCCCGAAGGAGCGCGTCGAGGCGGTGGCCCCGTGGCTGACCATCGACGGCGACGCCTACCCGGCGGTGGTGGACGGCAAGATCCAGTGGATCGTGGACGCGTACACGACGACGAACGGATACCCGTACGCCTCCCGTACGACCCTCGGTACCACCACGGCGGACTCGCTGACCGCGACCAACGACCAGCGCGCGGTGGTGGCCCAGCAGAACCAGGTCAACTACATCCGCAACTCGGTGAAGGCGACCGTCGACGCGTACACCGGCGAGGTCAAGCTCTACCAGTGGGACACCCAGGACCCGGTCCTGAAGACCTGGATGAAGGCGTTCCCCGACACGGTGGAGCCGCGGAGCGAGATCAACAACTCGCTGATGGCCCATCTCCGCTACCCGCAGGACCTGTTCAAGGTCCAGCGCGAGCTGCTCACCCGCTACCACGTCAAGGACGCCGACACGTTCCTCAGCGGCAGCGAGGTGTGGCAGGTGCCGGACGACCCGACCAACAAGTCGGGCGACGCGGTGCCGCCGTACTACCTGAGCATGAAGATGCCCGACCAGAAGGAACAGGCGTTCTCGCTGACGACGACGTTCACGCCCAACGGGCGCGACAACCTCAGCGCGTTCATGTCGGTCGACGCCGAGGCGGGCACCAGCGGCTACGGCAAGATCAGAATCCTGAAACTGCCCACCAGCACGACGGTCAACGGACCCAAACAGGTCCAGAGCCAGTTCAACTCCGAACAGGACATCGCCGAGTCCATCCGGCTGCTGAGAGGCGGCGACTCGGAAGTGGAGTACGGCAACCTGCTGACGGTGCCACTGAACGGCGGACTGCTGTACGTGGAGCCGGTCTACGTACGCGGTGGCGGACTGAAGTACCCGCTGCTGCGCAAGGTGTTGGTGTCCTACGGCGGCAACACCGCCTTCGAGGACACTCTCGACCAGGCCCTCAACAAGGTCTTCGGGGCGGAGGGTTCGGCCCCGACACCACCGGACGAGGGCGAGGACACGACACCGCCGCCGACATCGGACAACCCCACGGTCCAGGAAGCGCTCAGCGACGCCCAGAAGGCCTTCGAGGCCGGCCAGGAAGCCCTGAAGAACAACGACTGGGAGGCCTATGGCAGGGCTCAGGAGGACCTGGAGGAGGCGCTGAAGCGGGCCGAGGAGGCGCAGTCGCAGGCCGGCAACACGGGCGGTGGCGGTGGCAACAGCAGTCCCAAGCCCACCAAGAGTCCCAGCCCCACCGGCAGCCCCAGCCCCACCAGCAGTCCGAACAGCAGCTGATCGAAGCAGCTGATCGAAAAGCTCTCCCCGCGTCGTGATACGGTTGCAGAACAACGACGCGGGGTGGAGCAGCTCGGTAGCTCGCTGGGCTCATAACCCAGAGGTCGCAGGTTCAAATCCTGTCCCCGCTACTGAAGTCGAAGGCCCGGATCCTCCAAGGATCCGGGCCTTCGTGGTGTGCGAACGCATGTGCCGATGTGCCACATCGCCGTGCCGCCGTGGGGAGTTGGCAGAACTGTGTTTGACTTATCTCTCTGTGGGCATGTCGACAAAACGCTGAAGTGACCTCACTGGCTGCGGTATACCAGGTGTACCCAGGTTGCAGGTGGTGCGACGATGGACGTTATGGGGGACAAGGCAACTCTGTTCGAGACAGGGCGATTTGTGCAGCCTTCCGGCCAGGAGGAGACCCGGGACGAAACCGGCGAAGCGGCCGAGGAGGCGCGTCAGCGGCTCGCCGCCGAGGCCGGTGACGTCGAGGCCATGAGCGTCCTCGGCGCCATGCTGCTGCGCCGCGGCGATCTCGACGGAGCCGAACCCCATCTGCGCGCCGCGACCGCCGAGGGCGACCGCGCCGCCGCCAACAACCTGGGCGTCCTGCTGCACCAGCGTGGGTACGCCGACGAGGCCGCCGGGTGGTGGCGGGTCGCCGCCGTCGCCGGCAGCGCGGCCGCCGCGCACGCCCTCGGGCGGCACCACCGCGAACGCGGTGACGAACCCGCCGCCGAGTACTGGCTGCGCCAGTCCGCCGAACAGGGACACGTCCTGGGCGCCTACGCCCTCGCCGACCTGCTGGAGCACCGCGCCGACGCCGACGCCGAGCAGTGGATGCGGGTCGCCGCCGAGCGGGGCCACCGGGAAGCGGCGTACCGGCTGGCGCGCACGCTTGATCGCCGGGCGGCACAGGAGGGCGGGGCCGGGTCTGACAACGGTGTCGAGCCGCCTGCGGAGGCGGAGGCCGAACAGTGGTACCGGCAGGCCGCCGCACGCGGCCACCGCCGGGCCGCGCTGCACCTCGGGGCGATCCTCGAGAAGCGCGGCGAGCTGAAGGAGGCCGGGCGCTGGTATCTGACGTCCGCCAAGGACGGCGAGGCGCGCGCCGCCTGCGCGCTCGGGTTCCTGCTCCGGGACGCCGGGGACGAGGAGAGCGCCGCCGTCTGGTGGCTGCGCGCCGCGCAGGAGGGTGACGGCAACGCGGCCAACGCACTGGGCGCGCTGCACGCCGAGCGCGGGCAGACCCAGACCGCCGAGCGCTGGTACCGGGCCGCGATGGACGCCGGGGACGTCAACGGGGCCTACAACCTCGGGCTGCTCTGCGCCGAACAGGGGCGGACCACACAGGCTGAGCAGTGGTACCGGCGCGCGGCGTACGCCGGGCACCGGGAGGCGGCGAACGCGCTGGCGATCCTGCTGCTCCAGGGCGGGGACCAGACCGGGGCCGAGCCGTGGTTCTCCAAGGCCGCGGAGGCGGGAAGCGTGGACGCCGCGTTCAACCTGGGGATTCTGTATGCCGGACGCGGCGAGGACGCGGCCGCGCTGCGGTGGTACGAGCGGGCCGCTGCAGCCGGGCACATCGAAGCCGCGCTGCAGGTCGGGATCGCGCGACTGCGGGACGGGGACGAGCTGGACGCCGAGCGGCATCTTCGGTGCGCGGCCGGTGGCGGGAGCGCGGAAGCCGCCTACCGGCTGGCGGCCCTGCTCGACGCTCGGCGGCCGCCGGCTCCTCAGCATGAGCTGGGGGAGTCGGTGCATGAGAAGTCCGAGTGTGAGGAGTGGTACGAGCGGGCGGCTCATCAAGGGCATCGCAGAGCGCAGGTGCGGGTCGGGATGCTGGCCGCGGCGCGCGGTGATGTGGTCGAGGCGGCCCGGTGGTACCGGGAGGCGGCCGAGGCCGGGTCGCGGAACGGGGCGTTCAATCTTGGGCTGCTGTTGGCTCGGGAGGGGAGTGAGCCGGAGGCTGCCGTGTGGTGGACGCGGGCCGCTGACGCGGGGCACGGGCGGGCGGCGCTGCGGCTGGCCCTCGTCTACGCGCGTCGGGGGGAGTTGGCGGAGGGGCAGCGGTGGGCCGACCTTGCCGTGAACCTGGGGCCGGCGGAGGTTTCGGAGCGGGCGGCGCGGTTGCGGGATGCCTTGCGGGAGGAGCTGTCGGCGTGACGCCGGCCCGTGCTGGAGCTGGTCCGGCGGGTGCCCGGCGTCGCGGCTGAGGCCGGGTGGGGAGCGCAGCCCGGCGTGACGGGGTGCCTCCCTCAGAGGGGGACCCCCAGCGCCCACCCGTGCCGCCCTGGGCGGCACGATTGCCCGCGGACTGACGGCGGAAGGGTGAGCTGGTAACTGATTTGCTTCCTTCCTCGTCATTGACGTAACGTTGCATTCACCGACGCGGGGTGGAGCAGCTCGGTAGCTCGCTGGGCTCATAACCCAGAGGTCGCAGGTTCAAATCCTGTCCCCGCTACTGAAGGTTGAGGGGCTCGGATCATTCGATCCGAGCCCCTCAGTGCGTTTGAGTGCGCGTGCGCAGCAGAAAACCCCGGCACCGTATCGATGCCGGGGCTGGCTGGAAGGCTGTCGTTACGCGCTCGCGCAGTTCGGGCAGACGCCGCGGTACGTCACTTCGACGTCCGAGACCGTGAAGCCGAAGCGCTCCGAGTCCGGGAGGTCGGCCAGCGGGTTGCCGTTCGGATGGACGTCGCGGATCGCGCCGCACTGGGCGCACACCAGGTGGTGGTGGGGCCGGTGGGCGTTCGGGTCGTACCGCTTGGCGCGCTTGTCGGTGGCGACCTCGAGCACCTCACCCAGGGACACCAGCTCGCCCAGCGTGTTGTAGACGGTCGCCCGGGAGATCTCGGGCAGCTTGGCGACAGCCCGCGCGTGGACCTCGTCGGCCGTCAGGTGGACGTGTTCGCCGTCGAGGACCTCGGCCACGACGCGCCGCTGCGCGGTCATCCGCCATCCACGTCCGCGCAGTCGTTCCAGAAGGTCACTCATAAAGCTCAGCTTAGCAGCTGGTAACCAGTTTACGAATAGGTGTGGCTTTGGAGCTCTGCTTGACTTAGACAATGTCCATTGTAGGATCGAGCCTGGCTTTGGCCGAGGGACAGGAACGGTCAGGAATGATGCAGGAGGCGCACGTGACGCAGGGACCGCTTACGACGGAGGCCGGTGCGCCGGTCGCCGACAACCAGAACAGCGAGACCGCGGGCATCGGCGGCCCGGTGCTCGTCCAGGACCAGCTCCTGCTCGAGAAGCTGGCCCACTTCAACCGTGAGCGCATCCCGGAGCGGGTCGTGCACGCCCGTGGCGCCGGTGCCTACGGCACCTTCACGGTGACCGCCGACGTGACCAGGTACACGCGTGCCGGGTTCCTCTCCGAGGTCGGCAAGCAGACCGAGGTCTTCCTGCGCTTCTCGACCGTGGCCGGCAACCTGGGTGCGGCGGACGCCGTCCGTGACCCGCGTGGCTTCGCGCTGAAGTTCTACACCGAGGAGGGCAACTACGACCTCGTCGGCAACAACACCCCGGTGTTCTTCA